>NZ_RDSM01000001.1:653448-1306897 GCF_004115155.1 Granulicella sibirica
AGATCTGAACAGCAGTCAGCAGGACCAACACTGACGCCGTGATGCTCACCGTCAGCATCAGATCGAGGAGAAAACTGGGCATCGGGACGAGCATGACAAAAACCATGGCAACCGCAGCCACGGGTACGACCCACTCGCCGGACGCACCGAGCATCTTAAGGAATCCGTTGCTCTTCGTTACTGTCTTTGGCGCCGCCATTACTGGACCAACTCTCCGGAGGCGTTGCGATTACGGCGCATAGCCTCCTGCTTTCTCACTTCAGCCTGAGCACGGAAGACGATCACCAGGATGTCCGCGACTGCCTGGTAGAGCGTGGACGGGATGGCCTCTCCCACTTCCACGGTCTTGTAGAGTGCCTGTGCCAGGGGCTTGTTTTCGAGGATCGGGATTGCATGTTCCGCACCCAATGCCTTGATCTGTTGGGCCAAAAGATTCTGCCCCTTGGATACAACAAGTGGTGCTGCCATATCCGGGGTATACCGGAGAGCAACCGCGTAGTGGGTCGGGTTTGTAACGATGACGGTTGCAGTTGCTGCTGCGGCGAGCGCCTGCTTCTTCCGCATACGGCGCTGAAGCCGACGGATCCTGCCTTTGATCAAGGGGTTGCCATCGTTCTGCTTCGACTCCTCACGCACCTCTTCCTTCGTCATCTTGAGGTCGCTTTCCATCTTCATCCAGGTCATCAGGTAATCGACACCCGACCACGCAACGAGCACGAGGCTTGCCTTCCAACCTACTTCGAAGATCATGCTTCCGAGCGTGCTCGTAAGTTCGCGAAGTCCGAAGGACGAGGCCCTAACTAGAAGTCCCCAATGTGACCGGATGCAACTCTCTCCGATCCATGCGATCGCCGAGAACGGCAGCAGAGACTTCAAGATCCCGCTGAGACCTGTCAACGAGAAGATCTGGCCCACCTTGCTCGCGGGATTGAAGCGCTCGAACTTAAGCTGCATCGCTTCGGGAGAAAAGCTGATTCCGCCTTGCGCCGCGCCTGCGGCTACGGATAATAAGAGCGAAGCGGAAAGCACAGGCAGAACCCACCGAAACACTTCGACGGCACTCCAGAAGAAGATAGGGCCGTTGCTGTCGAGGCTGCCTGTTGCAGCAGTATTCAACATGTTCCGATAGAACGTCGTCCAATGTGTCGCTGCGTCATGCGACATCAGGCATAGCGAACCAATCGCCCCAGCAATGGCCAACACGCTCGGGAGCTCACGGGAGCGTGCGACCTGGCCCTGCTCCCGCGCTTTTTCGCGCCGTTTGGGTGTAGCCTGTTCTGTTTTATTCGAATCCGCCATTGTTCCTTATCGAGCCAGGTGCATCAGCCGATCGGCATAGCCCATCGAGTTGAGAAAAAGCGACCGGAACATATCCGGCCAGTACTTGAGTGAGGTGAACAGGATCGTCAGACCGAGCAAGCTCTTCACCGCCGGGCCAAGAACCATCAGCGGGAGTTGTGGCGACGCCTTGCCAAGAAGACCAAGCACTATATCGGTCAACAAGGTCGCAGAAAGGACCGGTGCCGCTATCTGCACTCCTATCGAAAGAATCATCGCTCCCGCCCCAATCAGACTGAGAGTGAAAGGACGGGTAAGTTGTGCGGCACCGGGCGGTAGATATCCGAAACTATTTCCAATTGCGCGCAGTAACCAGAGATGAACATCGAGACGCAGGAAGATGAGCATGGCAATCGACTGATGAAACATCGCGACCACTGTGGTATCGACCTGCGTGTTCGGATCCAGGATGTTCACCAGCGAATACCCCATCTGAATGCTTAATACCTGTCCCGCCATCTGGACCGCTTCGAACACGATCGACGTCGCAATCCCAATCGCAACGCCAACTAGCAACTCCCGGAACACAAGTAACGGCCACTCGCTCAGCGGCTGCGGCGGCAGTGTCTTCGAGATCATCGGATACATGAGGAAGGTCAACGCGAGCGTGAGGGCAGCCTTGATCCGAGCCGGGATCACAACGCTTCCGAGAAACGGCGCGAAGAGCATCAGTCCGGAGATACGGACTCCGATCGCGAGCAGTGCCTCGATTACATCTCCAAAGGGTATCTGCATTACTCCAACACCCTATGGAAGTCGCTCAGAAGCTGAACCGTGTACGTGCTCAGGTGACGCCACATCCAGGGCATCAAGATGAAGAGTGCGGTCCCTGTCGCAAGCAGTCTGGGAACAGTTGAAAGGGTTTGATCCTGAAGAGACGTCAGGACTTGCGCAATATTGACGACAAGGCTAACAGCGATAGCGATCAGGAGGATTGGAGCCGTGAGGATGATTACCTCCATCAGCATCGACCGCCCTAGCGCGACTACGGCATCTGTACCCATTAGTTGAAACTCCTCATCAAAGCGCCGATAAGTAGATGCCACCCATCCACCATCAGGAACAGAAGCAGCTTCAGCGGCGTGGAGATAACAACCGGCGGGAGCTGCATCATACCCACCGATGTAGTAATGGATGCGACGACCATGTCCACGATAAGAAAGGGAAGAAAGAGAACAGTGCCGATCTGAAAACCAGCCTTCAACTCGGACAAGATATAGGAAGGCAGCATTACGCGAAAGGAGAGATCCTTGATGTTATTCGGTCGTGGTTCCTTCGCGAGATCGAGAAAGAGCGCAACGTCCTTGTCGCGAACATAATGCGCCATGAACTGCCTGAGTGGAACGCCCGCACGGTTCAAGGCCTCAAGCGGCGTGATCTGACCAGCCTCGAGCGGCACGACAGCGGTATCGTAAACAACCGCACCGACGGGCTGCATCAGGAAGAACGTCAGAATCATCGACAGACCGATCAGCGTCTGGTTCGAAGGCGTGGTCTGCAGCCCAAGCGCCTGGCGCAAAAAGTGAAAGACAATCAGCAACCTTGCGAAGGGAGTGACGCAAAGCAGGAGCGAAGGAATCAGCGAGAGGAAGGTCAGGAGAACGACAACCGTCCAGGGTGCCGAAGCGCCGCCCAGGCCTTGTATCTGAAGTCCGTTCGCATTCGCCGAGGCTCCCGGAGCGACCAGGATCGCACTAAGCATCGGACTTATAAGGTGAACTTGCGATCCCCCGGAAAGAGATGCAGCGCTGGCTGTCGCCGGGAACAAGAACCCGGTAAAAAGGAGAGAGGCTGTAAGGAGACGAAGCTTCATGCCTGCTCCGTCGTCGATAATACCTGCTGATCGAGGGTGTCCCTGAAGCTCGGCTGCTTATCAAGCGCGGAAAGAAGAGCCACACTTCCGGCAGATCCACCAACGAGATAGTCTTTCCCGTCGACCTGAATGATCCAGATGGAGCGCTTCTCGCCGAGCGAGATCGTCTCTGAGATACGCAGCCGACGCATCGTGCTCTGCTGAACGCGCTTCTGCTCCAACCATTTCCAGGCGGATGCGAGGGCTCGCAGCACTCCTAAGGTTTGCTGAGGACGCATCCTTTGAGGAACCGTCTTCTCGACGGTGTTCGCGCCTATCATACGAGATCCGTGATGCGGGCAGCGAGACGCTCTCCTACAACCTCGAACTCAGTCCACGCCATCAGGATGCCGTTCACGTGCAGGGGAATATCTGTGCTCTGGTGGCAGGTCGTCTGTACGAGGGAACCTTCCGCCAGCTTGAGCAGAGATCCCACGGTGAACCCCTGAACTGTTACTTCAAGCGCCAGGGTGCAAGGAAGCCATGGAAGGACATCTCCCGGGTTCGCTTCCTTGGGCGCTGAAGAAGTGGCAGGCGACTTCGTTTGCTTCGTAGCTGGTGTTGTGCTTACCAAGAGTGCCCCTCATGCCGACATCGGCAAGGAAATACCTTCCGAGCCATCCGCGGTCTGCAGCGATCGCAACATGGTCATCGGTCCGGCACTGTCATCAATGCAAGCGGGGGGCCAAACAAGCTCGGGCGGGGGTGAGCTTCTAAAGCTATGAAAACAAAACGTGCCACACTCGCACACCGGTCTTGCAGCATTCGGAGGCGGTCTGACGTTACTGCGATGAGGGTGGGTGAGAAAGAGCCGGCCGTTCTCCGGCGACGGCGAGAACGGCAGGCTCTCATCACTCGCTCATAATGCAGGAGTCACCTGGACTAGCCAGTGATCATCTGAATCGTGGCCTGGGAAATCTGATTCAGGGTCGTAACTGTCTTCGCATTCGCCTGGTAGGCCTGCTGCGCGACGATCATCTTGGAGAATTCAGCCGCGACGTCCACGTTCGACGCCTCGACGGACCCGCCCGTGATCACTCCCCGACCGCCCGTGCCGGCTACTCCAACGAGGGGTGTCCCCGATCCGGCGGTCATTTGGTAGTCATTGTTTCCTGTGCGCAGTAGACCCTGCGTATTGGAGAACGTGGCCACAACAACCTGCCCCAGGGCCGTCACCTGTCCGTTCGAGTAGGTGCCATTGATCGTTCCATCGGTTGCGACCGCGTAACTGGTGAGCGTGCCGCTGGATTTTCCATTCTGGCTCGTGGCGCTGGTGGCGCTGGCGAGGTCGGTCTGCGTGATGCTTGAGTTTCCGGCTTCATCCTTCAAATCCCACGTGAGGCTCATGGAAGCTGCCCCATTGGCAAATGTCGGGACGCTTACGGCGACGCTGCCGCTCGTCGGGGAGGTCAGGTTTCCAGAGCTATCGAAAACCAGGTTCCCGGACGCAACCTGTGAGGATGCGGCACCGGTGTCGGCGGTGGGCATGTTGACCGAGTAGCTCCAGGTGTTTGTTCCAGTCTTCGTGTAGTTGACTGTCAGGACGTGCGAGGCTCCAAGCGAATCGTAAACAGGCGTGGTGCTCGCGAAAGTTGTGCCGGTCGCCGCGGTCGAATTGAGGTTCGTGGTCAACTCGAAGGTCGAGGTCGCGCTCGCGGGAACCACGGAACCGACAGCGATCTGGAGAGGCTGCAGCGTGCCAGTTGTCGAGATAACTCCGTTCACAGCCGGGTATCCCATTACACTCTCGCCGTTCGCGGTGGTGAGCTCGCCAGCCTTGTTCGCCGTGAAGTCGCCAGCACGGGTATACGAGGTCGTGCCGTCAGCGGCCTGCACGACAAAGAATCCATTCCCAGAGAGCGCCATGTTGGAGGAGATCCCCGTCGCATCCGTAGCGCCGTCGGTGAAATCTGACGTCGTCTGCGAAGCCTTCACGCCAAGACCCGCTTCGATGGGATCATTGGTCGCGTTGGTAAGGCTGCTCTGCGCGAAAAGATCGCTGAAAGAAACGGTCTGATCTTTGAAACCGACCGTATCGAGGTTGGCAAGATTATTGGAAACAGCCTGGAGTTGATCCTGGCTGGCGACGAGACCTGAAAGGGGAACACCGAAAAATGACATTACTTGCCTCCGTAAGGGGTGTTAAGAGCTGAAAAGTCGAGGGTGGAATTCGGATCGCTGGACGACAAGCCTAAGGCTTGGGCGTTGCTTGAGGCCGACCCGCCATTCATAAGTTCATTGCGGGCCGCGACCTCTGCCGACGAGCTTACGTGTCCGGTAGTCGTGCCGGAAGTTGTGGTGGAAGTCGTCGCCGTGGTCAGGTTTTGGTTGATGCTGATCAACTGATCAAGCTGGTTGAGCGAGATCATCTGACCCACCATGGCGGTGGAGTCCATGGGAGAGGTCGGATCCTGATTCTGCAACTCCTTGACTAGTAGATTAAGGAACGTCGTACCGGTCGTCGTTCCATCAAGACCGGAAGTGCTTGACGTGCTCGATGTGCTCGAGCCGGTGGTAGCGTTGGCCTTCGCTTTAGCGGCCTTTGCCTTGCTCGCGCTGACGATATCGAGTATCGATGCGGGTGTAGTTGCTGTTACTCCAGAAACGGACATGGTTCCTCCTGATAGAGATTTCTAAATTCGTATGTCTAACCGCGAAGACTTGGCGAGTAGAGATGTTGTCGTGGTTGCCGGGGCAGCTGCCATCCCGATTCCTGCGATCGAAGAATTCCTGGAGGAGCCGCTGGTTTGCGACTGGCGGCCATTCTCTGACTGCCTTCCTGAGTCCCCGGCCGACGTCCCGCTGGAATCCTTGACCTCAACCCTCGCTTGAAGACCATAAGCGCTACCCAGCTTCTGTTCGATCGAGGGAAGATGCATCGCGAGGGCCTGGCCAAGAGCAGAGTGAGATATCGAAATCTGGGCAGAGAGCGCCTGATGTGTGAGTGAAGTGTTAATGGAAATGGAACCAAACTCCGCCGAATGCATACCGAGCTTCATCTCGGATTGCCCCATCGACTGGATAAGGTGTGCGCTGTTCAACGTAGGCAACTCTTGCGCCGCCGTCGCGCTCGCGGCTTGCGCGGGGACCGCGGTCTGTGCGGCACCAGTCGCGTTCGAGGCGGTGCTTTCCGACGCTAACGCGTTTGACGGGGTCGCATTAGCGGTCGCCGCCTGCACAGCCTGCTGCGCGGCATCTCCACCAGCGTTCCCGGTATGCAAACCCGCCGGCTGGTGGTCGATGACGGCAACTACGGCAGGAATCTTCGCTGCGAAGGATGCGTCTGTCTCTTGACTGGACGTCTGCATCCCTTCATCCTCTGACTTCCCTTTGGTCTTGGCATCCGATACGGCTGCGCGATCTTTGCCCGAAGCCGACAGTTGCTTCGAACCGCCGCTCTTCAGCCCACCGGAAGAAGCTAATGCATTGTCAACACTAGATCCATTCTGGGCGGCCTCTACCTTTGCCTGATTCGCGGCAGCCAACGGCTGAGAGTTAGCCGCAGGCAGCAGAGCATTCGCGAGCACCGCGCTCTGACTCGCGGCATCAGGCTGGGCTGAATTGACGCTCTTGGCCTGATCGTCTTCGACCGCAGCCCGCGATTTAGCGATCGTCGCGGCACCATCACCAGCCTCCACGGAAGAGTCTAAAGGGGACGGTAAGGCTGTCATTCCGGCTATCTCAGCTTTCTGCTTCGAACCGAGAGCTCCGTTTCCATCGGCCGCATTCGAAGTTGCGCCTTCGCTCGGAGCAGTTGTCGCGGTACCCGCCGGCACATCACCATCCAACAAGTCTGTACCCGTCGCCGCATCGCTCTCTTGTCCAACGCCCCCGTTAGAATCGCCCGCGTTCTTCGCAGAAGGAAGAGTCACAGCCCCGTTATCTCTTGTATCAAGAGATGTGAGATCTTGGCTGCCGCCATCACCTGCCCCTGAAGGCACCGGCGCAGTCGGAGGCACCACAACTGCCACTGTCACCGGTACTGAGGTCTTCGTCTCGGGCGTGGACACGACAGGAGCTGAGGGATCCTGAGCAGACTGCTTTTCTCTCGTGCCCTTCTTCTCGTCCGCTTGCTTTGTGCCGCCCTGGGCCTTGTGAGCACTTGCAGCATCAGACGCTGCGGAGAAGGCATCCTTGAAACCATTGGAGCTCACGGATGTGGAGGCGAGCTTCACATTCTCCGCAGGAACACTGCTCACGATTTTGGAAGAGACTTGCACGCCTTCTGTAGTTGCATGTTGTGTGCCAAAGCTTCCAGAACAGTTCACGTTCGTATTCCTCTCTTGTTATGAACAACCTACAGATTGTTAGTCGCCGTACTGGAGTAAGACTATGTTCAATCGGCAGTCTTATACGGTAAGACTTGCCGTATCGCTAGGCAAACAGTGCCTAGCGAAGCGCTCTACGTGCCGAGAAATTATCATCCATCATGTTCTGCTCCTGACGAGTCTGTTCGCGGCGATAGGCATAAAGCTGCTGCTCTCGCAAGCCTGCCAGTAGCTCCCTCTTGCGATGCTCTGTCTCGTAGACCTTGACTTGTTGCTGACGCAACCCATCGAGCTTCCTGATATGCGCCTGGGCATCCTTCTCCCGAAGGTCAAGCGCCTTGATCTCTCCTTGAGAGATATGTATCTCCGCCGCTGACATGCGAGCTCGCAACTGCACTTCGCGTAGCGCAATAATCCTGACGCGCCGCGCCTGTATGTCCGCAAGGTTCTGGTGAGCCTGCGCGATCTCTTTCAAAATCTGGCTAAGGGCGCGCTCTTCGCGTTCTTCGGCAATCTCTCGGAGCCTAAGGACGGTCGCAAGTGTAAAGCGGAATGCCATGTCAGCTCGGTATCCCGCTTAGTTGCTTTGTAACCTGGGCGAATGTGGGGGTTTCAAGAGCTCCTTGATGCAGGAACTGCGTGATTTCAGGAAGCACCTCTACGGCTCGATCCAGGACTGAATCAAACCCCTTCTGATATGCCCCAATCCGGATTAGATCCTCGGATCGCGCATAGGATGCGAGTAGGATGCGCAATGCTCGGCTCTTAGCCATGTGCTCCGCGGAGGCAACCGAGGGCATAAGTCGGCTCAAACTATCTAAGATCGAAATCGGAGGATAGTGATTGCGTAGCGCTAGATTTCTGTCGAGGATGATATGGCCATCGAGAAGTGACCGTACAGTGTCAGCAACGGGATCCTGCTGGTCATCTCCCTCCATCAGCACCGTATAGAACGCGGTAATGCTACCCGTGTTGAAGTTCCCAGCTCTTTCAACCAAGCGAGCGAGAGTATTCAAAACCGAAGGTGTGTATCCCTTGGTTGTTGGAGGCTCACCTGCGGCGAGCCCGATCTCTCTCTGCGCCATTGCGAAGCGGGTCAGGGAATCGACCACCAACAAAACATTCTTTCCCTGGGACGCGAAGTGTTCCGCGATCGCAGTCGCTGAAAGCGCGGCACGCATCTTCAGAAGCGGCGACTGATCGGAAGTCGAAACGACAAGAATCGAGCGCCGTCTTCCCTCTTCGCCGATAACCTCTAAGAACTCCTGAACCTCACGGCCGCGCTCGCCAATCAGCGCCATCACCGTAAGATCCGCCTGTGTACCCCGGGCCATCATCCCCAGGAGCGTACTCTTCCCAACACCGCTGCCCCCAAAGACCCCAAGCCGTTGTCCGAGGCCGCACGTGACAAAAGCATCAAGTGCGCGCACGCCGCAACCAAGCGCCTGTCGAATCGGCAAACGATCAAGAGGAAGGGGAGCAGACCCATCGACCGTCATATTGTATCGGCCGCTATAGGGTCCGAGTGAGTCGAGTGGTTGGCCGGTGCCATCGATTACTCGGCCAAGTAGCTCTGGCCCGACACGAATCGATGGTCGCCCGCCCGAAGCAACAATGCGGTCCCCATACCGGATACCTTGCGGGAGCTGCAAGGTCATGGTGAGCATCGTCGCCCCTCGGAAACCGACAACCTCTCCCGCATAGCTGGTGCCGTCGGAGGAAATAATCTCACAGGCGTCGCCCACGGAACAGAATGGGCCTTCCGACTCGACAAGGTTTCCGACAACCTGCAGAACCCGGCCACTCCAGCGAAGGCTGCTGGCGCGATTGAGTTGGCTAAAATATGGAGCCAGCGGTGTCGTCATTAGGCCTGAGGTTTCTGCGCGAGCACATCGAAGAAGCCCTGCTCGATCTCTTTGAGTTGCAGATTAAGGCTGAAGTTGACTGTTCCCAACTCAGTCTCCAGAATGCAATCGGCAGGCTGAAGCGTCCTGTCCTCCACCACGGAGACGTCGAGCTTGAAATCCTGCGAGGCAAAATGGCTTCGCCACCTTTGTCCATCCTCCGGCCGCACACGAATCGAGGCGACAGATCCTTCTTTTAGCTGCCCAAGCGCTATCTGCACGATAGCCGCAACGAGCAGTGGGTCAACCTGGGCCTCTCGGTGGAGGATCTTGCCCGCGATCGCAAGAGCAAGTTGGACGACTTCGAGTTCAACCTTCGAAAAATATTCCTTACGGCTGCGCTCAAACTCATCAATGGCTCGCGTGATTCGCTGGCTCTCTGCCCGAATCTGCTCTTCATATCCGTGCCTGAGCCTTGCCTCGGCCTCCGCGACTCCTTCCGCGCGGGCGGTATCCAGACGCTTGCGCAACACTTCTTCCGTAAGTCGGATACCTGGCTCTCTCACCTCAACTTTGGGTGGTGGCGGCGGTGCCGTATCTTCTGACATTTGACGATACTGAAATCCCGCAACTGGTGTGGCCGAGCTGCTTGGCTGAGTCTCTCTGCTGAATGACATGCTCATCTACTCCCTGGGGTGATACCTGCGTTCTTAGCTATCTGCCTGAGCTACTGCGGCGCCAGTTGCGTCGCCTCAGTCGGTTTCCCCGCGCAACCAGGCCTGTACGACCCGGGCGCTGCTCGCCGGCTCAGACTTTACCTGCAGAACAAGCTGCTCTTTCAGCGCCAGGGTGCGTGCCACGTCGGTCGGCGTTGACGCTATCGGCAGGGGCAACGGAGCAGCCGACTCCGGGAGGATAGGTTGGACCGGTGCCTGCGCCACTGCCGCCCCAAGTACGCGCTTCTGGACCGGACGAATCATCAATAGGTACGCCAGGACGAAGAGAGCAAACAGCATGCCATAGCGGACGAGGGTCGCGTTGTCGGAGACACCTTTGCGAGCGCGGTCAAGAGCTGTCACTGGCGGTACATCCACATCATCCGGCCTCGTGAAGGAGAGATTCTGAACACTGATCACATCGCCCCGATTCGAGTCCAGCCCGATCGCACTCTGCGCAAGCATCTCGATCTGCTTCAGCTCTTGAGGGGAGCGCTTGACACGTGTCGTCGTCCACTTGCCGTTTGCTCCAAGCTTACGAGTGACAGAGTCATCGACGAGCAAAGCCGCTGTAATCCTCTTGATCCGTCCAGCCGGTTCAAGAGTGTGGCGAGTAATCTTATTTACTCCGTAAGTCGCGTTCTCGGTCTTTGAAGTCTGCGAAGAATCCTCGCCGACTGGAGGTGGTACATTCGCCTTATTCTGGGGAACATTGCTCGTCGTCCCCGGCACCCCACCTACGCCTGCACCAGGACCGGTCTGCTCATCAGACCGTTGGACGGAGAGCGGGACACTTACGGAAGGGTCGTACTTATCCTGGCTCTCCTCTGTCGTACCCAGCTCATATTCCACGTTCACACTGGCCCGCAGATGGTCGGCACCGACTACCGGAGTGAGTGTCGCCATCAGCCGCTGACTGAGTTGCCGCTCAGCACCCTCTTCCCCTGGAGACGAATCGCTCGCACCCCGGAGAGACTCGTTCGAATCCGCATCGATGATCGAGACGTCGGAGGGCTTGAGCCCATCGACGGCCCCAGAGACAAGACGCTGAATCGAAATGGTCTCTTCACGAGATAGTCCATCGCGCCCAAGCTTGAGCGTTACCGAAGCCTTCGCGCTCCGTTCCCGGTCAATGAAAACAGATTCCGTAGCCATGACCAGGTGAACCCTGGCACTCTTCACCCCACCGAGTGTCGTGATCGTACGCTCAAGCTCTCCTTCCAATGCACGCTGGTAATTGACCTTTTCATCAAACTCAGTCTGCCCCCAGGACACCTTGTCGAAGATCTCGAAACCCATCCGTCCGCTATGCGTCGTCTGGGTCGAAGCCACATCAAGACGAGCCGCGTCGATTTGGTCCGCCGGCACATTGATGCTCTTGCCGTCGGGGCTCAGCTGGAACGGAATCTTCTTCGCGGTGAGCTCCGCGGAGATAGCCTGCGCGTCAGCCGACTCGAGACCCGTCATGAGCGGCTTATAGTCAGGCGTCGTCATGAGGTTGGCGAAGAGAGCGAGCAAGCCTATCGTCGCAGCCGCTCCGACCCCAAGGAAGATACGCTGGTTCGCTGTCCTGGTAGACCAGAACTGCTTAGCCTGCGTCGTGATTTGATTGAATCCGGCCATAAGGTATCAACTCTTGGGGTAGTTCTTCAGAACTGCATCTTTTCAATGTCTTGGTAGGCGCTCACGATCTTGTTGCGCACCTGCATCATGAGCTGAAATGCGACGTCAGCCTTTTCGACTGAGATCATCACCTTGCTCATATCGTTGCTACCACCTTGCAGAAGCGTGTTCACCTGTTGCTCAGCGCCCCCCTGGAGGTTGCTGACCTGGGAAATGGCATTCTTCAGTACATCCCCGAAGCCTCCATTACTACCCGACGAGTCCGGCTCGGTAAACGATAATGGGCCTGCTCCGGTCGTAATTGGGCTGGAGATACCGAGACCCGAAATACTCATGCTCATAAGAAACTCTCCTCTTGCTGGTTAGCTCTTCAGGATGTCGATCGACTGCTGAATCATCTGCTTGGCGGCGGTGACTGCGGAAGCGTTGAGTTGATAAGCTCGTGTCGATCCCATCAGGTCAACCATCTCCTGAACGGGATTGATCGCAGGATAGGCTACATAGCCATCCTTGTCCGCGTCCGGGTGCCCAGGTTCATACCGCATCACCGGTGGAGTCTTATCTTCAACGATTTGGGAGATGCGAACGGACCCAAGCGTCTTGCCAGTGGTATGCCCGGCACTGGCAAACGCGAGGTGAAAAGAAGCGTTGCTCGCGGATGAGAAGACGACCTCTTTCCGAGTGAAAGGGCCACCGCCATCAGTGTGAGTCGTCTCGGCGTTGGCCATGTTAGCGGCGATCACCTCGGAGCGTTGCCGCTCCGCCGAGAGTGCCGAGGCGCTGATGGAAAGAATGTCGAACGGTCCCATGATTAGCTGCCCCCATTGATTGCGCTGAGTAGTTGATGAAAATTGGACTTCACTAACTGAATGCCCATCTGGTATTGCAGTTGTGTCTGGGCTAGCAGCAGGCTTTCCCGGTCAAGGTTGACATTGTTTCCGTCGGGCCGCTCCAGAAGGCCTTTGACATTCACCACGGTCGGCGTGAGCTGCACCTGACCGTCATCATTGCCAATGGTTGCTAGAGCTTGCTTGAAGTTGACGTCTTTCGTGTGATACCCGGGTGTATCTACGTTCGCCATATTTGCAGCAACGGTCTGCTGCCGGTCACTGGCTACTTCGAGAAAACGCTCGAGTGAGGATGGGATAAGTCCGGAACTTGCCATCTCAGGCATACCTCCTGGGCGGGAGCCCGTATTCGCGAATCCGATTACGCATCGTCCTGATGCTGATTCCCAGCATTTCAGCCGCTTGCGTGCGATTCCCCTGGGTCATCGTCAAGGTACTTTCAAGGTGGGCTCGTTCAAGCTGACGAATAGGTGCTCCTGGATTGAACATCGGAACTGAGGCCGGAACCGAAGCAACCTTGCTACGTCCCTGGAACTCTTGGTCAAAGCAAGAACCATCGAGCTCGACCCCAGGATGAAGCGAGCAGACGCGTCGCATAAAGTTACCAAGCTCCCGCACGTTGCCAGGCCAATGGTGAGCGTTAAGCCTCTCGATAAATTCTTCACTGACCCGCTGGGCCGGACCGCGTCCTTTGGCTGAGAACTTATCCACGAAGTAATGCGCGAGCAGCTCAACGTCCCCCGCTCGATCCCGCAATGCTGGAAGCGTAAGCGGGATCACTGCAAGCCGATAGTACAAGTCACTTCGGAACTTGCCCTCCTCCACCATCGCGCTCAGGTTGACGTTGGTCGTTGCAATAACGCGGATGTCCACCTTCACCGAACGCGTCTCCCCAAGGCGTTCGAACTCACGCTCTTGGAGTGCGCGCAGTAACTTAGGCTGAAGGTTCAGCGGCATGTCACCGATCTCATCGAGTAGCAGCGTGCCACCATTGGCCAGTTCGAACTTCCCGGCTTTGGCGGTCGTAGCTCCCGTGAAGGCACCGCGCGCATGCCCAAACAATTCGCTCTCAAGAAGGTGTTCAGGAACCGCCGCGCAGTTGACTGCGATAAATGGCTTACGGCTCCTGTCGCTTGCGTCATGGATAAACCGTGCAAGCAACTCTTTCCCCGTCCCACTTTCTGCTTCCACCAGGACATCGGCATCCGTCGTCGCCGCTGCTCTTGCCCGCTCAAGCGAGCGCAATAACTGCGGTGCCCGTCCAACAATACTCCTCGCCTCAGAGTGATCCGCGCGAGGGGCGGCCGCACTAGCCCGCATCACCCGTGAGGCGGCCTCTTCGAGTTGCTCAAAAGATACAGGTTTGGTGAGATAGTCGAACGCTCCGCTCCGCATGGCCTGCACGGCGTCCGGAACGTTCCCGAAGGCGGTCAGTAGAATCACCGCCGTGCTGGACGACATCTTCCTGGCGGAGCGCATGACGTCAAGTCCATCACCATCCGGCATACGCATGTCGCTGACAACGAGCTGGAAGTCCTTGTTCTCCAGAAGTTGCGTTGCTTCGTTCACTCCGCTGGCCGTCTCAACTGCCCAGCCGTTCCGCGCAAAGCTGACGCGGAGCGCAGTACGTATTCCAGCCTCATCGTCGACGATAAGGACCGAGGATGGGTTCGTGAATGTCATAGGGCGGGTATCTCCACGAAAAAGGTAGTTCCGACGTTCACTTCGCTGACGACACGAATCTTGCCTTCGTGCTGCCTTACAATTTGCTCGCATACCGCGAGGCCAAGCCCGGAGGTGTTGCCGCTGCCGCTGAAGCCGGGACGAAAGATCTCGTTGATATGTTCTAGAGCAATTCCATCGCCAGTATCCGCGAACTCGATCACGGCGTAGTTATTCAGGTAATTATTTTTGTCTCGGTCCACTCGGGCTGAGACACGGACCGCGCCACCCTTGTGTGTGTGCCGAATCGCGTTACACACAATGTTGAGAACAACCTGCTGCAACGCACTGGAATTTCCCAGCACTTTGACGATAGGATCCGCAGTGAAAAACAGGGAGACACCAGCTTGTTGCGCGATTGGCCGAACGAATTCAACGCTGCTGCGGAGCGCCTCGGAAAGGTCCAGCGCCACTAGCGAGGGGAATCCGACGCCATGAAAACTAAGAACATTATTGACGGTGCCACCCAGCGATCGGATTCCAGCACGTAAATGCGATACCCACTCCGCCGCATCCTCGCCCCCATCGGCGATCAGACCCGCAAAGAGCTCGAGACTGGCGAGAGGGTTTCTAATTTCATGAGCGAGTGTCGTCGCGACTTCCGAAAGAGCCGTCGCCTTCCGTGCGCGCTCTCGCTCATGCTCCGCCTGTTTATGAAGAGTGACGTCCCGGAGGATCAGAATCGTCTGCTGATGCTCTGGACCGTATGAGTCGCTGAAGAGTCGCCGGTCATGAACAGAGAGCCAGCGCTTCATGCCACCAGACGTACGGCAGAACTCCTGTTCGTCTTCCGCACTGCTGTTACGCGTTAGAAAGCCCGCCAGATCGATACCGGCCTTCACCGAGATACTGACCAGGTCGTCGATCGTTTCCGAACCGAGATCCAGCAACCGGCGTCCTTCGGGATTGATCATCGAGACGGAGCAGTCACCCTCCACGACTAACACACCGCAAGGCATCGAAGCCACGATCTGTTGCAGCGCTCCATGAACCCGCTGGTTCTCTGCCAGGCTTGCCTTCAGCGCGGAGTTGCGATCCGCCAGTTCATGGCTGAGGTGAGTTACTTCCTGTTGCAGCGTTGCGTAGGAAGCCTCCAGGCGAGCCGACGCCGAGATGAACTCGGAGAAGGCGTCTGCCAGGAGAAATACCTCGGGCTGACCGGCGCAGGCAGAGGTATTTATTGGCTCGAGATGAGAGAGAGGCTGCATCTGCAGTTACAAGATGCAAGCTGAGGGCCATAGCTATCTAGAGCAGAATATCTTTAGCGGCGATCTCGCGCGCCGTGCCCGCCATAATGCTGGCGCGCTCGATCACGTTCCTGAGCTCACGTACATTCCCAGGCCAGTCATGTTTATAGAGCGCCTCGATAGCCTCAGGAGTAACCGTAACTCCGGGGCAGAACTTGGTCGCAAAGAAGTGCGCGAGTGCCGTAACGTCATTCTCTCGTTCCCGCAACGGCGCAAGCCGGATCGGAAAGACAGCCAGACGATAGTACAGATCTTCGCGAAATAACTTCTGTTTGACGAGGTTCGGTAACTCCGCGTTCGTCGCCGCGACGACACGGACGTCCACCCTCAGGTTGTCATTGCTCCCAAGCCGCTGCACTTCACCCTGCTCGACAAAGCGGAGAATCTTACTCTGCAGAGAAAGAGGCATATCTCCAATTTCATCAAGAAAGAGGGTTCCACCATGCGCGGCGTGAATGCGCCCAATCCGCGACTGCATTGCCCCCGTAAACGCGCCTTTTGCATAGCCGAACAGCTCGGCTTCCAGGAGTGCCTCCGGAATCGCGGCGCAGTTGACAACGATGAACGGCGCTTTCTGCCGCGGGCTGATCATGTGAACAGCCTGGGCGATCAGATCCTTCCCCGTTCCGCTCTCCCCCGTAACCAGCACAGTTGTATCTCGCGCGGCCACCATATGCGTGAGCGCATACGCGTGCTGCATCGGGGCTGAACTCCCAACCATCCCCCGCAGGCCGGGAGTCCCGGTAGAACTGCGAACATAAGTCGTGGGTTTGACTACCGGCTTTACCGGAAGAGACGAAGTCGTTCCCTGATACAGCAGTTCCGCGAGTCTCGAAGCGAAGGGGGTCGGTGAGGTGCTGCCAACCAGCAGATGGCCGGTCGTCGTGTTCATCGTTAGAACTTCGATACCAGGAAACTGCTGACGGACCAGCCCGCAGAACTCGGCGGGAAGCAAGTCCGGCAACACGGGATCGAGGAGCAGGACCCCGGTTTCCTTATCAGCGTGCAGCAGGTCGAGTGCTTCAGCCCCACTCTTCGCTTCGGTCAGATTCCAGCGAAGAGGGGCGAGCCGGCCGCGCAGCTCCTCGCGAAAAGAAGTATTGCCGCTCACCAGCAGAATGTGGACAGCCGCGTTATCTTCCCTTCGACGCGTATTGATACTGGTATCTGAAAGTGTTATGCGGAGGTTCCTTTCTCACACAGGACCGCGTCAGCGCATTACGGTCATGGATCAGACGTTTAGCCTATCTTACTCTCCACTTTCAGTTTTCTCGATACCCAAACATTTCGCCGTATCAGCGTGCCTTTCGAGATAATGTTTACGGTGAGCAGGACCAGCTTACGCGTTCGCCTGGAAAAGATACCCCATCCCGCGCACAGTGCGGATGAGCTTCTCATCGTGCCCTTCGTCGAGCTTATCGCGGAGGTACTTGATGTACACGTCCACAATGTTTGTGTTCGCCTCCGCCGGCATGTTCCAGACCTCTTGCGACAGCATCGACCGCGTTAGGGTCTTCCCCGGATTTTGCATCATGTACTCCAGCAGCGCGAACTCCCGAGGCGTCAGGTCAATGCTGCGCCCGTCACGCTCCACCCGGCACTGGTCCGCGCACAGAGTCACCTTGCTCGTCCGCTGGGCCACCATCTGGCTCGTCGATCCAGCACGGCGCCGGAGAACCCGCACCCGCGCCATCAACTCCAGGAGCGAAAACGGCTTCAACAGATAGTCGTCAGCACCCTGGTCGAGCGCCAGAACGCGATCCTCCACGCCGCCACGCACGCTCAGCGAGAGAACCCGGAGGTCAGGGCGGCGTGAGCGCAGGTTCTGCAGCACGGCGGCTCCGTCCATATCCGCCAGATCGAGGTCGAGGATCAGAAGATGGTAAGGCTTGATTTCCAATAGACTCGTCGCCTCGGCCATGTCATGTGTGACATCCGCCGACACCGACTCCGAAGCCAGCCCGGTTGCCAGCAGACGGGCGAGCGACGCACTTCCTTCAACGATCAGAACACGATACGAAACCGCGGGAGTCGTCTCCGTCATCCCGAATGGGGGGAATCCCGTCTGGTTCATCATCGGGAAAAACTTTGCCAGCGTTCCGGTTTGTTCTGCCATCATTGTCTGCATGTCTGCTCTCCTCAGGCCTTGATTACCTTATAGCAGTCCCATTTTGGCAATGAAAGGGCTTGACGTGGTACTTAAGTACCATTGAGAAGAGCAAATCGGGTGACTGACTCTGCTAGGATAAAGTTGCCGCAGGGCCGTCTCATGCCCAGCCAAACAATTTTCCCTATGCGCAATTTCCTCTATCGTCTCCCTCGATTCAAGACGGACCTCCCCATGGACTTCATCCTCGGAGAGGCCGTCATCATTGGAACCTGCATTAATATCAGCGAGTCGGGCCTGCGTGGTCCATTTTCGAGCCCCGTTCCGGCTGGAGCGGACGGTTTGCTCACCCTTTACCACGGAGAGACAAGCTTCCAGGTCGATGCTCACGTCGAGTCGTTCCGCTCTGGAGAGGCTCGCGTTCGTTTCGTTTTGAAGTCGGATCAGGAACTCGAAGATCTGCGTGCATTCCTGAAGTTACTCACTCCGGTTCCCCTCTGGCGCCGGTGAGGGCGCTGGCGCCTTCGTTCGGGTGAAGAGGCCCTTCGCGCGCGCCATCAGACTTATCGATGGCTTCTCGGCAGCCGGTGCACCACTCTCCGCCTTGGCTTTTTCTTCCGGCGCAGTTCCCGCTTCCGGCTTGGAACTTGTACCGTCCGCTTTTGCGGACTCCTTTGGTGCGTCTTTGCTACCCTCCTTCGGCGCTTCCTTTCCGCCTTCCTTGGGTGTTTCCTTCCCGCCTTCCTTGGCTATTTCCTTGGGCTTTTCCCGCACCGGCAGGTTCTGCACGACGAGCGAGATCCTGCGGTTCGAGGCGTCGAACGGCTTATCCGGCGTGTGGAGGCGCTGGTCGGCGAAACCTCTCACCTGCGAAACCTGGTTCAAACGAACGCCATCGTTCTGCATTGACCGCCTGGCGACATTGGCGCGATCGGTAGAAAGCTCCCAGTTCCCGTACGGCCCCTTGCTCGAGTAAGGCTGCGCGTCGGTATGCCCTTCGATCGAAATGTTGTTCGGCAGGTTCTTCAACTGCTCGGAGAGAACCTTCAGCAACTCCTCCAGAGCGGGCGTTGGCTGCGCGCTTCCTGACTGGAAAAACGTCCCCTTCTCGTCCTCGATCAGCTCGATCCGGAGGCCTTCCTCCGTAATCGAGATCTCGATCTGCTTCTTCAGCTTATTCAGCATGTTGATGCTGTCGATCGCCTTCATCAGGTCCGCCTTGAGGGCGGCCATGTCGTCCTTCTTCTCTTTGGACTGCTCTTTAGGCTGCGGCTTGCCCTCGGAGCCTTTCTTGCTGGCAGTCCCCTTTGGATCGTTGAAGTAGCCGGCAATCTCCTCCTGGGTCTGCTTGTTGGTGGAGCTCAGCAGCCAGAGCACGATGAAGAGGGCCATCATCGCGGTCACGAAGTCGGCGTAGGCGACCTTCCAGGCTCCGCCGTGATGTCCGCCGTGACCACTGACCTTCTTGATGACGATGATCGGTTGTTCGTCTGCCATGTCATGCCTCCTAGGCTGCTACTGCTGCACCCTTCGCACGGCAGGCCTTTTCGACCTCCTGGAAGCTCGGGCGCAGGTGGGCCGGAATGGCGCGGCGGGCAAGTTCGACCGCGAGGATCGGCGTTGTGCCCTTGATGAAGGCCATCATGACCACGCGGAGGATGTGGTAGTACGCGTGCTCCTGGTCGTTCAGCTTGCTCATCATCGAGGCAAGCGGACCGAGCACTCCGTAACACAGGAGAATTCCGAGGAAGGTTCCAACCAGAGCCGCGGCAACCTTGTGGCCGATTTCCTCGGGAGGTCCACCGAGCGCACCCATCGTGACGACGATTCCAAGGACGGCGGCGACGATTCCAAGACCCGGAAGCGCATCGGCGACGGTGTTCAAAGCGGTGGTCGGCAGAGCGGTACTCTGATGGTGAACTTCCATGTCGAGCTCCATCATCTGCTCGACATCGAAGGCGAGCACACCGCCCGTAATCGCCATGCGCATCGTGTCACAGACGAAGTCGCGAATGTGGTGGTCGTGCAGAAACTTCGGATAGGCCGCGAAGATAGTGCTCTTATCCGGACCTTCGACGTCGGCTTCGATCGCGACCAGGCCTTCTTTGCGCGCCTTGGCGAACAGATCGAACATCATCTTCAACGTTTCGGTGTAGCGCTGCTTGGTGAAGGGCGACCCTTTCAGAATGCCCATGACGCCAGCGATGATGCCCTTGAGAATATAAATCGGGTTCGCGACGATAAGGGTTCCGAGCGCCGCTCCCCCGATAGTGACCAGTTCGGCCGGCTGAATCAGGACGGCGAGCTGTCCTTTCTCCATCAGAAATCCGCCGATAACGGCGCCGATAACGACAACAATGCCAACAATCGAGATCATGCGAGGGGCCTCTCCGGGTGTTCTGTCCAGCCTTCGGGCATGGATCAGCGTCCGCACTATCGACAACCGCAGGTAACCCTTCCATACCCCATCCGGGGAATTGCTCACACCTGGGCGCTTTCCGTAGCCTTGTTTGGATTACAGCTTCGCACTTCCCAGGCCACCCCCTCCCCATTGCCCGCGTCCAAGTCTTTTCCATGCAACGATATACGGGGAGGATGTCCGCGTAAATTAGACTAAGTAAAGGACTTAGGCGCAAATATTAGTAAAGAAAAGACTTAGCCACGGATGACAGCACGGCGCTTCGCCTTTTTCTTCACTGCTTAAATTGTAGACTGCCCACCATAACTAAAAGGACATTTCTATCTCTTTTGTTATGATGGAGTTATCCCATTTACCCCCTTGACAAGATTTTCAGCTCGTTATCAGACGCGGACAGATAGTCATCATTGAAGGGATAGAGCAGAGTCCGTTCGGAGTCAAAGCCATAGGGCGACGGCAGCAGTCACGGAAGCGCCAACGGCAAAAGCCTGGCTCCACAGCCTTCTACATGTCCTTGTACCGGAAGAGTGCTTTGAAACCATAGTCCATGTGCTGCTGGATGTGGCAGTGGAAGAGTGACAGGCCGGGCTGGTTCGCGACGAACTCGACCGCGGCGCGACCAAAGTACGGCACGACGACCGTGTCCTTGACGATGCCGTACGTCTTCTTTCCATTGATCTCAACCAACTCGACCTGGTGACGGTGCAGGTGCATGGGGTGCGCATCGTCGGTGCGGTTGCGGTAGACGAGGCGGTAGCGAAGACCCTGTTTCAGGACGAACTCGTTCTCGTGAGGGTAAGGTTTGCCATTGATAAGAAAGGTGTTGAACTTGCCCGATCCTCCGGGGATCTTCTCGAAGATCATATCGATGGTCTGATCGGGGGGTGGCCGGTTCCCTTCCGGGGCGCTGAATCGCGTGTAGTCCCACAGAAGCGATGAGGGTTTGATCCACTGAGGCTGCCGATGCTGATTGGCATATTCGACAATCACCCCCAGCCCGGCTGTCCGAATGGCGTCTTCGGGAGCCCCAAGCACCCACACCCCCGGCTGGTTCATCTCGACGACAGCGTCGACCCGCTCACCCGCTCCGAGAAAGACAGTCTCGACGACCTGCGGCGTCGGAACGGGATTCCCATCAAGCGCGATGATTTTGAACTTGTGCCCACCAAGCGCGATGCGACGGTTTTCGATCGCACTGGCGTTTAGAAGGTGAAACAGGACACGCTGACCTTCCTTCACCCGGATTGGCTCCCCGGCTCCAAGAGACTTGTCGTTAATCGAGTAGGTCATGGAATTGACCTCGAGGCCGTTCGGATCGGTATTAAGGACGGCGGGCTTCTCGAGCTGAGGATCGTTCTGCCCCTCCTCGTCGTCATCCTCCATGCTGCTGGTAAAGAAGGGCTCCCAGTCGCGGATGGCGAGGAAGAGTTCCTGATCGTACTGTCCGGGATCGCTCCCGGAGTCGATGTGGACAAAGCCGAACTGACCGGTAAAGCTGCCTTTGTGCAGGTCGGCGTAGGCCATCGCATGCGAGTGATACCACCGCGACCCAGCGGGATTCGGAGTGAACTGGTAGCGTCTACGCCCCTGCGGCGGCACAAAGGGTGTTCCCTGCTCCTCGACACCATCGACGTCCGCTGGGATGAGCATGCCATGCCAGTGGACCAGCTCAGGCGTGTCGGTCTCGTTGATGACGTCGACGGTGACAGGCTTCCCCTCGCGCATACGCAGGACTGGGCCAGGGGAGGTCCCGTTGTAGCCGATGGTCGAGAGAATCCGGTCCGGAGCAAGTTCGACGGTGACAGGAGCAATCCGCAAGGTAACGTCCGCCTTGCCAGTCTCCGGCGGCGCCGGGGAAGCCGGGCCGCCCATAGGCATCTGGCCGGGAAGCCGAGACGTAGCGGCGAAGGCCGAGGCGGAACCGAGCTTTACAAAGTCACGCCGCTTCACTGACTCCGGCCCTCCTGCGCGCCCCGCAGGTGCGAAGCACGCTAACATCCTCTCACGCTCCTGAAGAGACGTTTCCGGTGGCGGATTGGTGTTTGGCTGCATGAACAACTTCGCGTCCGCCGCACGAGCGTTCTGCAACAACTCTGGAGTGCGCTCCGTCTAAGGACACAAGCTCATCTGTTATGCTCCGGCGTGTGGAGGGACCAGTCCATGAAGCTCCTGCGGAAGACGATCGTCGCGACGTCGGTTCTCGCGGTTGGGACAGGTCTGTTCGCGATGCAGCGGGTGGCGGACTGGGATCGCGAGACGCCGCAAAGCACGGAAAAAGCTGAGTTCTCGTGGTCGCGCCTGAGCTACGCGTCGAGCATGGGAGGCAGCGGATACGGCTTCTACCACTGGGCTACCTGGCGCCGCGACTATCCGAAAGCCGACCGCCAGTTCCTGATCGCGCTGAACCGCCTGACACGGATCCAAGGCAGGACAACCGAGCAGGTCGTCAATCTCGACTCGGATGACATCTTCAACTATCCGATGGTCTATGCAGTACAGGTCCAGACCTGGTCGTTCACGGACGAAGAGGCGAAGCGCATGCGGGAGTATCTGCTGAAGGGCGGCTTCCTGATGGTGGACGACTTCCACGGCTCGGCCGACTGGGAAAACTTCATGAACGGCATGCGCCAGGTATTTCCCGACCGGCCAGTCGAAGACCTCGAGAACAAGGACGAGATCTTCCACGTCCTCTACGACATGGACGATCGCTTCCAGGTTCCCGGCGAGCAGTACATCCGTACCGGACGGACCTACGAGAAGGATGGATATGTGCCGAAATGGCGCGCGATACGGGACGACAAGGGGAGGATCATGGTCGCGATCTGCCACAACATGCACCTTGGCGACGCGTGGGAGTGGGCGGATGATCCGAACTATCCGGAGACGTTCGCGTCGATGGCGTTTCGGGTCGGTTTGAACTATGTCGTCTACAGCATGACGCACTGATCGCCAGGCGCGGTTCGGTTGTCGTTTGATATGGGGGATCGGCTCTACCCGAATGTTTTCTTTCTTATTCAAGTACCCGATCCCGGTGTTTACCAAAGGCAAGTTCATCCTGCTTGGCGCGTGGCCGGGATGGCTTCTACTGGTGCTGATGGTAGCGGCCGCGGCTGGCCTGGGCGTCCTGATTCGAGCCCAGCTGCCAGGAGCTTCGCCGCTGATGCAGACGTGGCGAGCCGGGGTGATCTGGGGTCTGCAGGCGTCGCTTGTTGCCCTTGTGCTCCTTTTGCTGTGGCAGCCGGCGATGACGGTTGCGGAGTTGAAGTCGCAGCAGAACATGATTGCCGTGGTCGTCGACGACTCGCGCAGCATGGCGATCGCGGACGGCGATTCGGGCGCAACACGGGAGGCCTCGGCGATCAAAGAGCTTGAGGGAGGCGTTCTGGATGGGCTGCGAAAGAGGTTCCAGGTGCGACTTTACCGGCTGGACGGAGGGCTGCGGCGAGCGGCGAAGACGGACGAGATCAAGGCTGGAGCCGCGGCGACGCATATCGGCGACGGGCTGAAGCAGTTGACGGCGGAGACGAGCGATCTGCCGGTAGGAGCAGTTGTGCTGCTGAGCGATGGCTCGGAGAACGCGGGAGGGATCGACGTGGAGACGATCGGCGCGCTCAGGAACCGGAGGCTCCCGGTGCATACGATCGGGTTCGGCAGGGAGCGGATGGATCGCGATGTCGAGATGGGGGATGTGACGGCGGCCTCGCGGGCAATGCTGAACTCACGCGTGACGGCCACGGTGAGCTTCCATCAGCGCGGGTACGCCGGAGCGAAGGGCACGCTGTCCGTCAAAGATGGAGATAAGGTGCTCGCCTCGCGTGAGGTGACGTTTGGCCGCGATGGGGCGACACAGAACGAGACCGTCTTCTTCAATGCCGGATCGGCAGGAGCGAGGACCCTAGCCTTCTCAGTAGGCCTGATGCCCGGCGAGGAGAATACGGCGAACAACCAGGTGACCCGTCTGCTAAGCGTCGCAACGGACAAGCGGCGGATCCTGTACGTCGAGGGTGAGCCCCGGTGGGAGTACAAGTTCATTCGTCGAGCGGCGGACGACGATCCGGAGGTGCAGGTCGTCTCCATGCTGCGGACGACGGAGAACAAAATCTATCGCCAGGGAATCAGCGACCCGAAGGAGCTGGCAGACGGATTTCCGACAAGAGCGGAGGACCTGTTCGGGTACCAGGCGATCATCATCGGGTCGGTCGAGGCACAGTACTTCACGCCGACGCAGCAGGAGTTGTTGCGGGAGTTTGTAGACCGGCGTGGCGGCGGGGTACTCTTCCTCGGCGGCCGCTTCGCGCTTGCAGACGGAGGCTGGGGTGCGACGAGCGTAGCGGACCTTCTGCCTACCTTTCTCCCTAACACTAAGGGCACGTTTCGGCGTGATCCGGCCACGGTGCAGTTGACCGCTGCGGGCGAGGCAAGCGCGATCACGCGGCTGATCGATGATCCCGCGAAGAATGCAGCGCGATGGAAGACGCTGCCGTATCTCGCGGACTACGAGGATCCCGGCAGCCCGAAGCCGGGAGCGACGGTGCTGGCCGAGATGCGTGCGGGGCGGTCGATGCCTCTGCTGGTGACGCAGAACTACGGGCGCGGGCGCACAGCGCTCATGGCGACGTCAGGAACGTGGCGCTGGCAGATGAGTTCGACGCTTGGGGATCCGGCGCACGATCTTTTCTGGCGGCAGATCCTCCGGTGGATGTCGGCGGAGTCTCCGGGGCGTGTCGTGGCAACGACGGCGACGCAAGAGCTGCAGGACGAAGGCACGGTGCGGCTGACGGCGACAGTGCGGGATAAAGACTATGAGCCTGCAGGGGACGCGCGGGTGACGGCGCACTTCAACGGCCCTGACGGTTCTTCAGCAGTGGTGGAGATGGCTCCGGTACCGAATGCTCCGGGTAACTTCGAGGCGAACTGGACGGCGGGAAAGGCCGGAGCGTGTCTGGCCGAAGTCACGGCGAGTCGGGGGAAAGAAGAGCTCGGCAAGGATGTCGTTGCGTTCGAGCGGAACGACGGCATGGCGGAGAACTTTCATACCGAACAGAACCGGGAACTGCTGGAGAAGCTATCAGCGGAGACTGGCGGAAGGTACTGGAAGCGCGACGAGTTAGGGAGGCTGCCCGGGGAGATCTCGTACTCGGAGGCGGGCATCTCGGTGCGAGATACGAAGGAGCTCTGGGACATGCCGGTTGTCTTCCTGGCGCTGCTCGGGCTGGGCGCAACCGAATGGCTTCTGCGGCGGAAGTGGGGTGTCGTGTGAAGATGCTCCTCTTCGCTCTGCTGATGCCGGGTCTGGCGCAGGCCTCGACGTTCTACGTCACCGTGGCGGGGCTTGGGGGCGAGCCGGACTATGAGCAGAGGTTCACGGCTACGGCGAACGATCTGGACAAGGTGTTTCGGACAGCGAGCGGAGCACACGTCTACACGCTGACCGGGAAGCAGGCGACGCGGGCAAAGTTGACCGAGACGATGGCGACAGTGGCGCGGGAGGCGAAGGTGGAAGACGACCTGATCCTGACACTGATCGGGCACGGGAGCTTTGACGGAACGGAGTACAAGTTCAACCTGGTGGGTCCTGATGTGTCGGCCACGGAGCTGGCTGCGATGTGCGATAAAGTCCCGGCGCGGCGGGAACTGATCGTGAATACGACGAGCGCCAGTGGCGGTGCGGTGGCGGCGCTTGAGAGGCCGGGCCGTGGGGTGATCGCGGCGACAAAGTCTGGAACGGAGAAGAACGCGACGGTCTTTGCGCGCTACTGGGCAGAGGCGCTTGGGGATCCGACGGCCGATCTGGATAAGAGCGGGTCGGTGTCGGCGATCGAGGCGTACCGGTATGCGGACAGGAAGACGGCTGCGTTCTATGAGTCGCAGAAACGGCTGGCGACAGAGCATGCGGTCTTCGAAGACACCGGACGCGGAGAGGCCGTCCGGACAACGGTGGATGGCGCGCGTGAAGGGGCGCTGCTGGCGAGTTTGACCGTAGTGCGCATCGGGGCGGCGCAAGCGGCCATGAACGATCCCGCGAAGCGCGAGTTGATGGAAAAGAAGGAAGAACTGGAACAGAAGATCGATGCACTGAAGTACCAGAAAGCCGCCATGGAGCCGGGTGAGTATAAGCAGGAGCTGACCGTGCTTCTGGTGCAGTTGGCCAAGCTGCAGGGGGAGTTGGATAAGTGAACCGGCTCGGCATTGCGGCGGTAGTGCTGCTGGCTTTGGCCAGCGCGGATTGCTGCGTCGCCGAATCAGCCACGCCGGCTAGTTGCCGGGTGTTGCGCAAGCACGGTCATGCAGGCGAAGCGGCGAAGTGCTTCGAGACCTTGAGCCGAAGTGACGACCCCTACCTGAGGGCCGAGGGGTTCTGGGGACTCCGGCAGTTCGATCAGGCAAATGAAGCTTTTCGCACGGCGGTGGCAAGTCCGGCGAGCAAGCCTCTATACCGCGTGCGGTGGGGACTTTTGCTGCACGAGCGGTTCAATAACAAGGACTCGGTCGACCTCTTTCACGAGGCGCTCGCGCAGGACCCGTCAAACGCACAGGCTTACTACGGGCTGGCGCTTGTACGTAGTGAGGATTTCGACGGGAAGGCCGCCGAGTACGCGGCGAAAGCAGCGACGCTCGATCCGAAGATGGTCGAGGCGCATGAGCTTCTGGCAGATCTCGCGCTGTCAGACTCCAAACCGCAGGACGCGGTTGTCGAAGCCGACAAGGCGATTGCGCTGGCCCCACAGGGAGATGCGCTCGACGCGATGGCAGTGCGAGCGGCAGTCGAGTTGATCGCGGATCGCTCGCCGGATGCCTGGTTTGCGAAGATAAGCGCCGTGAACCCATCTTACGGCGAGGGTTATGCGCTTGTAGCGCGTCAGCTTGTGCTGAACCGGCGCTACAAGGATGGGGTTGCGTACTACCGGAAGGCCATCGAGGCTGATCCGAAGCTATGGTCTGCTCATGAGCAGTTAGGCATCAACCTGATGCGGCTCGGCGAAGAGAAGGAACCACGAGAGCAGCTCGAGCTTTGCTTCAACAACGGTCAACGCGATGCCGCCACGGTGAACAGCCTGCGGCTGCTCGACAGCTACAGCAGCTTCGTAACGTACCGGGACGACACGACCATTCTTCGGCTGCGCAAGAAGGAGGCCGAGCTTCTTCGGCCTTACTTCGAACCCGAGTTACACAAGGCCATGGCGACGTACCAGAAGAAGTACGGCGTGACGCTCCCGGACCCGGTGCAGTTGGAGGTCTATCCGGATCACGAGGACTTTGCTGTGCGAACGATGGGCATGCCGGGGCTTGGAGCGCTTGGTGTAACCTTCGGCGAGGTCGTCGCAATGGATAGCCCGTCAGGACGCAAACCGGGCGACTTTAACTGGGGGAGCACGCTGTGGCACGAGATGAGCCACGTCTACATCCTGCAGGCAACAAACCATCGTGTGCCACGCTGGTTTACCGAGGGGCTTGCCGTGCATGAGGAAGGTGCGGCGTCACCCGAGTGGAGCAACCGGCTGACACCAGAGATCGTAGCCGCTATACGGGATAAGAAGCTCTTACCAGTTGCGGACATGGATCGCGGCTTCATCTATCCGGAGTATCCGACGCAGGTCATCGTCTCATACTTCCAGGCCGGTACAATCTGCGATTACATCCAGCAGCGTTGGGGCGATGCGGCGCTCATGGGTATGGTGCACTCCTTTGCAGCGCGGAAGACGACGGCTGAGGCTCTTCAGGAAAATCTACAGATAACCCCTGGGGGGTTCGATAAGGCGTACAGCACGTGGCTCGACCAACGCACCGGAGTTACGGTCAAGAACTTCGACACCTGGCGCGCGCAGTTGAAGGATCTCGTGGAGAAATCAAAAGCCAAGGACTACAAGGACGTCATCGCCGAAGCTCCGCAAACAATGAAGCTCTATCCCGAGTACATCGGCGACGCAAACGCTTATGAGCAGCTAGCGGTGGCACAGATAGCGGATGGTGATAAGCAAGGCGCAACGGCTACCTTGACGGCATACGAGAAGATGGGTGGCCAAAGCCCCGATGCGCTGAAGAAACTCGCATCTCTCGAAGAGGATCTTGGACAAAAGCAGGAGGCCGCGGCGACTCTCGATCGCGTGAACTTCATTTACCCCGAGGATGAAGCCATGCATCGCCACCTCGGCGACCTGTGGCTTGGGCTTGGCAACAACCCTGGTGCGGTGCGGGAATACTCCGCAGTGCTCGCGCTTGGCCCGCTTGATCGCGCGTCGGCAGAGTACAACGTTGCGCAGGCGTACATGGCAGAGGGCGACCGTGCCAAGGCCGAGGAGAATGTGCTCGAGGCGCTTGAGGTCGCTCCCGGCTTTCGTCCGGCGCAGAAGTTGTTACTCGAGTTAGAAGCGAAGAAGCAAGGCACCGCAACCGATAGCCCGAAGTAACGAGAGGAAAACACTCGATGGAGATGGTAACCGGACTCGAGCAGGATACGGCTCAACTGCAGCAGCGCATCGAGCGCTTCCACACTGTGCGCGATAGCATCATGGCGCAGGTGCGACAGGTGATCGTGGGCCAGGACGACGTGCTGGACCAGATCCTGATCGCGCTCTTCGTCGGCGGCCACTGCCTGATCACCGGCATGCCCGGCACGGCGAAGACGCTGATGGTGCGAACCATCGCGCAGACGCTTGGGCTCAGTTTCAAACGCATCCAGTTCACGCCGGACCTGATGCCTTCGGACATTACGGGCACGGACATCATCGATGAGGACATCACCACGGGCCATCGCAAGTGGACCTTCGTGCAGGGTCCCATCTTCGGCAACGTTGTGCTTGCGGATGAGATCAACCGCACGCCGCCCAAGACGCAGGCTGCGATGCTCGAGGCCATGCAGGAACGCTCCTGCACCGTACGCGGGCATGTCTATAAGTTACCCGCGCCGTTCTTTGTGCTGGCAACGCAGAATCCGATCGAACTCGAAGGGACATACCCCCTTCCCGAGGCGCAGTTAGATCGCTTCCTCTTCAACTCCCTCCTCGATTACCTGAGCGCAAGTGATGAGTTGAAGGTCGTGGACCTGACGACCGCCACGAAGACGCCTGAGGTCGTGGCAGTTACAAATGCGGAGGAGTTACTCGGATTCCAGCAGCTTGTGCGCATGGTGCCTATCGGAGACTCGCTGGCACGGTATGTCGTCAACCTTGTACGAGCGACACGGCATAAAAGCGAGAACGCTCCGGACTTCATAAAAAAATACGTGAACTACGGCGGAAGTATTCGCGCCGCACAGTTCATCGTCCTCGCCGCGAAGGCACGAGCGCTCTCGCGGAAGCGCTACCACGTGACCTACGAAGACATTACATCGCTTGCTATTCCTGTTCTGCGCCATCGCATTCTGCTGAACTTCCATGCCGAGTCGGAACGAATCGACTCCGACGAGATCCTTCGCCGGCTCATCGCTCATCTGCCACCACCGAAGGAATCCTGAGGAGACGGAATGCTGCAGCGCTTTCTCGATCCCACGGTGCTCGCCGGTATCTCCAGTCTCGACCTGATAGCGAAGACGGTTGTGGACGGGTTCGTGACCGGGCTGCATCGCTCTCCGGACTTCGGCTTCAGCCAGGAGTTTGCGGAGTACCGGGCGTATACACCGGGGGACGATCTGCGGCACGTGGACTGGAACCTATTCGCGCGGACCGAGAGGACCTATCTCAAACGGTATCGCGGAGAGACGAACAGCCAGCTTACGATCCTTCTCGATGCAAGTAACTCGATGAAGTACACCTCGCATGCCGTGACGAAGATGGACTACGCACGCTACATGGCAGCCGCGCTCTGCTACATGGCCATCCATCATCAGCGCGACCCGGCCGGGCTGATCGTCTTCGATGACGAAGTGCGAAACTACATCCGCCCATCGACGCGTCAGGGCCAGCTCTATCGCTTGCTTGCAGGCTTGGAACAAGCTGAGCCACGTGCCAGAACCGACTTCAGCAAGCCGCTCGGACACTTCCAGGAGTTCCTGCATCGGCGCGGGATCGTACTCGTGATCTCGGACTTCTATGCCTCTCCGGAGACGATCGTGAAGACGATCGAGCCGCTGCGCTTTCATGGCAGCGAGGTGGTGCTGTTTCACTTGCTGGATCCGAAGGAGATCCATCCGGAGATGCGCGGCCCGTCCATCCTCGTCGATCTCGAGACGGATCAGAAGATCGAGGTCATCCCGGATTATGTAAAGACCGAATACCGCAAGAAGATAGACGATCACCTTGAGCAGATGCGGGATCGCACGCGGGCCGCGGGGATGGGCTATCACCTCCTGATGACGGATAAGCCGCTCGATAAGGCGCTGACCGAGTATCTCTCGCTAAGAAACAGGGGGCTCTAGATGGGCTTCCTCTCGCCATGGTTTCTACTTGGGCTCGGAGCGCTGGCGCTGCCGGTCTATGTTCATCTGCTGCGACGGCATACGACGGAGCCGCGTCCAGTAAGCTCGCTGATGTTCTTTGAGGCCGGGACACAGAGTTCGACGAAGCATCGAAGGCTGCGCTATCTGCTTCTGTTCGCGCTGCGTGCGCTCCTCGTGCTGCTCGCGGTCCTTGCCTTTGCGAATCCATTTCTGCGGAGAACTTCAGCTTCCGCGAGCGACACTCTCCTTTTGGTTGCGGTCGATCGTTCCTACAGTATGAATGCCGGGACACGGCTGGCAGATGCGAAGAAAGGTGGTCTTGATGTGCTGGCTGCGCGCCGCCTTTCGCAGCGAGCGCAGGTCCTTGTTCTTGGCGAAAAGCTTGAGATCCTTACGCAGCCGATTCAGGATTCAGGAGCGTTACGGGCCGCCGTCGAAGGGATTCAGCCTGGTGATTCGCATGGAACCTTCGGCGAGTTAGGACGCGGCATGCGAGCCATGGCCGAAACGGTTCATACGCCGATCGAGCTGCACCTTTTCAGCGATATGCAGGCGTCGAACATGCCCGCGAACTTCGCCGATATGGTGATGCCGGGCAACGTGCGGCTCGTTCTGCATCCGATCGACACGGCGGTGGTGCCGAACTGGACGGTGGAGAGCGTCGAGGCGCCGGGGCAGCTGGTCGACACCAAGAAGGCGCGAACGGTAGCCGTGATTGCCGGACACGGAACACCCGCGGCTTCGCGCGTCGTGTCGCTTGTGGTGAGCGGGACTGTCGTAGCAACGCGCAAGGTGGACGTGCCCGCGAATGGCCGGGCGACGGTCACATTCGACGGGCTCGACGTGCCGTATGGGACGAGCCGGTGCGAGGTGCGCGTCGAGTCTTCGGACCGCTTTCCTGCGGACGATGTAAGCCTGTTCGCGGTGAAGCGGGCCGACCCGGAGCGAGTGTTGTTTGTCCATCAGGCGGGAGACGCGCGGTCGCCCCTGTATTTCGGCGCGGCTCTTGCGGCAGCGGCGCAAGCGTCCTTTGTGCTGCAGACGATTACCCCCGAGCAAGCGGCGGACGTGGATCCGGCGAAATACGCCTTCGTGGTGCTGTCAGATGTGGTGACGATCCCGTCCATCCTCGAAAACAGTCTCATCCGCAACGTGCAGAGCGGAGGAAGCGTGCTGATCGCGGCCGGTGCTTCAGGAACACATCGAGGACGGATCCCGGTGTATGGAGCGAATGTGCTGGACGGTAAGTTCTACTCGCGTGAGGGCGGATTCGCCTCCGTCGCGCAGATAGATGCGTCGCATCCTTCGATGAAGGAGGCGGGCGGGTGGCCGGCGATGAAGTTCTTCTATGCTTCGATCGTCGATCCGGGGCAGGCACGTGTGGTGGCGAGGCTGACGGACGGAACACCGCTCCTGCTGGATAAGCAGGTCGGCGAGGGGCATGTAGTCGTGTTTGCGTCGGGTCTCGATAATGTGACGAACGATCTCCCATTGCATCCCGCGTTCGTGCCGTTCGTGGAGCAGACGGCGCGCTATCTTTCGGGCGCAGACAGGCTAAGTGGCGCGCGGGTGGTGGACTCGTTCGTGCAGCTTCGGAGCGGCGCCGCATCCGGGGCCGGCGTGGATATCGTTGCGCCGGACGGACGTCATCCCTTGTCACTGAGTGAAGCGGCCACGGCACAGTCGTTCCAGCTTGCCCACGCGGGGTTCTACCAGGTGCGCTTTGTAAACGGGCGGGATTCGCTGATCGCGGTCAACCCCGATCGGCGGGAGTCCGATTTACAGCCGATTTCGGAAGACGTGCTGAAGCTCTGGAGCGGGAGCGCGTCTGACACGCCGACGGGAACGGACGCGACGGCGCAGCCGACGGAACACGTCGCAAGCCTGTGGTGGTGGTTTATGCTGTGTCTACTCGTGGTCGCGCTCTGCGAATCCGTCCTCGCAAGCCGATACCTGGGCACGCAGCGGGAGGAAGCATGAGCAAGCGGGAGCAGCTCAACCTTTATATCCGGCAGGTGCAGGGTAGGCTGCGTGTGGACGCATCGTTGCGCGGCGCGGCCCTAATAGCCGGCGTAGCGCTTCTGGCGACTGTGCTCCTTGCGCTCCTCCTGAATGCGTATGCCTTTCCTGAGAAGGGACTTACCCCAGCCCGGATCGTTCTTTTCGCGACTCTGGCAATCGCCGCGGGGCTTGGGTTGGCATGGCCTCTGCTGCGGCTGGATCGCAGGCGTTCGGTCGACCGCGCGGAGTCCGGCTTCCCCGATTTTCAACAGAGGCTGCTTACTTTTTCTGAAAGGGACGCGAAGGGCCAGCAGGATCCTTTTCTTGAGTTACTCGCGGGAGATACGCTTGCGGTCGCGGCGGAGGCCCGGCCAGATGCGCTCGTAACGCCAGCAAGATTGGGAGTCCTGTTTGCGATCCTCGCGGTCTGCGCCGGTCTTCTGAGCTGGATGGTCGCGGCCCGGCCAGGTTACATGGGGTACGGCGCTTCCCTGCTCTGGACGGGCCCTCACCACGATGTGCCCCCCATCTATGACGTCCGGGTTTTGCCTGGAAACGCGGCAGTGCGACGCAACAGCGACCAGATGGTGACAGCGCAGATCGTCGGCCTCGATACGAATAAGGTCGACCTCTACGCGCGGTATCAAAGCTCGCAGGCCTGGCAGAAGGTCCCAATGTCGCCGCAGATGGACGGTGGCGGCTTCCAGTTCCTGTTTACCGGGCTGCCCGAGAACGTGGAGTACTACGTCGCAGCCGGGCCCGCATCGTCGAAGCACTTCAACTTCCGCGTAGTCGATCTGCCCGCTGTGAAACAGATCGCCGTGAGCTACCGCTACCCGAAGTGGACGGGAATGAAGACCGTCTCAGAAGAGCAGACAGGCGATCTTCGGGCCCTCGAAGGCACGGACGCCGACGTATCGGTAACGATGACGAGCCCGCTTCGTGACGGTGTGCTTGTGCTCGATGGCGGCGAGGTTCTGCACCTCAGCGGCGGCGAGAGCAACCAGTACAAGGGCACGATCCACATGGCCAAGGACGGCGCCTACCACGTGGCAGCAACTGACCAGGGCCAGCAGGTGCGGCTATCCGAGGACTACTTCATCTCCACCAGCAAAGCCAACCCTCCGACCGTCGTCATCGATAAGCCTGGCGCGGACTACAGGGCCAGCCCGATCGAAGAGGTCAAGATCGGCGTCAAGGCCCAGGCGGATTACGGGCTGAACCATGTGAGCCTCCATTACTCGGTAAACGGCGGCGCGGAACAGACCGTCAACGTGCTCAAGCAGAATGGCGCCAAGGATACCGACGGCAGTGCCACGCTAAGCCTCGAGGATTTCAAATTGGTGCCAGGCGACCTCGTAAGTCTCTACGCGACGGCAAACGATCCACATGCAGAGGCCCGGACCGAGATCAGCTTCATCCAGGTAGAGCCGTTCGAGCGCGAGTTCTCGCAGTCGCAGCAGAACGGTGGAGGCGGTGGCGGTGGAGGCGGCGGACAGCAGAACGGGCAGACCGACATCGCGCGTCGCGAGAAGGAACTGATCGAGGCGACGTGGAAGCAAAGGAACGACAAAGCGGCCACGCCGCAGCAGGCGCAGGCAACGGGCAAGCTGCTCTCCGAGGCCCAGACGAAGCTGCGCGAACAGGCGCTCGCACTGACGGCCCGCATGGAGAGCCGCGACCTCTCCGAGGCGAACGAGGAATTCAACAGCTTCGGCAAGGACATGCAGATAGCAGCGAATGCGATGACTCCCTCGGCTGACAAGCTCAGCCACATGCAGTGGCAGGATGCGATGCCCATCGAGCAGAAGGCTCTGCAAGCCCTTCTGCGGGCTGAAGCCACCTTCCGCAAGATCGAAGTTGCCTTCGGCCAGCGCGGGGGCGGAGGCGGCGGTGGTGGTGGAAGCGCCGGGCGTGATCTGGCCAGTCTCTTCGATCTCGAGATGGACACCGAGAAGAACCAGTACGAGACGGCGAACAGCGGCTCTGCCGCCGAGCAGCAGGCAAAGAAAGTTGACGACGCACTGGCCAAGCTCGACGCTCTCGCGAAGCGCCAGGAGGAGTTAGCCCAGCAACAGGAGAACAAGGCCCAAAGCTTCCAGCAGAGGTGGCAGCAGGAGATGCTGCGGCGCGAAGCGGAAGAGCTTCAGCGCGAGATGGAGCAGATGCAGGCAAACCAGCAGGGCCAATCCGGACAGTCTGGACAGCAAGGCCAGTCGGGCCAGCAGTCAGGACGCTCGGGATCCTCCCAGAACTCGCCGAGCCAATCCGCTTCGGCCTCCTCCCGGCAGCAGAACGGGTCCGGTGGATCGACAGACGGCAATACCGATCCACGCGTACAGCAGGCGCTCGACCGCTTGCGTGCCGCGAACGACGAGATGCGCCGTGCCGGCGGCCAGCAGGGGGCACAGCAGAACTCGGCCGAAGCCAAGCGGGCAGCGGACCAGCTACGCCAGGCAACGAACCTGCTCGGCGGCGCGCAGAAGCAGCAGGCCTCGAGCAAGCTGGACGGCCTCGGTCGCGAGGCTGATCGTCTTTCAAAGGAAGAGAGCGCACAAGCCCAGCGAATCCAGAGCCTGGCCGCGAAGAGCGAGGGCGACGAGAGCCCCACTCCCGCCCAGCGTGCGGCCAAAACGCAGGAACGTACGCGCCTGGCAGAAGACCGTCAGCATCTCTCGGACGATCTCTCGCGCCTGCAGAAAGGCATGCGCGATACCGCTCGGGAGCTTGCGTCGAACCAGCCGGGAGCCTCCTCGAACCTGCGCGATGCCCTTGGCGGCATGGATCAGAGCGACCTCACGAACCTCGCGCAGCGAACCGCCGACTGGCTGCGCCGCGGAATTAATCCGAACTCCAACGGTACGGAATCTGAACTGGCTGGCGGCCTCAAGAAGCTGAACGATCAGGTCCGTCAGGCGCAGCAGGCAGCAGGAACCGGACAGCCCGGAAAGCGTGGGCAGGATCCTGGAGATCAGGTCGCGGCTCTCGATCACCTGGACCGCCTGCGCAACCAGGTGCAGCGGCTTGGCAGCCCAGGCAAGCCGGGCGATCAGCGCAACGGCCAGAGCGGACAATCCGGCCAGGGACGGGAGCGCCAAGGCCAGCAGGGCTCCCCCTCGGGAGCAACCGGCCAGCAAGGACAATCCGGGCAGCAAGGGCAAGGCGGTCGCGGACAGGGACGCCAGCCCGGGCAGCCTGGTGGAATCGGCGGAGGGGACCAGAACGGCGGTGATCAGGTCGGCAACCTCGGCGACCGCGTGATCCGGAGCGGCGGAGGAGACACAGGAGCCAACTACGGCGTCAACACCGGCAACAACATGTACGGCCCCGGCCGCGCCGTAAACCCTCAATTAGGTTCGAATCCCGCGGACTCGGAGCGAACCATCCAGCAAGGGCTCAAGGAACTCAATCAGCTTCGGCAGCTTGCCAAGAACGACCCGGCGGCAAGCAAAGAAATCGATGACCTCGTACGCGAGATGCAGCGCCTCGATCCGTCCCACTTCCCAGGTAACCCACAGATGGTCGAGGAGCTTCACGCCCAGGTGCTGAGCGATGTCGACAAGCTCGAAATGCAGTTGCGGCGCGAGATGGATCCGCAGCAGATGAGCCAGGTGCGCACCGCGACGCCCAGCACAGTTCCCCCCGGATACCAGGATGCGGTTGCCGACTATTACCGGCGGCTGGGCAAAACGCACTAGACATCAGCATCCATCGCTTGTAACTGCCCGTTATCAACACAGCTACTTCACCGAGCGCACCAGGAAATCGAATCGCACATTCGCCATCGAGACGACCTGCATGAAGTCGGCGTCAAGTTCATCAGGATCATCCTCAATCGTCGCTTCGCGACCGTTCGACGCATAACCAAGCCGGCTCGTCGTGGTGCGGAGGCGGTCAGCGAGAAACAGGGCGATGGCACGGTAAAAGCGTGAGCCGAACTGGCCATCAGCTTCAAGCTTCTGTTTCAGGAGAGCCTTGTCGATCCCGAGCACAATCGTAGGCATCAGGGCAACCACCGAAGCAAGGGGTGGTCGCGAATCGACAAACGAGATCTCGCCGATGACTTCACCCGACATAAGCGTGGCCACCTGCACGCTGTTCACTTCGACTGAGAGCCGTCCATCAAGCACGATAAAAAGATGCTGTACGGGCAGACCCTGCGTGATGAGCGTGGTGCCCTGCTCGAAGAGCATCTTACTTCCCTTGGTGGCGAGCCATTGCACGTCGATGTCGTTGAGAATTCCCATCAGGTAAAGAACTTTTCTCACGTGTTCCTCTTTTATCTAAGGCGGTAATGCAGATCGTTCAAGCGAGTTGGCGCTTCGCAAGCTCAGCGAAGTGCCCGTTCTGGCTGACTAACTCTTCATAAGTACCGCTCTCATGCAAACGTCCTTCTTTGAACACAAGAATGACGTCGGCGTGGCGGATGGTACTAAGGCGATGAGCAATGACGATGCGCGTAGCCTGCATGGCATCCAGGCTCCTGCTGACAATAGATTGCGTATGGTTATCGAGCGCGCTGGTCGCCTCGTCGAAGAAGAGGATGCGTGGCCGGCGCACAATAGACCGCGCAATCAGGATCCTCTGACGCTGCCCTCCGGAGAGGCCGCTCCCGCTCTCATTGATGACGGTATACATGCCCATCGGCATGGCGCGGATATCGTCGCCGAGACCGACCGCCTCGGCGGCTGCCCACGCATCATCCATGGTAAGCAGCGAGGCGCCGACGATGTTGATGTGGATGTTAGCCTGCATGAGCTTTCCTGCCTGCAGCACGACGCCGATCTGCCGGCGCACAGCTTGCATATCGAGTTCCGCAAGATCCTGCCCGTCATAGAAGATGGATCCACTCTCGGGCTTCTCAAAGCCGAGCAGTAAACGCATCAGCGTGGACTTACCGCATCCCGATTCGCCCACCAGCGCGATATATTGCCCCGCGCGGATGCTGAACGAGACATCCTTCAGGATGACCGGCCCGTCCTTCTCGTAACGAAAGTGCGCGTGGGAAACTTCGATGTCGCCGCGAAGCGCACCGGGCTTTTTCATCTCGGCCTTTAATTCAGGAAGCTCTTCGAGAATGGGCTTCGCACGTTCATATGTTGGAACGATGCTGACAAGGGAGAGCATCGCGGCGCTGAACCCCAGAGTGGCTCCAAGAAATTGCCCAAAGGCTGCGTTGAAGGCAAGAAAACGCCCGGTGCTGAAGCTTGGATCCTGGCGCGCCATATTCGCGGCAAGCACGTAGATCAGGATGGATGTGGCGGCAGGAAACACGGTATTGAACAGCGTCGTCGCAAGAGACACCTTGGCAGCCGTCAGCATGTTCTGCTTCTGCCACGTGTAATCGTGCGCCCAGCGGGCGAAGGCGCGTGGTTCAGTACCGGAAACACGGAATTTCGCGACGCCCTGCAGAAGCTCGGCAACACGGCCGGCAATTTTTCCCTGCATGGCGAGGATGCGCCGATCGAGCCGTACCGTAACAAGCGTGGAGATGATCGAAAAGACGATCGCGCACGCGGCAAGGCCCGTGGCGGCAAGAGCAAGCTTCACGCTGTAACTAAACAGCAGCGCAAAACTGAAGACGGAGAAGATGCCGGTCAGCAGCGCGGAAGTCGCCGTTCCAGTAAGCGCCTGGCGAATCTGGTTGATCGCAAGACTTCGGGAAGCGAGGTCGCCCGTAGTAAACCGGCGAAAGAACGTCGTCGGCAGGTTCATCAGCCGGTCCCATACCGCGGCTTCCATCTCCGACTCCATCCGCCCTTCAAGACGCTGCGTAGCGAAGCTCTGGCCGAGATTCATGAGGAACATTGCGATTGAAGCCGAGAAGAGGATGACGGAAAGCTGCACCAGGTTATTCCGCTGGCCCTCGGGAATCACGTCGTCGAAGAGGACACCGGTTGCGATCGGCATCGCCATGGCCAGCAGTCCGCTCATCATGCCAACAATAAGGATCGTGGTCAGATCCTTCTTTCCGTTTCGCAGGCCAAAGAGCAGGATGTCCTTCGCCGTCAGCTTGCGGTTCGGGAACGAGCGGTAAAGCACATAGGCGTGCGAGTCGAGCGAGTTAGAAAGCGCCTCCGTCATGGACACGCTTGTACCCGAAAGAGGATCGAGCATCACATAGCTTCGCGCATTTTTCGGGAGCAGCGCGACGGCCGAGACGCCGTTAAGCGTAAGCCCAACCATCGGCCCCTGATCCTGCTTCCACCACGCATCGCGCAGTAGCACCTGTCGATACCGCACACCGGACGCCGAAGCGATACGAATGATCGCCTGCTCCGTTTTCTCGTCGGCGATATCGTGCTCCGGCGCATGAATAGGAATACCCATGACCTCCCCAACGGCACGGCATGCTTCAAGCGCTCCGGACATCCTCGAGCTTTTCTCGAAGTGATTCGCGCCCGCCGGCAGCAACGGACGAGTAAGTTCGCGTAACGCTCCGGCAAACACTCGTCCATCGCGCTGAACCTTATCCTGAAAGCGTCCGCGCTCTTTGTCTTCGATGCGCTGACGCTTCTTCCTGCGCTGCGCAAGCATGGCGGCATGAACGGACGCCATCTCGCGAATAAGCCTGCCATCGACGCGCCTCTTCGCGAGCCACTGCTCCGTGGCTTCGCTTGAAAGAGTCTGGCCGCCTTCCGCAACTGCCCACAGATAGCGGCAAACCGGTACAGCCGCGAGGCTGTGATCCTCAGCCTCCGCATAAAGAGAAAGCCCTGCGGTCGCGCCACCGAGCCAAATTACGGATCGACTCCCAATCAGCGTAAGCCCTTCCTCGCCAGTATCGACGGGCTTACCGGCCTGCACCTGCACGCTGGCCGATGGGGCAAGCCCCGGCGCGCACCACTCAGAGATATTCGTGATCCAGGAGTCGAGATACTCTGCATCGACCTCGATAAGATCGATCGGCTGCAGCATGGTCTCGGAAGCGGCCTGCGCCATGATGGTCGTCTCGAATCCGTCGACAAGCACACCGCCCACGCCAAGTAGAAGCGAACCTGCGTCAAGCGTTCCAAGATAATCCAGGCTGCTCTGCGCAACCGTCTCGGCAACATCTACAAGGAAGAGATCAACCGCTCCCGAGACGATCGTCCAGGCCCGCGCGGAATCGTTCAGGATCATGCGGAGCGGCATCGGCACCAGCGGAGCAGCGATCATGTGGCAGACACCAACGCCTCTTCCGGCACGAGCCTGTCCTCAACATGAATGAGCTTCGCGTAAGGCCCAGCCTGCTGCAGCATCTCTTCGTGCGTGCCACGCTGCTGAATCGCCCCACGTTCGAGCACAATGATCTCGTCGCAATCACGAATCGTACTCAGCCGATGCGCGACAATCAGGCAAGCGCAACCAAGACGGCGGAAGTTATCCATCACCATCTTCTCGGTCATCGGATCAAGCGCGCTCGTCGCCTCATCCAGTACAAGGATACTGGGTCCGGTCACAAGCGCCCGCGCTATCTCAAGCCGCTGTCGCTGCCCGCCGCTGAAGTTCCGGCCGCCTTCTTCCACCCTGTAGTCGTAGTCGCCCTTCAGCGACGTGATGAAGTCGTGGATGCATGCGTCCTTGGCAGCCTGCACCACTCGAGCATCATCCATGGTCTCGTCCCACATGGTAATGTTCTCGCGGATCGTTCCATCGAAGAGCGCGATGTCCTGATCGACGCAAGCAACCGAGTTACAAATCACAATGCGTCCATGCTCACTGCGCGGCTTGCCGTCGAACAGGATCTCCCCACTCCATGCCTTGTTGAGTCCCGCGACGATCCGCGCCACGGTCGACTTACCGCTACCCGATCCACCAACAAGCGCTATCCGTTGTCCCGGAGCAAGCGCAAAGTTGAAGCCGTTCAGAAGTGGCGCCTCCAGCCGGCTGTACCCAAACACAACGTCGCGCAACTCAAGCCGTCCCGTAAGCTTATGCGCCGAGGCAGCGGCCCGTACCTCGGTCTCCGGGTCGCTCGCGCACGCAAGCTCATCGACCGGGTTGTCCATCACATCATCGAGCCGATTGATCTGCGTCTGCATCACCTGGTACTGCGTCCCCAGCGCCATCAATCCGCTCACCGGCGTTGTGAAGCTCGTCATCAACGCCTGGAACGTGATCAGCATGCCGATCGTCAGCCCGCCATCCATCACCCGCAACCCGCCAAGGCAAAGCAACGCCGTGCTGTTGAGCCCGGCAAGAAGAAGCGGGATCGACCCAAGCATCAGCGTCGACGACCCAAGCTCCTGCTCGAGACTGACAACGCGCGCCTGGAAGCCCGCCCACTTGGCAAAGAAATCCGATTCCGTCCCCCCCGCCTTGATCGTCTCGATGCTCTGCAACCCGATCATCGAGGTCCCCATCAGCTTGCCCGATGCCTGCAGCAGCTTGCGGCTCTGGTCGATGCGCCGCTTCGAGAGATAGCGCAGGATGCCCACGTTGCAGATCGCCATCGCGATGCCAAGGCAAGTTAGCAGAACATCGTACTTGAACATCACTGCGGCATAGAACATCACCATCAGCACGTTCAACGCGCCACCGGTCAACTGTGTCGCAATCGCAGTCGAGACCGTCTCATTGATCGCGACACGCGCCCCGATCTCCGCCCCATAGCGCTGCGAGAAGAAGTCCATCGGCAGCCGCAGCGTATGCCAGAAGTACTTGGCCGATTCGCTGATCGCCATTCTCATCTGGAACTTCAACGTCACCCATCCGCTCAGCAGCCCAAGCATCAGCATCAGCAGCGTGGTGCCCGTCATCACAAGCGCCAGCGGCCTCATCCAGTTCCACATGCCGCCCAGCAGGATGTTATCGAGAAAGACGCGCGAGTAAGCCGCATTCGCCATGCCCGGTATTACTCCGACAAGACTGGCCAGCAGAAGAAATAGCAGAGGAGTCGAAGCGCCGTTCATGCGCTTGCGCAGGGCAGCAACGATCGACGGCGGACCGCCTTCCTTCCTGAAGTCAGGACCAGGCTCGAACGTGAGCACCACCCCTGTAAAAGACTCCTCAAACTCCCATGGATCGACGTTCCTCCGTCCGATTCCCGGATCGTTCAGGAACGTCTCATCCTTCGCGAACCCATCGATCACGAGGAAGTGATTGAAGTTCCAAAACGCGATCACCGGGAGCTTCATCTCCTTGACCTGATCGATCTCCTTCTTGAAGCCCTTGGCAATCAGCCCATGCGCCCGCGCCGCCCGCAGGATATTGCTTGCCTTGCTCCCATCGCGCGAGACGCCGCAGTCCGAACGCAGTCTCTCCAACGGCACCCATCTGCCGTAGTAAGCAAGGATCATCGAAAGCGACGCAGCGCCGCACTCCACCGACTCCATCTGCAGGATGGTCGGCGTCTTCACTTGCCTGCGATTTCGTCTGAAGCGGGCGAAAGAATTCTTCATGCGTGTTAGTCGGGGTTGAAGAAGCTCTTGAGGAAAGGCATCACAAGCTCAATCGGACGCCGTTCCCGCGTGACCACCTCCACGCTGCAAAGGGTTCCACTGCTGATGATCTGGTTCGGCGTCTTCTTCGATGACCAGGCATAACCACTCGTGTTGTCCGCCTTCTCGAGCACAACCCGCACCTCGTTCGCTACACCCTGCGTCTTGAGCGCATTCACCAGCGACTGATTCTCGAAGGTCCTCATAGCCGCGGCATCCGTAGTGGGAAAGTCCGACACATACGTCACACGGCCCCGCAGATACCCAACCTCTTCCCGCTTCACGGTCGTCGGCGACACCTGCGCAGCCATGCCCGCGGTAATGCGCTTCGCATCACCCGTCGGCACAAAGGCCACAACCTCAAGCTGCCCAATCGCCGGTTGCAAACTAAGAACAGGCGTCCCGGCCACCGCTTCAGAACCCTCATACACCTTGAGTTCAACAACCTCACCATCGAACGGCGAGGTAACCTGCGTGCTCAGCGTCTTCTGCTGCTCAAGCGTCTGCAGTTGCCGCTCAAGCTCTTCCACACGAAGCCTCGCGTCGCGGCGGCTCGTCTCCGGCTGTGCCTCAAGCCCATAGCGCTCCGCATCGATCGCCACGAGCTGCGCCTTATTCTTCTCCACCGTCGATTGCAGTTCCACCACCTTCTGCTGCGCCGCGATCAATTGCTGCCGCGTCTGCAGTCCCCGCTCCAGCAGCCGTTCTTCAACCGGCACCTGCTCCTCCGCAAGCTTCACGAGATTGATCCCCTGCTTGATATCTCCTTCGACCGTAGTCCGTTGCCGGTCGAGCGCCGCGATCTGCAGCCGCGTCGATTCGCCTTGAAGATGCACGGCGCGCCCAGCATCGACGCGCGCCTCTTCCAGCCGATTCTGCGTCTGCCGGATACTCGTCATGATCTCTGGCTGCGAGATCGTCGCGACCACCTCACCCGCATGCACACGATCCCCGATCTTCAGCTTGAAATCAGTAATCGTCCCTGCGCCGGTCGTCACAACATTCACCACGCCTCCCTGCCCGATGAGGATGCCTTCGCCCGCCGCCTTGGTCGGAAGCCGCGCGACGAACGACCACGCCGCGGCCGTCGCCACGAAGCCAAGCAGCCCAAGCAGAACAAGCCACTGCCGCGCGCTCGTCACCGTGAGCATGCGGTCAAGGTCATCCGGAGAAGCAAGGCGCTCCAGTGCCGCCTTCCGGTACATCTTCGAGTTCATCGACTCGGTCGAACTCATCGGTTCCTATCCAGCCTCGCGGCTCCTATGGGAGTGAGGAAAACAAAAGTGGGTCCACCTGTTGGACATCCTGGCCGGCCTGCACGATGGTGCCGGTCGACTGACGCAACGTTACAAGCGCAAGCGCATAAGCAAGACGTGCGTTGACCTCTGCAAGAACGCCGGTAGTAAGCCGGTCTTCCACCGTCAGCACATCCACCAGCGAGTTGAGCCCAAGACGATACTTCTCCTTTTCGCCATCGAGCGCCGCCTGATAGTACCGCACCGCCTCGTGCGCCCGTTGAAGTTGCATGGTCGTGCTCCGAACCCCTTCATACGCCACCACCACCGCCGTAGCCGCTGTACGCGCCGTCTCGGAAAGCGTAACGTCACTCTGCCGCGTAGTAGCCATGGCCGTCTCAAGCCGCCCACGCGCGGCATTGTTGGCCGGGCTCTGGCTATACGTAATCCCCACGGTTACATCCGCGCCCTTCGGCGAATTCCCGACCGAGCGCGGATAGTCCAGAACATTCGTGCCTTCACGCAAGCCCGTATACCCCACGGACGATGAAACATCGAGCTGCGGCTTAAGCTGATTCACCGCCGCATTTTCAAGCGTCCGGTTCGCGTCCCGCCGAAGTCGCGCAGCCAGCACATCGGCTCGCTTCGTATTCGCCAGTTGTAAATAGCCCGCCAGCCGCGACGCATCATACGGCGCAGTCGCGTCCGGAATATCCTGCGCGGGAGCCGGAAGCGAAAGAATCTGATCCGGACCAAGCCCCATCACCAGCACAAGCTGCTGCCTCGCCTGCAGCAAACTCTGCTCCGCGGCGGTGCGGCTCGCGATGCGATCGGCGAGGTTGGCCCGCACCTGGTTCAAATCATTCGCGGGCAGACGATCCGCCTTTACCAGCGTCTCCGTCCCATTCAGAAGATCGCTCCCCCGAGCCTCGGACGCCTTGTAAACCGCAAGCGTGGCGTCCGCCGCAACAAAGTTCCAGTAGCGCGATGCCGCCGTAGCCAGCGTATCGGAGACCAATTGGCTAAGGTCCATCCGAGTCGCCTCAAGCACCTGCCGCGCCGAAGTCTCCTGCGCATCCACAACGCTGCGTCCGCGGTTTCTCAGTACCGGCAGCGTAACAGCCAGCCCCACATGCGATTCGTTGATCCCATCCTGTGTCAGGACATTATCCGTACTCCGCGTCGCCTCAAGCGACGGGGAAACACTGATGCCGTTGCGAAACTCCTTCGCCGCCGACGCCGACACGGTCGATGTATTCGCCACGATGGAGTCGACCCCAGACCCTCCAGGCACGCCGTACTCCGAAGCAAGCACCGGAGTCAGCGGTGTATACGCATGTTGCTGCGAACCATTCGCGGCGAGCGTCCAGTCGAACTGCCCCTTTGCCGTACGCACCACACCGGATTGCGCAGCCACGGTGTAAGTAGCAATCTTCAACTGCGGATTCTTCGCGAGCGATGCCTGCAGCACATCCAGCAACGACAGCCCCGTCGCCGGACTCAACGCCGCATGCGCCGGACCCGCCGGAGCCTGGTTCCCCTGCTCATTCCCCTGCGCCCCCGCACGCACCGCCAACACACCCAACCCAATGGCGACGAGCGCGTTCGAGGCCCATCCGGCAGCCCGCCGTAAATGCTGCATCAACATCAATCCCGATCTGCTCCCCGCCGAACCACTCGCAGCGGGCGCGAATGCTTCGTACACCGTCCACCATACGGACGATGCCCCCGGACAGCAATCGATTTATTCAGCCGCGGCCGCCTACCTCAGGCGATCTCTTCGCTCCACCGCCGCATCACGATTGAGGCGTTCGTCCCCCCAAACCCGAATGAGTTTGTCATCGCATACTCCATCGCCAGCGGCATACCCTTATCCCGCACCAGCCCGAACTCACAAGACGGATCGACATCCACCAGATTCGTCGTAGGCGGCGCCACCTGGTCCCGCAGCGCCATCACCAGGATTCCCGCTTCCAGGCTCCCCGCGCCGCCCAGCAGATGCCCCGTCATCGACTTCGTCGAACTCACCCACAAATCCTTCGCATGCTCCCCAAAGGTCTCGACGATAGCCTTCGCCTCCGCCCGATCCCCCAGTGGCGTCGAGGTCGCATGCGCATTCAAATAGCTGATCTTCGACGGCTCGAGCTCTGCATCCGCCAACGCCATCTGCATCACACGCCGCACTCCGCGCCCATCCTCCGGCGGAGCGTTTGTATGGAACGCATCCGAGTTCGCCGCATAGCCCATGATCTCCGCCAGGATCGTCGCCCCTCGCGCCTTCGCATGCTCCAGCTCCTCGAGGACTAGGACTCCCGCGCCCTCACCCGCCACAAACCCGTCCCGGCCCGCATCCCACGGCCGCGAAGCCGTCGCCGGATCGTCGTTCCTCGTCGACAACGCCCGCATCGCCGCGAATCCCGCGATCGACAGCGGGGTCACGGCCGCCTCGCTCCCTCCCGCGATCATTACATCCGCATCCCCGCGCTCGATCACCCGAAACGACTCGCCGATCGCATGCGCCCCCGTCGTACAAGCCGTCGCATGTGCCAGGTTCGGCCCCGTCGCCCCATACCGTATCGAGATCTGCCCCGCCGCCAGGTTCGCGATGGTAGCCGTAATAAAGAACGGCGACACCCTCCCTGGCCCACCCGTCATCAACTTCTCGTGCTCCCGCTCGATCACCTCGAACGCCCCAATCCCACTCCCCACGTACACCCCGACCCGCTCCGCGTCTTCCGCCTCCATCACCAGACCTGACTGCGCCATCGCAAACTGCGTCGCAGCCAGCGCGAACTGGATGAACCGCCCCGTCTTCTTGATGTCCTTCTTGTCGACGTACTTCTCCGGCTCGAACCCCTTCACCTCACCCGCAACCTGGCACGCGAATCCCGTCGGATCGAAGAGCGTAATCCGCTCAATGCCCGACTCTCCGGCAAGCAGCCTTCGCCACGTCTCCTCGGTCCCAATCCCCACCGGGCTCACCAGCCCCACCCCGGTCACTACCACTCGCCGCCGTATCTGTCCCATCCGCCTGCCCTCAGTCCCACCACACTATACGCCCGCATAAACCGTCGCTCGTAAACATGATGATCGTCATTCATCCGTCAGGCATGGGATGTCCAGCGCCCACATCACGATTCACCTGCGTGCCCCGGTCCCCGAGCCACGCCACCCTCCCGCCAGATCTTCTCCCAGTTCCAGATCCCATCCACCACCTCATGCGCCAGCGGAAATCCGAGTTGATGCGCCAGCAGACAAACCTGCCCCCGGTGATGCGCCTCGTGCGCCAGCATGTAGCAAAGCATCTCCACTCCGACCGGCCACGCCGAAGCCCACGCATCCCTGCGAAACGTCTCAATCCCACCCTCACCCAGAGCCTCCCCCAGCATCTCCGAGCACCGGGCAGCGCTCTCCGCCAGCGCCAGCCGCGCCACCTCCGGCGTGCACCGAGCCCGGTTGAGCTGCATCGGCACAGTCAGATGTGGAGCGGTCAGTCTGACCCACTTGCAACGGATGTTATGCACATGCGTAAAGATCGCCACAATCGTCCGGCCCCCGCCCGGCGGCTTCGCCTTCCAGGCCTCCGGATCGAGATGCTCGATCAGGCTCTGGTTCATCCGATCGCTGGCCGCAAACACATGAATCGCCGTTCGATCGAGTCGAGCTGCAAGCTCCCGTGGACGCATGGCCCATCCTACGTCCAGCCCAACAGCCTTGTGAACCTCTACTTCAGCCCAGATCAAGCGCCCACGTCTGCCCCACAAGGTCCTTCCCAAACGAGTGATGCCGATCCTCCGCGATGAGCTTGAACCCGGCCGCCTGGTAGATCTTCCGCGCCGACACCAGCACATCGTTCGTCCAGAGCAAAAGCTTTCCGTACCCTAACTCCCGCGCCCGCTCGATGCACCACCTCACCAGCCCCGAGCCCACGCCCTGCCCACGCGCCGCCGGATCGACATACAGCAACCGGAGCTTCCCAACCTGCACATCGTCCGTCCTCATCAGAAACACCGACCCGACCACCTCTTCATCCAGCTCAGCGATCCACGCATCCTCCCGTGCAGCGTCGAAATGAGCGACGAAATCCCCCAGGATCTGCGAGACCAGCCCTTCATAGCCCCAGTCCCACCCGTACTCCTTCGCATAGAGAACCGCCTGCCGATGGGCAATCCACCCCAGGTCTCCCACCTTCAAGGGCCGAAACCGCACGTCCTCCCTGGCCGCCGGCCTCGCCTTCAGCAGCCGCTCGATCTCCCGCATGCCCCTCGCCAGTCGTTCGCGATCCGATCCGGAGAGCGGCGTCACCAGCCCCTCAATCTGAGCCTCTGTCCCGTCGTTCAGCGTCTGGAACGCCTTCCTGCCAGCCGCCGTCAGCGACAACAGCTTGTGCTTCCCATGCTCCGGACTCACCCGGCACTTCAACAACCCGGCCCGCCGAAAACGAGTGACGATCCGGCTCACGTGCGCCTTGTCCATATTCAAGCTGCGGATGATCCCGGCAGCCGTCTGCTCTTTCACTTGAGCCAGTTCGTAGAGCACCCGCGCCTCAGCCAGCGTAAACTCGCTGCCAGGCAGGTGCTCGGTCAGCAGGCCGATTTCTCGCGTGTAGAAACGATTGAACCGCCTTACCTGTTCCACCAGCGAGGTCTGCATCGTCAACTCCTGTGTTGTCACCAACAACATATCCGAAGAGCGCCGACCTCCACAACCGAAACCTCGCGACTCGATGCACCCTCCATGTAAAATTCCTCCACACCCCTGACCGAGCGAACTCGTCTGATGACTATGCGTTACTCCGCCGCATCCCGGCTCCGCCTCCTCCGCGCTCGCACCCTCGCGTTCCTTCTAGCCGTGTCTCTCCCTATCTGTGCGTTCGGACAGTCAGTCGTCCAGCACGGCCCCTTTGGCGTCCCCTCCCAGGTCATGGACGAGACCCAGGTCTGGACCACTCCGCTGTCGGTCGCCTCCGATCACGACGTCGAGCTCTACATCCCCGACGTCTCCAGTCCCGACTGGCTGCGGCAGAACTATGCGACCTACGAAAGCAAGGGCGTCTACACTCTCTCGATCTTCACCTTCTACAAAACCACCAAGGCCTGCCAGATCAACCAGGCTGGCTGGGGCAATAGCGATGCCGAACACATCAACGCCTGCGCCGACATCGGCTACCGCGTCCGCCAGGCCCTCGTCGACCCCCAGCAGAAATCCGTCACCCTCATCATGGCCGCCATGGTCGATCACGACGGCCAGCTCGACGTCTCCTCCATCCAGAAGCCGAACACCTTCCGCACCTGGGACCAGCTCGACGCCAACACCCTCGAAGCCGTCAAGAAGGCAAACGGCCTCGTCAAGGAGCAGATGAGGATCTACGACGAGAAGCAGCAGAGCAAGCGCTAAGCAGACCCCAAAACGACTTAGGACTCGAATCCTCGAATATAGGGAGTATTCGGCGGCCGCTGCCCCGTTTCAAAGAGCGGCCCATGCGTCGAGTGATAACTCATGTTCATATACGGCGTCTCGATGCGTCGCCCGACGGCGGAATAACGGCCGTCCTCCCAGTTCGAGTCCATGTAGTGATTCACAATCCCGGTCGACAGCAGAAGCCGTTCCGCGTTGAACGGTTCCTTCCCGGTCAGCATCATCTCCGTGATCCAGTGCTCGTGCCCGTTCGCCGCGTGATACTGCGAGATCGGCCCGGGCCAGCCAAGCATCGAGATGAGCGTCGGGTCTTTCTGGCCCACAATTTCTCCGGCATAGGTCCACCCAACACCCTCGCCCGAGATCACCGCCCCGTTCGTCCCGTCGTTGTATTCCACGATACAGACGTTAGCCCTCCGGCCTTCCTGAAAGTGTCCCGGCGGCAAGTCAAAATTCTTCCTCACCGCCTCAAGCAGGTTGCCGGCCCACGGGTTGGCCTCAACCCACTTCCATGTCTCGGGCCCACGAATCGACTGCACCGACTTGACGCCCGTCTCCCCGCCCTTGCGGCGATCGTGAAACGCCTGTAGCACGTCGATGCAATGCGAGATGGCTCCCTCATCCGGAGCACCTCCAACCACGATCGAGTTCTTGATCGGCGTATCGATCGCAAGTTCTATCTCCGGCTTACGGAAGTAAGTCGGAATAGAGGAACCACCCGTGAGCGCAAACTTCAGTTCACGCGACTTATCGAACATCCACTTCGCATCGTCCCAGTTGTACGAAAGATGCTTGTCGTTGAACACCGGCACCGAGCGCTTGCTCTGCTCGAAAACCTTAACAACCTGCTGATAGATCCACCACCGCGGCAACAGCCAGTGCCCCTTCAGATCGGTCGGATAGTTCCCATGTTCCGCGACGATGACCACACCATCGACAGCAAGCTCTTCGCCCCCAAGCGTCACCGCCTCGCCGACCGTCTTGTAGATGGGAATATTCTTCGCCTTGCACACCTTCTGAGCCAGCAAGCTCGTATCAAGCTGATGAACGTAAACCGACACCACTTCCACCCGCGAGGGAGTATGGGCGCCCTTCCACCAGTAGCCATCCAGCAGCTTGTTGATGATCCAGTCCGCATGCGAAGTCGGGAGACCCCAATAGCTGACGAGACACGCGATCCGAGGCCGCTTCGGCGCGGTCTCCGCAACCGCGTCGGGCCCTAGGCCGGTCAAAGCCGCCACACCGGCCATACCAGTCATTCCCAGCATCTCTCGCCGCGTCAGAAAAGAGTTCGATTCGATCGTTTGGGTAATTCTGGATGAGTCCGCCGCCTCGGCTGCGACTTCGACTTGTCTCTTTTTCATAATCGTCATTTGATCATGTGGTAACAGGTTTGTTCACTCACGGCAAATGCAGTAACTCGCCCCTCTCACCTCGGAGCGGTGTTGTTTTCAAACTCCGAGGAGTATTCCAGGGGGCTCACCCGTTCTGCTCCACGTGCACTCGGTCGGTTGAGCAGGAGGAGCGCGCGCCCTGTCTATAATCGGGAGTCATGCGCAGACAGAGGCTATTTAGACAAATCGCTCCAGCAGTTCTCCTTCTCTCCGGAATAGCCGCAGCGCAAACGCAAGCGCTGGAGAGCTGTAAGCCCGTGAGTGAGCGGACGGGATCGGAGGGCTGCTGGATCCTCGCGAGCAAGCCGCTGGGGATGCTACCTGACCGGCCAATTTTCTGGACACTCGACGTGTACCCTGATCGCGAGACCGCTCAGTCTGCGGCGGCCAGCGGGAGCACAGTGTTGGACGCGCTTGGAAAGGTATGGCTGCTCACCGTCGGCGACAAGCAGCAGTTGACGTCCATGGGTCGCCGTGTGACACAGATCGGGCCTCTGCCGGTGAAGCCCGGGGAAGACTACACGGCTCAATACCGGGAATCGATCATGCGTCCCGGTGCGGTGAGCAGGACGCATCTGCATTCCGGGCCGGAGGTCTTCTACACCGAAACCGGTGAGACCTGTCTTGAAACTCCATCCGGCATGCAGGTAAGTCGAAAAGGGCACGATGTGGTTGTCCCGGAAGGTGAGCCTATGGAATTGACGGCAACGGGGCCTGACAACCGTACGGGTCTCGTTCTCGTGCTGCACTCCTCCTCAAAGCCACACACGACGCTAGTCGCGGACTGGCACTCAAGTGGGCTCTGCAAGAAGCAAAAATAGACCGAAGCCGCTTCACGGACATGTCCTCCTACCGCAGCGCCACGCTCACCCCGTTCCGCTCCGCCCCCACCTCAACCGCCCACGCGACCCCGCTCTGCGTAAGCTCCAGCACCTTCCCCTCGACCTCAACCTTCCGATCCTTCGGCGTCCACCCATACACCTCGATCCGATACGTCTTCCACCACGGCGTATAACTGCCCTCCTGCTGCGCCGCATCGACCGCCATCGAGCCATCCGGCCTGATCTTGCACGTAAACCTCACCCGCGCGAACTGCCCCTTGCGATACGCAAAGCTCTTCCCATCATCTGAGTACACCTCACCCGCGCAAGGCTCGCTCGCATCGCTGCTCAGGTAGATCCTCAAGGTCAGCGGCCCGTTCGGCGCCTCCTCCGTGCTCTGCGTCAAAGGCGCAATCGGCAGAATGCTTCCCCCGCGCACATACACCGGAAGCGTATCCAGCTTCGGCGTAATCATCAGCGGCTTATCCTGTGTCAGCTTGTCTCTCTGCTCGAGATCCAACCTCTGTCCCTTGGTCGCCCGCTCGAAACGCTCCCCCGTCCAGTAGTCGAACCACGTCCCCGGCGGCAGGTGCACCTCGTAGGGATTCACCTCTTCCGGCGATGGATTCGCCGCCACCAGCATCCTCCCGCCAAACAGAAACTCCCCGCCTCCCGTATCCAGATCCATCGGATGCCCATCGCTCGTGGCATGCGGAAACTCCAGGAACAGCGGCCGCATAATCGGGATCCCATCCCGCGAAGTCTCCTCCGCAGCCGTATACAGGTAAGGCATCAGCTTGTACCGCTCCTCGATATACCGCTTCCGGATCGCCTCCTGCTCCGGCCCATCCGCCCACACCTCGTGCGCCCGCGTACCCTTCGCCGCATGGTCCCGGTCGATCGGCTGAAACGCCGCATACTCGATCCACTTCGTCAGCAACTCCGGCGACGGCGACCCCGCGAACCCACCCACATCCGCCCCCGTCATCGAGAACCCGCTCAGACCCAAATTTACAATCTGCGGAACCGTCTGTCGCAGGTGGTTCCACGTCGAGCTATTATCCCCCGTCCACGTCGACGCATATCTCTGCCCACCCGCATAGCTCGCCCGCGTCAGCACAAACGGCCGCACATTCGGCTCAAGCGCCAGCAGCCCCTCGTACGTCCCCCGCGAGTTCTCCATACCAAACACGTTATGAATCTCGAGATGCGACGTCGTCCTCTTCACGAACCCCGGCTCATCGATCCGGTGCTGAATGTTATCCGGCATCGTCTTCGTCGGCGTCTCGAACACCGCAGGCTCGTTCATGTCGTTCCAGAACCCCGCCACGCCCTCTGACGCAAACTCCTTGTAAAGCGTGCCCCACCACTTCCGCGTCTGCGCCCGCGTAAAATCCGGAAATACCGAAGGCCCCGGCCACACCGGCCCAACAAACGTACTGCCGTCCGGGTTCTTCACAAAATGGTCTCCCGCCACGCCCGTATCGTAAGGCTTATACCCAACCCCCGCCTGCTTCGCGATATGCAGGTCGGTAATCACCACGAGATGAAACTTGTCTTTCGCAAGCTCCTTCACCATCTCCGGAAACTTGGGAAACTTCTCCGGATCGACTGTGAACGGAATGTTGTTCTTCTGATAGTCGATATCGAGATACAACGCATCCGAAGGAATCTTGTCTGCCCGCAGCCGGCTCGCAATCGCCATGAACTCCGCCTCGGGGTAGTAGCTATACCGCGACTGCTGAAACCCGAGCGCCCAGAGCGGCGGCAAAGGCGTCGGCCCCGTCAGCCACGCATAGGTCGACACCACCTCTTTCGGCTCCGGCCCATACATCAGGTAGTAGTCGATCGGGCCGTTCGGCGCTCCGAACGAATACGCATGTTCATCCTCGCGCCCAAAGTCGAAGAACGATCGCCACGTGTTATCGAAGAGCACCCCGAACGCCCGCCCCTCGCGAAAGTCGATAAAGAAAGGAATGCTCTTGTAGATCGGATCGGTCGACTCCTGCCAGCCGAAGTTATCCGTGTTCCACATCGTGAACGCCTGCCCGCCCCGGTCAAGCGGCCCCGGCTTATCCCCAAGCCCGAAGAAGTGTTCATCCATCGCCCGCTTCTTGTAGAGCCGAAACCCATCCCCGCGCCAGGCGATCGGACTCGCATCCTCCTGCAACACGTGCCCATCCAGATCCGATACAGTCAGCTTCAACCCCGCCCCGATCTCCACGCGCAGCTTCTGGGTATGAAACCCCGAAGCCGTAGCCGACACGTCCACTGCACTCGTCCTTGCCTTGGGAAGCACAGCCCACGAAGCATCCTCTGGCTTCGTGCCGCCCCGCCATATCCTCACCCGCAGCACGTCCTCCCGCAGCGCTGTCACCTGCATGGTCATGCCTTGGTCCACAGCCTGCACCCCATGGGCGGAAGCAGTGACCTGCTGCGAAAATACGGGGACCAGCGAGCCGAGGAAGAGCGCAGCGGAGAAGAAGCCATTGAAACGAAAGGAGGAACGCATCCAAGCATCAAACAGCAACCGCCCCACACCACGCAACCTGCAGTCGTCGCTACCGCAAAGAAAGTTTTGCGGATTTACGGGCAAATTCGCGTGTCAAGTCCCATAATCGCCTAAGTCACTCAAATAAAACGGCTTGACGATGTCCTTTAGTTACGGTCGGATCGCTACAATTAAGATATAGAGCAAACAAGCAAGAGGATATCGGTCCCGAAAGGCTAACTTGTTTGTTTTCTAATTTTTAGCCGTAACTCCTTTCTTATGAGGATCTTGCGGGGGTTCTCGATGCTCAAGCTAAACATTCGAAAGGACTTAGACCAAGGCTATGGGAGGGGGGGGGTACCGCTCAAACCGGCTCGGCAGCCGACTGGAGCAGGCCACGAATGTAGCCATAGCAAAACGCAAACGACTGCAGACCCTTCGGATCCGTTTCCGCCTGCGGTACATGATCCGGCATGATCATGTACTTGTATCCAACCTCCTGGTACGTCCGGATCGCACGAACGAAGTCAACGTCTCCCTCATCCGGAAACGTCTCGACGAAGTCGTCCCGGTGCCCACGGATGTTGCGGAAGTGAACATTGAAGATCTTGTCCCGCGTCCCGAAGTAGCGAATCACGTCGAAGATCTCCTTACCCGGGTCGGCCAGCATCTCCGAGACCGTTCCCTGGCAAAAATTCAATCCGTGATACGCACTCTCCTGGATCGAGACGAACCTCTTCAATCCATCCACCGTCCCAAGCACACGATGATCGCCCTGGTACCCCTGGGGTGGCACCCCAGGATCGTCCGGATGAAGAGCCATCCGAACCTTGTACTCATTTGCGACCGGAATCACGCGATCGAGAAAGTAGGTGATTCTCGCCCAACTCTCCTCCGCACTCACATTCCCGGCCCGCGTCAACGGAGTCTTCGGATGCGCCTCGGAAAACTTCCAGGTCGCATACATCGCATCGCCTCGCCCAGCAGTTCGAGCAATGCGGGCGTCACCCACAATCTGCAGGTTGTACTTGATCGCAGGAATACCAGCCGCAGCGCAGTTTTTGATCAGCGTTTGAATCGCCTCGATATCGTGATCTCGCTCAGGAGATTGTCCAAGCATGATCGCCGCATGCTTATCCACATCCACCGAAATAGAGGCCAGAAATGGAGGAGCGATCATATCGACCTCAATCCCATTCTTCGCCGCCAGATCCTTCATCCGCTGCAATTCGTCGACAGTCGCGTAAAGCCTCTCATCCGCGATCACCGGATAGCCGCAGATGTTCTTCACGCCATAACGAGCGAGATACTTCAGATGCTCATCAGTCGTTGGAGCAGTCTGACATCCAAGCTTCATCACCAAAGGCTTCCGCTTCGGAGCAGATCCCGAAGCAACACCAGAATTAAGCGAGAGCGCAGCAGCACTCGAAACGGAAAGGAACTGACGACGATTCACACCAGACATAACGCCTCCGATCAACGTGAAGCTTTGCGGTCCAATTCCATTTCCGTCGCAGCCAGCAGAAACGCACCAACACCCTTCGGATCGTCGCTCACCACAGGAGCATGCAGGTAATACGCATCGCTCCCATCGTTCTCCGGCGCAGCGCCAAGAGCAACATGAGTTACAGTTCCGGTAATCGAGACCTCACCCGAAGCCGAGACCTTTACGAACCACTCAAGGATCGCCTTCCAGGCAATCTCCGTCTTCGCTCGATATTGCGCTGGCAGATAGCCAAGACGAACACCCTTCGCCAGCGCATAGGTGAACATCAGCACCGAAGACGACTCGATATAGTTATCCTTCTCGCCAGGCTTATCGAGGATCTGATACCAAAGTCCACTCTGAGGATCCTGCTGACGAATCAAGGCAGCCGAAGTCTCTCGCAGAATACCGATCAACGCAGCGCGATGCCGATCGCTCTTCGGGTAATACGGAATCGTATCGACAAGCGCCATCAGATACCATCCCATTCCGCGCGCCCAAAGGTTCGGCGAAGTCCCAGTCTGACGATTGATCCAAGGTCGAGACTTGCTCTCATCCCAACCGTGATACAGAAGCCCAGTCTCCGGATCGCGCGCATGCTGATCAAGCAGCACGAACTGCCTCGCAACCTCATCCAGATCCTCAGGATGATGGAACGCGCTCGCATACTCCGCGTCAAACGGAGCGAACATGAACGTGTCATCAAGCAGCATCAGGTTCGGAGTCGCTTGCGCATGCCAGAACCCACCGGAAGCTGTCCTCGGCTGCGCGGCAAGTTGCCTGTGAAGCGCCTCGATCGCCTTGCGATACTTCTCATCACGCGTAACGCGATCGAGCATAAGAAGCTGACGACCGATGAGGATATTGTTGAGCGCATAGGCCTGAACATCGTAGGTCCGGATCGATCCATCAGCTTGCACGTACTGGTCAACCGATCTCCGGATGTACTCGAAGCACCTTTGGTCACGCGTCGCGTTCCAGACAGCGTCGAGTCCAGCAAGCACGATCCCCGGTTCGAAGCCCCACGAAACCGCCGCGTTCGCAGGACCGATATGTCCATTCGGCCAACGCTCCATCGCCTCCAAAGCCACTCGCTCAGACAACTTCTGCTGCTGCGCCGATGCTCCAATCGTGCTGATGACCAGAAGAGCGAGCAGACGCGCAGAGACCCTCATGCGCGAGCATCCCACGAAGCCTGACCATGGATCGCTCGACCACCTGTCGCAAGCACCGCCTCAATCGCCGCTCCGATGCCAAGGATCTTCCTGTCCTGTCCGGAAAGCCCAGCGATCGTAAGCCCAACCGGACCTTCTCCAGGCATGTGACTCGGGATCGAGAGCGCACAACCATCGAGGAAGTTGATGATGCTCGGATTGCGAAGCATCGCAACGTTGGCGTCGAAGTACGCTGCATCGCTCGCCTCAAGATCAGCAATCGGAGGCGCAATGCGCGGAACAGTCGGCATGAGGATCGCATCGAAACCCTCGAAGGCAGCCGCAGCATCCGCCATGATCCTCTTGCGCGCGTTGAGCACGTCGATATAGTCCGCGGCGCTCATCTCCTTGCCGCGCAGGATCCGCGAGAGCACACGCGGATCGTAGCGCGCAGCATTCTCCGCCAGCAGCGGCCGATGCCAGGCATACGATTCTGCGGCGCTGAATCCACCCTTCTGATTGGCCATGGGAATCTGCTCGAGCGAAGCGAACGTGACATCAGTCAGCATCGCGCCGAACGAGGAGAGAAGCGACAACGCCGAGGCGAAGGCAGATGAGACCAGAGCCTCGAGCCCATCGAGCACATATCCCTGGAGAACCGCAAGCCTCAGGCCCGCGAGTGGATAGACCTCGAGAGCCTTCGGATCATCACCAGCAAGCACGGCATCGATCAGCGCACAGCAAGCCACAGTCGGTGCGAGCGGCCCAAGCGAGTCCATGGTGGACGAAAGTGGCAACGAACCCTCAAGAGACACGCGGCGAGCAGTAGGCTTGAACCCGGTGAGACCACAGAGAGCTGCAGGAATCCGCACCGATCCGCCCGTATCCGAACCGATCGCCGCGGATGCCATCTGATCAGTCACCGAGATCGCAGCACCCGAAGACGAACCGCCCGGAATGCGCCCGACAACGCGATCGTATGGATTCCGTGGCGTGCCGTAGTGCGGGTTGAGACCGAGACCGGAGAAGGCGAACTCCGTCATATTCGTCCGCCCAACCAGCACCGCTCCGGCGTGGCGGAGACGCTGAACGGCGACGGCGTCCCTTTCGCTGGGCGCGGCATCGGCGAGGATCGCTGAACCAGCAGCAGTTGGCTCACCCACTACGTCGAGGAGATCCTTCACCGATATTGGCAGACCAGCAAGCGGACTCTTTGGACGCGACGCATCGAGTTCAGCCGCGGTCCTTCGCGCAGACTCGCTGTCAACTCGGATGAACGTGCGCGAACCTTCGCCCGCTGGATCGTCGATCGCTTTAAGGCACGCTCCGACTAAAGCACTGCTACTTAGCTTTCCGTTCGCGAGTCGCTCGAGCGTGTCCGCGATGGGCTGGAGTGATCTCACTCATCGTCCTTCGCAGGTGCGTCGTAGAGATGCACCTCAAGCAGAAGACACCCGCCGTTGGACTTGAACGGCCCATGGAATGTCCCAGGAGGACGACAGGCATACGTGTTCGGCCCGAACGACTCTCCCCCATTCCCATCTTCGTCGTTACCGACGGTCAGATCGCCAGAGATGAGATAAACCTCCTCCCAGTAGTCGTGAACGAAAGGAGCAGTCGTGTAAGCGCCGGGGCCGAAGCGCAGATGGCGCGTGCGGTAGCCAAGCATGTTCTTCTCGTCAAGGAAGCCTGCAAGAATCTGCTGCTGGATTCCTGGGGGATAACCGGGCGGAGTCTCCCATCCCTCATCCAGGTCGACCTTGTAGAACTCCTTATGTTCCTTCTCGATCGGCATGCTCTCTCCTTAGTCGTTATAAGGCAGTTCACGGCAAGTGTAGCTGTGTTTCAGAGAGCGCCCCAGCACCGGGTCTTCAAGCTCCAGCGTAAAGGTATCGGCGGACCCCATGGCCGCGAGCAAAGGCATCGTCCCACAGTACATCGCACTGTCCACCGGAAGAACCATAGCTCCTTCGGCGTAGCGTGAGATGAGATCCTCAGGCGCGAGCATGCGGCTTACCAAGCCCTCCTGGTAAAGGGAAGTCTCTCCAGCGCGTGTGACCGAGGATCGAAGGATCAGTGAATCCCAATGGCCTTTAACCGAATCGAACGGCCAAAGCTCCCGGCAGATAGGTTTGGGACACATCTGCTTTGAGACCGTAACCCCATAGGCCTCCACCTTGCGGTCGGTATGATCGGAACCGAGGCCTACACATAAACCTTCCGCCAGAGATATAAGAACGAACTCCGCCTCGCCGCTGCTATCCGGACCCGTGACTTCAATCTCTGAAGCGGTTGTAAGAAGGTCCGCGCCGACGCGATAGAAGCACGGCACAGTGCGCGGACGCGCAACACCGATAACCTGCAGTTCAGCAATATGATGCTCCACGGACGCAGCATCCCGACCCGTCCAACCAGCGATGATCAGGTCCCGGATCTTGGCGGACAACATTTTTCCGTCCAGGATGAACTCGAGTATGGGCATGGCTCCTCAATCGTTACTCAACGGTGTTTGTCTTCCTGCCGTTCAAGTCGTATGTCGACATGAAACGCTCGACGGCAGATGTAGCTCGATCCCAATCGCAGGTGCGAAACGCGTGGGAACGCGTCACCATCTCGGACCCGGCATAGAACATCTCGTATTGAAGATGGCGTGAGCCGAACTCTGAACCGATGGCGTCCCACGCGAGTTTGAAGAGCTTGACACGGCCAGTGGCGTCCGTAACCGGAGAGTGCTGCGTTGCTTCAATGTAACCTTCAATCTCTGGATTGGCGAAATCGCACGCCGAGGACGGTGTCATGATCATGCCTCCGCCAGAGATCCCGCGAATACGCCCCACAAACCTCGGATAAAGCTGCTGTGTAAGAACCATTGCAGGATAGAGACGACGCGCGTTCGGCACAAAGTACTTGCCATAGTGCGCTCCCGTGCACTCCATTGCTTCAAGCAAGCCCTCCACCATGGACACCTCAGCGGCCATCTGCCCCAGAGTCTCGCGCACCGCAGGAATGCCGATGACGCCATTCGTCTCGGCAATCTTCCGTGCTATCCCAAGCAGGAAACGCATCTTCACTGTGAGCCGGATCTGGCACTGATAGTTCTGGTACACGTGCGTCGGCGCGGAGTGCCACTGCGCTGAAGCCATCGCAACGTCGTTATGAACGAAGACTCGACTCCAGGGCACCTTGACCGAATCGAAATAGAGAACGCTATCGTTTTCATCGAAGGCAGAAGACAGGGGGTTATCGAAGGATGCGCCCGCAGAAGCTTCGAAAGACTTACGGGAAAGTAGCTTCAGTCCAGGTGCATTCAGCGGGACCATTGCCGTAATGCTGTACTTCTCCTCTCCCGGCTTCAAAGGCTGAATACACGCTACCATCACCTCATTGGCCATGGGGCATCCCGTCGCAAGCATCTTTGCGCCGCGCAGGGTTACACCTTCGGCATCCTCATCCACAACGCCCGCGGCGACGAACTCATTCGCCTGCTCCGATGCGCCTTTGCTCCGATCAGCCTGCGGGTTGATGATGGCATACGTAAGATACAGGTCGTTGTCACGGGCATATTCGTAATAGGAGCACAAAGCCCTTGCGTATCTCTCCCCGTGAGCCCGAAAGAGATCCATCCCCATATACATTCCGGAAAGCGCCGAGGCAACATGGTCAGGAGATCGACCCAAGAAACCGCAGGAAAGCTCAGCCCAAGCCTCAAGAGCAGCACGCCGCTCGACCAACTCCGCGTACGAAGTGGGAAGCTGCCACATGCGGCTGACGCCCTCTCCTGTCTTCGGCGAGGCGAAGGTCATCTGATGAATATTCTCGGGCCTCGATTGATAGTCGTAGAGAGCGGCTGCGGAACGGACGCTCGAACGAAAGGCGGAGTGATCGACGTGATTCTCGACGAGAGCCCCATCCAGAAAGATATGACGGCCGTCCCGGAGACTCGCAAGGTGCTGAACGCCATTTTTCGGCATGAATCTCCCGTCGCGATGGTCTGGGCTGTGCTCGTCGACTCAGAGAGGAGCATAGGGCGCTGCCCGGAGGTAGTCAAGTAGATTAAGTAAATTATTGTTTCTGTGGATCAAGCCTTTCGTGAAGTTTTCCGGTTAGAGTGGAGCGATGATCCGTTCCTCGAAGAAACGACCGGTGCGGAAGCGAACTGCCATCCCGGATCTCACGGGCGGCGCGCGGAAGCAGCCTTCGAAGGGTACCGTCGCCAGAGCGTCATCGCCGTTGCTCCCGCTCTCAGCGACGCGCCTCGCGATCCTTGATGAGGGCGGAGCCACCGATCATCAGTTTCGACAGCTTCTGCACGATTTCTCCACGCTCGGCGCATCCCTGGAGTTGGCCAGGGCTCATCTCGCTTCGCTGCTCGGCCTCTCTTCGCCTCAGTACAACATCGCCATGATCCTCGCGAATCATCAGCACGAAGGCGGCATCCGGGTAAGCGACGTCGCCAAGAGGCTTCACGTCAGCACAGCATTCATTACAAGTGAGGTTGGGAAACTCGAGTTGGCGGGCCTGGTAAGCAAGCGTCCCAACCCGAGCGATGGGAGAGGCGTGCTGCTTCGGCTAACCGATAAAGGCGAATCGCTGGTTCAGCGTGTTGGTCCGGAGCGTCAGAGAGTGAACGATCACCTGTTCGGAGGTCTCTCCGCCAAGAGCTTTCGCAATCTCTCCAAAACCCTCGCAGCGCTGATCGATGACTTCGCCTATACGATGTCGCTCCTGAAGTTCGCCAAGGTAGACCAAAGCGGAACGATCATCGGCTACGAAGACGGTCAGAAACATCTGCAGCACAGTGAGGACTGATGAAAGCACGTTTGCTCGCTCGACTTGCCATCCTTACCATTGCAGCATTGCCGAGCGCCTATGCACAGACCCTCGTACAGGGCAGAGACGCAGCGGCGCAGGGCTCTCCCGATTACGACCTGCTGCTGAAGGGCGGTCACGTCATCGACGCGAAGAACAGCATCGATACCGTGATGGACCTTGCCATCAAAGATGGAAAGGTCGCGGCAGTCGGGAAAGACATTCCTGCGGACACCGCTGTAAAGGCGGTGACCGTAACCGGCATGTACGTCGTTCCCGGACTGATTGACATCCACACGCACGTGTATGCGGGCACGGGTGAACGGCACTCCTACGCCGGAGACCTTAGTGTGTATCCCGATGGCTTCACGCTGCGCAACGGAGTGACGACCATCGTCGACGCGGGCTCCTCGGGCTGGCGGAACTTTCCCGACTTCAAGGACCGGATCATCGACCGTTCGGAGACGCGCGTCCTGGCGATGCTCAACATCGTTGGGTCCGGCATGAGAGGCGGCAAGTACGAGAACAACCTTGAGGATATGCAGGCCGAGCCCACGGCGGCGATGGCTCTCAAGTATCCGGGTGTCATCGTTGGTGTAAAGAGCGCGCACTTCATGGGACCCGAATGGACGCCGTATGAGCAGGCGGTGAAGGCAGGAACAATCGCGCATATTCCGGTGATGATCGACTTCGGCGGCAGGCGAATCGAAAGGCCGCTCTATCAACTGCTGGAGACTGTCCTGCGGCCAGGCGACATTTATACGCACGCACTCTCCGGCGAGCGCGGCGAGCAGGACTTCAAGACCGGCGGCCCGGGACGCGGCATGCGTGAAGGACGCGCGCGCGGCATCTACTTCGATGTTGGCCATGGGCAGGCGAGCTTCGCATGGTTCACCGCCATTCCTCTGTACAAGGCCGGCTTTGCGCCAGATTCGATCTCGACTGACCTGCACATCGACAGCATGAACGCCGGAATGAAAGACCTGCTGAACGTCGGTGACAAGTTCCTCGCGATGGGCATGCCTCTCCAGGAGGTCGTGAGGGACATGACCTGGAATCCCGCGCGGGAGATCCTGCAGACTCAACTTGGAAACCTTTCCGTCGGGGCCATCGCGGATGTGGCCGTCCTCAGCGTGCAGCACGGTGATTTCGGCTTCGACGACGCGTACAGCACTGTCGTGAGGAGCAACCAGAAAATGTTGTGTGAGTTGACGGTCAAGGATGGGAAGGTCGTCTATGACCTGAATGCCATCACAGGTGAGCCGTGGGATGTCCCTCCAGGCCGCGCCGACCGGCTGGCAAAGCGTTGGACGAAGCTCAGAGAGCGTGGCTTCGGCGACTCACATTGGAAGCCGCTTCCCGGTCAGCCGCTCGTCAAGGATTGGACGCCATATCCCTGGACCGGTGCTGACGCGCCGAAGCCGTAGCCGGGATCAGCTTGGAAGATTAAGGATGTGCATGCAAAAGAGAGTTTCTTGGACGACCGTCGTCGCCTTCGGGGTAATGCTCGCACTCGACCACGCGCAAGCGCAGCAGGATGCTCCGCTTGAGGATGTTGTACGAGAAGCAGCGGGCCGATCAACACTCGCTGCTTCCGGCGGCGTCCCCTTCCACCTGAAAGCGACGATATCTGACGAAAAGAAGCATGATCCACAGTGGGATGCCGAGGTGGAAGAATGGTGGCAGTCGCCGACAGTATGGCGACGTGAGTTTCATTCGAAGACCTTCTCGCAGACCCTTGTGGTGAACGGCGCCGCGAGGGAGGAGCACATTGCCGGACCTGTCTTCCCGGAACTGCTGCGGAATCTAACGGTAGAGTTGGTCGACACGGTGCCGAGGTTCGATCAGCTTGCGGCACTTCACATCAAGGTCGACAAGCCCGACGGCACGCCGGGCCAAATCAAGGCAAAGTGGGAGATTCCTGGAAGCGATGGAACGACCACAAGGGCATTAGCCGCATCCATTGCAATCTCACGTGAAACCGGGCTTTTTGTCTACGGCGGAGACATCGACTGGGATGTGGCGCTTCACGACTTTGCCGATTTCCACGGAAAGCAGATCGCACGCCGCCTCACCGCGCAGTCACAAGGCGGCCCGCAGCTAACCGCGAAGGTCACCCTTCTCGAGGATCTAGCCGGAAGCGAATCGGCAGGCTTCGTCATACGGAGGCCAACTCCCGCCAAACACCAGCTGCGTGTCGTTGTTGTCCCAGAAGGCCAGATGCGCAAGCTCATCCTCCAGGCCCCGCAGCCAAAGTGGCCCGCAGTGCAGACGGGGCCTCTTTCAGGCACCATGGTCATGCGGATCGTTGTTGATCGTGAGGGCAACGTTCGGTCGGTCGACGACTTCTTCTCCGATAACCCGGCTCTCCAGGTGGCAGCTCAGGAACAGATGATGCGATGGAAGTTCCGGCCGTACCCCGATCGAGACGCCTCAGTTCAGGTGATCTCCACCCTCACCTTCCCGTTCAGCACCACGCGAGAAGAGTCCGCAGCTGGCGCACAGATGCCCAAATAGCTGTAATTGAACAAGTTTCATCGCATTCGGCGAAAACTTCCATTCGTACAGATGACAATAAGCACGCTTTCAGCATCATAGAAACCAAAGCGACGTAATCTGGCGATATAGCCCCTCTGTGTTCCTGCACGTCCTCAAACGAAACTATGACGGAGTCGAACGCCAACGTGAACGGTCAAAGCCCCTGGCGGGAACGACTTAGCGCGCTCAAGAACATGCCGCCGGTCCTGAAGATTCTCTGGGATTCGGGTCCGGAGGTCGTGAGCTGGGGCCTTATCCTGCGCGTCATCGTGGCAGTTCTTCCCTTTGCCGTGGCCAAGGTCGCCCAGTACATTATCACGGACATCGCGGGGCATCTGCGTGGAGAGCCGCTCCCATCGCGCTTCTGGTCGCTCGTCGCCGCTGAGGTTGCGCTCAACGTTGTGCTTGGTCTGATCACCCGCGCCATCGACTATTCCGACTCTCTTCTTGCTAACCGGTACACGCAGTACGTCAGCGTTCGCGTGATGGAGCAGGCTGCACGGCTGGATCTCACAACGTACGAGAACCCGGTCTTCTACGACCGCTTGGAACGTGCCCGTGTCCAGGCCACGGATCGCCTGGCGATGATCCAGCAGATGGGGCGCCTCTTCCAGCAGGTGATCACCACCCTCGTCTTTTCGGCCGCACTCGCCTGGGCTTCACCGTGGCTTGTTCTCCTTCTCGCTCTCGGCGTGCTTCCTTCCTTCCTCGGCGAAACGCATTTTGCCTTCCTTGGCTACGCAAAGAACTTCCGCCAGACAACCGCAAAGCGGCAGATGGACTATCTTCGCGAAGTCGCGGGAAGCCGGGAAGGAGCGAAGGAGGTAAAGCTCTTCGGTCTGAATAAATTCTTTACCGAGCGCTTCCAGGCACTCGCCCGGAAGATCTACCAGGAAGATGTCGCCCTGTCTCGATCGAAGTTGATCATGGGTGGCCTTCTCGGAATCATCGGCACACTTGGCTACTACGGCGCCTACGTCTATGTGATCTGGAGAACGATCGCCGGACATTACGACATCGGCCAATTCACCTTCCTCACAGCGGCCATCCAGCAAGCGAGTTCCAACCTGCAGCAAGTCTTCTCGACGGCGTCAGGCATCGCCGACCAGGCACTCTTCCTCACCGACTTGCTCGCGTTTTTTGCAATGGAGCCGACAGTGCGATCTAAGCCGGATGGGTTGCCCGCCCCTCGATCGATCGTTCGTGGATTCGAGTTCCGCAACGTCTCGTTTACCTACCCCGGCACAAACCGCACAGTCTTGAAGGATTTTAACCTGACCCTTTCGCCGGGGGAGCGCATTGCGCTGATCGGCGAGAATGGCCAGGGCAAGACAACGGTAGTGAAACTGATCACCAGGCTCTACGACCCAACTCAGGGACAGATCCTCCTCGATGGAGTGGACCTGCGCGAGTACTCCCTGGAAGATTTGCATCGCCAGATCGGCGTGATCTTCCAGGACTTCATGCGCTTTGAGATGACCGCGAGAGAGAACATTGCCGTCGGTCGTGTCGATCAGACGCACAATCAAAATGACATTGAATCCGCGGCTCATAAGAGTCTTGCCGACACCGTGGTGGTCAAGCTCTCGGAAGGCTACGACCAGATGCTCGGAAGACGGTTTGAGGGAGGCGTTGAGCTTTCCGGCGGTGAGTGGCAAAAGATGGCCCTCGCCCGCGCCTACCTTCGCGATGCGCAATTGCTGATCCTGGATGAGCCGACGGCCGCACTCGACGCACGAAGCGAACTCGAGGTGTTCGAGCGCTTCGCCGAACTCACGCAGGGCAAAATGGCTCTATTGATCTCGCATCGGTTCTCCACGGTCCGTATGGCCGATAGGATCGTGGTGCTTGCGGGTGGCCGGTTGATTGAAGAAGGAAACCACCAGAACCTCATGGCTCGCGGAGGCGTCTACGCGGGCATGTTCGAGATGCAGGCGGCAAGTTATCGCTAGCCCACGGAGTCGCGCACTGCTGCAAGGTCTCGTCGCCTGAGCGATCGACGGCCGGAGGAGGAAACCTTGAAAGCACTCCACGACGATCCGGCAATGCCAGGACACGGGCATCAGTTCACGACGTCGTCCCCTGACGTTCCGGCCGACAGTCTGCCAGAGAAGCCCCTCGTATCTGACAACGTTCTCCGCGACCGGGCAACAACTCTCGCCGAGGGATGGGAGATGTTGCCTCCGGCGAAGTATGAAACCGGTCTTCCGCAGAGACTGAAGGAACTCCGGGCCAAACTCAAGAGCATCCTGGCCACCGCGCACGCCCGCACAACGGGTAAGGAGTTGACGCCGCAATTGGAACTGCTGGAGAGCGGCCGGATGCTGCAAGCGGTCATCGAATCGGCCGAGAGCGCCGTGCCCGCCTTGCAGGCCTTGCCTCATGTACGGCTTACTCACCACGGTGCTCTACCTCGCATCAACAATCTAGCGGAAGAGTATCTCTCGGCCGCCTCCGGAATCTGGTCACCCGCCTCCATCGCTCTTTATGTCCATCAGGTGCAGGAGCGTCACGTACTTCTTCTCGACGAGATCCTGCTTCTTCCACAGGCTCTGAAGTATGCCCAGCTCGAATTCATACTCGATCGTGCAGAAGAGGTATTTGAACAACGCGAGCTGCCACCCATTGAGCAGTCCCCGTTCTCCGCTCCGATTCATAGCCTGCGAAGGCTCAATCAATACGAGTGGCGACATCTGCTTGAGTCTCTTACTTCTTTTGATGAGACCCTCCGAGCTGACCCTGCCGGAGCGTTTGCCCTCATGGAGGATGAGACGCGGCACGCCTATCATGAGCGCGTCGCGCAACTAGCCGAGCATGCCGACTTCAGCGAGTTCGAGACTGCGCAAGCTGCACTCCTCATGGCGCAGCAGGAGCAGGAACTCGGGGACCCCGACCCCCGTGGAGCACGCCGGAAGCAGCATGTGGGGTATTACCTCTTCGCTGAGGGCCTTCCCGCCCTCAAGACGCGCATCGGCTATCATCCTCCACCCTCGGAAAGAATTCGAGATATCGTTCGAGAGCATAACGACTACATCTACGTTCTTGGGATCGTTGTACTCTCCTTCGTCCTCATTCTCCCGATCATCGCGCCGTTGGTTCCCCATCACGCGTTCTGGCCTGTGATGGGTGCTCTTATTCTGGCGCTTCTGCCTGTCACGCAAGGCGCCGTCGACCTGATCAACGGACTCGTCTCTTCTCTACTCAAAGCCGAGTCCCTACCAAAGATGGACTTTGTTAAGAGCGTTCCGGCCGAGGCAACCACGCTCGTCGTCGTGCCTACCCTTCTTCTCAAAGATACCCAGGTCCAGGAGCTGTTTGAGGACCTCGAGGCCCGTTACCTCTCGAATGAAGACGCAAACATTCACTTCGCGTTGCTGACTGACTTTCCCGATAGCATCGCGCAGCCATCGCCCGACGAACGTCATCCGCTTGTTCAGATGGCAATCGAATATACGAATAATCTCAATGCTAAGTACGCGGAAGGACGGGGCGGCTCTTTTCTTTTGTTACACCGGCACCGAGTCTTCAATGCCCGCCAGGGTGTGTGGATGGGATGGGAGCGCAAGCGCGGCAAGCTACTTGACCTGAACAAGCTTCTGCTGCACGAGTTCGACAGCTTCCCGATCAAGGCTGGTCCCCTCGACGTCCTTGAGAAAGTCCGATACGTGATCACGCTGGACTCAGATACCCAATTGCCGCGCTCCACGGCAGCCCGCATGATCGGGACAATGGCCCATCCTCTCAACACCGCAATCATCGATCCGAAAAGAAAGATCGTGACTGCGGGCTATGGCATTCTGCAACCACGCGTCGGCGTCAGCGTGTCGTCCGCATCGCGCTCAAGGCTATCAGCAATTTACTCAGGTGAAACAGGCTTCGACATCTACACGCGCGCCGTGTCGGATGTATACCAGGATCTCTTCGGCGAGGGAATCTTCACCGGCAAGGGTATCTACGACGTGAGCGTGCTCTACCAGGTCCTCGAGCGTCGCTTCCCTCGCAACGCCCTCCTCTCGCACGATCTCATCGAGGGAGCATACGTCCGCGCAGGGCTCGTAACAGATGTGGAAGTCATTGACGACTACCCATCCCAGTACCACGCCCACACACGTCGCAAGCATCGTTGGATTCGCGGCGACTGGCAGATCATGCGCTGGCTATTCCTCAGGGTTCCCGACGAGTCGGGACGCCTGGTCCCGAACCCCATCAGCTTTATCTCGCAATGGAAGATCCTCGATAACCTGCGCCGCAGTCTCGTCGAGCCATTCACGTTTCTAGTACTTGTCCTGGGCTGCTTTTATCTTCCAGGCGGAGCACCGTATTGGACCCTCATTACCATCACGCTGCTTCTCCTTCCAGCGCTCGTCCAACTCATGTTCGATCTCCTGCGGGCCTTATTCAGTACTAGCGTGACAGCCGTGCGTGGGGCCTTCTCAACATTCTTCGGCTCTATTGCTTTTGCGCTCATCAACCTCACATTTCTCGCGCACCAGATGATGCTCTCGATCGATGCCATTGTGCGTACGCTGAGCCGCAGCTTCTTCTCGGGCCGCCGCATGCTGGAATGGGAGACGGCAGCGCAGTCTGAGTCGAGCGCCAAGCGAAATTCACTCGATATCTATCTTCAGCTTTCTCCTGTTCTTGCCCTTGTGCTCGCGGCCTTGCTCGCGGTTCACGATCGCCACGGGTTGCTGGCAGCCGGACCAGTTCTTTTCCTCTGGATAATTGCCCCCTTCGCAGCGAAGTGGCTCAACTCGTCTCCTCGCCCACCGGAGCGCTCCCTAAGTCTCGCGGACCGTGCCTTTCTCGAGCAGCAGGCTCTTCTTCTCTGGCGCTTTTATTCTGAATTCGGTGGGCCAGAGAACCACTGGCTGATCCCGGACAATGTGGAAGAGAAGAATCTCTTGCAAGTGCGCAAGCTTTCGCCCACGAATCTCGGGATGCTCTTGAACGCAAGACAGGCCGCTTGTGAGCTTGGGTTTCTTACAATTCCAGAGTTTGTCGATGCGACACTCGGGACGCTGAGGACGTATGACCGCCTGGAAAAGCAGCGCGGACATATCTATAACTGGTACGACATTGAGACGCTGCAGGCCGTTCCGCCGTTCACCGTCTCCGCTGTCGATAGCGGCAATCTCGCTGCCTCTTTCTACACATTGCATACAGGTGGACTCGACTACCTCAAAAGGCCTCTACTAAGCTCCGAGAGCTTTGCGGCACTCGATCAAATTGCCGCAAATAGTGATACGAAACCACGTGAGGCGGCTGAGGTGACCGCCCACCTGCAAGAGCTTTTCTCCCCGTCAAGGTCAACCAGGGACGGCGCCGGTGCTTCAGACTCGTGGGTCTCCGCCGAGTTGGAGCGGCGGAGATTGGCACTAGTCTCCCTGATTGAAAACTATCTCCCATGGCTCTTGCCAGAATTCGATCCACTCGTTCAGGTGAAGGTCGAAGGAACGACTTCTATCCCATCGCTTGGGCATGCCGAATCGCACTTACGTACTCTCGCAGCGGCGCTCCACAAGCTCGATGCCGACCCTCTTCTGAGTGAGAAGGCCAGAGCCCTTCAGCAGCGGCTGCCGGCTGCCATCGACCGAGTGATCCAGTTAGAGCAAAACACCAAGAGCATCATCGACCTCGCCGAAGGGTTCGCGGAAGCCATGGAGTATGGCTTCCTTTTCGTCGAGTCGCGCCAGCTCCTCTCGATTGGTTACGACGGTCTCACTCATGAACTGCACTCTGCGTGTTATGACCTTCTCGCGTCAGAGGCGCGTATCGCGTCGTTCCTTGCGGTCGCCAAGGGAGACATCCCACAGCAGGCATGGTTTAGACTCGATCGCTCCCATGTCCTTGTGAAAGGCAGGGCGGCGCTCGTCTCATGGACAGGCACGATGTTTGAGTACATGATGCCCGCCCTATGGATGCGCACATTTCCGAATACGCTTCTCTCTAACTCGCTCGAGGCCGCCGTTCGCATTCAGTTCGAGCATGTCCGCAAGATTCCGTGGGGCATCTCTGAGAGCGGGTTTGCAAAAACCGATGAAGCGGGCCGGTATGGCTACCAGGCGTGGGGAATTCCGAAGCTCGCCCTCAAGTACGGAGCGGAGGACGGGCCCGTCATATCGCCCTATTCCACCTTCCTTGCATTGCCCATGCTGCGAAAGGAAGCTCTGTCAAACCTGCGGCGCATGGCATCCATGGGCTGGACCGGAGCCTATGGTTTCTACGAGGCTGCGGATTACACCGAAGGCTCAGAACCCCGGCTCGTGCGCTCCTGGATGGCGCACCATCAGGGTATGGCCCTGCTGGCAGTGACTAACCTTCTGCGTCAGAACATCTTCCAGACATGGTTCCATGCGAACCCCAGGGTACGCGCGGCAGAGCTACTCTTGCACGAGAAAGCCTTGAGCAAGCAGACGATCAGTGAACTTGCGAAACGGAAGACTCCGGAAGCAGCTTGAGGCCGGTAACCCGGCTACTGCACCTTGGTTTTGAGTACATCAAGAGCGAGCTCGAGCTTGACTCCGCGGGATGCCTTCAGCAGGACCGCGTCGCCAGGTCTCAGACTGTCTCTCATCCAGGACCCAGCCTCCTTCGGTGATTCGAAGAATATGCTCTCGACGCCGCCAGTGTGTGCAGCGTCCGCAATCGCCCGGGCATAACCGCGGACTCCAAGTACGAGGACGACGCCACGATCCGCCATTCTCTTACCGCAAGCGGCGTGGAGTGTCTCAGCATCGGGACCAAGTTCGAGCATCTCTCCCGCGACGACGATATGCCGTTCCGCCGGTATCGCGAGCAGGGCGTCTACCATCGCGTCCAAGGCGCGCGGGTTTGAATTGTAACAATCATTGATCACGGTGGCTCCGTTCCACTGCATGATCTCGCCGCGACGATCTCCAGCCTGTAGGGTGCCTAACGCGTCAACGCAAGCTTCGAGATCAATACCGCTTTGCAGACCAATCGCAATCGCGGCGAGCGCGTTCATCACATTGTGTCGCCCGAGCATTCTGAGTTGAACGCTCGCCCGTCTGCCACCGGCCGCAACGGTGAACACGGTTCCCTCCGAGCCGGCTTCGGTGATCTGAGTGGCACGAACCTCGGCGTCTTCTCCCATTCCATAAAAGACCGCGCGCGATCCCATTCCGTGGCCAAACGTTCTTACATACTCGTCGTCCGCATTCAGCACTGCGATCCCGTCTGGAGGGAGAGCCTCGACAAGCTCGTACTTGGCCGCAGCGATTCCCTTGATGCCATCGGCAAAAAACTCCAGGTGCACGGGTGCCACATTCGAAACCACCGCCCAGTCCGGCCGTGCGATCTCCGCAAGCGCACGAATCTCTCCGGCGTGGTTCATTCCCATCTCGATCACAGCGACTTCATGCTCCGGTTCCAGTTTGAGCATTTGAAGCGGCAGACCGAAACCGTTGTTGAAATTCCCATGGGATTTGAGCACGCGAAACCTCGCGCCGAGGACGGTCGCCACGGCCTCCTTGGTGGTCGTCTTTCCAGCCGAGCCCGTCACGCCGATGACGCGGCCACCCCACTCCTGCCGCACACGCAGCGCCAACCGCTGAAGAGCCGCGAGAACACCATCGTTCTCGTAATCGTTCTCATCCGGCACTCGCAATAGCCTGTCAGATCCGACACCTGCGGGGGATAACCATTGCATGCTTACGACTGCTGCCACAGCGCCATTCCCAAGCGCGGCCTCAACGTAGTCGTGCCCATCCATGCGCTCACCACGTACCGCAAAGAAGAGATCTCCTGCGGAGATAGTCCGTGAGTCAATGGAGTAGCCAATAGCTTCCGACTCGGTCGCAAAGTCCCCTTCAGCTCCGATCCAATCCGCCACGCGGCCAAGCCTAAGCTTCATTCGGGTCTCCATCTACTTCGTTCAATTCCGCCAGGACACCGGTTGCAACCGCAACGTCATCGAAAGGCACGGTCTCGTCCGCAAAGATCTGCACCTTCTCATGTCCTTTACCAGCTATCAAAACAATATCGCCCGCCCGCGCGGCACGAATCGCGATGCTGATGGCACCGGCACGGTCCTCCTCCACAATGCAGATCGTGCCGGTCTCGCGAATACCCACCATGATCTCCTCGATGATCTTTTCCGGGTCTTCTGACCTCGGGTTATCGCTCGTCACAACGATCAGGTCACTGCCCTCCGCTGCGGCTCTCCCCATCTTCGGCCGTTTCGTTCGATCGCGATCCCCTCCGCATCCAAAGAGGGTGATGACTCTGCCGCCATGCGGCCCGACAAGTTCACGGCCAAGTGCGATGAGGTTGCGTAACGCATCGTCAGTATGGGCATAGTCCACCACGACGGCGATCTTTGCGTTGCCGGAGGGTACGACCTGGAACCGTCCAGGCACTTGGCCCAAGCGCTCCGCTGCGCCGGCTATCTCTCCAAGCGACAAGCCGCGCGCGAGGGCTGCGCACGAGGCCGCAAGCAGGTTATACACATTCACCCGTCCAGTAAGTGGCGACATGATCGGAACGCAGCCTGCTGGCGTATCAAAATCGAAGATGGTCGCCCCGGCTCGAAGACTGATGTTATCCGCCCGATAAGCCGCGCGAGGCCCGAGTCCATAAGACATGACCTCGGATCCGTTCGCCATTGCTTTCTGTTGCAGCAGGTCACCATGGGGGTCGTCCGCATTGATCACTGCTACCCTCGGAGCCTTTGCGCCTACGCCTTCAAACATGCGCGCCTTGGCTTCGAAATAGCGGTCCATCGTAACGTGATAGTCGAGATGGTCCTGGGTCAGGTTTGTGAAAAGGGCGACATCGAGTGGGATGCTCCAGACGCGCTCCTGATCGAGCGCATGAGAACTCATCTCCATGATCGTCTCCGTGGCGCCAGCGGCCACGCCATCCGCGAACGTCGCAAACAAATCGCGGGCCTCCGGAGTCGTGTGCTCGCTTGATCTCACCTCGTCGGCAACATGAGTCTCGATGGTTCCGATTAGAACACAGGTGCGCCCGGCGCTCTTGAGAAACTGCTCGAGCAGATACGCGGTCGTCGTCTTACCGTTCGTTCCAGTCACTGCGCTGATTGCAAGACGCTCTTCCGGGTGAGAGAAGACATTCGCCGCAACCTCCGCCAAAGCTCTGCGTCCATGCGAAACAAGAGCAACTGGGGAGATGGGTCGCGTCGAACGGTGGGCGTCGTATGCCTCACGAGAGTCGGTGACGATACCAGCAGCTCCTCTAGAGACTGCTATATCAATAAATCGATTGCCATCGGTGCTGCCGCCGCGCATGGCGACGAAGATGTCTCCGTGCTGAACACGTCGTGAATCGTACTCGACACCCGCGACCTGAACTGGGGCGTCGAACCGTTCGACGACGGTGACACCCTTCAGAGCTTCTGCCCACAACATCGGTATCCCCTGAGTCCTATGCTACGCTGACTCGCCTGTTCAGCGAGTGAATCGGACAACCACCTCGGTACCGACTGGAACCATTGCTCCCGCACTCGGAACCTGCTCGCGAGCCAGACCGCTCCCTACCGGCTCGATCCGGAGTCCGAGCGCACCGGCCTCTTCAACCACAGTCCGCAGACCCGCACCTGAAAACGAAGGAACGGCGACTCGCCTGGTCGAGTCCACCACGATGGCGTTGTGACCGATCGCCTGAACAGCGGGTGTGACCAGAGGAGCATGGAGCGGAGCGGTAAGGCCGGCCACAGCATCCGGCATCGTGGATGTCGTTCCACCATTCGCCTTGAAGGCAGCAAGCACCTTCGCAGGCAGCAGATCGATCACGCCTTTACTCCTCACCGGCGGCGTGTAAGGCCTCTCGGACGGCGTAGCCAGAGTCGCGTCGGCTAGCCTCTGCGTGGAAACGGGGTTCGCGTTATTCACAGGCTGGGCACGCAAAGGATCATCCGCGGGAAGGTTGTTGACCTCGGCGAACATGTCACTCAGATCGCCAGGATCGTTGATAGAATCAGCCACTTCCTCAACCGGTGCCTTCATGTCCTTCTTATTGCGCAGCGGTTGATCATGCGGAACGCCAAGATACTCGAGCACCTGTTGCGCGACTTCCGCAAACACGGGAGCGCTTGCCGCACCTCCGTAGTGGGAGACCTCAGACCCCGCGGTCGGCGTATCGATCACCACCGCGACAGCGATCGCCGGATTACTCACTGGCGCGAAACCCGCGAAGCTGGCCACAAGCTTCGTATGCGAATAAGTATGCGTAGCTACATCGATCTTCTGCGCCGTCCCCGTCTTACCCGCCGACGAGTAGCCATTCAGCTTCGCAAGCTTACCCGTGCCCGTCTCGACAGTCCCCTGCATCATCATGCGCATCTTAGCCGAGGTCAGCTCCCGGATCACCCGGTGAGCCCCGTCCGGCAGCGTGGCAGGAAGCTGATTCACCGGATGAAACGCAACGGGCTGAAGACGTGCATCGCCCTTCATCTCATCGGTCGATTGCATCAGGATGCGAGGAGGCATATAGACTCCTCCATTCGCGATGCTCGATACCATCGACACCAACTGCACCGGAGTAACGCCAACCTCCTGCCCGATCGACATAGACAGAATGCTCGTCGCGCCCCACTTTTTGGGAGGCCGCAGAAGTCCACGCGTCTCGCTCGGCAACTCGATACCTGACCGGTCGCCGAACCCGAAGCCCTTCATGTACTCGTAAAACTTTTCGTTCCCAACCTTCAGCGCCATCTTCGCCGCACCCACGTCGCTCGAGTGCTCGAGAGCATACTGCACCGTGACGCGGCCGAAGTGATCGCTCTTATCGTCGTGCAACGTCCGTCCGTACATAGTCATCGCCCCACCCTGGCAATCGACGATATCCGTCGGCTCAACTCCCGCCGAATCCAGCGCCGCTGAATAAGTAACCAGCTTGAACACAGATCCGGGCTCATACACATCGCTCACCGCAAGGTTCTGCAGAACGCTCGCGTCCATGTGCTTCTGATCATTCGGATTGAACCGCGGCGAAACGGCCAGCGCGAGAATATGCCCGGTATGCGGGTCCTGCACGACAACCGTGCCATGCAGCGCCTTGACCTTCTCCACCTGAGCATCGAGCGCCCGTTCCGCCATGTATTGAATATTCGCGTCGATCGACAGAACGAGATTCTCGCCCGGCAGTGGTTCCCGTTCATCCGAGTCGAGCACGTGGCGCTTCGCATCGAGCGCCGTCAGCATATGCCCGGGCGCTCCATGCATCTCGTCATCGAACTTCAGTTCCAGCCCTCCAAGCCCCGCATCTTCCGTCCCGACATATCCAAGCACCTGCGCCAGCAGATCATTATTCGGGTAAAACCGCTTGAACTCCTTCTGCGTGTAAATGCCCTTGAGATTCAACTCACGAATCCGCGTCGCGGTATCCGCATCCACTCGCCGGGCCACCCAGGCAAAGTTCCTCGAAGCATTGAAGCGCGCAAGCATCTGTTGCTGCGAGGTGAAGTTATCCGTGGGGTCCGCGTGAACGATCTTGGCGAGTATCTCCGCCGCGCTCCCACGATTCTCTCCAAGCTCCGAAGGCACGGCATAGATTGAGTCCACCAGCACAGTCATCGCAAGCTCACGCAGATTGCGGTCGTACAGCACACCGCGCCGCGGAGCTACTTCGAACGTCCTCTGCTGCTGCAGCGCCGCCCGATGCACCCAGTCCTGCCGCTTCACCACCTGCAGCCAAGTCAGCCTAAGTCCGATAACTCCCGCCCAGCCGCAAAAAAACAACGCCACGTAGGCGAAGCGGATCCTCCGTATCGGAGCCGTCAACGTCTGCCGTGGCGCCTGCTTCATCCTCATACCAACTCCCACCAAGCCCAAAGATAGTGCTACTGCATCACCGGTGCCGAAGCCTGCGCCAGCACAGGCGCATTCTGCATGCTGCCGTCCGGACGCACAACCTGTCCAGGCTGAGGAACATCAAGTCCAAGTTGCTTTGCAATCCGGTCAATCCGGCCCGGATCGGTCAACTGCGCCTCCGTCAAGCGAAGCTGCCTGTTCTCTTCCCGCAGAGCCTCGACCTGCTGTTTCTGGCTCTCCACGTGATAGCCCACTTCAATCGCCGAGAAGTGCTGCCAGACATACACCATCACCAACAGAAACAAGATCCCCATCACAGCCGAGAAGCTCCGCATTTCGCGGCGTCGTTCCGGATCGTCCGCCTTCACAATCCGGCTGTTATCAATGTGCTTGGCAAAGAAGACCTCAGGCGTAGGTCCGCGCCGCGCCTTCCGTTGCGCCTCAAAGAGCGCCCTGTTCCGCTCCGAGGTCGTGCCCACCCGCCGTGCTCCACTCATGCCCGCTGCTACCATCGTCGCTGCCGCCATCGCCGTCTCCTTCTTCGCCGGCCTCCGCCGCGCGCTTCCTAAACCTTTTCTGCTGCCCGCATCTTTGCACTGCGTGACCTTGGATTCCGCATTTGCTCCTGCTCCTCGGCCACCACAGGTTTCTTCGTCAACACGTCAAATGTCTTGGCCTGTCCGGCCTCTCGAAACGCATCCTTCACCAGCCGGTCTTCCAGGCTGTGGAAGCTGATCAGCACCAGCCTTCCTCCCGGCTTTAACAGAGACCCCGCGCCTTTCAGCAGCGATTGAATCTCGCCTAACTCGTCGTTCACCCTCATTCGGATTGCCTGAAAGGTCTTTGTTGCCGGATGAATCTTGTCGCCTTTCATCTGCGGGGCTACGGCCGATATCACTCGAGCTAATTCCGCTGTCGTTGCTATCGGCCGCGCCCGCACAATGGCTCTGGCGATTTTCCGCGACCTCCTCTCCTCTCCGAATTCGTAAATCAGGTCGGCGAGAACGTTTTCGTCCTCCTGATTTACCACTTGCTCGGCCGTCTCCCCCGTCCGCGGATTCATCCGCATATCCAGGGGTCCATCCGACCGAAAACTGAATCCTCTGTGCGCCTCGTCGAGTTGCAGACTGCTCACGCCAAAGTCAGCGAGCAAACCATCCACACTCTTTGCGGCAACTTCTTCGGCAGCCTCCGAGAACTCCCTCGGCACATACACCACCTGAGGCATCTCTGCTCCAAGCTCGTCGGCGACTTCGCCCATTCGAGCCTTCGCCTTCTCCATCGCCTCGGGGTCGCGGTCGAAGCAGATCAACTTCCCTGCGCCGCCAAGCCTCTTCGCGATCTCGGAAGAGTGCCCCGCCAACCCGAGCGTGGCATCCACATACGTGCCGCCACGTCGCACATTGAGGTACTGCAAAGCTTCTTCTAAAAGAACCGGAACGTGGGCTTGCTTCCGCGCCGCACGCTCTCCCTGGGGAGAAAACCCGGGCTTCTCGTCCACGGGGTCCAACTAAATTCCCAACTCTGCCAACACTGCTTGCTCGGCCTCGGTCATCGGTTCGGCAAGCTTCGCCGTGAACTTCGGCCGGTTCGCCACTTCCAGAAACGTCTGCGAACCAAGAACGACAACCTCGTCGGTCAATCCGGCAGCCTCACGCAACACCTGGGGGAGTAACAATCTCCCTTGGGAGTCCATCTCCGTCATCTGGCCGTAGTAGTTCGTCGCGTCCAGAAACTTCTTCTTCGCCGTGTTCATCGAACCCAGCGTTGCCAGCTTTGCTTCAACTGCTTCCCATTCCTTCAACGGGTAGATCTCAGCCCGCTCTCCATCCTTGCTCGTGATGTAAAACATCGGGCCATACACCTCATCGATCCGGCGCTTGAAGTCCGCCGGCATCTTCAGCCGGCCCTTCTCGTCGATTCGCGTAGGGTGATTGCCACGAAACATGTTCCGCCTCGGTCATCCGGGGAGATTTGAGTGAACTTGAGCTCTTCAGGCTCCACTTCACTCCTTTTTGCTCCACTTTTGACCACTTCCGTCCACATCGTCTCCTGACACCCAGACGATGTAAAGAACTAAATTGGGATTTGGACTGGAGATTTCCACTTTTCTATGTGGATAAGCCACTAATGGGGGATAGTGGCGTCAACTCAACTAGATATGGGGCTGACGGCTTAGATTCTGTACAACTTTGGTATTGCCAAGCCCCGGAAACCTTGATAGGCGAACTAAAAGCGAAAGTCCCCGTGTCAGAGCGAAGACGGTTCCTTCCGCCGCCGGAGAAGCCACAAAAGATATGCCAGGACAAGAAGGTTGATGATCAGGAGCCCAAGCCGAAACCAACTCGGACGACGCGCTAGTTCGTAGAGTTCCCAGGGAAGAAAAGAGATCGTCAGTCCCAGCGTAAGGTACTCCGCCCAGGTCTTCTCAAGCATCAAGCCCACGCCCTCCGTCAGCGCAAGGGCGGAATACCCAAAGGTGGCGATACTGATCTCGTAGAGGCGATGGTGGTCGATCAGGTCGACCTTAGCCATCGCCATCGAGATCAGGCGGCTTTCCGGGTCGAACCGCAGCGCCGTTGCCAGGCGGATGAGCGAATCGCCGAGATCCTTGTGCAGGAAGTGAAGAGCGCCGGCCCCGATCGCGAAGAAGAAGATGGCTTTGCCCAGCTTGAACAGGCCGATCAGCAGAAGACCCCGATCGTGTCCATGGCGCTCTGGCGCGGAGACCGTTTCCTGAGGATTACTCTCGACCTGGATCGCTTCGCTCGACATCGCTGCTTCGTTTAGTTGACTGGGACGGTACCGAATTGTCAACGGTCGATCGGTTCTGGGTCCTCCGGTAGTCACAATTGTGGGATCTTCATCGAGATAGTGCTTTCCCTCCCGGCCAAAGAGGAATAAAAATATCTGGCTTCGAGAGTCATGATGCAATCCGCGCCGAACAGGCCTGCGTAGATGCTAGTGAGCGCCCTGAAGCAGGGCCCCTAAAAATCTCAACCATTTCGACGACCAACAAGGACAAAGGAAGACATCATGAAGAAGACGCTGCTTGCTACTTTCGCTGTAGGTGTTCTCGCACTCTCCACCCTTACCGCTTCTGCCCAGAAGGACCCGATGGTCGGCGGCGCCGCAATGTATCCAGACAAGACGATCGTCGCCAACGCTGTCAACTCGCCCATCCACACGACGCTCGTCGCCGCTGTCAAGGCTGCCGGCCTGGTCGATACCCTCAATGGACCTGGACCGTTCACCGTATTCGCTCCCACCAATGACGCCTTCGCCAAGCTGCCTGCCGGCACGGTCGATACCCTCGTAAAGCCTGAGAACAAGGCGACCCTCACCAAGATCCTCACCTACCACGTCGTCTCCGGCAAGATCTCCAGCAAGGAACTCGCCAAGGACATCAAGAAGGGCGGCGGCAAGTATGACCTCACCACCGTCGAGGGCGGCAAGCTCACCGCCACCATGTCCGGCGGCAAGATCATGTTGACCGACGAAAAAGGCGGCATGTCGACCGTCACTGTCGCTGACGTTTTCCAGTCGAACGGCGTGATTCACGTCGTCGATACCGTTCTGATGCCGAACTAGTCGCTTCCTCTCCCGGACTATGCGTAAAAGGCGCCTCTATCGAGGCGCCTTTTACATTCCTTGATCTTCCTCCCGGGGTGCCCCACCTTCGTCGCTGTTCGATCGCGACGAAGGTGGGAGCCCATGCAGCTCACCCACCTGCCATCAATCCCAGCAGCTCCACCGTCCGCGTGTTCCGGTACCGGAACGTAGCCCCCAACTGGAACGCGATCAAGGGCTGCGCAACCCTTCCCAGTGAGCCAAACGGAACCTCGTACTCCACCTCATCCCGCAGCAAGGTCCCTCCCGCCACCGTCCGCAGCCGATGGCAATGCCTCCACCGCGCAAAGGGCCCTCGAAGCTGCACATCGCAGAAATGATCGTTCCACACAAACTCCGAGATCTCCGCCTCCCAGGGCAACCGGATCGGCGACAGCGGCACCGGACGAAAGCTCATCGTCAACCGCGTCCCAGCCCCGGCCGCGATCCCCTTGATCCGCCGCGCAGGATCGGGGTGAGGCGGAGGCGCTGTAAAGGAGGCCTCTTCGATCCTCGCCTTCTGCCACTGCGGCATCAGCCGCGGGAGGTTCTCCGGGTTGGCGAAAAATGCGAACACGACCTCAATCGGGTAGGAAAGCGTCTGCTCGGAGCTAAAGGTGTAAGCCATCGCTCCCCAAGTAAAGCAAAGATTGCCTCGCCCCAGCGCGGAATTCCCCGGCGGTCCTGGATCCCCCGAAACTTGTCAAGGGGTAAATCGTACAAGATGAACAAAGCAAAGGATTTACCCGTGTCCTTTTTCTCTTCTCTATCCGCTATAATAGAAATAGAGGGAAAAACGCCGGGGTGGCATGCCTTCCTTCTCAACATCGCCTAAGTTGTTTCATATCTAATATTTAGCCGCAAGTCCTTTGCTTTGAACAATTTACAGCGCTAAATTCAGCGCAAATGCAACAAAATAAAAGCTTTACGCCAGGGCAATGGGGAGGGGGGGGTAGGGCCCCAGCCGGCTACCGGAGTTTATTCGCAGGCCGAGTCGGAAGCGTGAAGTGGAAGGTAGCTCCTTCGCCTAGGGTGCTTGTAGCCCAGATGCGTCCTCCGTGCTGCTGGACGATGCTGCGGCAGATAGCAAGGCCAAGACCCGTTCCTCCCATGGCACGAGAGTCGGAAGCATCCACCTGCTGAAAGCGCTCGAAGATCTGCTGCAGCTTGTCCGTAGGAATTCCACGGCCGTGGTCGCGGACCTGGATCTCGGCTTCATCGACGTCCAGGTAGCAGGCACTCAGCTCGATCGAACTGCCCGAAGGCGAGAACTTGATTGCGTTCGAGATGAGGTTCGTCAGCGTCTGGAGGATGCGGTCCGGATCGGCCCAGACATTGACGCCCGCGGCAGCGTACGTAATATTTACGGTCCCCTTGCTATCCGTAGCCTGTTGGAGACTTGTGGCGCGGTGCAGCAAATCGTCGACCGAGCACATCGTGTGGTGAAGCTCCGCCTGGCCGGAACCAATGCGCTCGAGGTCGAGGATGTCGTTGACGAGACGAACGAGCCGATCGGTGTTGGCAATGGCGATCTCGAGCATCTGGCGAAGCTTCTCGGGACGGCGTTGAAGAGCGCCACCGGCAATAAGGCCGAGAGCGGCCCGCAGGCTCGTAAGCGGTGTCCGAAGCTCGTGCGAGACCGTGGAGACGAACTCGTCTTTCATCCGGTCGAGGGCGCGGCGCTCGGTAGTATCAGTGAACGCGACGACCACGCCGATGGCTTTACCTTCCTCGCCGGAAGAGCCGTCCGACTCGATCTGAGGGCGCGCCACGTACTCGACGGGAAAGCTCGTTCCATCCTTACGCCAGAAGACTTCGTTCGAGACGCGGATGGTGTCGCGATTGATGACGGTACGGTTGATACGGCAGTCGGTGACGGGATATCGACTGCCGTCGGGATGAGAGTGATGGATGAGATTGTGTAGCTTCTGGCCGAGGATCTCCTCAGGCTTGTACCCGAGCATCTGGGACGCAGCGGGATTGATGACGGTGACTCGGCCCTCGAGATCGGTACCGTAGATGCCGTCACCGACGCTCTCGAGGATAGAGTTCGACTGGCGGATGAGGACGCGAAGCTTGTCCTCCGCGCGAACGCGTTCGGAGATGTCGATACCGAAGCCGAGGACGTGAGGCTCGTTGCCTGGCACATGAATGAGCTTGTTGCGGTAGGCGATGATCCGGGTTTCCCCGTTGGTATGCCTGAGATGGAGAATGCCCTCGGCTTCGCCGGTCTCCTGGATGCGCTTGAGATAGGGCTCAAACATGGTGAGCGCTTCGTAAGGAACAAGCTCCGCGAGAGAGTGCCCAACGACCTCATTCACACGGCGGCCGATGCTTTGTGCTCCATGAAGATTGACGGAGAGGAGCCTGCCCTGAAGATCGTGGGTGCAGACCATACCGAGCGATCCTTCGACGAGCTGTCGATAGCGCGCTTCAGACTCGCGCAGGGTGGCTTCGGCGGCAAGCTGCTCGGTGACGTCAATGCCGGTCGAGATAACGAATGCGACTTGTCCCTGGGGGTCAAGCAGGGCAGTGGCAGACCAGGCGATGCGGCGGAGATGGCCGTCGGCGGTAAGCCACGAGTTCTCAAAAGCTGTCGGGAATCCCCCGCTGCTGAGACGCTCAAAATCTTTGATGGCGGTAGGGATTTCAGCGTCGGGAATGAGCCTTTCCCACGCGTAGCGTCCGACAAGAGACGGGAAATCGTATCCGCTGACGGTCTCGCACGCGCGGTTGAACCGGACTATGCGGCCGGCAGTGTCGTAGACGACGACCAGAGCGCCTACCGTATCGAGAACGGCAGAAACGAAGTTGCGCTCGACCGTGAGGGCCGACTCGACCCGCTGACGGGCGCGGGCCGCACGATCCATCTGGAGGACACGGGCGTTGAGCTCGAGACGGCCGATGACCTGGCGGGCGAGGGCAGCGAGCCCGGTGCTTTGCGCCTGGCTGAGGCGGCGCACACCGGCATCGAAGACACTGAGGCACCCAATGACGGCTCCGGACGGCGTGACGAGAGGCGCGCCGGCATAGAAACGATAGGAGCGTCCGCTGAAGAGGATGCCAGCCGGGTAGGACGGATCGAGGCGAGCATCGGGAACCTCGTAGATCTCGGAGTTGCGGACAGTCTTCTCAAGAGCGAGGGGAATACGGCGGATTTCGCCGAGTTCAAGGCCGTAGGCTGAACGCAGGTAGAGGCGATCGGGCCCCGGGAGAGCGATAACGGCGACGGGCGCATTGCAGATCTGGGCAGCGAGCCGGCTGATGTCATCGAAGGCAGGATCGGACGCGGCATCGAAGACCTCGTATTCTTCGAGGGCATCGATGCGCCTGGTCCCGTCCTGGTCGAGTAGAACATTCATATGAATGGCTTAGCAGCGAAGCACGATCTGGCCCAATGGTACGGAGGGTGGCTGGAGCTTGGCACTCCTACTTTCGCGTCAGCGCCCAGAGAAAATGGGGAAAACTCGTCCCCTTTTGGGTCAGGGCTTAGGTAAAGTGCAACAATCCCCGGCGGCAGGGGGCTCGTTGGCACTGGCGTCGAGAACGACTTTCCAAGAGCCGTCCGCCGTCTTCTTCCAGAGGGTGATATAACGGCCAGCGGTAACGACGGGCTGACCATGCTGGTCGACGGAATGGCCTTCGTAGTGTCCCCATGTGAAGCCGGAGTCGTTGGAGGGAAGCATCTGGGCTCCCTGCGGCGTCCAGGTGAGCTGATAGGTGTGGGGATCCCAAGTGGCCGAGGCGGCAATGTTCCCGCGTCCGAGGACGGCGGGACGGCCGTTGTTCAGTGCGACGGCGTCATCGGCGAACCAGGTGGCGAAAGCTTTCCCTCCTCCTGCAGCCACGGATGCCGCAAAGCGGTGCTCGAGATCGTAGAGGAAGAGAACTCCTGGAGAGGCGGAAGGCTGCGCGAGGGGCGAAACGGCGGAAGGCACGGCAAGAGGATCGAGCGCCGAGGAGTGCGAGGACTGGCTTGGAAGCTGGGGGCTCAGCGGCTGCTGCGCGGCAACCGTGGAGAGCGGGAGAAGAATGGCAAAGATCGCCTGGCGAGCGTAGCGGCGCATATGTGGTTTCGATGCTATCAGTCGTGTCGGTTCTGCCTGTATGGTGACGTGATGTGAATTTCCGTTTCCGGGATTAGTACGTGTGGCGCAGCAGGGTGGATCGCGGCTGGTATTCTTCGCAGCACATGAATCTTTCGAAGAACGATCTTGGCGTCTTGCTTCCGGCGGTAGCGCTTGTGATGATCGGTGTGGCCGTTCAGGCGACCGGGCGTGGAATGCATGGGTCGCTGGTGGCGAGTGAGACTTTGCGGTGGGTGGGAGTCTTGGGGCTGGCGGTTTACGCGGTAAAGCGACGGACGCTGACGCCCTGGATCTTTGTGGCGATGGTGGCAGGCGCAGAGATCGGATTCGACGCGCCGGGGTTCGCGGTGGGACTGCGGGTGTTTTCAGACATCTTTCTCAGGCTTATCCGAACGATTGTGGCTCCGCTGATCCTGGCGACGTTGGTGACGGGGATCGCGGGGCATGGGGATCTTAAGGGCGTAGGGCGGATGGGGATCAAGAGCCTCATATACTTCGAGGTGCTGACTACACTTGCGTTGGTGATTGGCTTGGTGGCGATCAATATCAGTAAGGCGGGCGTGGGGCTCACGCTACCGGCGTCGGGTGGGGCGACGGAGACGCTCGCGAAGGTTGAGCCGACGCACTGGCAGGACTTTCTGCTGCACGTGTTTCCGGATAACATCGCGAAGTCAATTGCGGAAGGGCAGATTCTGCAGGTGGCGGTGTTCGCTGTATTCTTCGGGATCGCGCTGGCTTCGCTGCCTGCTGAGAAGGGTGCGCCGGTGCTGCGGCTCTGTGAGAGCCTCAGCGAAGTTATGTTCAAGTTTACGAACGTGGTGATGTACTTTGCGCCGATCGGGGTAGGGGCAGCGATGGCGTTTACCGTGGGGCATATGGGGCTTGGCGTGCTCGTGAACCTGGGAAAGTTGCTGCTGACACTCTATGCGGCTCTGGCGGCCTATGGGCTGTTCGTCATGCTGCCGGTGGCGCTGGTCGCAGGAGTGCCAGTGAAGCGGTTCCTGGCAGCAGTGGCAGAGCCGGCTACGATCGCGTTCGCAACCGCTACGAGTGAAGCGGCGCTGCCGAGGGCAATGGAAGCGATGGAGGCACTCGGGGTGCCTAGGCGGATTGTGTCGTTCGTGATTCCGGCGGGGTACAGCTTCAACCTGGATGGGTCAACCCTCTATTTGGCGCTGGCGAGCGTGTTCGTGGCGCAGGCGGCGGGAGTGCCGATGACGTGGGGAGAACAGCTCTTCATGATGGGGACGCTGATTTTGACGAGTAAGGGAGTAGCGGGTGTTCCGCGGGCTACGCTCGTGGTGCTTCTGGCTACGGCCGCTACATTCCGGCTGCCTACGGAGCCTATTTTTGTGATCCTGGGGATTGACGCGTTGATGGACATGGGGCGGACGATGGTGAATGTAGTCGGGAACTGTCTCGCCAGCGCGGTAGTGGCTCGGTGGGAGGGGCAGTTTGACTTGGAGGAGTTGGATGAGGTGGTGGCGGAAGGGTTGGCGGACTAGCCCCACCCTCCCCCTTTTCTTGCAAAGTTTTCAAATCATTTGATTTAGCTTCGGACTTCGAGGGCCGGGCCAAGCTAAAGTCTTGAAAACACGTGAGGTGATTCCGCAAAGTCTTCTAATCAAAGGAGATAGCCTCACCATGGATGCCGGACGAAACGAGATGCACTTTTACCGTCCGAGGGCTGGATTTGCGATGAAGCGAGGTGGGACGGGGTTGTCGGCTATGTCGAAGAGGCTTAGGTAGGCCAGGCGGATGATTTTTGTCATCTTGGTGAAGTCGATGCGGTCTACGGTGTCGGTGACGTGGTGGTAGTCGGGGTGGAAGCCGGTGAAGAACCAGAGGGCCGGGACGTCGTGGAGGATGAAGGGGAATTGGTCGGAGCGGAAAAAGATGCCGAGGGCGGTGTCGCGGTCGAAGCGGTCGTCGAGGATGAGGCCGACGTGCTGGTCTTCGTGCTGGACGATCTTGAGGAGGTCGGGGGCATAAAGGCTGCCAATGAGGTTGAGGCGATTGGTGGTGTCTTTGGGGATCTCGATAGCGCCGTCAGTCTGGGGGCTCGGGGCTTCGTCGCGACCGATCATGTCGCAATTAATCATGGCGCGGGTGGTGGCTAAGGGGCGCAGGGGATGGTTCGACATGTAGTACGAGCCCTGGAGCGGGCCGCGCTCCTCGGCGGCGAAGACCACGAAGAGGATCGAGCGCTTGGGCTTGACCGGATTGGCGGTGAAGGCGTGGGCCAGTTCGACGACGCCCACGGTGCCGGAGCCGTTGTCATCGGCCCCGTGCCAGATTTCAAGGTGGCGCTTGCCGTCGGGGTCTTCGACCTCGGAGGCGCCGTTGTGATCGTGGTGGGCGCTGATGAGGACGGTTTCGGCGGAGAGGGTGGGGTCGCTGCCGGGTAGGAGTCCGGCCACATTGTAGGCTGTGCCAGTGCGAGTGGAGGCGTTGCGGGTTTCGAGGTGGAGTTGAACGCCGGGGATCTCGCGGGACTGGGGCTGGAGGTCCTTGTCGATGGCGGTCTGGAGGGCTTTGGCGGTGGCATTGGCGGGCTGGAGTAGGTCGGCGGCTACGGTGAGCGGGATGGTGGTGCTGGAGATGTGGGTCTCGTCGTCGACGATGGCCTGGAGGGGGAGCGGGGTGAGGCGTTTGGTGTTGACGCCGACGTAGACGGCCATGAGGCGCTTGTTGGTGGAGATGTGGGTGGCATTCGGCTCAGGCATGAGCAGAACGGCGATGGCACCGTGTTTCTGGGCGTTGAGGAGCTTGACTCGGTTGGTAGCGTAGCGCGTGTTGCCAGTACCGTTGAAGATTGATTTGGGATCGTCTTCCTGGGGCTCGTGCTCCATGAGAAGGACGACTTTGCCGTGGACGTCGACGTTGGCGTAGTCATCGTAGTTGAGTTCGGGCGCGGTGATTCCGTAGCCGACGTAGACGAGTCCTCCGGTCACATCAACATTCTGGCGGAAGGAGCTGGTGATGTCGGCGGAGGTCCAGGATTTGGTTGCAGGACCGGTCGCAGGACCGGTCAGGGTGAGGCGGGTCGCGCCGGTGTCCGGCTTGTACTCGACGAGTGGAACGGGCTGCAGGAAGGATGGGTAGCCGGAGGCATCTTTCGCGGCGGGCTGCAGGCCGGCTTTGGCGAACTCGGAGGCGACCCACTCGGCGGAGGCTTCGTCGCCAGGTTGGAGAGACATGCGACCCAGCAGACCATCTCCGGCGATAAAGGTGAGGTTGGCGCGGAGGGTTGATTCCTTGATGGCATTGAAGCCAGTCTGGACGCGTTGGGGAACGGGGGTCTGGGCGAAGGCGATGGTGGAAAGGAGGAAGGACGCAATCTGCAGTGAACGCGAAGGTGACCTCATCGATCTAGTTTGGCATGGACTTCAGTGAAGGCTGGGTTCCGCTGGTCTAGATGCCTGGGCAGCTACGGGCGAGATACTGCATGGATAGGTGCCCCCGGCAAGGTCGTCATGGTCGATAAGGCCGATCAAGGCGAGGATCAATATGGCGACGCTGATGTAGTTGTTCATACGGCCGATATTGATCTTCCGTTTGGCATGAGCGAACCTCTCGAACGGGCTTCGGTCCGCGCACTCGAACCTCTGGATGTTAAGGAGGTGATGCTCCCAGCCGGCTGCGTGGAAGTGGTTCTCGACTCCGCGCAGATAGCTCCCAAGTTTGATGATGTCGTAGGTCAGTGCAGCCATCCGGCTCACGGATGCGACGGCAAGCAGAAGCGGAATGCACCAGAGAAGGACGTGGTGATTGTGATTCGTAATGAGCCATGCCCAGATGGCGCCGACGGCGATGACGAGGTAGCGCTCTTCGGTGCGAGACTCGGTGAGGTGAATCTCGATCTCCTTGCGGAGAGCTTTGTACTCTTCGATGTGGAAGACTTGGGGTTCGGTAAGTTCGGACATGGGGCTGGTCCTGGGATGGGTTTTGGCGGCGGAGCTAGGATAGCGCTGATCGGCTCGAGCCGACTTTTTGTTTTACGGCATCTGGTCAGCCACACGTGTGGCCCGGGTACACGTTCGGGCGGCTCGATAAAGTGGAGTCGTTCGCTACGCTTAGGATGACCGCGAAAAACATGCAACGACCAAATAACAAAGAAGGAACACGAGAAGGAACGTCTCGTCAGGATGGGTGGATGGGGTGGGATGGGTCCTCGTGGGTGTGTTCGACGCTCAGGTTGGGAAGAATCCAGATGAGGGTGACGACAGTGATGGCGGCGAGGGCAGCGCGAGGATACGGGAAGGCGAGCGGAATGGTGCAGGCGTAGACGAAAAGGGAAAGCCAGTGCTTCGTCCTGGCGGCGGTGTCTTCGTGGGCAAGTTCAGCGTGGTGGCGGAGATGGCGCATTACAGCAAGACGCAGAAGCATGAAGGAGAAGCCTGAGACGATGTTCGAGACGCCATAGAGGACGACGGAGAAGGTATTGATCTGCTTCTCCAGAACGTAAGAGGTAAAGAAAGGGAGAAGCGAGAGGCTGAAGAGGAAGGCCAGGTTCGCGTAGAGCATGGCGTTGTCGATGCGCTCGATGCGGTCGATCAGGTATCGGTGGTTGATCCAATAGATGCCGGTGAGGGTAAAGGACAAAGCGTAGACAAGGAGCGTTGGAAGGACAGCGTAGAGACCGGCGAGGCCGTCTTGGTGAGGAACCTTGAGCTCGAGAACCATGATCGTGATGATGACGGCGATCACGCCATCGGAGAAGGCTTCAAGGCGCGCGGGCGTGGGTAGTCTGCGGGGCATGGCGGGGTCCGGTTCCTGGATTTCATTGCAGAATACAGTGGCGCGGGAATTTGGTCGTGCAGGCAAAAATTCTGGAGCGAAGACCTAACGGCTTATGGCGTCGTAGGGCAGGAACACGACGAAGGCCGTGCCATAGCCGACACGGCTGCGGACCTGAATCGCTCCGTTGTGACGGTCGATGATCTCCTTACAGATCCACAAGCCGAGTCCTGTTCCCATGATGCCTTTGGTGGTGTAGAAGGGGCGAAATGCCTTCTGGATGGTCTCCGGGCTCATCCCGCTGCCGTTGTCCGCGAGAGTAAGAGCGATCCCGTGCTGGCCAGTGACGTAGTTCGTGCTTTCGCGTGTGCGCAGGAAAAGGCTTCCGCCTGGAGCAAGCGCATCGAGCGCGTTGCCGAGCAGATTACTGATGACCTGGCGTATCTCTCCTTCGAAGCAGCGAACGGGGCTATCGGCGCGATACCGGGTCTGAACCTGAACTCCAGAGTTGAGGATGCGGCCCTGGTAGATGGACAGTACGCTGCGGATGAGAGCTTCGCCCGTGATCGCCTGCGGGCTGGTGGATTGCTTGTGAAAGCGAAGTGTCTGGCTGGTGACAGCAGCCATGCGTTGCAACTCGTGATCTGCGCTTTCGAGATAGCCTTTCGCCAGATCGAGGGTCTCGCTATTGCGTGCGAGATAGAGCAGATTCGTGACCGACTCCAGCGGGTTGTTGATCTCATGCGCGATGGAGGAGGCGAGACGGCCCACAACCGCGAGCTTATCCGACTCGATGAGGGCGAGTTCCGCCTTCTTCTGCTGCGTGATCTCGAGCGAGGAGGCCGTGATGCCTTGGATCGCGCCGTCGGATCCGAGTACGGGAAAGTAGCTGACGACCCAGTAGCGATGGTCGGTGGGATCGTTGATGAGCGTCCCTTCGAGTGGGAAGTTGACGACAGGCGGACCACCGCTGGCTACCTGGTCGAAGAGCTCCCGCAGGCCCTCGATGGGAGCCATTTCCGTGAGCGTGCGGCCGACGACCTGTTCCGGCTTGAGACCGAAGAATGCAGCCTGACGGTCGTTGAGACGAAGGTAGTGATAGTCGTCGAGATCGAAGAGCGCAAGACCGATGGGAGCGGTGCGGTAGACAGCCTCGATTTCGGCGAACTGGCGTTCCATCTCTTCGCGGCGCCGAAGCAGCTCTTCCCGGTCTCTGCGCTCGGCGGTTATGTCGCGGAAGAAGAGAATGATGCCGTCTTCGGAGGGCAGTGTGTGGATGTCGAAGAGGACATTGAGGGGTTCGGGGTAGAAGTACTCGAAATGGGTCGCGACCCCTTCGTCCATGGAGCGGTGGTAGTTGATCCAGTAAGGCGAATCCTGGATGGCTGCCGCCGGGTAGGCATCCCATAGAGAAACGTCGATGAGTTCCCCGCTTGGGGCGAGGATTTCTCGCGCGCGGCGATTGAGAAAGGTGAAGACGTAGTTGCGATTGAGGAAAGCGATTCCGTCTGAGGTCGCCTCGAAGAATTGGGTCATCTGGCGCCGGATCGCCGCCGTGCTCTGCGCTTCCACTTTTCGGCGTTCCAACACGATGCGATCCTCGTCCTGATGCTAGCCAAAGTATAAATGTGCCCGAGCGACAGGCTCTCGCCGCTATGCCGGTTTTGGGGTACCGAAGCATAGGAGGGCTGCGAAGATTCCCGTTTGGGGGGCCGACCCTGCGCGCTCAGCCTCGCGTTTGAGTCAGCCGGGAAGTTGGTATAGTGAATGGTTGCGGCTTGTTGGCATGGGTCGCCTGAGAAAAAGACGCAATGGACACGATTCTGAGCACGATCACATCGCCGGCGGACCTTAAGAGCATGTCGATGGTGCAGTTGACGCAGTTGGCCGAGGAGATCCGGGAGCGGCTGATTCTTGGGGTTGCCAAGACCGGGGGTCACATTGGGCCGAACCTCGGGGTGGTCGAGCTGACCATTGCGATGCATTACGTGTTCGATACGCCGACGGATAGCTTTATTTTTGACGTTAGCCATCAGGCGTACGTGCATAAGCTGCTAACAGGGCGGGAACACCTGTTCGATACGATCCGGCAGCCGGGTGGGCTGAATGGTTTCATGCTGCGAACCGAGAGCGAGCATGACAGCTATGGGGCTGGACATGCCGGAACGGCATTGAGCGCGGCGCTTGGGATGGCGGTTGGGCGGGATCTCGCCGGCGGCACCGAGCATATTGTCGCGCTGGCGGGAGATGCGGCATTTACAAACGGGATCTCATTTGAGGCGCTGAACAATGTCGCCGCGCAGACGAAGCGGCTGATCATTGTCTTGAATGACAACGAATGGTCGATCGATAAGAATGTGGGAGCGATCGCGGAGTACTTCCATAAGATCGCGATGAACTCGACTTATGTGAGCCTGCATGATGCCGCGGCGGGGTTTGTGGAGAAGATCGGTGGCAAGGCTGCCCGGCACGTTGTGCGGCGAGCGGAAGAAGCGGCGAAGGGCTTGGTCGGGCGGGGGATGATCTTCGAAGAGTTCGGAATCAGCTATTTCGGGCCGATTGACGGCCATAACCTGCCGATGCTCATTGAGACGTTCAAGTTTTTGAAGACGCAGAACAAGCCTGTGGTGCTGCATGCGATTACGCAGAAGGGGCGCGGGTTTCAGCCTGCGCTCGAAGGTCAGAAGAAGTTCCATGGGCTTGGGCCGTACCATCCGGAGACGGGCGAGACGAAGCCCGCCATCCAAAAAACGTACTCGGAGATCTTTGCCGAGACGCTGACGAAACTAGCTACGGCGAACGACAAAGTCGTTGCAATTACGGCAGCGATGCCGAACGGTACGGCACTCGACCTCTTCAGGCCGGTGCATCCGACACGGTACTTCGATGTGGGGATCGCCGAAGAGCATGCCGTGATCTTTGCGGCGGGTCTTGCGATCAAAGGGTTCAAGCCTTTTTGCGCGATTTATTCAACGTTCCTGCAGAGGTCGTTCGACCAGATTGTGCATGATGTGGCTCTGCAGAAGCTGCCCGTGGTGTTCTGCATGGATCGCGGCGGGCTGAGCGGAGACGACGGACCGACGCATCATGGGCTATTCGATATCAGCTACCTGCGTGGGGTACCGAACCTGATCCACATGGATCCGGTGGATGAGGATGAACTGGCAGACATGATGTATACAGCCATGCTGCATGACGGTCCTAGCGCGATACGCTATCCGAGGGGGACGGGGCCGGGAGTTCGCGTCAAGGAGCAGCCGGTTGCGCTCGAGATTGGCAAAGCCAAGGTGCTGAAAGGCAGGCCTGGCGCTGAGGTTGTGGTGTTTGGGCTCGGCGCGATGATGGCGGAGGCGGAGCGCTTTGTGGGGATGCTCGAGGCAGGGGGCTTCAGTGTGGCCCTGATTAATCCGCGGTTCGCAAAGCCGGTCGATCGGGAATGCGTGGATCGGTACGGGGTAGAGTGCGGCCTCGTGGTGACCTTCGAGGACCATGTGCTCGCCGGCGGATTCGGTTCGGCGGTGCTCGAGACGCTGAACGAGTTGCAGATCGATGTGCCCATGGTGCGGGTGGGGTGGCCGGATGAGTTCATCGAGCATGGGAAGGTCGAGGCGCTCAGGGCCAAGTATGGGCTGACGGCCGAAGCTGCCGCGGAGACTTGCCGGGGGGCGTTGGAAGAGATCGTGGAGTGGCGCGCGGAGAATCGTCGACCCCACCTTAGCCGACGGTAACGCCGTCGTCGAAGGTGGGACGCCCGGTGGTCGTCTGGATGGCTAGCAGGGAATGTTGGCTTTCTGCAAGGTGTCCTTCAGGCCCTTCATACTGATTCGGGTGGAGGCTTCGGCGGTGCCGCCGCCGCGCCAGTGAGTTTCAAGGGAGACACCATACTTGTAGCCGTCGCGCTGGAGGGCCTTAAATTGGCCGACCCAGTCCACGATGCCGATGTCGACGGGCTCCCAGTCCCACTTCGCATTGGGAAGTCGTTTGGCGTTCTTGACGTGGCAGTGGCCGATGCGGTTCTTGGGAAGCGCGTCGTAGGCGTTCGGGTAGGGAACGTTGCCCGGGAAGGTGGCGGCGTTGCCGGGATCCCAGTTAAGCATGAAAGCTGGGTTGGGGATGGCGTTGAGGACGGCGAGTGCCTCTTCGCCGCTGCCGGTGTTGCAGGCCATCTCGTTCTCGAGGAGAAGGACGAGGTTATGCTTCGCGCACTTTTCGGCGGCTTCACCCAGTTTGCGATTCATCTCGGCGCGAAAGGGTTTAGGGTCGTCGAGACGCCAGAAGTCGAAGCAACGGATACGGTCGGTCCCGAATTGTTTGGAGAGGTCGATGAGATGGTCAAGGAGGGCGTCCTGCTCTTTATAGTCGAAGTCGGCCTTGAACTTGTCGCGGTGGGGGCTCTCTTTGGAGACGGGTGCCCCAGGGAGGTCGGTCTTGAAGAGGGGGCTCGCAAGGTCAGTGACGCGGAGATTGTATTTGCCCAGAATTTTTCTGGATTCGTCGATCTGCGCGGAGGTTAGGGCAGAAATATTGGTGTTCCACATGCTGCGGAGCTCGATCCACTGAAGACTGAAGTCGCGCGAGGCGACGTAACAGGCGTGGTCAAAGTCGGGAGAGATTTCGTCGTTGATGACGGCGAGACGGAAGGGACAGGCCCGGACGGTTTGCGCAAACATCTTCGTGGAAGCAGTTGCAGCGGCCATGCCAAGGATCATGTTGCGGCGGGAAACGGACATGCTCGTCCTCCAGAGGTTCGACCGTAAACGATCCAAGACATTCTTCCACAAAAGGCCGAGAAGTGGCGGCGGCTTGCGATATCAAAGGCATATGGGGATGGATTGCGTATGGTGGGCATTCTCGTATAACGTTATCGCGCGTGCGGTTGCGGCGGTGCGAGCTGAAGTTGGTAAGACCAAAGAGGTCTGAGGAGAGAGCGTGATTACTCGACGGGAGTTTATAGATGGAGTTGCCCTTGGGGCTGCCGGACTTGCGCTGAGTTCGTCGGCGAGAAGCTATGCACAGATCATGGGCTCGAACGATCGGGTGACCTTCGCGACGATTGGATTGAACAGCCGGGCTTATGCGCATCTTTCTTCGCTGAAGGCGAACGAGAAGACAAGCAGGCTGGCACATATCGCCGATGTGGACAGCAAGATTCTGGATAAGTACTGCGGGAATGCGACGAAGGAGCTTGGGTATGCCCCGAAGACGCATGGCGATTTCAGAAAGATGCTGGAGCTGAAGGAGATTGATGCGATCACGATTGCATCTCCGGACCACTGGCATACGCCGATGGCTGTGGCGGGTTTGCAGGCGGGAAAGAATGTGTATGTCGAGAAGCCTTGCAGCTACGATCCGCATGAGGGTGAGCTGCTGGTAGCGGCGCAGAAGAAGTACGGCAAGCTCGTACAGATGGGAAGCCAGCAGAGGTCGTCGCCCCATTCGATCGAGATCGTCGGGAAGATACACGGTGGTCTGATTGGCCGGGCTTACTTCGCAAAGGCCTGGTATGTGAACAATCGGAAGTCGATTGGCGTGGGAAAGGTGGTACCCGTCCCGTCGACACTCGATTGGGATCTTTGGCAGGGCCCGGCGCCGCGCCAGGCTTACAAGGACAATGTGCATCCTTATAACTGGCACTGGTTCAAAGTGTGGGGCACGGGCGAGAGCCTAAATAATGGAACACACGAGGTCGATGTGTGCCGGTGGGCTCTAGGCGTGGACTTTCCGAAGACGGTGTCCGCGCAGGCGGGCCGTTACCAGTTCAAGGATGATTGGCAGTACTACGACACGATGGTCACGGATTTCAACTACGAAGACAAGATGATCACGTGGGAAGGACGCTGCTGCAACCCGATGAAGTTGTACGACCGGGATCGCGGATCCATTATCCAGGGAACGAATGGATCGGTGATCGTCGATCGCGATGGCTACGAGGTCTATGACCAGAGTGGCAAGAAGAAGATCGACGAGTTCAAAGTGAACACGGCGAAGACGTCATCGACCGATACGACGGGCAAGGACTCGATGACCGATCTTCACTTTGCCAACTTCATCGCGGGTATTCAAAAGGGCGAGAAGCTGAATCAGCCGATTGCATCGGGTAATGTCGCAGTGACGATGCTTCAACTGTCGAACGTTGCATGGGAGACGAATCGCGTGCTGACGCTTGATCAGACGAGTGGACACATCGTCAACGATGCGAAAGCGCAGGCGATGACGCATCGGGAATATGAAAAGGGCTGGGAACTGAAGATTTGAGGTGCTTTGCGTTATGAGTCGGCATAAGTTTGCAGTTATGCTGGCTCGTTGCGCTTCAGCACTTTCTCGATTCGACTTTGGTGGGCCAGGTCGGGAATAAATCGTTAGTAACACGTATCGGTGTAGACGTGCAACCGGACTTCGTGCGTCTCTTTCTGATAAATTTTGATGAGGGACCTGCATTGCCGCAGATAACTCGCACGGGACCGCCCCGCGCGAGAACTGCCGACATGATGCCTCATTTGCTTCGCTGCACGGGATGCGTCTGAGAGTAACAACCTGGGATAAGAGAAGAGCGGGATACTGAAGGCCACATGCCGCTTGAGTGCTTAGCGATCCAAGAAGCCCAGGAGTGAGGATCTGAGAACGATATGTATGAATCGATTCTTTACGAAATTGATGCGGAGATCTCGCGGCTGCATGCATCGAAGGCCAAGCTGCTGAAGAACGTTGGTACCGCTCATAAGAAGCCGGGTCGTCCGGCTAAGACCGTAACGGCTGCGACCAAGCCTACCCGGGGAAGTACAACCAGGACGATGAGCGCTGAGGGGCTAGAACGTATTCGCCAGGCGCAGTTTCGGCGCTGGGCCGCCGTCAAAAAGGCAAAGCGGGCCGCATTAAGAGCTGCCTCTCCGACGGCGAAGGCAAAGAAAAGAACCGCGCGGTAAGCTAAACAAGAGGTCCGAGGTAAAACATCCAAGCCGAAGTCGATATAAGAGTCGGTGAAGTTATCAAGAGCCGGATACGCAATGCGCGTGTCCGGCTCTTGTTTGTGGTTCACCTTAACAGCGAAGAAGAGCTGCAGTCGCCTGCTTAAATGCGAGATACGCATCGGCGGCAGGGTTCTCCGCGGATGCGTATCTCGGTTGTCAGTTTTTATTAGAACTCGAACGGTGCGTCTGCTCCCCAGAGTGCGGTTGCACCCCAGAGTGCCGTGGCACCCCAAAGGGCGGTTGAGCCGTTGACATCTTCCGCACCCCAGAGAGCGGTCGCGGCTGCCGGCGTAGAGGCACCCCAAAGAGCAGTCGCACCCCACAGAGCCGTGTATGCCTGAGGATCGTTAGCGCCCCAGAGAGCCGTGGCTCCCCACAGAGCGGTCTGGCTGCCGACGAAGGCGTTGGCGCCGTAGATCTCCGAAGCTCCCCAGAGAGCGGTCGCACCCCAGAGTGCAGTCTCCGCCTTGCTGTTTGCCGCGCCCCAGAGTGCAGTGCTGTCGATGACGAGGTTGGTTCCACCAGTCGTCGAATCAAAGACCGCGACGGGGGACATCGCGGTGCCCTTAGGGAGCATGAGACCGAACTTCGCGATGTTGATCAGCGAGGCTTCTACATCGAGATAGCCGGCGCCAATGGTGAAGACATCGTAGTTCGCCTTGAAGACGGTGCCGGTGGTGGGATCGGTGACGCTGCTGGTCTGTGGGAAGTAGCTGCGGTTTGAGCTCTTCATCATGATCGCCTTCAACTGGTCGGGCGTGATGAGGGGATCAGCCTGCAGAAGGAGGGCGGCCGCGCCGCTGGTGACGCCGGTGGCCATGCTTGTGCCGCTCAGTGGGAAGTAGTTGACCGAGGATTTACCGTTGCCGCTGACCGTGTAGAAAGAGTTCAGGGTGACGAAGGAAGGATTGTTGATCGCGAGAGCGTCGTTGGAGAACTTCAAGCTGCTGACGAGATTGCCGGGAGCGACGATGTCAGGCTTGACGATGTGGTCGATGAACGAAGGACCCTTCGAGCTGTAGCTGGCGATGAGATCGTCGTTGATGCCTGCGGTGCCGACGGTGCGCATGGCTCCAACCGTGAGAACGTACGGGTCGTTGCCTGGCGATTCGATCGTGCCGTAGCCTTCGGGGTTGAGGGCGAGGTCACGTCCATCGTTGCCGGCGGCGACGACGACCATGATGCCGGCCTTCCAGGCCTTCTCTACAGCCTGGCAAAGCGGGTCAAGAGCATATCCCTCCCAGATGGGCCGTCCGAGCGAGAGATTGATGACGCGGATGTTATAAGCCGACTTGAGCTCGATGGCCCGCCCAATGGCGGCGATGACAGAGGAGTCCGTACCGGAGCCATGTTCGTCGAGCACGCGAAGGTTGATGAGGTTCGCGTTCGGCGCTGCACCGGAAAAGGTACGGAAGTACTTGGAGCCTGTGGAATCGTTACCATTTCCGGCGATCAAACCGGCGACATGGGTGCCGTGACCGAAATGATCCGTGGCATCAGCATCACCGGGGATGAAGCTCTCGCTATAGACGATGCGGCTGGCAACCTTGCCTCTGCCGTGGAGATCGTCAACGAGACTTATACCACTGTCGATGACGGCGACACCGACCCCGGTGCCGTCGAAGCCGACCTTCCAGACCCAGGGTGCGTTGATGGGCTCGGTTGTAAATTCGGCGGCGGTGACTGTGACCTGGCGAGCGCCAACATGGCGGTCCGAGGAGATATAAGCGACGTTGGGATCGGCGGCGATCTCGGCCACCGAAGATGCCGGCACGGTGGTAGCGATCGCGTTGATCGCCGTCAACTCCGTACCCGAGGTTGTTACGTGGGTCGGGCTCTTGGTGAGTCGCGGCAGACCTGGGACTGTCTTGTACTGGATGATCACTGGGATCATGGACGCGGGCGAAGCTGAAGAGGCGTCGGATGAAACTTTCGGGCTGAGGGTGCTCTGGGAGTGAGCTACGGAGGCGAACGGTACCACGGCCAAGAGAGTCAAGATCGGTCTAAAGTAGCGAGACAAGCTGTTCACTGTAATGCTCCTGTGGAAGTCTTTGAACTAAGTCCAAATCGGCTAACTCTTCGCTTTGGCTGCGTGACACGTTCGTGCGGCACAATGTGATGCCTGTTCTGCTTGAGTCGGCGAGCGTCATTCGGTGCCGCGAAGTTCTTATTCTTTGTTTTTATCGGGCATTTCGGCCCTCGTGAGTAACAGTACCAGTGCCCAAAAGGGGAGCCATCACCCTTTAGTTGCACCCTCGAAGAAGTTCGAGGGATAGTGGATGGCCCACCGGAGTGAGGAGGGTCCTCTATTGGTCGTTATTTCGCGGATTAGTTACCTGGCGTTACCATCCCGGTACTCGAGGAGGATTCGGGGTGGGGCGGGAAGGGCGTTCAGCAGAGCAAGTGTGGCCGGGTGCACTGCCTGCTCGATGCGATCGACTGAAAGTAACTCGACGATGGTTCCGGTATCAAGTACGGCGATGCGGTCGCAGAGCTGTAGCACGGAGAGAAGATCGTGCGAGATATAAAGCAGCGTCGTTCCCATGGTCTGATTGAGATGACGCAGAAGCTTGAGGATCTCCGCCTGCGTGACGGGATCGAGAGCGCTTGTAGGCTCGTCTGCAACGAGAATCGCTGGGCGATGCAGAAGGGCTAGCGCGATCATCACGCGCTGAGCCTGCCCGACACTGATCTCGCCGGGCTTTCTCTTCAGGAAGCTCGGGTCGGTGGGGAGCTGAACCTCGGAAAGAAGCGTCGCGAGGCGTGTTTCCAGTGCGGCGCGGCCCCTGTTGTCGTGCGCGCGCCATGCTTCGTCAAAGTGTGCTCGAAGCGAGACGACCGCATTGAGGGCGTTCATGGGACTTTGTGGAATGAGCGCGATACGGCTTCCCCGCAGGCGGCGGGCGTCGCGCTCCGGCATGGTGAGGAGGTTCTGCCCTTCCAGGAGAACCTCCCCCGTGACCGTACCTCCGCGCCAGGGAAGAAGTCCCAGGAGAGCGAGGATCAGTGTGCTCTTCCCTGCTCCGCTTGTGCCAACCAGGCCAAGGGACTCGCCTTTTTCCAAGTCCAAACGGATATCTCGCAGGACCGATTGACGCCCGTAGGAGGCCTGGAGGCTGACACGGAGTAGTGGAATAGCGCCTTCGCTCATCTAGCGAGTTCCCTGCCTTCGGATCATGTCAACGTTCCAGACAACTCCGGGTGAGAGGACGGCGGGTTGAACGCCGCCAAGTTGCGGCGATATCGCATAAAGGGTATTTGGGTGAACGAGATAGATGAAAGGCTGCTGGTCGGCGACGATCTGCTGAACCTGGTCGACAGCACGCTTGCGGTCCGGGGCGCTAAGGCTTGTGGCCTGGATCAGCATCTGCCTGTCGATCTCGGCCTCCCACGGAGTGGCTGGACTTTTTTCGGATGGATTCCATTGATGGTTGGGCGAAGAACTGAGCCAGAGGTTCATCATGGAGTTCGGTTCGGGATCGACATTCGAGAGGCCGAGAAGACAGGCCTGGTAGTCCTGCGTATGCATGAAACGTTCGATGAGTGCTGGGAAATCGAGCGTAACGATAGTGATCTCGATGCCAAGTGCGGCCAGATCCTGCTGGATAAGCGTAGCCATCTTCTGACGTGCAGCATTGCCGGCGTTGGTGAGGATCGAAAACTTCACGGGTTGATTGCCGGCGTCGTAGAGGGTCTTACCGCTCAGATGGAAGCCGCTCGCCGCGAGGAGGCGGGTGGCAGCCGCGACATCTTCGTGTGGGTAGTTTAGGGTCTTGTCGTACCAGGGGGTGTTCGCCGGAGAGATGAAGCTGTATGCGGGTGTGGCGTGGCCGTCGTAGGCGATGCGGGCCAGGTCGGCACGATGAATTGCCTGCGAGATAGCGACGCGGAAGCCGCGGTTCGTGAACCATGCTTTCTCATACGCGGGAAGCGGTGAAGTTGGGGACTCGTTGAACCACATCTGCTCGGTGTTGAGGGATGCGCCAAGGTCGCGCACGGCTCCTGGAGAGCGTTTGGAGAGCGCTGTGAAATACTCGGCGGGAAGGTTGTCGATGAGATCGTAGTCGCCACGCTGGAAACCGGAAATCTCCTGTTCTCGGTTGCTAAGAATGTCGAGGCGGATGCCGGAAAGATAGGGCAGTTGGACGTTAGCCCCATCATGACGCCAATAGTTTGGGTTGCGCTTGAGGCGGATAGACTGGCCGCGCTTGTAGTCGGCGAGAATAAAGGGACCGGACGTCACACGGGCTTCGCTTGGATGGTCGGCAGGCTCGATCGCAATCTCGTCGAAGACACGAGCAATGGCCACGACGCGCTTGGGCAGGGTAACACGGACTGTATGCGCGTCCGGGGCTTCGACTTTCACGTCCTTTGGGGTAAGGAACTCTTCGCCGGCCGGAGCCGCAGTGACTGGGGCAAGGACCCTGCGGATCGACCATGCCGCGTCGCGCGAGGTGAGGTCGGAGCCGTCCGAGAATCTGAGACCAGGACGAAGGTGGAAGGTCAGGACGCGGCCGTCAGGAGACAGGCTGTAGGTCTCTGCCAGGTCAGGTTCAGGCTGCTGGGTGAGACGGTTGACGCGGAGGAGGACACCGCCGGTAAGAAAGCGGACGAGCTCAGAGGACTGGTCGTCAACCTTCGCCGGATCGAACGTCTTGGGGTCGTAGCGGATCGCCCAGGCTAGTTCGCCGGGAGCTTTCGCGGAGGTCTGCGTAAGCAATGGGAGGACGATAAAAAGGAGTGCTCCGATGGAGACCCGGTTGGTGCGCAAACCCATGAGTTATACCTCTACAGCGAATGATTCAAGCAGGAGCAGAACGGCGACGAGCAAGGCTATCGGGAGATAGACCCAGCTAGAGCGGGCGAGAAGCGCGGAGTTATCGAGCTCGAGGAGCATAGTGCCCCACGAGGGAAGAGGTTCGGCGATGCCGAGGCCGAGCGTGCCCAGGTTTGCTTCAGCCACGATGAAGGCGGGGATACAGAGGAGGAACTGCGGAAGGAGAAGCGTCCTGAGGTGAGGAAGAAGATGAAGGCGAGTGAGCTGGACGGGACGGAGACCGCTGGCTCGGCCCTGCATCATCCACTCGGAGGCCCGAAGATTTGTCGCTCCGCTATAGACGGTGCGCGCGCAGGCGGACCAGCCGAGGAAGGCGAGGATGATGAACGTGATCGCGGCTGAGTGCATCGGCGATGTCGTGAGAGGCAGGCCGGAACGGACGAGCATTAGGAGGAAGAGCCACGGCAGCGTAAGGAAGAGGTCACTTGCGAGCATCAGAAGGAACGCAACGACTTTCGGACTGAACGCGGCAAGGGTGCCGACCGCCGCGGCAATGGCGGTCGCGACTGCGGATGCCGCGGTTGCCCCGGCGAAGGAGATTAGCAGGGCCGCGGAGATTCTCACCGTGCGATCGCGGCCTAGTTGGTCGGTGCCTGTCCAGTGCTGGGGGGAAGAGCTGGCCATGATGGCGTCGCGATCCTGAACGGCGTAGCTGCGCCCGGGCTTGAACACGATAAGGCTGGCGGCCAGCATAAGGAGAAAGAGGATTGCAGCGGCGAGGCGAGGCTTCATGCGGTTTCCAGGGGCCGCATCCGCTCGGAGACCATGCCCGCGCAGGCTACGGCAAAGGCCATGAGGAGAGTCACCGTCAGGAGGACGGGGAGGTCACGATTCATCGCCGCGGACCATGCGAGCTGACCGAGGCCGGGAGCGTCGAAGATGACCTCCACGGGAACGACCGCGCTGAGTGCGGTGACGAGGGATAGCGTCGCCAGGGCGAAGACCTGAGGGGCGACGTTAGGCAGGATGAAGGTGCGGATCACGCGATGGAAGCGCATTCCCTGGGCCCGGACCTGGAGGAGATGGGGGGCACGCCAAGCGACGCGGAAGAGGCGGGCGAGGAACTTGAAGTCGCGTGCGGCAAGGATGAGGCTCAGGACGAGAACGGGGCCGCCAGTGTCGGCAAGGAGCGAGACGGTCGCCATGGCTCCCGTGGGGATGGCAAGCAGGAGCGTGAAAGGTGCCGACACGAGGGTCGCTCCCCGGCGAAGCGTGCTGATGGGCAATGCAGCGGCGAACGCAATCAGCCATCCGTTGACGATACTGCGGGCGAGCAGTGAAAGCGTCACCCCAATCCGGGGGCGAACGAGTTCGGAGACGGGCGCGTCGTACTGGCGGGATCGGCCGAGGTCCCCGTGCAGCCAGCCAGCAAAGACATTCCGCGCAATGGCAGCAAGCGAGCCATGCTGGTTCTCCTCGGTCTCAATGGCGGTGTTGGCTGACTGAGCGTATTTCGGGTCGAGCTCGCGGATGTCCGTATAGTACCCAGGGGAGAAGCGCATCAGCACGATGGTCCCCATGGCTGCGAGAAGCATGAGGAGGAAGACACGGCTTAGTCGGCGGACGATGGCGAAGGCCAGCGTCATGCGACTTCGGCTACTTTGCGCGGCCTGTCGATGGGACTGGCGCCCGCCTCGAAGTACTTACGCTTATGAAAGTACATGCGGCGATCGGCAAGCCCAAGCAACTCTTCCGCCGTGTTCCCATCCGCGGGAAAGAACGATGCTCCGAGGCTGACCGAGATATTCATCTCGATCTTAAGATCGGTGGCGGCATGCCTGACGGTCTCCTCGATCAGCTGGAGTTGCGGTGTGCAGCTCTTCATGTCGATGCCGGGAAGGAGAAAGACGAATTCGTCGACCCCGATGCGAGCCACGCTGTCGTAGGAGTGACAGCACGCACGGAAGCCGTCCGCAACAGAGCGGAGAAGCTCGCTCGCCATCTTCGGACCATACCGTTCACTGATTGCTTTCAGCGAATTCAGATTGCAGACGACAACTCCGAGCTGCTCGCTTCCCTTGCTTGCCTTGATCAGGTCGGCTTCCATCCTCGGGAAGAATTGGCGGGTGTTCGGAAGCTGGGTAACGACGTCGACGCGAAGATCCTTTTCGGCGCTGCCGAAACTGAGCACATTCTGCAGGGTGAGTGAATATTTCGCTTCGACGGCCTGCAGGATGCGGAGATGATCGCGCGAAAAGGCGTCGAGCGCGCAGGCGTAGATCGTCAGGACGCCGAAGATGTCTCCCGTGAGGTTGAAGAGAGGAAGTGAGAGGGCTGAGCTCAGCTCCATCGTTGCATCCCTGCCGGCCTCGTAGTTCGGCTCGACCTTTGGATTGCCGTTGAGACTGGGCCGGCCACTCTGCGCCACCCATCCGGAGAGCCCTTCACCAAGAGGAATAGGCCGTGCGGAAAAGGACCGGGTGCCATGGCCGTCGATATACCGGACAGAAAGAATGTCACCCGTCTTAAGATAGAAGGCGAAGCAATCGAACGGGATAAAGTGGCGCAGACGCGAGGACATGACGGAGATGGTTTCGTCAGGGCTGAGCGATGCCCCGAGCGTCTGGCTCATCTCGAAGATCGCCTGCGCCTCTTGACTCGCGGCAGCCACATGGTTCAAGGCATCGAGCCTTGCCGCCTCGCCGGAAGCCAGTTCGCGAGCTACGGCATCGGAACTCTCATTATCCTGCTGGAACCCGGCGCCTGGAGCCTCTCCGCGTGCGACGGTCACGTCAATATTCAGGGGTTCGAGTCCCTTGCCGTGGAGCCGGGCGCGCTCTTCAAGTTCGACATGTCGTTTCTCGAGTACCGCCACGACACGTGGATCGAACTGGATTCCAGCTTTGCTTCTCACCATCGCCATGGCCTCCCCAATGGGGAGCGCTTTGCGGTACGGACGGTCGGAGGCAAGGGCGTCGAAGCAATCGACGGCCGAAAGAATACGTGCGCCGATCGGGATCTCTTCACCCTTGAGCCCGTCAGGGTAGCCGCTTCCATCCCATGCTTCATGGTGCGACCGGACGATGGGAACGACGGGATAGGGAAAGCGGACGCGCTCCAGAATGTCCGCGCCCACGACGGGGTGAATCTTGATCTTTTCGAACTCTTCCGGCGTGAGCTTGCCGGGTTTGTTGATGATGTGCTCCGGCACGGCGAGTTTACCGATGTCGTGGAGAAAGGAGGCTGTCATCAATGCATGCATCTCCAACTCGGTGATGCCAAGCTCGACGCCGATCTCCGCGACATACATGCGAACGCGCACAAGATGGTCGTGGGTATTGTGATCCTTCGCCTCGATCGCCATGGCGAGGCCCTCGATGGTGCGGAGATGGAGGGCTTCGGTCTCCTCCAGGTGGATCTGGCGATCCCGGACCATTGCCATTTGAGCGCGGTAAGCACGATGGATCGTATAGATGACGGGAACGAGCAGGAGCGAGGTAGTCCAGCCAAAGCGGACACTGATGAGATCGGCGACGGCCGCGAGGACCGCTCCGACCAGGTAAAACGGAAGATACCAGGGAAACTCACGCCGCCAGAGCGCGACGGGTGCTTCTCCCTTGGACCAGGCGATGACCAACGCAACCGGAATAGTATTGGCGAAGAAGTAAGTTGTCGCGGCGAGGGCGAGCGCGGGAGCCAGTTCGGTCCCGATTCTCGTCGCGCTCAAGAAGGTCAGAGTCGCTAACGCAGTTGCCGTGATCACGTTCGCGACGTTGAACGCTATCTGGACGAACGTAAACGGCTTGATGACCCGGATGCGGCATTGGGCGATGACGGAGAGTGCGGCCAGCGCGATAGCCTGGCCGGGCGAGAGCTGAACGATGCCGAGAAGGATGAAGGGAAAGTTGACGGCCATGGTGCCATCGCCCTTCGGCATGGCGACCTTCATGCCAGAACTGAGGAGGACGGCGACGAGATACACGGCGAAACGCAACCAAGTGTGTCCCGGGTAACGGGTAGACCACACCACGCTGCACGTTCCAACAAGAATAATGAGAACGATGAGTGCCCTTACCCGGTTCGGCATCCTGCCCCTTTCCCTAGAATCTCAACAGTTGGGCCCAAAACGACGCAAAGGAGTTACTCATGGGTAACTTACCTTGCCGGTCGCGGAAGAAACGTCTCGCAAAGACGGGTTCTTACGTTACTCACAACGGTAACCACTCGTACTCAAGCCTACTATAGCTCTAAGGTTGTACGTGAGGGAACACGGGTGGGACGATGGCTCTAATAGCTTTTCGTCAACATTCGACGATGTTTTTCAAGGAGTTATAGGTTGCACCGGGGTTTCCTGGTAAACAGTTACTCTCAAGTTACCTGCGCAGCGCATTCCCTGAAAGAGTCACCCAGACACCAAATCGAAATAGTACTGCGGGACGCTCGGATCTGTAGAGGTCAGCGCTAGCTCGGAACATGTAGGTGTCGCCCTCGGTCGTCCGCAGGTTGCCAGAGACAGCGTTCAAGGCGTACACAGATGGAATGAAATCTGGTTTGACACTTCTCGCTCCCCTTCTCGTCTGCCTTGGTGTTGTTTTCTACACGCCGACTGCGAGGAGTCAGGCCGCGCCCCACACCGATGGGTCGCTCAGGGTCTATTTCATTGACGTGGAAGGGGGGCAGTCGACTCTGTTCGTCACGCCGGCTGGACAATCGCTCTTAATCGATACGGGATGGCCGGGAAACAATTACCGCGATGCGGACCGGATCGCGGGAGCGGCAAAGCAAGCCGGTATCAGCAAGATCGACTATGTTCTTCTCACGCACTATCACGCTGACCACACGGGAGGGGTCCCTCAACTCGTCTCTCGCATTCCCGTCGGTGCTTTCATCGATCATGGGCCAAATCGTGAGATGGATCACGGAATTACCGAGAAGGACTACTCTGAATATCAGAAGGTGCTCGCGGCGGGAACATATCAGCATATTGTCGGGAAGCCGGGCGATACGTTGCCAATCAAGGGAATGGACGCGCATGTGATCAGCGCAGATGGCAACCTGATCTCGAGTCCACTTCCCGGCGCGGGGCAGGCGAACCCGTACTGTGCGACGTCGGAGGTTCGTCCGGCCGATCAGACGGAGAATTCGAAGTCTCTTGGGATAGAAATCACCTTCGGATCGCTCAAGATTCTCGACCTGGGTGACCTGACCTGGGATAAAGAGATGCAACTCATGTGCCCGCAGAACAAGCTTGGCAAAGTCGATATCCTCATCGTTTCGCATCACGGGTGGGAGCAAAGCTCCAGTCCGGCCCTCGTCGATGCGATTGGCGCTCGGGTGGCAATTATGGATAATGGGGCAAAAAAGGGCGGTTCTACCCCTGTTCTCAAGACTTTTTTGAAGGCTCCGGGGCTGGAAACGCTATGGCAGATCCATTTCTCCGAAGAAGGTGGCATGGAGAACAACACTCCGGAGAAGTACATCGCCAATGTCCCGGGGCCGGATGCGGGGCATGGAATCGAGTTGACGGCGCATGGGGACGGCAGCTTCGATGTGACCAACACGCGGACGGGTTACAAGCAGAACTACGCGGCGAAGCACTGAAAACGTGCGGTAGAACGTGGGGCGATGTGCGGTAAACGTGGTCAGCGGTCGCGTACTAAACGTGGTGAGAGGTGCGTCTTTATTGGGTGAATGCGATTTAAGTGCATGTTTTTCATGTTCGTGGTGAAAATGGGGTCTTCCGGAGGCGACGTTTGTCAAGCGCGGGTGGTTACGACCCGAAGATTACGAGACGGGATGCTTTGAAGATGGCGGCGGGTGCGGCGCTGGCAGGGACGTTGCGTGCGGAGACGGCGGGTGCGGCTAGGAGGCTTGCGGACGGGACGTTCCGACCTCTGCCGCTGGGTGAGGTGAAGCCTCTGGGATGGCTGCAGCGGCAGCTTCGGGTGCAGGCGGATGGGATGGGCGGACATCTGGATGAGTTCTGGCCGGATGTGGGGGGACGAGTGGATGGCTTGGCGGGAAAGGCGAGAGCTGGGAGCGTGGGCCTTACTTTCTGGATGGGCTGATTCCGCTGAGCGTCCTGCTGAATGACGATGTGCTGAAGGCAAAGGCGCAACGGTTCGTAGAGTGGACACTGACGCACCAGGCGGCGGATGGGATGATTGGGCCAGCGAGCAACGATGACTGGTGGCCGCGCATGGTGATGGTGAAGGCGCTGGCGCAATACCAGGAGGCTACGGGAGATCCGCGGGTGCTACCGGTGCTGACGAAGTACTTCAAGCATCAGCTTGTGGCGATGCCGGGAAGGCCTCTGAAGGAGTGGGGTAGGTTCCGATGGCAGGATGAGGTTTTGGTGATCGAGTGGCTGCATGAGCGGACGCAGGATCCGGACCTGCTGAAGCTTGCGGCGCTACTGAAGGAGCAGGGATATGACTGGGAGGCCAGCTTCGTCGACTTCAAATACACCGAGCCGGGGGAGATGCATAAGACGCCGCTCGAGACGCATGGGGTGAACCATGGGCAGGCGTTGAAGGTTGCGGCGGTTCAGTATCGGCTCAGCGGAGATAAGTCGGAGAGGGCAAGCTATTACCGGCAGCTTGGGGCGCTGGATAAGTACCATGGGCTGCCGAATGGGATGTTCTCGTGCGATGAGCATCTGGCGGGGAGGAGTCCGAGCCAGGGGACGGAGTTATGCACGGTGGTCGAGACGATGTTCTCGATGGAGGTGGCTCTGGCAGTGTTTGGGGATGTCGCGATCGCCGACCGGTTGGAGAAGATCGCGTTTAATGCGCTGCCGGGGACGTTCACGGACGACATGTGGGCGCATCAGTATGACCAACAGGCGAACCAGGTGCAGGTTGGGTTGAACTCGAAGCCGTGGCGGACGAATGGGCCGGAATCGAACCTGTATGGGCTGGAGCCTAACTTCGGGTGCTGCACGGCGAACTTCCACCAAGGCTGGCCCAAGTTTGCGGCGAGTCTTTGGATGAGGACGGCGGATGATGGGCTGGTGGCTGCGCTGTACTCGCCGTGCGAGGTGAAGACGATGGTGCGAGAGACTCTCGTACGTGTGGTCGAGGCCACGGAGTATCCTTTTCGCGAGACGGTGAAGCTAACGGTGACGCCGGAGAAAGCGGTGCGGTTTCCTCTGTCACTGAAGGTGCCTGCGTGGGCAGCGGGAGCTACCGTTGTGGTGAATGGCAAGGCTGAGGGTAACGTGACGGCTGGGGAGTTTGTGCGGATCGAGAGGACCTGGGAGGCGGGGGATGTAGTGGAGTTGACGCTGCCGATGAAGCCGGTGGCGACGAGGTGGTTCAATGAGGCGGTTGCCGTGGAACGGGGGCCGCTCGTGTTCTCGCTGGATCTGCAGGGACATTGGGTGAAGTTGCGGGAGCGTGGGTTGACCGCTGACTGGCAGGTGTTTCCGGGAAGGCAGTGGAACTATGGGCTGGATGTATCAGGCCTGCGAGTGAGCGAGGAGACGGTGGGTCCGGTCCCGTTCGCGGCTGCGAATGCGCCGGTGAAGATCCATGCGACGGGACGGCGGGTGAATGGGTGGAAGCCGGAGGATGGGGTGGCGCTGCCGGTGCCTGTGTCGCCGGTGGAGAGCAGTGAACCCGTGGAGGAGCTTGTGCTGATTCCGTATGGGGCTGCGAAGCTGCGGATCACGGCGTTTCCGGAGTTGAAGGGCTAGGCGTTTGCAGGTGGGGCGGATTTAGGGTTCAATCAGGATGTGCGGAAGCTCCTCTCCATCCTGCTGCTGACGCTGTTCAGCTTCACCCTCGTGTCGCCGCTGTTTGCTCTCGGCGGGGACGTAGAGGATGGGCTACCGGCGTGCTGCCGGCGAGGCGGGGCGCATCAATGCGCGATGGGGATGGGCGGTCATGGGGACGCGGTGCAAGCGGGTGTGCGGTTAAGCGCGCCCTTGCAGAAATGCCCTTATTGCCCAAGGGCTGTGTCGTCGGTGCATCAGGATGTGATGTCGGTTGATGTGTCGGATGGATTGTTCGCCTCGCTGATGACGCATCCGGCCGGTGTGGCGCAGACCGAGTCGAAGTGGCGCATCTCGCGTGACCGGTCGCGTCAAAAGCGCGGACCACCTTCCCTGCTCGGCTAAATCCTTCTCTTCGATGGCAATCTTTCCGGGCTCGATGTTACGAGACCGAGGTGATGCCTGCGAGTGTTTGGAATACCGATGGGCCGCGAATGATGTGGCCGGGAGTTTTGCTTCATGCGACGTTTTGTCTTCGTTCTTGTCTTGTGTCTGGTTGGTCATCCTGCCGCGTATGCCACAGTTTTTGGGCAGGTGCAGGGTGTGGTTCACGATACGCAGCACCGGCCTGTGAGTGGGGCTTCCGTGACGATTCACGCGGCTCACTCAGCCTTTACAACCACAACGTCCACGAATCGTGAGGGTGCGTTCGCGCTGCCTGCAGTGCCTCTTGGAGATTACCTGGTTACGGTGACGCAAGTCGGGTTTCGCGTGGTGGAGCAGAGTATTACACTCGCTTCCAATACGACCCCGGTGATGCACTTCGAACTGCCGGTGGGGAGTGTAAGCGAATCGGTTACAGTTTCGACTGACGCGGGTGGGGCGAACATCAACTCGGTGACGCCGACCGCATTGATCGGGCGAGAGGATATCGCCCAGACGCCGGGGGCGGACAGAACGAACAGCCTGGCAATGATTACGGACTTCGTGCCGGGCGCGTACATGACGCATGACATGCTGCACATGCGTGGGGGCCACCAGGTAAGCTGGCTTCTCGATGGGGTGCAGATTCCAAACACGAATATCGCGAGCAACCTGGGAGCGCAGATCGATCCAAAGGACATCGACTATGTCGAGGTGCAGCGAGGGAGCTATACGTCGGACGTGGGGGACAGGACCTATGGGGTCTTCAACGTGGTGCCGCGGACAGGCTTCGAGAGGAACCGGCAGGCTGAGCTTGTGCTGACGGCAGGCAGCTTTCTCCAGACAAATGACCAACTCAACTTTGGCGATCACACAGAGAAATTCGCATACTATGCGAGCCTGAGTGGAAACCGGAGCGACTATGGCTTGTCACCGCCGGTGAGCCAGGTGCATCACGACGCGAGTAACGGATACGGTGCGTTTGGCTCGCTGATTTATAACAAAACGCCGAAGGACCAGTTCCGGCTGATCGCGCAGATTCGGAATGACACGTTCCAGATTCCATACGACCCGGATCCGAACAGCTTCGAGAATGCGCAGTTCGATTCGAGCGGGCTTCGCGACAGTCAGCATGAGCGAGATGGTGTTGTCGCGCTCTCATGGCTGCATACGTTCAACTCTTCGACCGTGCTGCAGGTGTCGCCCTTCTTTCACCACAATCGCGCCGACTACGAGCCGAACGTGAACGATACTCCAGTGGCGACGACATCCGATCGGACGTCGAACTATGGTGGAGCGCAGGCATCGATAACAACGGAGATCGCGCGCAATACCCTCCAAGCGGGCTTTTATTCCTTCGGACAGCATGACAGTTATCTCTTTGGCGCAGTTTTCAATGATGGAAGCGGGAACACGAACTTCTCCCTGCCGGACTCTGCTTCCGGTGGTGTCGTCGAAACGTTTGTTTCGGATAATTACAAGGCGACGAACTGGCTGACACTGATTGCGGGGTTGAGGCAGACGCATTTCCAGGGGCAGTTCAGCGAGAACGAGGTTGATCCGCGGTTCGGAGTCGCGGTGCGGATACCAAGGCTAAACTGGGTGTTTCGTGGATTCTACGGACGGTTCTACCAGCCTCCGCCGCTGCTGACGGCGGCTGGGCCGGTGGTGCAGTTTGCCCAGGCGAATAACACGGACTTTCAGCCGCTGCATGGGGAGCGGGATGAGGAGCATCAGTTCGGTGTGCAGATACCCCTGAAGGGTTGGGTGCTGGATGCGGACACATTCAAGACGCGGGTGAATAACTTTCTCGACCACTCGAACATTGGGGACTCGAGCATTTATTTTCCAGTGACGGTGGATGGGGCGCTGGTGCGGGCGTGGGAAGTTTCACTGCGTTCCCCAAGGCTATGGCGGTTCGGGCAGGCGCATCTTGCTTACTCGAACCAGATCGCCGAGCAGCGTGGCGCGATTACAGGTGGGCTGATCTGCGCGCCGGTGAGTTCGCCGCAATGCGATGCGGATCCGGGGTACACGCCCGTGGACCATGACCAGAGAAATACGTTGAACGTTGGGTTCAATGCTTCCCTGCCCTGGCGCGCGACGGCTTCGACGAATGTCTACTATGGCTCGGGGTTTGTGAATGGGAGCCCGGATCCGACGACACCGTATCCGAACGATTATCTGCCGGAGCATACGACGTTCGACTTAGCCATCGGAAAGAGCTTTGGGGAGAGAACTACGGTTTCTGTCAATGCTTTGAATGTCGGTAATCGGCGGGTGCTGCTGGATAACAGCCTTACCTTTGGCGGCTTTCACTATAACGATCCGCGAGAGATCTATGGGGAAGTGCGATACCGGTTCCATTACTGACGGTTCGGACGCAGAAGAGGCTTCCAGGTGGGAGCCTCTTCTTGTTACCTATTCGTAGCTTATGCCCTGCTCTGGAACTCGCGGGTTTCTGTAGAGACTCTTACCTTTTCGCCTTCCTTGATGAACAGGGGAACGCGGATCTCCATGCCGGTTTCAAGGGTGGCGGGCTTGGTGACGCTGCCGCTTGAGGTGTCGCCGCGAACGCCGGGTTCGGTGTACTTGACATCCAGGTCGACGAAGATGGGGAGTTGCAGGCCGATGGGGTTGCCGTTGAACTTGTGGAGCTGGATGATGGCACCTTCAAGGAGGAAGTCGAGCGCTGTGCCCATCATGCCGGAGTCGAGGGTAAGAGTTTCGAAGCTCTCCTGATCTAGGAAGTGCGATCCGTCGTTGTCGCTGTAGAGGTAGGATGCGGGGACGAGGACGAGGTCGGGCTCCTTGAACTTGTCGTTGGCCTTGAAGGTCTTTTCGAAGACGGCGCTGGTGAGGAGGTTGCGCATCTTGAGGCGAACCAGGGTTTGGCCGCCTCGCGCGGTGGGCGAGCTGACCTCGGCCTCGAGGCAGGAGTAGGGGATGTTTTCAAGCTCGAATAAACTCTTGCGCTTGACGTCGATTGCATCGATCAGTGCGGCCATGAAGTCCTCATACGGCGCGTTCGTGCTGGGGCGAACGGATACCGGTTATCTGTTTATCAAGTATAAGGTTTGGCCGGGCGGCAATCGAGGGCTCGTTCTCCCTAAGCCAACCAAAAGGTTGAGGTGCAAGCCGTCACAAGTGTGGGCGACAGCCCCGAGCGCGAACTCTATCGTTCCTCTGTCACCGAAATTGAGTTTACGAGGTAGCGATGCGATTCGCGGCAGGCCGGTTTGCGCCGGGCGTTCTGATGATGTTGGTATTTTCTTTTGTTTTCTTGAACAGGAATTCGTTTGGCCAGGCGCCGACGGGCACGATTGAAGGGAATGTCACGGACCGGACGGGGCTCGTGCTGGCAGCAGCGCACCTGACCCTGACGGAGAAGACGACCGGGCTGCGTCGTGAGACGGACCTCGAGAGGAGCGGACGGTTTCAGTTCGTCGCGCTACCGATTGGTGAGTATGCGTTGAGGGTGGAATCTGCGAATCTCGCACCGTTTATCGAGGAGCCCATTCGTCTGAACGTCGGCGACACGATTCGCGTGGATGCGAAGCTGGTGCCGGCAACGCTGGTGCAGAGCGTTGTGGTGCAGAGCGGGGCGGATAACATCGATCTGGCGACGAACACGCTGGGCAAGACAGTGACCGCGCGGGAGATCGTCGACCTGCCCTTGAACGGGCGGAACTTTGCGCAACTCGGATTACTGCAGAGCGGCGTGGCGCCGATCAACGCGGGGCTGCTACAGGAAGGCGGATCGCTGCGCGCGGGTCAGTCTTACGTGGTGAATGGACAGAGACCGGAGGCGAATAACTTCATCCTCGATGGAGCGCAGAATGTCGATCGCATGGATGGTGGGTTTGCGCTGAAGATACCGATCGATGCGCTTGCGGAGTTTCGTATTCTGACAGCTACGGCCTCTCCAGAGTATGGGGGCAACATTGGGTCGGTAACAACGATCGTTACGAAGAGCGGGACGTCGCGCTTTCATGGGACGGCGTATGAGTTCTTTCGCAACGACATCTTTGACACGCGGAACTACTTCTCAGCGGGCGTCGAACCGTTAAAGCAGAATCAGTTCGGTGTGACAGTGGGTGGCCCGGCACTTGGGAAGAAGCTGTTCTTCTTCAGCTACTACGAGGGGCTCAGGAATCGCGCGGGAATCACGACGTCGGCTACAGTGCCCACGGCCGCGCAGCAGGCTGGGGACTTTTCTGGTAACAGCACTCCTCTGCTGAACATTGCAGCGGGCGGAACGCCGTTTCCGGGTGGCAAGTTGCCTGCAGGCGCGTTGAGCCAGGTGGGATTGAACGTGGCTAAGTTGTACTACGTGGGCAACACAGCACCTTCGATCTATACGAGCACGCTGGTGGGCACCAATAACTATGATCAGACGGGATTGCGGCTTGACCTGCGGCATACGGATACGGATTCTTACTTCCTGCGGTATTCGTACTTCACGGGCTTGAATCTGAATCCGATCTCGGTGAGAGGTTCGGACCTGCCAGGATTTCCTACGCGAGATGATTTCTCTGTGCACTCGGCGGTGATCGGGAACACGCACTTGTTTGGCGCGCACGTGAGTAACAACGTGCAGACCTCTTTCTTCCGTTATGGCTTCCTCTTCGATCAGAGGTTGAACAGGAATGGGCCCCGGACGTTGGGCTTCAACTATGATTCCGCATCGGCGATCGGGCAGGGTCCGCCGTTCTTCAACCTCAGCGGATACTCGCCGGTGGGCGGCGCGATTACCGGGCCAAGGACTTCGGTGCAGAATACTTACGAGGTCTCCGATACCCTTTCGATCTCGCGTGGAGCGCACCTGGTACGGGTGGGCGGGGACTTCGTGCGAGACCAGTTCAACCTGTTTCAATCGATCGCCCCAAACGGGTTCTTCGTGTTCGCATCTTCGTTCCCAACCAACGATGCATTTGCCAATCTGCTGCTTGGAGTTCCCGTACTCTTTTACCAGGGACTGGGCTCGTTTGATCGCGGGGTAAGGCACTGGGGGCTGTCGGGCTTTGCTACAGATGAGTGGCGGGTCAACTCGCGGCTTACGGTGAATGCGGGACTCCGCTACGAGATCATCAACCCGAATACAGAGATTCATGACCGGCTAAACGCTTTCATTCCGGGGCAGCAATCGACGACACACCCGGATGCTCCGGTAGGGCTTCTGTTTCCCGGCGATGCCGGGATTAGCAGGGGTATCGCGCATCGCTACTACAAGGGCTTCGGGCCGCGCGTAGGGTTTGCGTGGGATCCATATGGGACGGGTAAGACATCGGTGCGCGCCGCTTACGGAATCTTCTATGACCCGTTCTCGAATGGATCGAACGTGACGGCGCAGGCGCCAGTATCTTCGCTTCCCTTTGCGCAGTTCGTGGAGATATCGGGGCAGGTAAACTTCACCGCTCCCTATACGGGCCGCACAGTTCCGACGGCGAATACCTATACGCAGCCCGCGACAGCCTTCGTGATGGATCCGAAGTCGGTGCCTTCCAATGCGCAGGACTGGGACTTTGGCGTGCAGCAGGAGTTAGGTGCTGCGTTTGTGCTTGAGGCTCGATATGTCGGGACAAAGGGCACGCACCTTCCACGGAATATCGAAGCGAACCCAGCGGTCTATGGACCGGGGGCGACGTCCTCCAATGCGGATCGGAGGAGAGAGTATGCGAACTGCCGGCCGAACAACGGGCCGTGCGACTTTGCGACTGTCGGCGAACTGACTTACGGGCAGAACTCGACTTATCACGCGGCACAGATTTCGCTGTCGCGGAACTTCAAGCATGGCTTAGGGATCAACGCGTCCTACTGGTGGTCGAAGACCCTGGACTACCTCTCGTCGATGAACTTGCAGGGAGCTTCGGCAAAGGCTCTGAGTGGTGAGAATGATTTAGCGCAGAATCCCTTCGACCTGAAGGCGGAGCATGGGCCATCGCTCTTCGATGCGCGCAACCGGTTCGTGGCAAGCGCTATCTACGAGTTACCGTTCGCGGCACATAGGACCGGGGTAAGTAAGATCCTGCTGGATGGATGGCAGTTGAATACGATTGCCACGGCAAACAGCGCCACGCCGTTCACGGTGTATGACAGCACGAATGTGTCTCTACAGGCGAGCTCGCCGCCAATCTCGGGATACTTTGCCAGCCGCCCAAACCGGATCGGCGACGCTACAAAGGGGCCGCATACGGTCAACCAATGGATCAGCACTTCGGACTTCCAGAGGCTCAACCCGGCGACGCAGGCCGGACAGTTCGGGAACTCGGGACGAAACGTTGCACGCGGGCCGGGCTTCATCAACGTCGACGCATCCGCGGTGAAGAACTTTCCGCTGCATGAAGCGACCTATCTCCAATTCCGGGCGGAGATGTTCAACATTGCGAACCATGCGAACTTTGGTGTTCCAGTCGCCGATCTTGCTTCGCCTAACTTCGGGCGCATTTTGCAATCGGGATCGCCACGCCTTACTCAATTTGCCGCGAAGATTATTTTCTGAGGAGCGTTATGCCAACTAATGCGATGCTTGCTGGTGCAGCGATTCCTAAGGGGGATCTGTCCGTGGGTGAGACCATACAGTCGGAGAATAAGCTTTCCTACTCGGGATGGAAGGTGACGCTGGCAGCTTTTGTGGGCGTCATGGTGAGCTTCGCGGCCATCATTCCGTTCACGTTCAGCCTGTTCCTCGCACCGCTGCAGGGAACGTTCGGATGGAGGCGGGAGGCGATCTCGCGGGCGTTCGCGATTACGGCGCTCACAGTCGCGGCCTGTTCGCCGACGATCGGCTCGCTGCTGGATCGGCTTCCGCCACGGCGGATCATCCTGCCTTCGATCATTGTGTTCGCTTGCGGGGTAGCTTCGCTTTCCCTGCTTCGAGGGAACATCGCCCAGTTCTATGCGACGTATCTTCTAATCGGTGTTGTGGGCAATGGAACAGCGCAGCTTGCGTACTCGCGTGCAGTGCTGACTTGGTTCGAGCAGAGGCGCGGGCTTGCGCTGGCGGTGGTTCTGACGGGAAGTGGGACGGGGTCGATCGTGATGCCGCTCATTGCGCAGCATATGATCACGACGCACGGATGGCGGGCTTCTTATTCGACGCTTGGGGTGATTGCTCTGCTCGGCTTTCCGCTGACGGCTCTGCTGGTTCGTAACAGGCCGGTGCCTGAAGTGATCGCGAAGCGGGGCGCAGTGACGGTGAAGATCAGCGGCGTGCTGAAGACGCGGGTGTTCTGGTTGATCGCGGTGCCGGTGATGCTTGCGGCACTTAGTCTCAATGGAGCGATCGCTCACCTGGGGGCGCTGCTTACCGGACGCGCCATTACGCCTGCGAGTGCGGCGCTTGCGCTTTCTATGCTCGGCGTATCTGGGATCATCGGCCGATTGATTACGGGTCATATGCTGGACCGCGTGTTCGCACCAACGGTATCGCTCGTGGTGCTCCTGATCGCGACGGCTGGAATCGTCGTGATCGCCTACGCGACGACGGCGAGCATGGGAGTTCTCGGGGCGTTTCTGCTTGGCTTCGGATCGGGGAGCGAGGCGGATGTTGTTCCCTATCTCATCGCGAAGTACTTTGGCCGGGCGAGGTTCTCGACTCTCTATGGGCTAAGCTGGACGGCCTATGCGGTCGGGGGAGCGACCGGACCCGTGATGATGGGGCATGCGTTTGACAAGGCGGGAACTTATCTTTCGTCGAGCGTACTTCTATTGGCCGCTCCGCTTGTGGTCGCGGCACTTTTCCAACTCTTACTCCCCGCTTACCCAAGCCTGGATATAGCAATGTATGACGCGGGTCCGGTGCTTGAGCCCGCGATTGAGAATGCTTTATAACCTCGTTCTATAGGAGATACCGTGCCACACATTGCCCTGCCCAACCTGCCCGGAATTCGCGGTCCCATGGCCTTTCGGCCGGAGACGTCGAAGCCCTTGAATGAGCTCGTCGAAGTTCTTCTGCGTCATCCGAACTCCCTGACACCCGGCGAGCGCGAGTTGATCGCGACCTATGTTTCTTCGCAAAACAATTGTCATTACTGCCAGTCCATCCATGGCGCGATTGCCGCCGCGCATCTTGGTGGCGACGAAGAGTTAGTGCAGTGCGTGAAGGACGACTTCCATGCGGCGGATGTCTCGCCGAAGATGAAGGCATTGCTGAATATCGCTGGTAAGGTGCAGCAGGATGGGAAGAATGTAACTCCCGAAGATGTGGCGGCTGCGCGCGCAGAGGGCGCAACGGATCTTGAGATCCATGACACCGTGCTGATCGCGGCGGCGTTCTGCATGTACAACCGCTATGTCGATGGGCTGGCTACTGTGCAGCCGCAGGATCCCTCGCTTTATCGCGAACGCGGCAAGATGGTTGCGAGAGATGGCTATGTTGCAGCAAATTTGACCAACGTCGCTTCCGCGCCTGCCCCCGAACTGGTTGCGAGGTAACATGGCCCACATTGGATTGAATGCCGAAATTCCTGGGATTGGGGCCGCATTCGCCTTTCGTCCCGAGACCGCAAAGCCCATGCGTGAGCTTGCCCATATCCTCTTGTTCGAGCCTGGACCGGATGCCAGCCTGAGCTCGCGGGATCGTGAGCTGATCGCGAGCTATGTTTCTTCGCGCAACACGTGCTTCTTCTGCCAGACAAGCCATGGGGCCGCTGCTTCAAGCCATGTTGGAGGAAGCCCCGAGCTCACAGCTTCGGTCTGCGCCAGCCCAGCGACGGCCGATATCTCGGACAAGCTCAAGGCGCTACTCATCATCGCAGCGCATGTGCAGGGTGATGCGAAGTCCGTCACTTCCGAGCACATTGAAGCGGCTCGCGAGCAGGGGGCAACGGATCTCGAGATCCATGACACGGTGCTGATTGCGGCGGCGTTTTGCATGTACAACCGCTATGTCGACGGGCTGGCGACGTGGCAACCGCGCAACGAAGAGATGTACCGGGCGATGGGTAAAAGGCTTGCCGAGCACGGTTATAAGCAGAGCAGCGGCGTGCGAAGCTAGACGGGCTTGTGGGCTTACTGTAAGCCCACAAGCGTCTGTGTCAGAGCGACCTGGGATTGAGCAGGCAGGCTTCCGGTGATGAAGGTGCCAAGGTCGAAGGTGTGTCCCTGGTTGAGAGCATAGAGGTTCATGAGCGCGGACGGCCTGGTTCCGGTCGAGCCAAGGGCCGCTGATGCTTCGACGAAGAGCATCGGACCGACAACGCGGCCGGAGACTCCGGAGTAGACGGAGTTGACGCGGTTGTTGAAGGTGTCGGTGAGGCTCGAAGTAAAGGAGGCGAGGAGCTTGATCGCTTCGGTGGGAGCCGTTGCCGCAGTCTTGAGGGAGCCAGCCGCGCTCTTTAAAGCCTTGGTCGCGCCATCGATTATCTCTGCCTCCGTATAGAGGAGAGACTGGAAGAAGGTGTCGCCTGTAGAGTTGAGCGCAAGCTGTACGAACTGGCTTGCCATGGACGGAGCGAAGGAACTTGCGTTGGAGTTCCCTGCGGCGGCAAGTTCGGCCTGAATGGCGGAGAGCTTCGCACCGAGGGTTGCGATCGTGTGCGGATCGGCAGCGATGGCTCGGCGGAGATCGACGTTGGGCCAGTCCCAGAAAGTCTGCCGGTCCATGTTGAACTTGTTAATCGTGGGGCTGGTAAAGCTGATGTCCGTCGAGACGGGCAGAGATGACCAGACGAGAAGAGCGGCGATGGTTTCGTTGCGTTGATACTGACCCAGATCCTGCAGATAGAGAGTGGGAAGAATACTTCTCCACGCGGCCTGTAGAGACCGGGAGAGAGTCATCTGGTCGGGGACGAGAGACGTTGTGCGAGGCTCAAGCCATCCACTGAGCAGGTTCGCGGGAAGGGATAGCTGCATGGAGAGTGCTACGTCGCCGAGGAGGTTGCTCTGCGTATGGGTTGCGGCAGTAAGGGCGATGTCCAGGTCGGTATAGAAGCCACGGATGGATGAGTCGCCTCCGCTGAAGAGTCCGGAGAGATAGTTATGGATGAACGCGGTGGTACGCGCTTCCATGTCGGCTGGGCGCATGCCGGCTTTTGCCTGGAGCATCTCGTAGGCGATCGATCCTTCGGTGTCGAGTCTTGGCTGGCCGCTTGCATCGACAGTAAGTGATGCAAGGATGGAGAGTTGGCTCATCATGCGATTGGCCACGGTCTCAGTGTCGCTCGAGCTGACCTGGTAGAGGAGGACTCGGCCACCCTGATCCTCGGCGGTGAGGGTGACGATGGTGTCGTTTACGCTTGTGCTGGTGAAGTCGAAGAAGGGCATGTGCAGGTCGACGCTGCTGTTGCGCTTGATCTCGTGCGTCAGGGTCGCCTGGTTGAGCGTGACGCCGGTAGTCGACTTCGTCAGAAGCAGTTCGAGGCCGTTTCCGCTCATGACATCTTTGTAGAGTTGTGACGCATCTGCGTTGGAGAGATCGAAGTTGACGTCAAGCAGGGCGGTGTCTGTCGTGGCGTTCTGATAGACGGTGGCGAAGTCGATGCTGTAACGCTTGGTGAGCGCCTGCACAGTCTTCGTGTAGATCGACTCGGCCTTTGTCTCGAGGCTATTGATGGCCGTCTGGATATCTTTGAGAGCGGCGAGGGCGAGGGTCTTATCGAGGAAGTTCGCGAGGCGGTTCTGCAGCCATTGATCGATCTTATCGAAGCTCGCGGCATTCACGGCAGCAGTGATCTGGGCTAGGTCAAGCTTCTGGTTGATGAAAGCCTGCAGCTTGGCGATGAGGCCACCGTTGAGGATGTCGAGGACCTGTCCGGCTACCTTGCTGACGGGTGCGATCTCGTTGGAGAGAGCAAGCAGACCCTTGTCGGCGACAGCCTCGAGGAACTGGCCTTCGGGCGTGTCGCCGAAGGTGGCGTTCTGCAGGATCTTGGCGAGTGCATCGGCGCCGGTGGTGGGGTTCGCGAGGTCGGTGAGGAAGGTCTTGAAGTCGTCGGGAACCTGGTTGCCCGCGAGTTTATCGAGATAGGTCCAGAGCATGGACGAGAGCTTCGCGGGTAGGTTCGTCCAGGTGTTGAGGGCGTTGGTAACGACCTGCTTCGCCTTATCGAACTCGGTGGCAGGGTCGATGCCGGTGCTGCTCTTGAGCAGGTCGAGTGCGGTCTGATCGGCGAGGCCGGCGATCTGCTTGCCGAGATCCTGCGTGGGGTCGGTCCACATCTTCAGGTCGTTGAGGACCTGCAGGCCGTGGACGCCGAAGATGCTTTTGATGAAGTCGCCGAGATCGGTGGGCAGTTGCGGGTCTGCGCCCTGGATGCCAACGTTCACGTTGAAGCCGAAGTTCAGGCCCTTGCTGGCCTGCTTCCATAACTGCAGACGAACAACATCGCTCGTATCTTCGCGACCGACGGCGAGAAGGTACTTACCGCTGACGCTGAACCCAAGGTTTGCCGAGATACTCGCATCAATGCGTGCGCTGAGATCGTGAGTGACTCCCAGGATGCTGAGTTCCTTCGCGTAGCTCATGTTCCAACCGAGGTTAGTCGCGAGTGTGAAGACGAACGACCCATCCGTCTCGACGATCAGCCAGGTTCCCGGCTGGATATTGACATCATGGCCATTGAACGCGACGTGTCGAGGCAGGCGAAGACTGGAGAAGGCATCCTGGAGGACGTTGTCGGCGCTTTCATTCGGGTCGAAGCTATGGACGAGGGCAAGGAGAGCGTCGTGCTTCGCGTTGACGCCAAAGCTTGCCGAGCCGAGCATGCCGACAGGCACTGTGCCGGTACCGGAGGCTGACACGGCATAGCCCGCGTCGATGAGCAGATAGCGCTGGCCTGCCTTGTCGGGAATGGTGAAGCTTGGTGGATTGGCGAGGCTGAGAGCCTGGATGGCGCTCGAGACGCTTCCGTAGACGCCGATGCCGCTCTGCGCGGAGGCGGTGAGATCGAAGCTCACCGAGGCACCGCCAACCGAAGCAGGATTGAGGGACACCTGTCCGGTGTCGGCCGCAAGCGAGATATGGCCGAGGGTGATATCTCCGTCCGGGAACTTACTGTTGGTCGCCACGGCCTCGAGTGCGTTCGCGTCGGTTGAGGCAGCGAGGGTCAGGCTAGTCGTAGTGAAGATACCTGCATCGAGGGTGAAGCTGTGAGAGACTTCGGTCGGCATTGGTCTTCCTTTTCTATCGCAAAGGACTGCGGTGAAGTTACGAGTCGTGTGCGCTTGTGGATGGCTGCGGTCGCGCGAGGCCTGGGACAATCATTTCGTCCCTATCTTGAACGAGGGAACAATAACACTCGCGGAAGGCTTATTCCGAAATTTCATGTTCGTCGCATGCGATCGTTAATCAATGGCATAGTGCAGCCGGCGCGGCGAAGCGTTTCAGCTATTTTCGAGATATGTTCCGGCTGCTTATCGTGAGGTTTTCATGATCCATCTAGCTTCGGATAATCCGGAAGAGCGAATCAGGCGAGCGATGCTGTCGCTCGAAGGCCTGAGTTGCGGGGACTCCTTTGGAGAGCAGTTCTTCTCGATGCCCTTCCTGGAGTCGCGCGAGCGCATCACGAAGAGGCAGCTTCCCGACGACCCGTGGGAGTTTACCGATGACACCATGATGGCGATCTCGATTGTCCACGTTCTCCGCACGCATGGGGAGATACGGGAGGATCGGCTGGCGGACCACTTTGCCAGCCTCTACGATGCGGGCCGGGGATATGGGACGTCCATGCATGGGCTGCTGTCGCGGATTTCGCAGCGCGGTGGGGCGCACTGGGAAGAAGAGGCGGGTGCGCTGTTTGGGGGAAAGGGTTCGCACGGAAATGGCTCGGCGATGCGGGTGGCGCCGCTCGGCGCTTACTTCGCGGATGACATGGAGCAGGTGGTCGGGCAGGCGCGGCGTTCGGCGTTGACGACGCATGCTCATCCGGAAGCTGTCGCTGGAGCGGTCGCCGTTGCCGTCGGCGCGGCGCTTGCATGGAGGTCGCGAAAGTCGATCGATGCGATGGGACGCAGGGAGTTTCTCGAGGCGGCGCTTACCTACATTCCGGAGAGCGAGGTTCGCGAAGGGGTGGAGGCGGCTCTGCTGCTCGAGCCGGATACGACGGCGGAGTTAGCCGGAGCGCTGCTGGGAAGCGGCGGCCATGTGAGCGCGATGGATACAGTACCGTTCGTTCTATGGAGCGCGGGTGGATTCTTGGATAACTTCGAGGAAGCGATCTGGCAGACGGTGAGCGGACGAGGCGACATGGACACGACGTGCGCGATGGTGGGGGGAATCGTCGTGATGAGGACAGGGCCTTCGGGGATTCCGGAGGAGTGGATCCAGCGGCGCGAGGCGCTTCCTCGCCCTTGACGGCTCAGGCCCGGGCAAAGTCGATGTAGGCGTGGGCGGGGTCGGTGTGAACGAGGTTGACGTTGACGGTGTCGCCGACGTCGAGGCCCTGCTCGTTGCGAATGATGCGGCCTTCGACCGGTGGGTCGAAGATGCGGACGTAGGTGCCCTTGCCCGTTGCGCCGACCACCACGCCGCGGAAGCTCTTGCCGATGCTTCCGGTGAGGGCTACGGCAGCCACACGCTTGATCATGGCGCGCTCGACCTTGCGGGCAGCGCCTTCACGCTCGAGACATCGCGCGGCTATGGCTGTCAGTTCGTCGTCGGTGTAGGGCGGAGGTTCGCCGGCGAGGAAGGCTTTGACGATGCGCTGCGTGACGAGATCGACGAAGCGGCGGTTGGGCGCGGTAGAGTGTGCGTAGTCCTGCGCAGCGAGGCCGAAGTGTCCCTGGAGAGGATCATTGGGTCCGGGCACGCCCTTGGCGAGCACATACTGGCCGGGGCCCATCAGCTTGATGACCGAGAGCGCTAGGTCGGGGTAACGGTCGGGATCGGCGGCACGCTGGGCCTGGAGAAAGGCGTTCAACGGAGCAGCATCGGGCGTTGGGGGAAGCTGGGTGCCGTGGCGGGCGACGAGTTCCACGATGCGATCCCAACGGGCCGGTACCTGGACGATGCGGCGGATGCAGGAGCGGCCGGCCTGGCGGAGGGTCTGCGCCATGGTCTCGTTGGAGGCGATCATGAGCTCTTCGATAAGGTCCATGGCGCGGTTGTGGGTCGCGGTGCGAATCCCGTGGATGACGCCGTCGAGCACGATCGGGTCGGCTTCGCTGCGGTTGAACTCGAGTGCTCCGTTGCGGACGCGCAGGGCGTGAAGAGCGTGAGCTGCCTCGTCCTGCAGCTTGAGTTGGGATTGTAGATCAGCGTCGGCGGCTACCTTTGCGTCTGGATCAGCGGTCCCTTCGAGCCAAGGGCCGACGCGGCTGTAGGCAAGCTGTGCGTGGTTCAGCACCTCGGCCTCGTAGATGCGAGTGCGGGTTCGCTGGCCGTCGGGCGTGACGGTGAACTCGACGACGACGGCGCTCCGCGGCCGATCCTCGTTGAGACTTGTCAGGTCGGTCGAAAGCTCGAGCGGAAGCATGGGGAAGTTGTGAACCGCGGTGTAGACGGTCAGGGTCTGGTCGGCGGCGTGGCGGTCGATGGGTGAATCCTTCGCAACCGTGCCTGCGACGTTCGCGATTCCGACGAGCACGCGAATCCCGTCCGGGGTGCGTTCGGCGTATTCGACCTGGTCAAGGTCGCGCGAGGTGTCGTTGTCGATGGACGACCAGAGCAGCGACTTGCAATCGTTCGGCAATTCAGCCGGTTCCCTGCGGATCGCCGCCACCTGCTCCTCCACCTCAGGAGCAAAGCCGATACGAAAGTTGTTGTGAATCATCTCGGCGGCGGCGGCGTTCTGGATGCTGAAGGGTGCGGGGGACTGCTGGTCGGACATATGGGGGGAGGGTACCACGTCCGCCGGACCGGGATTGTCAGGGGCAAAGGCAAAGGCCCCCAAAAAGGGAGCCTTTGTGTGATGACCGCAAAAGTTTGATCAGTGCGCGCGCAGGTTGCCGAACGCGACATCGATGAGGGTCTTCTCCTCAAGATCGTGCGCCTTCGCGGAACCCGTCGCGGGGCTTGCGCTCGCGGCACGCTTTACCGTGAGAACCGCGCGATCGCGGACCATGCGGCGAAGCTCCGGAATGACGTAGGAGAGTGCACCCATGTTGGCCGGCTCTTCCTGCACCCACACCACTTCGGTCGCGCCGGGATGCTGATCGAGCGCTGCCTGCATCTCTGCTTCGGGCCATGGATAAAGCTGCTCCAGGAAGACGATGGCGGTGTCGGTGATCTTGCGCTTCTCGCGTTCGACGCGGAGGTTGTGGCCGATCTTGCCCGAGCAGACGAGGATGCGCGAGGGCGAGGTGACCGAGTTGTCCGGCAGCACGTTGAGGAAGTGATCGGCCTCGAAGTCGGCAAGCTGTGAGGATGCGTCCGGATGACGCAACATGCTCTTCGGGGTGAAGACGATGAGCGGCTTGCGCAGCATGCGCATCGACTGGCGGCGCAGAAGGTGAAAGTACTGCGCGGCGGTCGAGGGCTGGCAGATCTGGATGTTGTCAGTCGCGGCAAGCTGGAGGAAGCGCTCGAGGCGTGCGCTCGAATGCTCCGGACCCTGGCCTTCATAGCCGTGAGGCAGAAGCATGACAATTCCCGAAAGAAGGCTCCACTTGGCCTCGCCCGCCACGATGAACTGGTCGATGATGATCTGCGCGCCGTTGACGAAGTCGCCGAACTGCGCCTCCCAGAGGACAAGCGTCTCGGGGTAGTCGCGCGAGTAGCCGTACTCGAACCCGAGCACCGCAGCCTCCGAGAGCATCGAGTTGTAGACCTCGAAGCGGCCCTGATCGTCGCTGATGTGTGCCAGAGGAACGTAGCGTGCTTCGGTCTCGATATCGATCATGACCGAGTGGCGCTGGTTGAAGGTGCCGCGCTGCGAGTCCTGCCCGCTGAGGCGAACCGGTGTGCCTGCCTTGAGCAATGATCCGAAGGCTACGAGTTCGGCCATGCCGTAGTCGAAGGGACGTGCGCCGGCAGCCATTTCCAGGCGCTGCTCGAAGAGCTTCTTCACCTTGGGATGGACGTTGAAGCCCTCAGGCGATGCCGTTGTCAGCTTTACAAGTTCAGCGATCTCAGACGCCGGGAGGCCGGTCTTCACATCGTCGGCGGAAGTGATATGACCGCCGTGGTAAGCATCCCAGTAATGCGGAAGATAGGCGAGGACGGGCTTGTGCTCGGCCTTGGTCGCGACCTTCTGCTCGTCGAGGAACTCTGCCTGAATGGCCTGCACTTCGGCGGCCGGATCGACGCCGATCTTCTGCGCGTAGATCTGATACAGCACCGGATGATCCTTGATGACGGCGTAGCGGCGCGGCTGTGTGACGGTCGGATCGTCGACCTCGCTGTGGCCGTGACGGCGATAGCCGATGAGGTCGATGACGACATCTGAATGGAACTCGTGGCGGTACTCGGCGGCGAGCTGGGCCACGCGCACGACAGCGTCGACGTCTTCCGCGTTCACGTGGAAGATCGGGATCGGCAGGCGCTTCGCCATGTCGGACGAGAAGCGCGATGCGTTCGACTCTTCCGGCAAGGCGGTGAAGCCAAGCAGGTTATTCACGATAACGTGGATCGATCCGCCGACGTTGAAGCCGGAGAGCCCGGCAAGCACGAGTGCCTCGGCGAAGATGCCCTGGCCGGCGAAGGCTGCGTCGCCATGCAGGATGATGGGGAGGATCTGGTCGCGTCCATCCTTGCCGAGACGTGTCTGCTTGGCGCGGGCGCGGCCGATGGCGACGGGGTCGACGGCTTCGAGGTGACTCGGGTTCGAGACGAGGTGGAGGTCGATCTCCTTGCCGTCGGGCGAGCGGTAGGTGCCGGTCGCGCCCATGTGGTACTTCACGTCGCCGCCGCCGAGGGTGCTGCGCGGGTCGACATCTTCAAACTTGGCGAAGATCTCGGACGGTGCGCGGCCGATGGTGTTCGTCATCACGTTGAGGCGCCCGCGATGGCTCATCGCGAGGATCGAGCCGGTTACGCCGATGTTGGCACTCCCTGCGAAGACGGCATCGAGGAACGGGATGAGCGCCGTCAGGCCCTCAAGCGAGAAGCGCTTGGTTCCGAGATAGCGGGACTGAATGACCTGCTCGAAGACGTCGGCGCGGATCAGTTGGGTGAGAACGTGCGCCTGGTTAGGCTTGGAAGGCTTCTGCTCCATCCGTTCCTGGATCCACTGACGCCTCTCCGGGCTCGCGATGTGCATGAACTCTGCCGCGATGGTGCCACAGTAGAAACCGCGCGCCTCGGTCGAGAGCTCGCCATCAGGGGCTGGAGTGGGAAACGGCTCGCCGGGAAGGAACTGGCCGAGCGGATCGAGCGTGGTCTGCAGATAGCCCCAGCGGCGGAAGATATCGAAGACCACTTCGCGCTGGCTAACATTACTTGTTGGGGTAGAGTCGGACTTGGGAGACTTTGTCTTCGTTGCCATGTTTGTTTCCAATCAGGCCGCAAACCGCGGGAAAAGCTTTCGACCCTACCATGATAGTTGATTCAACACCGCCGATGGCGTCCAGCGTACCGAGTAACGCACATCCCGGAAAAAAATTGGGAGATAGCCCTGCCACTTTCTGTTTGCGCAGTTACCAGATGTTGGTATGGACGATCTGCCTCTTCCCATGCCTAAAGGTCGCAGCCCAGGTGCCCACCGGCGATGACAATGGCCGCCCCTTGCCTGACGTCTCCACGCTCATGCATGAGGTGGAAGCCCATCAGAAAGCCGCCGAAGCCATCATCAAGGACTACACCTACACCTCGTCCGTGACGCAAGTCGAACTCGACGGCCACGGAAATCTCAAGAAGTCCGAGTCGGAGGAGGCGGATGTCTTCTACGTCGACGGTATCCGGGTCGAGAGGACCACGAAGAAGAACGGGCAAGAGCTGACGCTGGACGAGCAGAAGAAGGAGAAGGAACGCGTCGACAAGCACATTGCCAAGGCGCGCGAACGTCGCGAGAAAAAGGAGGCCGGGCATGAGGATGATACGGTCACGTTCTCGCGCTTCCTCGAACTCGGCGCCTTCTCAAACGAACGTCGCGTTATGCTGCGCGGGCGAAGCACCATCGCGCTCGACTACACCGGCGACCCAAAAGCCAAGACACATAACCCACTCGAAGGCGCGATCCACGAGCTTGCAGGGACGGTGTGGGTCGACGAACAGGATCATGCGCTTAGCCGTGTGGAAGGCCATTTCGCAAACAACTTCAAGATTGGTGGGGGACTTCTGGTGAACGTCGCGAAAGGTACCTCGTTTGAGGCGGATTCAAACCTCGTCAACGGTGAGGTGTGGCTGCCATCGCGGTTCTCGGGACAGGGCTCAGCACGCATGCTGCTTCTGTTCAATATGAATGGCCGCGCATTTGGGTCAAACTCGAACTATCGGAAGTTCAAAGCAAGCTCGACCATCCTGCCTGGCGTCCAGGAGGTAGACAGCGAGACGCCGTCTCCTGAATCGGCACCTACCCAGCAGGTGACCGATCACGGCACAACCGCACCTACACAGCCCACACAACCGAAGTAGCAGAAGGGGGAGGAACCGTTCCGAACGGGGAGAAGTTCGGAACGGCGAAGAGGGATAGCCTGAGCCATCCCTCCCGCAAATCTTTTGTTGTATCTGTAACCTGACGCTAAAGCCTACAGAGGCTGAACGTCAGAAGCTTGCCAGCCCTTGGGTCCCTTGACCACGTTGAACTGCACAGCCTGGCCTTCCTGGAGGCTCTTGAAACCGTTCGAATTGATAGCCGAATAGTGCACGAACACATCTTCGCCATTCTGACGGCTGATAAAGCCAAACCCCTTGGCATCGTTAAACCACTTCACTGTTCCCTGTTCCATTGTTCGGTATTTCCTTAGTGATGAATTTGCCGCTAGATCCAAATCGGGGGTTCGGCTGGTGAAACCTTGCTGAAACCAATCTGTTTCAAACGATGTCTGAAGGTTAGCATGAGACGCAAGTTTTGTGTGGAAAATTGGTGATTATTTTTTGGTTGTACCTGCGCCTGTACTTTGAAACGTTCCGTCCTGCACGGAAAAATGCGCCCTGACAATATCCTCCGCACGCGCCAGCACCTGCTCCAGCGTCATCGAAGTCGAGTCGAGAATGACCGCATCCTCGGCCGGGCGCAAGGGCGATTCGGCCCGGTTCCGGTCGCGGTAGTCGCGCTCTTTCAACTCTTTGAGGATTGCCTCCTCGGTGACCTGAGGGACGGGTTCCGCCTGGCGATAGCGCCTGTTGCCGCGTACCTCGGGAGCCGCATCGAGGAAGATCTTCACCTCGGCGTCCGGGAAGACAGCCGTTCCGATGTCGCGGCCTTCCATCACCACGCCACCTTTTTCTCCAAGAGCGCGCTGCTGGTCGACCATCCACGCACGCAGATGGGGATGAACGGACACCTTCGAGGCAGCCTGAGTAACGTCCGTGTCGCGAATGCGCCGTGACACATCGATGCCGTCTACAAGAACCCGATTTCCTTCACGCTGCGGTTCGAGCGCGATCTTTGTATAGTGCGCAAGCTCTAGTAGCGGAGCCTCTTCGTCGAAGTCGAGATCCTGCTCGATCGCCTTGAGCGCGAGCGCGCGGTACATAGCGCCCGTCTCAAGGTTGAGGAAGCCGAACCGCCGCGCGAGATGAGCCGCCAGCGTGCTCTTACCCGCCCCGGCCGGCCCATCGATCGCTACCACTGGCTGCAAACGCCTGCTCGCTCCCTCCGCCATTAAGCTGACTCGCCTTCTTCAGGCTTGCGCTTGCGGTACTCGGGACGCGGGCCGCCGAAGGTCTTTCCGCCTCCGCCCGTCTTTGGCCCGAACTTCTTCCCTCCCGGGCCTGGCTTGCGGAATGGCTTCGCGCCGTCGGCGAACTTCGCGAACGTGCCGGTCGGCCTGGAGCCTGGGCCAGACGGTCTGCCGGTGCCGAAAGGCTTCTTGCCGGCAAACCCGCCCGGCTTGCTGAATCCACCCTGCGGGCGATCGCCTGACGACGGCCTGGAAGGCCTGTCGCCGAACGCCGGACGCGAAGGCCGGTCACCGTAAGCAGGACGCGACGGCCCATCCGGGTTGAATGGACGTGCGCTCTTCGGCTTGTCGAAGCGCGGCGCATCGAATTTGCGGAAGACCTTGCGCGGAGCGTCCGGTCCCGAGGCCGACTGGTCGCGATCACGCGAGAAGCCAGGCTTTCCGCCTGGGGTAAACGGCTTGCGGGCAGCGTAGCCACCGCCTTCCGTGCGTGGAGTGAATGGCTTCCGTCCAGCGAAGCCTTCTCCGCCCGACGGACGGGGCGAGTACGAGCCGGGACGGCGTTCGCCCGCAGGCTTCGCACCGAAGGAGGGGCGCTCACCGCGATCGTTGTTGAAAGGCCTGCGCGGCGCATCGGACGGACCGGAGTCGCGCCCGCCAAAGCTGCGCTGCGGACGCCCTTCACCACGATCAGAGGACGGACGCGGTGTGAAACCACCCTCACGCTTGCGGCCAAAAGTGCCCGGCTTGCTGAAGGTCTTGCGCTCAGGACGTGCGCTCGCGTCGAAGCTGCCAGCGCCTTCCGCAGGCGGGCGTGGCGTGAACTCCCGGCGAGGCGGTCTGCCGGTATCGTCGCGGCGGAAGGTCGGGCGAGTGCCGCCTTCGTTGTTGCGCGAAAAGCCCGGCTTGCTTCCGAAGCTCGGACGCGCACCAAACGGCTTCGCTCCAAACGCAGGGCGCTTGTCCCGGTCGTAACGCGGGCGCTCGGACGATCCCCCTTCGGAATCGCTGGCGGCTGGACGTGGGGGACGATTTTCATCCCATGGCTTGGTAAAGCTTGGTTTGCTCGGACCGTCGAACGGCTTCTTGAATGGCCGCCGCTCGCGGTCTCCACCTGTCCCGGCTGCAGGACGGGGATTGAAGCTCTTCGTGAAGCCCGTGCCCACCTTGCGCGGCTTAGCGACGAACTTCTTGATGCGGTCGGTCCCCTCGAGCGTGACCTCCGCGTCGCTCTCGCCGGCAGCCTCGACCTCAACACCTTCCTCGGAAACGGCAGCCTCCGGTGCAGCAAACGCAGGCAGATCGCCTGCCACATGCACCACGGTACGTCCATCGACTGCGATCGTCTCCAGTTCGCGTGCGCCCATCAGCGCGTGGACGACATCGCGAATGCGCGAGCGCGAAGCCAGCGGCGAAAGGATCGTCTCGATCTCTTCTTCGGTCGCGACGACCGCCATGCCGAGGTAGAGAGAGATCAGCGCCGAAAGCGCCTTGGGCTGGCCTGCGTTGGCTCCTGCCTTGATCTGCTTGGTGAAGCGTGTACTCGTCAGCTCCCACATCGTGGGTCCGTCGTTCTGCGGCACCGGAATCACCCGGAGATGTGCCCAGAGCTCCGACAGAGCCCGGAGCACAGCACCCTCCGTCACCTCTTTGCCAAGCTCATCGACCAACTCCGCTGCCGACAGCGTTACGCGCCGGGCAAGTGCTTCGTATGCCGCCAGCGCAAGCGGCGAAACCTTCACCGGACCCTGCGTGGCGGGTGGAAGCTTCCATGCCTTATCGCCGCGAACGGTGAAAATGTAGGGAAAAACCGCAGCCGAGACGACAAAGTCGGGAATGTCGCCTGTCGTTCCAAGCAGGTTGAGAGGAACCGCGCTTCCCTCGCCGATCAGGCGAGCGAGCAGAGAACGCGCCTCTGTCATCTCAGCGATGGTGGGATCCGCCTTGGGTGCTCCAAGGACCGCCTCGACCAGCGAGGGAGCGGGAGACGGAAGCTGCGCGGCGCGCGGTGTGTAGAGAACGAGGCCGGTCTTGTTCAACCAGGCGCGAAGCGATTCGAGCGTCAGAAGGGCGTCTCCGCCCTGGTGCCACAAGGTGGTGCGGTTCGCGGCAAGTTGTTCTGCCGACGGAAGATTGGGAGTGCTCACGTGTGTTGCCTTCCTGCTGTGCGAGAAGAAGCGCTGCAGCATTCCTTCGCGTTGGCTAAGGAGTAAATCTGTTCCTAAAAGGTATGTGACCCGTAACGAATGATCCGGGGACCCGGCAGCGCCCGCGGAGGCTTCTGGAATTTCAGCTCCGCTGGAACGCGCGTTGGATGTCTTTATGAGAATACCGCAGTGCGATGGGCCTGCCGTGCGGACAGCTCGTCGGATGCTCGGTTTTTGCCAGTTCGGTCAGCAGCCAGTCGATTTTGGCGCTGTCGAGCGGCATGTTGATCTTCACCGCCGCGTGGCAGGCGATGCTCGCCGCGATCCGACGCCGCCGGGTGTCGGCGTTCTCGCTCTGCTGCTCCCGGTCAGGCACCGACAACACCTCTTCGAGCATCTGCTCCAGCTCCCGCCCCTCCAGGCCGACCGGAGCGGCTTTCACCGCCAGCGTCCTCGGCCCGAACGGCTCGACCTCGAAGCCGTTCCGCTCCAGCTCCGCCGCAATCTCGGCGAACGCCACCATCTGGGCTGGCAGCAGGTCGACAAGCATGGGCATCAGAAGCCTCTGCCGCTGGACCTGCTCCACCTCGCGCTCGCGCATCACACGCTCGAACAGAATGCGCTCATGCGCCACGTGCTGATCGACGATCCATAGGCCCTCCTCGTTGACCGCCAGGATGAACGAGTCGCGGATCTGTCCGAGCGACTTCAAGCTTCCTAACGACTCGAGCGTCCCCTCCGGCTCGACCATCGGCCTCGAGCCTTCGTTCCAGCGGTCGTTCCGTACGACGGGCGCTGGCGCCTCATACCCCGCCGCGGGCTTCAGTCCGAGCAGCGGATCTCCCGCCGAGACCGGCTCGTCGTACCCGACCGCGAGCGGGGCTCCCGCAAACTCCAGCCTTCCCGGAGATGCCGGAACGACCGGTGATTTGAGCCGGAAGAAATCGACATCACCGCGGCTTGGATCGCCCTCGGATTCCGGGCGATTTGGCCCAAGGAACGCCTCCGGCCCACCCGGCAAAGGGCTTACATCCAGCAGAAGGGATGGGCTCGCCGATCCCTCCACCGCAGCCATGAAGCTTGCCGCAGGCCGGGCCTGCACCAGCGTCGTCCGTACGGTGTCGCGGATGAAGTCGTGCACAAAGCTCGGCTGCCGAAACCTGACCTCGGTCTTCGCAGGATGGACGTTGACGTCCACCTCCTGCGGCGGCATCTCGAGAAACAGCAGCACAACCGGAAACGATGTCGGCGGGATGATGTTGCGATACGCCTCCGTCAGCGCGTGCAGGACAAGACGGTCGCGGATCAGCCTCTGGTTGACGAAAACATAGACCGAGTTCCGGTTCAGCTTCTGCAACTCCGGCTTCGATACGAACCCCGACACCCGAATATAGCCCGGGTCCGCCGCGACATAGTCCTCTTCGCGCTTCCATGGCGGAGGCTCCGGAAGCCCGGCCCTTGCGAAGTCGAGTTCCGCCGCTGTCGGGAGCATCAGTCCCGTGGTCTCACGACCGAAGATCTGGAACATCCGGTCCCCTGCATGGGGCACGCCCGCTGCCACGAGCAGAGCCTGCGTTGCTGAGTGCAGCTCGAAGTGCTTCTCGGGATGCGCCAGCGCGTAGTGCGTTACCAGGGCTGCGATGTGCGCAAGCTCGGTCTGCTCCGACTTCAGGAACTTGCGCCTCGCCGGGGTGTTGTAGAACAAATCCTTCACGGCGATCGTCGTACCCACCGGCAGCCCTGCATCTTCGACCCGCAGGATGCTCCCACCCGCGATCTCGATGACCGTCCCGGCATCATCCTCAGCCGCCCGCGTCTCCAGATGCACCCGCGCCACGGACGCGATACTCGGCAGCGCCTCTCCGCGAAACCCGAGCGTCGCAATCGAGAGCAGGTCGTCGGACGTCCTCAGCTTCGACGTCGCATGCCGCTCGAACGCCAAGAGCGCGTCGTCCCGCACCATGCCCGACCCGTTATCGACGATCCGGATCAGCTTCCGTCCACCCGCCTCGATCTCCACCCGAATCCGCGTCGCCCCGGCGTCGATCGAGTTCTCGAGCAGCTCCTTCACCACCGAAGCCGGCCGTTCGACCACCTCGCCTGCGGCAATCTGGTTGGCCACCTGGTCGGAAAGAATGCGGATGCGTCCCATGAGCCCATTCTACGGTTCGCGATGGGCCGCAAGAGGCATCGGCGACACGGGCCTCCAAGAACTGCCCGCGCGGCATCCAAATTTGCATGCCAACGCCGAGCACAGAGAAGTCCAGCCGCGTTCTCCTCTTCGTGATGCTGGCCATCATCGTCGCCTCCATCAACGCCTTCCTCGTTCTGCGTCCATCACCCTCTGGAGCGGGGGGCGCCTCGACAACCAACCCCGCGGCCGCGAAAAAGTGACCGCGACAACAATCTGAGCCTAAGTTGGTCCAGATGTCGGCCTAAGCCAGTCCTAGATATCTCCGGCTAAGTCGGTCGCAATTTACACAAAACAAGTTAGTTAGTAACTTCAACTCAGCGATGGCCCATGGGCAACGCGGATCTCATCTTTCGTCTCATACTTAGCAAGAAGCAACACAGGAGGGTTTCGATATGCAAACAGTAGCGACCGGACAGTGCGGACTCTGTAATCACTTCGGCGAGAACCATGCCAAGTCTGACGTACTCATCAGCATCGCCACCAGCAAGCAGGCCGAGACCACGCTCCTCGATGAGTGCGGCCATCCGAAGCATGCGCCACTTCATCTCAAGGTCACCCCGATCAGCGGCTGCGACGGTTTCGTTCCCGTGGCCGCAGCCTAGGCATTTTCAGCCCTCAAATCACGAAGCGGTGCGGATCAGATCCGCTCCGCTTTTGTTTGCTTTAGGCTTTAGTGGGCAGCAACAGGGTAGAGCACGCCGGAACCCGTTGATCCCATGCAGTCTCCAGAGTTGAAGCTATAGCTCAGCGTGATGGAGCTTCCATCAGACGGAATTATTCCGTTCGTGACGACGTTGCCGGAATTGATCGTCACCGCGCTGCCCGATACGGTTCCAGTCCCCTCTTCGTCGCCCACAACGCACTGGGCAGCATTGCCGATGAAAGCTATCTTCCCCGTCAGGTCGTACATCGAGCCATCCGGAGACGCATTCGAGGTTGTGACCGTCGCTGTTACAGGAACGGTCGGACTCTCCGGATCGCCCGTAGTGACATTTCCGGAGTGGCTACCGGCAGGAAGCGTAAACAACGCAACCGGGCTCACAGAAATCGCTAAGCCAGAAGCAGGCTGCGCGAAACCACATGTTCCGCCTGCAACCGAGTAAGAAGCCGATGTCAGCGACTTGCCGTCTTCCGCAAGCGTTCCGGAGACCGACAGTATGCCTCCTGGAAGGTTCGCGGAAGCAAAGCTCACCCTGCGCTGCGCATCCACCGTACCGGCGACGTCGATGACGGCAGACGACGGCACGCATGGTGTCATCCCCGCGAGGGCGACAGGACGCAGGTGACCTGAGACCTCTGCTCCATCAAATGTAAGAATGCCGGCGAACACCGGTGTCTTGGCAACAAGTCCAGTGGCCGTCGCCTGGAAGGCGCCGATCTGCCAGTTGCCCGTGGAACTCTGGTCCGCGATGGCGGCGACGGTGGGAGCGGGAGAGACCGAACTGCTGCATCCGGTGAGGAGCAAGAGTGAAGAAAGGGGAAGGAAAGCTACGCCGAAGCGAATGCGCTTCCGCATGGGATTCATCATGGGCCCAACCTCAAGTACATGTGTCGAATCGTCTGGTAGGTGGCGTTCCGGGCGGGAGTCTCATGGGACCCACTCAGTGCTCGCTCTTCTTGAACGCATCAGCGGGGAGTTATGCCTAAGTTATCTGCGACACGGAATCTTGTAAGTCCCACTTATGTGCCATCACACCAAGGCGGGCACGTGTACGCTAGAGCACTGGAGAGTTCATGGCAAATCGGTATGGCGAAGCGGCGTTGATGGCAGTTCGGATGGAGACGTATGGCAAGGCGATCACACCACTCGAACGGTGGGAGCACGCGGTAGGCAAGCTTTATCCGACGACACCGGCGGGACAGAAAAAGGGCGGACCGCGCGGCGCCTTCCTTGGACTGTGCGAGGCCGGCCTGGTCAAGGGCATTCCGGGGGGAAGCAGCAGTCCGAGTAACAAGAACAAGGTGCTCGCGGTGAAGGCGATTGACCTGTTGAAGGCGGGAACGCACACGACCGTCAGCCAGTTGTGGGCTGAGGTCAACGAAGATCCGGAAACACCGCACGGGAGCCAGATGGACGTCGTCATGGCGCTCTGGAAGAACGGGCTGATCGTCAACGGCTGACGGTAGCTCATATAGAATGAGCCGCATGGCACGTCCCACGAAACCGCCCGTTCCGCCCATCCGCAATCGCGGTCCCGTTCTTGTTGTTGCGATCCTTGGCGTCGCCATTATCGTGACGGGCGGCGTGTTCTTCTACCTCCACACGACGGAAAAGCCCGCTGCGGAGACGACAGAGTCCTCGCCGGTGGCGGCGGTTCAGCCTGAGGTGACGACACCACATGCGATTCCGAAGAATCACATCTACTCGGTGACCGCAGACCCGAAGGTGGAGATCGCGGCCGCGCTGACGCAGGCGAAGAAGGAGAACAAACGGGTCATCCTGGACTTCGGTGGAGACTGGTGCGGCGACTGCCAGGTGCTCGATCTCTACTTCCACCAGGCTCCCAACAGCGGCTTGCTGGCTCAGAACTTCGTGGTGGTGCATATCTACATCGGCGAAGATGGCCAGATGGACCAGCATCTCGATGTCGCGCAGAAGTACGAAGTGCCGATCTCGAAGGGAGTTCCGGCGCTCGCCGTACTCAATGCGGACGGCAAGCTGGTGTACGCGCAGCGCTCGGGTGAGTTCGAGGCCATGCGCCGGATGGACCCAGCATCGGTCAGTGAATTCCTCAATCGATGGAAGGCCTGAGAAAGCGCTATCTCGGAGCCGTGAAGGGGAGACGTTCCCGCACGGCAGGCAGGCCGCTACCGTGGTGGCGGATGAAGCACTTCATGCGCCTGCCGTCGGTCGCCCGGCATACGATCATGCGCGTGGTCGAGCATGACTGCCTCAACGTGGCGCAGTCTGCGGCCTACTCCGCTATCTTCGCGCTCTTCCCTGCGCTGATCGTGATGGCGGCGATCGCGCCGCTTCTTCCGCACGCCGCTCCTCTTCGCCTTCAGGTCGCGCACTTCTTCGAGCGCGTACTGCCTCCGGACGTAACGCCTGTCCTTGAAACGTACTTCACGCGCACCCCGGATCCGCAATCGACCAGTGCGCTTATCATCGCGGCCCTGGTCAGCCTTACCGGCGCATCGAGCGTGATCGTAACGCTGATGGAAGGCTTTCGCCGCGCCCATGACCTTCCAGTCGATTGCTGGGGCTTCTGGCAGAGGCGTTTCCGGGCGTTCGGCCTGGTTCCGCTGTCCCTGCTGCCGTTTACGGCGGCGAGCATCCTCCTTGTCTTCGGGCACGTCATCACGCACTGGTTCGCGATGCATCTTTCGCACACGGTCGAGCTGCTCGTACTGATCCTTGGCTTCGCGATCCGCTGGGTCGTCGCCCTGCTCGGCAGCACGGGGGTGATCGCGCTGATCTACCACATGGGGACGCCGATGCGTCAGGCGTGGCACAGGACGCTGCCTGGAGCCGTCGTCGCGACGGGAATGTGGTTCTTTACAACCCTCGTCTTCGGCTGGTACGTGACGCGCTTTGCCAACTACGGAAAGGTCTACGGCTCGCTCGGTGCCGGCATCGCGCTCCTGTTCTGGCTGTATATCATCTCGCTCAGCATTCTGTCCGGTGCGGAGTTCAACGCGCAGTTCTTTCACGAGAAAACATTACTTGTCACCGGGAGTGTCCCGGCACGAACGGTTCCGCACAATTAGAATTGCCTTCGGCGGGCAAACTTGGTGGTAAGACCATGCGGACGCATGTCCGGCATGGCTGGAAAGATTGGCAGCGAGCATACATGAGCACTTTTTCGACGGAAGAAAATCTGGCTGTTTTCAATCGCACACGTCGGGCCAAGATCGTTGCGACCCTTGGGCCATCGTGTAGCACCATCGGGGTCTTTCGCGATCTGGTCCGCGCGGGCCTCGACGTAGCGCGTCTGAACTTCTCGCACGGAAGCCATGCGCAGAAGTCGGAGTTGATCCGCATGGTGCGGACGGTGGCGAAGGAGGAGCGTAAGCCCATCTGCATCCTCGCCGACCTGCAGGGCCCAAAGATTCGCACCGGCAAGCTGAAGGATCACCAGCCGGTGCAACTCGTGGCAGGCAAGCGGCTGACGATCACGCCGCGCGAGATCGCGGGGACTGCCGAGATGGTCGGAACAACGTTCCTGACGCTCGCGGAGAACCTCGATCCCGGCGCGCGCATCCTGCTTTCGGACGGGTTGATCGAGCTTCGCGTCGACCGCTTGAGCGGGATGGACGTGGTCTGCGAGATCATCAACGGCGGAACGCTCGGCGAGAACAAGGGCATCAATCTTCCGGGAATCCCGGTCAAGGTTCCTTCGCTGACCGAGAAGGATGAGGAAGACCTCATCTTCGCGCTCGGCGAGAACGTGGACACGATTGCAGTCTCCTTTGTCCGCACAGCGCACGATGTACGGCACGTGAAGGCGCGCGTCGCGGCCTGCAACTCCGACGCGTGGGTGATCGCGAAGCTCGAAAAGCCTCAGGCGATCGAGCATCTCGACAGCATCCTCGAGGTCGCGGATGGCATCATGGTCGCGCGCGGCGATCTCGGCGTGGAAGTTCCGCCCGAGAAGGTTCCGGCGATCCAGAAGCACATCATCCGGCGCGCTGCCGAGTATCGCAAGCCTGTGATCACGGCGACGCAGATGCTCGAATCGATGATCGAGAATCCGCGCCCGACGCGCGCCGAGGTTTCGGACGTTGCGAACGCGATCTACGACGGAACGGATTCGGTTATGCTCTCGGGCGAGACCGCCGCAGGCAAGTATCCGGTTCATGCTGTCGCGATGATGGCGACGATCGTGGCCGAGACGGAAGAGCAGATCCGCATCGACCCTCCGTCGCGCAAGCCGCGCACTCACGCGGCCAAGCTTTCCGTGGCGGAGACGATCTGCGAGTGCATGGCGCATTCGGCTCAGGATCTCGATCTGGCTGCGATTGCGATCTTTACCGAAACGGGAAGCACAGCGCGCCTGCTTTCGAAGTACCGGCCTGAGCCTCCGATCTTTGCTCTCTCACCGTTCGAGAAGGTCATCAACCGCTCGATGATGCTCTGGGGAACCTATCCGATCCTGTGCGACCGCTTTCGCGATACCGACAAGCTCGTCAACATGGCCGAGTTGATCCTCGAAGATCTCGGCTTCGTGCAGAAGCGGCAGGTCGTCGGAATCGTTGCGGGAACGCGAACCCGTTCCGGCGCGACCAACTTCATGCGTCTGCACATGGTTGGGGATCGCGATACCGAAGAACAAAAACCGGAGAAGTCAGACAAACCGAAGAAGAGCAAAGGTAAGAAGAAGGCCTAGCTTTCCCATGTGATGGGGAGGGGCACCCCCCCTCCCCATTGCCCGCGCGTAAGTCTTGTCGTTGCAACAAGTTGCAAGCGCCATGCGTCCGCAAATTGCTCATTCACAAAGGGTTACCTCCAAATATTAGTAGACAAAGGACTTATTGGCCCTTGTTCACTCGGAATAGGGCCCGGCCGTCTGCGATCTTTTCGGTTAGTTTTCTTCTACTTCTATTGTAGAGGGCTGACCATAACTAAAAGGACACCGACTTTTCTCTTTGTTATGAGTGAGTTAGGCCATTTGGGGGCTTGACAAGAAATTTTGCGCGCTCCACTCGTGGCCGTCTATCTCGGTTTGACTCGCCTACCAGAGGAGTTGACACCGTAAGGACTTAAGGCTTCACCAGATGACTGAGACGTCAAAAAGGCTGAATTGTCCGTCGGCGGTGAGCACTGGGAGTTTCTCAGCCACCGCCTGAGCGATGAGCATTCGATCGAAGGGGTCGCTGTTGTGATGCGGAAGCGACGCAGCAGCGAGAATGAGGTCTTCATCGATGGGGAGGAAGGTCACGCCCAAGTCTTGAACTTTGCTCATCGCGTCATGAACGGAAGTCCCAGCGAGAAGTAGCTTGCTTCGGCCGATTTTGCTGAGCAGCTTCCACAGCGTTGCATGGCTGACGCAGAGTTCGTTTTCTTCGTCGGCGAGCAGGGTCTTCACTTGTTCGGTGAGATGAGCGCGCGAGTAGATTGCCCATAGGAGAACGTTCGAATCGAGCAGAAGCCTCACACTTTGCCTGAGGTCATCAGCGGTGCGTCGAACATCTCGCGCTCAAGATCGGCGTCCATGGCCTGCCACTCTTCCAGTGAGGGCACGCGCATCTCTCGTTCACCCGCGCCGAGGATCCGGCGACCGGAGCGCTTCAAAGGTTCCGGTGCAGGGTCGGAGACGACGAGCCTGAGAGTTGGCTTGTCCGGGTCAGCGATCTCGACCAGTTCCCCGTTTCGCGCGGCAGCGAGCAGTTCGGGAAAGTGGACTTCGGCGTACTGGGCGCTGACCTTCATGGATCAAGGTTAGAGAATGGAGCGCACAGGGTCAATGAAAAGCATCGGGCTTGACGATATATGCTCCTGAGCGGATTATCTTGACATATGGACGGTGGTCTTCAGCGCTAAGTTCGATGCTGAGTTTGAGGCGCTGCCTACGGAAGTGCAAGATGAGTTCTTCGCGCAGGCGAAGTGGATCGAAGAGTTTGGACCGAAGGCTGGACGGCCTCGCGTCGATACCCTCAAGGGTTCGCGGTACGCCAACATGAAGGAACTGATCTTCGCGGCGGACGATGGAGTCTGGCGCGTTGCTTTTGCCTTCGATCCAAAGCGCATGGCGATCGTGCTTGTGGCCGGAGACAAGTCTGGAGTGAGCCAAAGGAAGTTCTACCAGCGCCTCATCGACAAAGTGGATGAACGGTACGGGAGGCACCTTGAGCGGCTGCGACTGACTGATCAGGAGAAGAGAAAGGGGAGACCATGAAAACCTTGCAGGAGAAGTTGAACGTGCTTCCGAAGGAACGGCGCGAGAAGATCGAAAAGCGGGCCGCGCTGCTTATCGCCGAAGAGATGACGATGCGTGAGTTGCGCAAGGCGCGGAAGATTACTCAGGCCGAGATGGCGAAGACACTTGGGGTGAAGCAGGAGCAGGTGTCGCGGATTGAGAAGCGGACGGATTTGCACTTGTCTACTTTGCGGCGGTCGGTTGAGGCTATGGGTGGGCGGCTTTCACTTGTTGTGGAGTTTCCGAATGGTGCGCCGGTGGTGGTGTCGGGACTCACGAATTCGAAAATTTGAGCGTGAATCCCTTGGAGATTAAGTTCTCCGAGCTCATTTCGAGATATGAAAGGATTGGGCAACCGAGACTTGTTAGGAGTATTACCTTGCCTCATCCAATGTCGATCGCGGAATTTAGAGACCTCATAGAACACGTTGACGGGCTCGATGTTAGTAAGGTCACGAAACCCGAGTTGGGGACGTTGGGCTTACCGGTACTTGCTGAGGCGATTGTTCAAGTGCGGAAGGAAATCGGTGCGATTAGCTCTGTCGCTTCCGAATCCAGCCAACAGCGCCTTGAGGCTGCGACAAGTGCGTATCGACAATATCTAACCACCCTCTATGACATAGCTAGTTTGAGGGGCGAGGAGTTTGCCACACGACGCAGTGAGTTTGGCGGTCCTCTTGCTGCTCAATGGGACGCGATCCGTGAGGTTTGGCCATACTTTGCAGCGCTCGTAACGGACAAGAGCGGATTGGTCGAAGCGCCTAACTCAGCGATCGCGAAAATTGAGGCAGCAAGGGCGCAAAGCGAAGATTCCATCCGAACGATAGTTTCTAGCCTTACGGAACAAGCAACCAAACAGGCTTCTAAAATTGAAGAGAATGCCCGCAAGACTGCAACGGGTTTCTCCGTAAGGGCCGCCCAAGATCAGTTCGATCAAGCCAGCGTCTCCTTGGCCCGGAAAGCCACAGCTTGGGGGTTACTAGCCTTACTGGCGTTTGGATGTTTCGTAGAATTCGCTTTTCAAATCTATCGAAATCCTCCGTCAGTTTTCACCGATAAGTCTGTGGGTCATATTGCATCAATCCCGGAAGCAATCTATCTGACCGCAATCAGGATCACTCTGTTGACAGCAATCGGTGCTTTCGCGACATTCTGTGTCAAGATGCTCCGGGCACATCTTCACATGAGTGAATTCAACAATCACCGCAGGCGCGTCGCAAACAGCATGGCCGCATTCGTAGAAGCCACGCAGACTCCAGAGCAACGAGATCTAATTTTTGGAAAGCTGGTTGATGCAGTCGTAAACTTTGGCGACTCGGGGCTGCTTGAGAAGGACTCAGAATCACTTGGGGTTCCCTCGATTGCATTCGAAGCAATCACCAAAAACCTCACATCGAAGTCCTAGGGATGCAAGCTAGACAAATGGGCGGACTCTTTCGAGTCCGCCCATTCTTCGCTGCGGTAGTTAGTGGTTTTGCGCGAAGCGCTCTCCGCCATAACGCGAAGTTATTCGGCGGCGAGTTCTTCCTGTTCGCCTTCCATGCGCATCTGCTCGAGCTCGCGCTCTTCGGCTTCGATGGCTGCGGTGACTTCCTGCTGGACCTGGGCTGCCGCTTCTTCGAGCTCGGGGGAGAGCTGGACGTTGCGGTAGTACTCCATACCGGTTCCGGCGGGGATCAGGCGGCCGACGATGACGTTTTCCTTGAGGCCGCGGAGGGTATCGATCGATCCGTTGATCGAAGCCTCGGTGAGGACGCGGGTGGTCTCCTGGAAGCTGGCGGCCGAGATGAAGCTGTCGGTCGAGAGCGACGCCTTGGTGATGCCGAGGAGGAGAGCGCGGCCGATCGCCGGGCGTCCGCCCGACATGAGAACGCGCTGGTTCTCGGCGTTGAAGCGGAAGCGGTCCGTCTGCTGGTCGACGAGGAACGTGGTGTCACCCACCTCTTCGACCTTGACCCAGCGGAGCATCTGCCGAACGATCGTCTCGATGTGCTTATCCGAGATGGTCACACCCTGCAATCGATAGACTTCCTGAATCTCGTTGACCAGGTACATCTGGAGTGCGCGGTCGCCGAGAACTTCAAGAATGTCGTGCGGGTTGCGGGGTCCGTCGATGAGCGCATCACCGGCACGGAGGCGTTCGCCTTCCTGCACGTTGACGTACACACCGCGGGGCACCGAGTACTCTTCTTCCTGCCCGTTGTCCGCCGTGACGTAGACCTTGCGCTGACCCTTGGAGACTTCGCCGAAGCGGACGACGCCATCGATCTTCGAGATGATCGCCGGGTCGCGGGGCTTGCGGGCCTCGAACAACTCGACGACACGCGGCAGACCGCCGGTGATGTCCTTGGTGCGGGTGGTCTCGCGCGGGATCTTGGCGAGGACGTCGCCGGGGTAGAGCTCGTCTCCGTCGACAACCATCAAGTGAGCGCGGCTTGGCATCAGGTAACGCTTGTTGCCCTGGGCGCTCTTGATGATGATTGCGGGCTGGCGCTTTTCGTCGCTCGAATCGGCGACGACGAGGCGGGACAGACCGGTGACTTCGTCGACTTCCTCGTTGAGCGTGACGCCTTCCTGCAGGTCCTTGAACTGGACGGTGCCGGCGATCTCGGTGAGAACCGAGAACGTGTAGGGATCCCACTCGCCGAGAACTCCGCCCTGAACGACCTGGGCTCCGTCTTCGACCTTGAGCTTGGCGCCGTAGACGATCGCGTAACGCTCCTTCTCGCGGCCCTTGTCATCGATGATGGCGATGGAACCGTTGCGGTTCATCGCGACCAGGTCGCCCGACTTGGCGCGAACCGTGACGAGGTTGATGAAGCGAACGGAGCCGGCGTTCTTGGCCTCGAGGTGCGAGGCGTCGGAGACGCGCGATGCCGTTCCGCCGATGTGGAAGGTACGCATGGTGAGCTGGGTTCCGGGCTCGCCGATGGACTGCGCGGCGATGACTCCGACCGCTTCGCCCATCTCGACCATCTTGCCGGAGCCGAGGTTACGGCCGTAGCAGAGGATGCAGCATCCACGCTTGGACTCGCAGGTGAGCACCGAACGGATCTTCACCTTCTCGATACCGGCTGCCTGGACGGCAGAGGCGCGATCCTCGTCGATCTCCTGGTTGATATCGACGATCGTCTTGCCTTCGAAGTCCTTGAGCTTCTCGAGCGACACGCGGCCGATGATACGGTCGCGGAGGGGCTCGATGGTCTCGCCGGCTTCGATGATGGGCATGACGTAGATGCCTTCGACGGTGCCGCAGTCGTAGTCGGAGATGATGACGTCCTGGGCCACGTCGACGAGGCGGCGCGTGAGGTATCCGGAGTCGGCGGTCTTGAGCGCCGTATCCGCAAGCCCCTTACGGGCACCGTGAGTCGAGATGAAGTACTGGAGGACGGTGAGGCCTTCACGGAAGTTCGCCGTGATGGGGGTTTCGATGATTTCACCGGAGGGCTTCGCCATCAGTCCGCGCATACCGGAGAGCTGACGAATCTGCTGTTTCGAACCACGCGCACCGGAGTCGGCCATGATGTAGATCGGGTTCATGGCTCCTTCCTTGTCCGCCTTCTTCATGTTCGAGAACATCTCGTCGGCGACGCGCTCGGTGACGCTCGACCAGAGCTGGATGACCTTGTTGTTGCGCTCACCGTTGGTGATGGCACCGTCAAGGTACTGCTGCTGGACGTTGATGACCTGCTTCTCGGCGTCGGAGACGACGGTGTACTTCGAATCCGGAATGACCATGTCATCGAGGCCGACCGAGAGGCCGGACTTGGTGGCATAGCGGAAGCCGAGATCCTTGATGCGATCGAGCGCCTTCACCGTGGTCTCGAGACCGAGGTTCAGGTAGAGGTAGTTGATGAGTTGGCCGATGCCCTTCTTCTTGAGCAGGCCGTTGACGTACGGCATGCCCTCGGGGAGGGAGTCGTTCAGGATGGCGCGGCCGACGGTCGTCGAGATGAACTGCTTCGCGAACTCGACTGGCTCGGTGTGGGTGAGGTCCTGATCGTCGTACGCGGTGGTCATGTCAAGAACCTGACCGGTGTAGCGCAGACGAATCGGGGTCAGGGTCTCGACAGCCTTCGCTTCGAGAGCCATGAAGACCTCTTCGATGTTGGCGAAGACGCGTCCTTCACCCTTGGCTCCGACCTTGGCCTTCGTGAGGTAGTAGAGGCCGAGGACGAGATCCTGCGTCGGCACCGTGATCGGCTGACCGGACGCGGGCGAGAGGATATTGTGCGACGCGAGCATCAGGACCGAGGCTTCGATCTGCGCTTCGGGCGAGAGCGGAATGTGTACGGCCATCTGATCGCCATCGAAGTCGGCGTTGAAGGCGGTGCAGACGAGCGGATGGATCTTGATCGCCTTGCCTTCGACGAGCACCGGCTCAAACGCCTGGATGCCAAGGCGGTGGAGCGTCGGGGCGCGGTTCAGCAGGACAGGGTGATCCTTGATGACCTCTTCGAGGATGTCCCAGACGATGGGCTCCTGCATCTCGACCATTTCCTTCGCCTGCTTGATGGTCGTGCAGTGCCCGGTCTGCTCGAGGCGGTGATAGATAAAGGGCTTGAAGAGCTCGAGCGCCATCTTCTTGGGAAGACCGCACTGGTGCAGCTTCAGCTCGGGACCGACGACGATGACCGAACGGCCGGAGTAATCGACGCGCTTGCCGAGGAGGTTCTGACGGAAGCGGCCCTGCTTGCCCTTGAGGGTGTCGGAGAGCGACTTGAGCGGACGGTTGTTCGCGCCACGGAGAACGCGGCCACGGCGGCCGTTGTCGAACAGAGCGTCGACGGCTTCCTGCAGCATGCGCTTCTCGTTACGGACGATGACCTCAGGAGCGTGGAGGTCCATGAGCTTCTTGAGGCGGTTGTTACGGTTGATCACGCGACGGTAGAGGTCGTTGAGATCGGACGTGGCGAAGCGGCCGCCGTCGAGCGGAACAAGCGGACGAAGTTCCGGCGGGATGACCGGGATCACATCGAGGATCATCCACTGGGGCAGGTTGTCGGACTTGCGGAAGGCCTCGACGATCTTCAGGCGCTTCGAGTACTTGAGCTTCTTCTGGAGCGAGGTCTCGGTCTTCATGCGCTCGCGCAGTTCGACCGAAAGCTCCTGGATCTCGACGCGCTTGAGCAGTTCCTTGATCGCTTCCGCGCCCATCATGGCCTTGAAGCCGGAGGGGCGGTACTGCTGGTCGAGCTCACGGAACTTGGTCTCGTCCTTGATGACCTCGCGCTCCTTGACGGGCGCGTCGCCTGGATCGACGACGACGTACGACTCGAAGTAGAGGACGGCTTCAAGCTCACGCAGCGAGATGTCGAGCAGGTGACCGATACGCGACGGGAGGCCCTTGAAGAACCAGACGTGCGAGCAGGGGCTGGCGAGCTCGATGTGTCCGAGGCGCTCGCGGCGGACCTTCGAGAGGGTGACTTCGACGCCGCACTTGTCGCAGATGACGCCGCGGTGCTTCATGCGCTTGTACTTGCCGCAGAGGCACTCCCAGTCAGTGATGGGTCCGAAGATGCGGGCGCAGAAGAGGCCATCGCGTTCGGGCTTGAAGGTACGGTAGTTGATGGTTTCAGGCTTGGTCACTTCGCCATGCGACCAGCTGCGAATCTTCTCGGGGCTGGCGAGCTGAATCTTGATGGCGTCGAAGTCGGCGATAGGGCCGGTCAGTTCAAAGGGGCTGGAGCGAAACATAGATCGGTCTCCGTGGTGCAGCGGGTTGGCTGCGGGTCGATGATGCGGTTGCTTTACTTCTGCCGGGCGTAGGTTGTTAGGCCCACGCCTGCTTCTATTCTGTGCCGCCGCCCGTGGCGTCTCTCGTTGAACGTTGAGCGTGAGCCTCATTCAGGAGATACGCGCCACGGGGGCTGCGGGGATTGCGTTGCGGCTTAGTCGGCCGCGGCGATGCTGGGCAGAGCGACCTTCTTCTGGTCGGCCTGCTTGATGAGCTCGACATCAAGGCAGAGGGACTGCAGTTCGCGGATGAGCACGTTGAACGACTCCGGCACGCCGGGTTCGATCGCCGCCTCGCCCTTGACGATGGCCTCGTAGATCTTGGTGCGGCCGAAGACGTCATCGGACTTCGCGGTGAGCAGCTCCTGGAGGATGTAAGCCGCGCCGTAAGCTTCGAGCGCCCAGACTTCCATCTCACCGAAGCGCTGTCCGCCGAACTGGGCCTTACCACCAAGCGGCTGCTGGGTGATGAGGGAGTACGGTCCGATCGAGCGGGCGTGGATCTTGTCGTCGACAAGGTGCGACAGCTTGAGCATGTAGATGTAGCCGACCGTGGCGGGCTGCTCGAACTCTTCGCCGAGCATACCGTCGTGGAGCGGCGTCTTGCCCGAGCTGGGAAGACCAGCCGACTTCAGAAGCGCCTTGATCTCCGTCTCGCGTGCGCCGTCGAAGACTGCCGTGCCGAACCAGATACCGCGCTTCATGCCCGCGGCGACGCGCATCGTCTGCTCGTCGTCGAGGTCGAGAAGCTGGTTCAGAGCGGCGGTTCCAGCGAAGCGCGCCTTGAAGAGCTCGCGGACTTCGTTGGCCGACTCCATCTCGGCAGCGGCTGCCGCAACCTGTGCGCCGAGCTCATGGGCAGCCCAGCCAAGGTGCGTCTCGAGGATCTGTCCGACGTTCATACGCGAAGGCACGCCGAGCGGGTTCAGGACGATCTCGACAGGCGTTCCATCCGGGAGGTACGGCATATCCTCCTCGGGCAGAATGCGGGCGATGACACCCTTGTTGCCGTGACGGCCGGCCATCTTGTCGCCGACCGACAGCTTGCGCTTCATCGCGATGTAGACCTTCACCATCTTGATGACGCCTGGGCTGAGCTCGTCGCCCTTCTGCATCTTGCCGATCTTCTCGTTCGTGATCTTGCGGAGCACGTCGATCTGGCGCGAGGTCATCTCCTCGATCTCATCGATCTGCTCGTTGACGCGGGGATCCTTGTCAGCGTAGCGAATGCGCTTGAGGTTACGGGTGCTGATGAGCTCGATCATGTCGCGATCGAGAACCTCGCCCTTCGAGAGGAGACGCTTGTTGGTGCGCTCATCGTGAAGGTCGGCGAGAACCTCGCGGTTGCCGAGAATGGCTTCGAGACGCTTGAGGCGCTCGTCGGTGAGAATGCGGATCTCATCGGCAAGGTTGCGCTCGAGCTTCTCGACCATCTCCTGCTCGATCTGCTTGGCGCGCTCGTCCTTCTCCTGGCCCTTGCGGGAGAAGATGCGGACGTCGACGACGGTGCCTTCGATGCCCGGAGGGCACGTCAGCGACGCGTCGCGCACATCGCCGGCCTTTTCGCCGAAGATGGCCCGGAGAAGCTTCTCTTCCGGCGTGAGCTGCGTTTCACCCTTCGGCGTGACCTTGCCGACGAGGATGTCGTTGTGACCGATCTTCGCGCCGATGCGGATGATTCCGGACTCATCGAGATCACGCAGAGCGTGCTCAGAGACGTTCGGGATATCGCGCGTGATCTCTTCCGGTCCAAGCTTCGTGTCGCGGGCTTCGATCTCGAACTCCTCGATGTGGATCGAGGTGTAGTAGTCCTCGCGGACCAGCTTCTCCGAGATGAGGATCGCGTCCTCGAAGTTGTAACCGCGCCACGGCATGAAGGCGACGAGCACGTTACGGCCGAGGCCGAGTTCGCCCTGCTCGGTGCATGGTCCGTCCGCGATCACCGCACCCTTGAGAACACGGTCACCCTTGCGGACGATCGGCTTCTGGTTGATGCAGGTGTTCTGGTTGGAGCGCTTGAACTTGGTGAGCTGGTAGATGTCCGAACCAACCTCACGCGAGAGCTGCGTGGGGTGATGCTCGCCTTCGACGCGGATGATGATGCGCTCGGAGTCGACCGAATCGACGATACCGTTGCGCTTGGCCAGGATGACGGCGCCCGAGTCGCGGGCGGTGACGCCTTCCATACCGGTACCGACGAACGGCGCTTCCGCGACGAGCAACGGCACCGACTGGCGCTGCATGTTCGCACCCATGAGGGCGCGGTTCGCGTCATCGTGCTCAAGGAACGGCACGAGCGAAGCGGCGACCGAGACAAGCTGCTTGGGCGAGACGTCGACGTAGTCCACGTCAGCTTTGGAGACGAGGACGAAGTTGCCCTGGCGGCGGGCATCGACGATATCCTGCACGATCTTCAGGTCGGCATCGAGTTCGATGTTGGCCTGTGCGATCGTGTGGCGATCCTCTTCCCACGCCGAGAGATAGAAGCTGAAGGGCTCCAGATCCATCGTGCGCTTGCCTTCGGACTTCAGCTTCTCGTTCAGAACCTTCGACTCACCCACTTCGAGGTAGTCACCCTGGCGCAGACCGGACTCACCGGCGTTCGAGACGGCGACGTAGTCGAGGACTACACCGTCCTTCACGCGGCGGTACGGGCTCTCGATGAAGCCGTACTCGTTGATACGGGCAAAGCAGGAGAGCGACGAGATAAGACCGATGTTCGGACCTTCCGGGGTCTCGATCGGGCAGATACGTCCGTAGTGGGTCGGGTGAACGTCGCGGACTTCGAAGCCTGCGCGCTCACGGGAGAGACCACCAGGCCCAAGGGCGGAGAGGCGCCGCTTGTGCGTGATCTCCGAGAGAGGGTTGGTCTGATCCATGAACTGCGAGAGCTGCGACGAACCGAAGAACTCGCGGATCGCGGCCATGACGGGCTTGGCGTTGATGAGGTCGTGCGGCATCGCCGTCGACATCTCCTGGTAGACCGACATCTTCTCCTTGATCGCGCGCTCCATGCGAACGAGACCGATGCGGAACTGATTCTCCATCAGTTCGCCGACGGCGCGGACGCGGCGGTTGCCAAGGTGATCGATGTCATCGACCATGCCGATGTTCTTGCGCAGCTTGAGCAGGTAGCGGATCGTGCCGTAGAAGTCCTCGGGGGTCAACGTGCGCTTGTCGAGGCCCGCGGGATCCTGGTTCTCGTACAGCTTGATGTTGAACTTGAGACGGCCGACGCGCGAGAAGTCATACTTGCGCGGATCGAAGAACATGCCCTCGAAGAGCGCGGTCGCGGTGTCGAGCGTCGGTGGGTCGCCGGGACGCAGCTTGCGGTAGATCTCGATCAGCGCCTCTTCCGGCTTGCGCACGGAGTCGCGGCGAAGGGTGTTGGTGATGATGTTGCCCACATCGTCGCGCTCGGGGAAGAAGACCTCGAAGCTGGTGACGCCGGACTGGATGATCTTGTGCAGCTTGTCGGCGGTCAGTTCCTGGTTGGCCTCGTAGAGAAGCTCGCCGGTGGACATGTCGACGACATCGGATGCCGTCATCGCGCCGTCGAACTCGCTGGTCTCGACGTCAACCGAGGCGACAGCCTGCGCGCGCAGGGCCTTGAGCGTGCTGGCCGAGATCTTGCGGCCGGCAACGGCAACATCCGCTCCGTTGGCCGTGACGGCCTGGGCGGGACGGGTTCCGAGCAGGTTGGTCAGCGTGCCATCGGCGGCGACGTTCCAGCTCAGCTTGCCTTCCTTCACGTTGATCGTGTCGACCGTGTAGAAGGTCTTGAGGATCTCCTCATCGGTGCGCAGACCGAGGGCGCGGAGGAAGATGGTTCCGAGGAACTTGCGCTTGCGATCGATGCGGACGTAGAGGGTGTTCTTCTGGTCGTACTCGAACTCGACCCACGAACCGCGGTACGGAATGATCTTTCCGAGGAAGTAGCTGCGGTTGTTCGCCGTCTCGAAGAAGACGCCGGGCGAACGGTGGAGCTGCGAGACGATGACGCGTTCCGTGCCGTTGACGATGAAGGTGCCGTTCTGACTCATGAGCGGGATGTCGCCGAAGAAGACTTCCTGCTCCTTCATGTCGCGCAGGCTCTTGACGCCGGTCTCTGGGTCCTTGTCGTAGATCTTGAGGCGGATGGTGACCTTGAGCGGGGCCGAGTAGGTCATGCCGCGCTCTTCGCACTCTGCCTGGTCGTACTTCAACTGCAGGCCGACGGGATCGCCGCACTTGGTGCAGAAGTCAGGGGTGTTCTTGTTGTAGGTTCCGCAGAAGTTGCAGAGCACGTCGCCCGGGTGGAAGGGGTCGGTGATGACCATGTGGCCGCATGTGGTGCAGGCCGTGCGGAGGTGGTTGAGACCCTTGAGGTAGCCGCACTTGCACTCCCAGTTACCGATGGAGAAGTCGACGAACTCGAGTTCGGAGACGTTCCTAAAGTCGGTGATGGGAAATACCGATGTAAAGACGGACTGGAGGCCGTTGTCCTCGCGCTCCTGCGGAAGCTTGTCCATCTGCAGGAAACGCTCATAGCTGCGACGCTGAACCTCGATGAGGTTCGGAATCTGGATGGAGGTAGGGATTTTGGAAAAATCGAGACGGCTGCGGATCGCGCGCATTTCGCTGGGCATGCTTTCTCCTGAAACGGACTTCGAGGCCTCTTGACTCGATCCGCCGGCATCGTAGGGATGACGACCGGTGAACCGACTCGCAAGGGTGGAAGGCTGACGGGCAGCCCTCCGGGTTTACTTCTGACTGCGCCCTGAATCTCTTCGGGTGGCTTCGCCCTCGATGCGAAGTTCCCCGTGCGCATGACTGGTTTCGGCGAATCGTGCCGAACGTTCTAAACTCTGAAAACTCTCTGGCTAAACTTTTACTTTCGTACCGCGGGCTTTGCTGCTATAAACACTGCGTCTGCTCCTGCACTCAGCAACGAGCGGGCGCGAAGGCTCTTTCCAAACCAATTCGGATCTCCGGGTTATGGGTTATACGGAAAGACGACAATGCGCCCGAATGGGAACGTGCCCACGAGCGCAGATAGAAGCCGCAGATTGGTTGGTTCAAGGTAATGGAAATGCTTGCCACTCTCTGAGGCCCGCCTGGCCCCAGGTTCGCCGCTCGCTGTTGCCCATTTCACCACATGCCTCCGCCGCTCGAGACACATAATGGCCGGCTCCTTAGCCTGTCTGCCTGACAGGATGACCCGGATATTGCAGAAGTTAGCCGCTTTTCGTCTGGAAACCCAGACTATGCTCCCCAGCGCGTGGCTGGATGGGCATCCGAACTAAGTTTTGGTTGTTGTGTTGCCGGGATATCCCGTCTGCACGCCGAAGCAGAACGCATACCCTCTCCATAGGAGAGAATACCGCGTTCCGCTTCAACGTGCAAGTGGGGTGATCCGTTACTTGATTTCGACAGTCGCGATGCCATCGAACTTCTTCGCGATGGCGGCCGCATCTTCCTTCGAAACGTTCTCCTTCAGGGGCTTGGGAGCTCCGTCGACCAGGTCCTTGGCTTCCTTCAGGCCAAGAGCGGTGACTTCGCGCACAGCCTTGATGGTCGAGATCTTGTTCGCGCCGGCATCCTTGAGGATGACGGTGAACTCGGTCTTCTCTTCCACCGGAGCCGCTGCTGCCGCGCCGCCGCCTGCTGCCGGGGCTGCTGCTGCCGCTGCTGCCGAGACGCCGAGACGGGTCTCAAGGGCCTTGACCAGAGCCGAAGCTTCGAGGAGGCTGAGGTTTACGATCGAGTCTTCAATCTGCTGAATGTCCATGTTCTTCTCCGTATATAGTTCGAAATCGTTGCTGCTGATTACTTCTCCGAAGCCCGACTGCGCTCCGGCTGCTCACTCCCACCCGGGTTTCCGTTGCGCCCAGACCGGCGCACCCGGGAAGGAAGAGCGAACTTGTTTAGCCTTCGACCGGATCGGTCGTGGCTGCTTCGCCAGCCTGCGAGGCCGTGCCATTCTCAGGCTGCGCTTCCGCGGCAGCTTCGACAGCATGCGTCTCGGCTACCAGCTCGCCAGCTTCAGCAGGAGCTTCAACCGCAGGAGCCTCGGCAACCGGTGCGGGAGCAGATGCCACCGCAGCAGGCTCAGCCGAACCGGCGAACTTGCCCTTCTCGACGCCCTGGCCGATGACGACCGCGAGGTCGCGTCCGGTGGCGTTGATGACGGTCGCCAAACGCTGCGCCGGCGACTGGATGAGGAACAGGAGCTTCGCGTACAGCTCTTCCTTACCCGGCATCGTGGCGAGTGCGTTGACTTCTTCAACCGTGATCACCTTGCCGTCGACGATGCCCAGCTTGAACGTGAACTCCGAGTTGTCCTTCACCCAGGCCGAAAGCGCCTTGGCGAGCGCAACCGGATCGCCCGAGGTGTATGCGACCGACGAAACGCCCTTGAGACCCTGGAGCGCCGCTTCGATCTTGGTTCCCTGGCTCGCGCGTGCGGCCAGCTTGTTCTTCACGACGTGGTAGCTGCCACCCGCCTCGCGAACCGTCTTGCGAAGATCGAAGTCCTTCGACGCGGTCAGCGCCTTGAAGGTGCCGATGATCGCCGACGTAGAGTTCTGCAGTTCGCCTGCAAGCTTCTCCAGCTTCTGGGTCTTCTTTGCCCTGGATATTGCCATTGCTAACCTCTTCCCTTGCTCGCTCCGCCTCTCCTCGCTTTACGCGGCCAGAGAGAGCGGGCGGCTATCCGTCAATGTGTTGTTAGTTCTTGCTCGCAGCTTCCGCGGTGGTCGGATCGAGCGAGATGCCGGGGCCCATCGTCGAGCTCAGCGTGATGCCGCGGACATACTTGCCCTTGGCTGCCGACGGCTTCGCCTTCAGAACGCTCGAGATCACCGTCATCGCGTTATCGACCAGCTTCTGCGGATCGAACGAGAGCTTGCCCACCGGAACGTGAACCAGAGCGGTCTTGTCCGTGCGGAACTCGACCTTACCCGCCTTGATCTCCTTGATCGCGCTGACCACATCGGTCGTCACGGTCCCGGTCTTCGGGTTCGGCATCAGGCCGCGCGGTCCGAGAACCTTACCGAGACGTCCAACCGACTTCATCATGTCGGGGGTCGCGATGAGCGCGTCGAAGGCCGTCCAGCCTTCTTTCTGAATCCGCTCGACCAGCTCTTCGCCGCCGAAGAACTCCGCGCCTGCCGCCTCGGCGTCCTTGATCTTGTCGCCCGACGCGATGACCGCTACGATCTTCGACTTGCCAAGCCCGTGAGGAAGAACAACGGTGCCGCGGACCATCTGGTCCGCGTGCTTCGGATCCACTCCAAGCCGCAGCGTCAGGTCGACGGTTTCGTCGAACTTCGCGTACTTGGCCTTCTTGAGGAGAGGAACAGCATCAACCAGCGTGTACGGACGCGGCTCAACCAACGCGCGCGCCGCCGCCAGATTCTTTGAAATCTTCTTTGCCATGGAGGCTTATCCTTCTGTCTACCACCCCATCGGACTCTCTTCCGTCCGGGCGTGGTGCCGACTCATCCCTGCGGGGAGCAGAGACAACCTTCTAAGTATGCCCGTGGACGGGGAAAAGGTCAAGCAATCTCGAAGTCGTGACACATGAACGGTCCGCGTCCCATGCGAGATCCACTTACCCGAAGCATTCGCGAGGATAAGCCGTCACTGCGGTCCCGGAGACTGAAATGCTATTTTTCCCCCGACAATCGTGAGCACACTATGCGTCGCCATCACAGGCGCTGCTGTCGGTGCGCTTACATCCTGCGACAGCACGGTGATGTCGGCAAGCGCACCCGGCTTTATTGTGCCCTTTCGATTCTCCATGAACTCCGCATAGGAGGATCCGATGGTCAATGCGCGCAGCGCGGTCTCGCGATCAACCGCCTGCGGATTCTTGGGGTCGGTCATCACATTGAAGATGAGCCAAGGGGACATGCCACTATCCGATCCGTAGGCGAGCGGGATATTTCCCTCCGACAGAGACTTCCATGGTCTGCCTGGCCGCGGCTGGGCAACGACGATTCCCAACCGGAAGGCACGCGCAATGCGTTCCGGCGTGTCAAGACCGTCGCCGTGTTCGAAGCGGACTCGGAGAGGCTTCCATGTAGCGGCGGGGGCCAGCTTTTCCATCTCATCCATCACCTCGTCCGAGATCGCGTCTCCTGCGGTGTGGAAGAGGAACTGATCCTTCCCACTCAAGGCGATCCTGAGTTGGCGGTCAATGAAGGCTACAGAATAGTCGGGGCGTCCGCGCCAGCCCGGCCTATCTGCATAGTCCTTCGTCCGGTAAGCGAGTTCCTCGATCGGAGTGCCATCGAGAACGAACTTCACCCCCGCGACACGTACGCGCGGCGAAAGAATCTCCTCACCCGTCTTGAGTTTTTCACCGACACGCTCATCTTCACGCGCCATCGGAAACCGCATGATCCGGATGCGTAGCGGAGTGTCCGCATCGACAAATGTCCTTTCGAGATAGCTCAACCGCTGATTGGTGGCCATGATCTGGACGGAGGTGACCCCCTCAGCGAGTCGTCGCTGTGCATAGGCCTTGAAAGCCTGGACCGAAGCAGGTACACCGGCCTCGTCGCTAAGACGCCGCCGGATCTCGTTACCTGCTTCCTCCTCCATGAGGCCCGTCAGGTGACCGGTCGCATCGCGGTCGAAGCGGCCACCCTCGGGATCTGTGATGGTGTCCGCAATGCCAAGCTTAGCGAGCCCTGCGGCATTCACAAAGACGCCGTGGCCCCACCAGGCCTCGACCATGACCGGGTGCGAACCTCCTGCCTCATTCAGGGCGGTCTTTGTCTCTTCCGGGTGACGGATAACGGCGGGGCCGACGACCGAATGGATCCACTCGTTCTGCTGATCGGTAGCAGCGGCTGCCTTTACCCCCGCAGCCAGTTCCGCGATAGAGGGATCGGGGCCCTGGCCATGTGGCGGAGACGGAAACGGTACCTGGATACCATAAAGCGCGCCACCCACATGATCGTGCGAGTCATCGATCCCAGGCATCGCCATCCGGCCTTCGAGATTAATGACCTGGGTATGGGCGTCGGCCGTGGAACACACAGCGCCATCGGCACCGGCGGCAAGGATGCGGTCCCCCCGAATCGCGACCGCTTCTACCCAGGGATTAGTCGTGTCGGCTGTGAAGATGTGTCCGTGACAGAGAACCAGGTCAGGAGAGGCCGGCTTCTGCGCACTCGCGGTGACGGCCAGACACAGGACGACTGAGATAGAAATTTCTCGATGAAGTGGCATTTGAAAGCGCTCCTGGGGCCTTCAGCATAAGGCATTGCTGCGAGAAATTTGATTGTTTCTCGCAATAACAAAGCCTCTTTCACCGCCCGGGTCGTGGAGGTTCTCTCAGCGCTCCATATCGCCATGGTCCTCAACATCGCCATGGTCCTCAACCAACCCAGCCCAACAGGAGCTCTGATAGCATCTCCCGCCCCCACGCTGAACGCACACCTTCACGATCCACCCCGCTTTGGCCTAAGCTGTCACGCCGAAAACGGCAACGGCCTGTGCGGAAAAATGTGCCCGCGCAGGCCGTGATTTGTTTGCTGAGGAGCTTTTTCAATACTCCATATTCCCAAGGTCCTCAATCAACCCAGGCCCAACCGGATCCCACCCCAGCGTCTTCCGCGTCCACTCGCTCGACGCCGGCATATCCAGCCCGGCAAACCCGCAAGCCAGCCGAAGTGCGCCGGAGCCTCCTCCGGAGTGATCGAAACCACCGGCACCTTCAACCCCTTGCCGATCGTCTCCGCCATCTCCTTCATCGATACGCCCTCTTCCTGCACCGCGTGATACACGGTGTAGCCAGCGCCGGTCTTCTCGACCGCCAGCCGGTACAGCTCCGCCACGGCATGGAGCGGGGCCGCCGCCCAGCGATTGCTGCCGTCGCCGATATAAGGCGACACGCCCTTCTCACGCGCCGCTGCAGTCACGTAAGGAACCAGCCCCTGCTTGTGCGTGTCATGCACCTGCGGAAGCCGCACGATCGCAACATGCACACCCTTCTCAGAAATTTTGCGGGCGGTCTGCTCCGGCTTGCGCGGAATCGTCGGCTGATCCACAGGCGGATCCTTCTCCGTGCGCAGGTGACCGGGACCACCGGTCGCCAGGCCCGTTCCCGAGGTGACAACCAGGAGCTTTCCCGGCTCCAGCACCGACCCGAGTGCCTCGATCGCGTGCTGTTCATCCACCGCATTCTGCGCGAACTTCGAGAAGTCATGGCTGAACGCAAGGTGAACCACCGCGTCCATGCCTGTCGCGCCTGCCTTAAGGCTCTCGAGGTCCGTCAACTCGCCCCGATGAACCTCGACGCCAGCCGCCTTTAGCTGCTCCACCCCCGCGTCACTGCGCGTCATCCCGCGCACCTGGTGGCCCGCCTTGACCAGTTCCTTCACCAACTCTGTCCCGATAAATCCCGTCGCGCCTGTCACAAAGACTCGCATATTGACCTCTCCTGCTGTTTAGAGGCGCATACGGAATGCGCCCGGTTGACTTTCCTGCCTCCACTCGCTAAAACGGGGACAGTCTCCGTATACAGAATAGATAAACGGGGACTGTCCCCGGTTGCAAAGATATTCCGCTATTTTCTTTATGTCCAATCCGCTTCCCCCAACTCCGCCGGCCGCCCGTAAGATCCGCGCCGATGCGCAGCGGAATCGCGACCTCATCCTTGAGTTCGCCAAGAAGGCCTTCACCCGCGACGGCGCGGACGCCAGCCTCGACGACATAGCCCGCAGCGCCGGCATCGGCTCCGCGACGCTCTACCGCCACTTCCCCACGCGCGAGGTCCTGATCGAGGCGGTCTACCGCACCGAAGTCGAGAGACTCGCTGCGGCGGAGGAACGTTTCGCCGCCACGATGCCCCCGGTCGAAGCCCTACGCGCCTGGATGCTGCTTTTTGTCGATCACGTCGCCGAGAAGAAGCTCATCATCCCGGCAATGGACGTGGTCGATGGAGGCTCGATGCGCCTCATTGAAGGCGCACGCGTCCAAACCCACGGCGCCTTCCTCAAGGCCGCCCGGCGAGCTATCGACAGCGGAGCCCTACGCTCGGACACCGACCCGAACGACTTCATCCGCGCATTGATCGGCATCTTCCACACGACGGCCACCCCCGGCTGGGAGGAAAGCGCACGCCGCATCGTCGATCTCCTGATTGCCGGAGCCCGCCGCTAATCCTGTCGATCCCGAGGGAAACAAACGGCATGTAAAAAAAACTCTGGGAGAGACCTGCGAAAAACAAGGCAAATTCGCGTGTCAAGGGCCAATCCCTCGTAACTGATTCATTCCAAAAGGAAATGTCGATGTCCCTTTAGTTATGGCGGGAACGGTAGAATTGAAGGTATAAGTCAAGAAGGCAATGGTCTGGAACTGCGGTGGGACGCTTCCAGTTGGTAAATCCGGGCTAACTCCTTTCTTTACTAATATTTAGGGTGTAAGTCCTTTTATTTCATATATTTGCGGCCCTATATTTTCTGTATCTCTAACAAACAAAATAAGTTACGCCCCGACAGTGGGGAGGGGGGATACCCCTTTGTGAATGCACAACAGAGAGGAAGATGGAGGTTGACGGTCAGTCCGTGGGGGTCTACTCTTCACCCACGAGGCGAATATATGGCGAAACTGGAAGACCCGGCAACGCAAGCGTTGTTCCCCATCCTGCCCCAGGGTCCGGTAGGACTGGCACGACTCGCAGCCGAAGCGCAGCACGCGGATGACGGACATAACATCGAGTTCATGACCCTGGAAGCGCGCTCGATTCTCAATCGATCCGTCTCGAAGCGCCAGCTCTCCCTCGCCTGGTCGATCAACCCCTACCGAGGCTGCGAGTTCGCCTGTCGCTACTGCTACGCACGCTACACCCACGAGTTCCTCGAGCCGGAACCGATCGGCATCAAGGACGATCACGCCGACGAGCCACAAGCCTGGGCCACCGCCTTCGAGCGCAAGATCTACCTGAAGCGGAACGCCGCCTGGCTGCTCGAACAGGATCTGAGAAAAGTCGATCCAGCCGAAGAGATCGCGCTGGGAACCGCAACCGATCCCTATCAGCCCATCGAACGCCGCGCCGGAATCACCAGGAGCCTTCTGGAAGTCTTAGCAAAGCGATCGGGATATCGCCTCGGAATCGTAACGAAGTCTAATCTGATCCTCCGCGACATCGATCTGCTCACAAAGATCGCCGCAGGAAACACCCTGGTGATTCACTTGACCATCACCACACCCGACGCAAAGCTCGCACGTCTCTTAGAACCAAGAGCACCAAGACCGGACTTACGTTTCGAAGCCATCCGAAGTCTGCGAGCGGCAAAGCTGACCGCAGGAATCCTCTGCTCCCCTCTGCTTCCAGGCATCACCGACACGTCAAAAGCCCTGAACCGCATGGCATCCAAAGCGGCTGAAGCTGGAGCAAGCTTCTTCGCCGCCCAACCGCTGTTCCTGAAGTCGTGCTCGCGTCCAACCTACCTGAGCTTCGTTCGCGAGCACTTCCCCGCTCTTCTCCCCACATATGAAGAGCACTTCAGCCAGGGAGCCTTCTCGCAAGGTCCATATCGAAGAAGGATGGAAGCGCTGGTTGAGGAAGCTTGCCGAAAGCACGGAGTTCCAGGCCGCTCGACCGACGCGCTTCTGACCCGCGACGCAGGAATGGGACGAAAGGGACCAATCTCCGAGTTCCGCCCGATCCAGCACACGCTGTTTGCGTAATCCAACTAGACCAACACCAAAAGGCGGAGCGCTCAGGAGCGCTCCGCCGACATGGCGTATAGAAGTGGGAAGGACCGGTTTAGGCGGTAACTTCGATGCCCATCGAACGGGCAGTTCCACGGATCGACTTCGCGGCCGACTCGACCGACGACGCGTTCATGTCAGGCATCTTGGTCTTGGCGATCTCGAGGATCTGCTTCTCGGTCACCTTGCCGAGCTTCTCCTTGTTAGGAGTGCCCGAACCCTTGGCAATCCCAGCAGCCTTCATCAGGAGCACTGGAGCCGGAGGAGTCTTGGTGATGAACGAGAACGTGCGGTCCGCGTACACGGTAATGACGACCGGAATAGTCATCCCAGTCATTTCGGGTGTGGAGGTGCGGGCGTTGAACTGCTTGCAGAACTCCATGATGTTGACCTGCGCCTGACCGAGGGCCGGTCCAACCGGGGGTGCCGGGGTGGCCTTGCCACCAGTGATCTGAAGCTTGACGTATCCAGTAATCTTCTTCGGTGCCATTGCGGTAATCCTCTATGCTTCCAGCGGCGGGCTCTGCCAGCCTGCTTTTTCTGCGAATCCTATTCTTCGGATCCGTCAAACTTGTCTACCTTCGAGAACTCGATCTCGACAGGGGTGGAACGGCCGAAGATCGAGACCATGACCTTGAGGGTCTGCTTGTCTTCGTTGACATCGTCGACCGCGCCGTTGAAGTTGGCGAATGGACCTTCGTTGATCCGGACCTGCTCGCCCTTCTCGAACTTGATCTTCATTGCCGGCTTTTCCTTCGAGACATCCGAACGGAAAAGGATCGAGCTGACTTCCTGCTCGGAGAGCGCGACCGGCTTGTCGCCCGTACCAAGGAAGCCCGTGACGCGAGGAGTGTTCTTGATCACATGCCAAAGGTCGTTATCGAGTTCCATCTCCACCAGAACATAACCTGGAAGGAAGACCCGCTCGATGACGTACTTCTTACCATTGCGCAACTCAGTGACGGGCTCGGTCGGGATCATGATGCGGCCGATGCGGTTCTGCAGTCCGAATGCCTGAATGCGGCTCTCGAGTGACTCGCGCACTTTGCGCTCGAAGCCGGAGTAGGCGTGAATGATGTACCACTTGAAGTTCTCGTTGACGGGAGGCGCGAGATGCTCGGTCTCACCCTCGACCGGAAGTGCCGGGTCGCCGGGAAGTGCCGCGCTGGTGTCCAAACCGTCCGGAATCTGCTCGTCTGCCGCCATGAGTATGCCTTTTTGCTTCATCAACTTCTTTCCAAATCGTTGCGGAACCCTGTGCCTAGTGGCTCAACTTCTTCAGAATGAGCTCAATCGCGTGCCCGATGATGTTATCGACGAGCCAGAAGTAGGCCGCGAAGATGAACACCGTGACGATCACGACGATCGTGGTCGTCTGCACCTCGTCGCGCGAGGGCGTGATGACCTTGCGCATCTCGCTGCGAACATCGTGCAGGAAGCTCTGGAGACGCGCAGGAGTGTCCTTCATCTGCTGAAGGCCTCCGTTCTGGTTGGTGTCGGTCGCGACTGCGATTGCTTTAGCCATGGCTGTTGATACACCTTCGTACAACGAAATCTTCTGAATGCACTGCGTAAAGCGAGAACTGGCGGGGGAGCTCGGATTCGAACCGAGAAGTTCGGTTTTGGAGACCGACAGTTTAACCGTTGAGCTTACTCCCCCGGATTTGGCCTTACCAACGTCGGCCACCGGTGAAGCTCTTTGCCGCTTGATTCTCTTTTGCTGCGCGACACGCTCTTCAGCGTCTCGATATCGCGTCTCTTTCTATCCTAACCGATACAGGGCAACGCCGGAGACGGGATCTTTCCCGGCTCCGGCTCTGCTAACTGCATTTTTGGAACAGACAGAGGCGGAAACCTTTGTCGTGAAGCAATTTCTTTACTTGATGATCTCGGAGATGGTACCGGCTCCGACGGTGCGTCCGCCTTCGCGGATAGCGAAGCGCAGACCCTTCTCCATCGCGACCGGCGTGTGCAGCGTGATCTCGAGCTGAACGTTATCGCCAGGCATCACCATCTCGATGCCAGCCGGCAGCTTCGCCGATCCGGTTACGTCCGTGGTGCGGAAGTAGAACTGGGGACGGTAGCCGTTGAAGAACGGAGTGTGACGTCCGCCTTCTTCCTTGCTCAGAACGTAGATCTCGCCCTTGAACTCGGTGTGCGGCGTGATCGAACCAGGCTTCGCAAGCACCATGCCGCGCTCGACATCTTCCTTCGCGATACCGCGCAGGAGGAGGCCGGCGTTATCTCCGGCGAGGCCTTCGTCAAGCTGCTTCTTGAACATCTCGACACCGGTGCAGACGGTCGCGCGCGTGTCGCGGAAACCGACGATCTCGCAGGCTTCACCCACCTTGATCTTGCCACGCTCGATACGGCCGGTGACCACGGTTCCGCGACCCGAGATCGAGAAGATGTCTTCGATCGGCATCAGGAACGGCAGATTGACCGCACGCTCGGGCTGGGGGATGTACTTGTCGACCGCGGCCATGAGCTCGTCGATCTTGGCTTCCCACTGGGCTTCGCCGTTGAGCGCGCCGAGGGCCGAACCACGGATGATCGGGGTGTCGTCGCCGGGGTAGTCGTACTTCGAAAGGAGCTCGCGAACTTCCATCTCGACGAGTTCGATGAGCTCTTCGTCTTCGACGGCATCGCACTTGTTCAGGAAGACGACGATGAAAGGAACGCCAACCTGACGGGCAAGGAGGACGTGCTCCTTGGTCTGGGGCATCGGGCCGTCGGTGGCGGCGACCACGAGGATCGCTCCGTCCATCTGGGCGGCGCCGGTGATCATGTTCTTGATGTAGTCGGCGTGGCCCGGGCAGTCGACGTGCGCGTAGTGCCGGTTCGCCGTCTCGTACTCGACGTGCGAGGTCGCGATGGTGATACCGCGCTCGCGCTCTTCCGGAGCGTTGTCGATGGTGTCGAACGAACGGAACGTGTTGTTCGGGTTGTGCTTCGACAGAACCTTCGTGATCGCCGCGGTCAGCGTCGTTTTGCCGTGATCGATGTGGCCAACCGTGCCAATATTGACGTGCGGCTTAGACCGGTCAAACTTTTCCTTGCCCATGACTGCTACCCTCTCCTGGTGAATGGCCGGCAAACGCACCGGCGATGCGGTTCAAACTGGTGGAATGGAGTGGCTGCGGCGCGACTCAGTAGTACGCGTACAGCTTGAAGAACTTCTGCCTGAGCTCGGGAGCGACGTGCTCGAGAGCGGCGAGGTAGAACTCGCGAATCATGCCCTGATCGCCATTGCCGAGGCTCTTGTACTCGCCCTGCGCTTTCGGCCCGAGCATTCCCTTGCCGAGAACGATCTCGAAGTCGCGAATCCGAAGTCTTGCCCGTTCGAGCGACTTCAGGAAATCCGACACCTTGGTCGACGAAAAGGAAGACTCGATGGCTGCGCGAACCGCGCTGAAGGCCTGCGGATCGGCTACCGGAATCGCTGCCTGCTGATACCCTGTGCTCAACACATCTCCTACAGCAACATACGAAATTTGGAGCGGGAGACGGGAATCGGACCCGCGACCAACAGCTTGGAAGGCTGTGACTCTACCACTGAGTTACTCCCGCGCTTTATAACACCTGCAACCTGCAAATCTGGAGCTGACGGAGAGGCTTGAACTCTCGACCTCTCCCTTACCAAGGGAGTGCTCTACCACTGAGCTACGCCAGCATACCTGCAACAACCATACAATCCTATCGCGAACGCGACCACTGGAGCACGACACGGAAGGCAAAAAATCCGGTCAAAATCCAGACCAGGGACCGATACTGACCCGGTTCCATCGTCTGCCAGGCTAAAACAGCCATAAAGCCAAGCAGAACAAGCGCGATGACCATTCGTCCACTGCCTGCCGGCCTCAGATCCAAACCTGCCACCAACACCTGCCGAACCCTTACCGCTACTACGAAACTGAATGGTGCACAGGGGAGGATTCGAACCTCCGTAGCGCATAACGCGGCAGATTTACAGTCTGCTGCCATTAACCACTCGGCCACCTGTGCACGTCCTGCCAGTTTTCCGTCTTGCGAACTCTTTCCTGCTTGCGACCGAGCGCTTCCCTTGACTACGGGAGGGCTGGATGCGAGTTGAGGAGGAGTTCTGCACGCCGGAACGACCTGCAGTGAAACAAATCCTTCGTCACACACTTTACAAATACTTCACTGCTTCGGGCTGAGGAGAACTGGAGCTGACGAAGGGATTTGAACCCCCGACCCTCTGATTACAAATCAGATGCTCTACCAGCTGAGCTACGCCAGCCCAAACAGCCTGCTTTGCGCTCAAACCGGACAGCGGCCAGAACGCGCCAACGTGCCCGCGCAGAGTGCGCCGCAAGATCAAACTTTAGCACATTCGGAACCCCGGAGCAACGATCCGAAGGCTTTCCGTGCGGCACCGGGAAGGAGGTATCCCCCCTCCCCATAGCCCGCGTTCAAGTCGTTTCGATGCAACGAGTTACGCCGCCCTTACCCCTGCAAATATCAGATAGCAAACAACTTACAGCTAAATATTAGTAGATAAAGGACTTATGCTCGTTAGGCAGATCGCGCCCGAACGCAGGGAGTTCTGTCTTTATCCTCTGCTTCTATTGTACGAGAGCCACCGAAACTAAAAGGACACCTATTTTTCTCTTTAGAATGTGTGGCTTACGTGGTTTCGGGGCTTGACAAGATTTAGAGGGCGTTTACGACGGCGAGGGTAAAGCCGTCGTAGCCTTTGTTGCCCACGGTCTGCAGAGCTGTGGCACTGAGGCGTGGATCTCCGGTGATTTGTGCGAGGAAGCGGCGGACTCCCTGCACGCGTGGATCCTCGCTCGTGGGGTCAGCTACAGCTCCGTTGCGGATCACGTTGTCGGCGATGATGACGGTGCCGGGGCGGGAGAGGCGGAGGGACCACTCAAGGTATTCCGAGTAGCTGGGCTTGTCGGCGTCGATGAAGATGAGGTCGAAGGGCGGCTGGCCCTCACTGTGGAGTCTGGGAAGAGACTCGATGGCGGGGCCAGTGCGGACCTCGACGATGGAGGACATGCCGGCATGGTCGATGTTAGCGCGGGCTGTGTCGGCGTGGTGCGGGTCGAATTCGAGGGTAATGAGGCTGCCGTGGGGCGGGAGGGCCTTGGCGAGCCAAAGGGTGCTGTAGCCGCCTAGCGTACCGATCTCGAGGATTCGCTTTGCACCCTGGATACGGGCCAGGAGATGGAGGAACATGCCCTGGTTTGCGGCTACGTCCATTGCGGGGAGGTTGGCGGCGGCGTTGGCTTTCAGGGCGGCTTCGAGATCGGGATCGGGCTTCAGGAGGGTTTCGACGAGGTAGTGATCGACTTTGGTCCAGAGGTCGCGGCTCATGGACTAAGGTTACCGCCCGGTTGGGGATGAGTGAAACGGGCAACGGCGAATGCACAAGCAAACGCAGATTCCCTTGGGAATGACAACCAGATAGGCAACGACAAGAGCAACGGCGGCTGGGGCTTCCAGAGCGGGTTGGCGCTGCTCGGTATAATCGTGGGAGTCGCGAGCTGCCGCCGAGACTTTTTGCCTATGTCCAGACGCACCCGCTACTTAGTCTTGTCTGCCTTGCTCCTCGTTGCCGCGATTGGGGTCGCATTTTTCGTGGTGAAGCAGTCGCCTCCACGGGCGGCCCGGCTGCTGCCGGAGGCGGATGGGATCGCCTATGTGAACCTGAAACCGATACGGCTGGCGACCCACCTCGACAAGAAGCCTGTTCCCCATTCGCCGGACTACCAGAAGTTCATCGATGCTACGGGGATCGTCTTTGAGAGGGACCTGGATTCAGCGGCGTTTGCGATTCACAAGATGGCGGATCCGAATGGGCCAAACGGGCCGGCGGCATTCTCCGAGGTGTTCGTGGGGCACTTCGATGGGAAGAGGCTGACGGAGTACCTGGCGACGATTGCGACGAGCCGTGAGACGTATGCGGGGCACGAGATCTTTACGATTCCGGTGGGTCTACCGGCGACGGTTGACGCGCATATGGCGGCGACGAGCAGACTGCTGCGGGTGACGCAGTTGAGCGACGACACGATCGCCGCTTCGAATGCTCCGACGACCGAGCAGATTCACGCGATTCTCGATCATCATCGGGCGTCGGTAAACCCGTTTGGCGGGCCCACGTTGTTGGGCGGCTTGTACCCGGAGGTTCCGGCGTTCGCGAGCGTTTGGGGGATTGGGGCGATCGGGCTGCCGTTCGCGGAAGAAGGCCGGGTTTCGGTGTTCGGGTTTCATCTGCCGTTAGCGGATACGACTCCGTTTGTGGCGAGCCTGCGGTATACCACGGGGTTGCACCTGAGGATCGAGCAGATTGCCGCGACGGATGCTGACGCTGAGCGGTCGGTGCAGAAGCTGCGGACACTGTTGATGCTGGTACGGCAGATGCAGGGGCTGGAGGCGGTGGGACCGGCCGAAGAGTCGCTTGCGGCGTTTACGGATTCGTTGAAGATCGAGCAGGAGAAGGATCGGGCGATTCTGACGGCGGTGATTCCGATTGATCTGCTGCGGAAGCTGACTTCGCCAAAGGGGCGGTCTGGGCGGTAGCCTTGTTGCGCGGTACAGCGACTACGAAGGCAACAGCAGACGCAGATTCCCTTCGGGAATGACAACCAAAAGGCAATGGCAAGTGCGCGGCGGTTGGGCCTCCTGCTTTCCGCCCTTAGCCGACAATGATGCCGTCGGCGAATATGGGGCACCCACTGGTCGTGGCTGTTTTGGGGAGAGCAACAACGGTGACAGCCGCATAGAGCGGCCATTGGCCTCCCATGGTGATTTCGACATCTGAAGCTTGTACGGGCTGAGAGGCTGTACTTCCTCGCCTCGCCCTATGGGAGCTAATTTATGAGTTTTCGCTATTCGTTGACGATCCTTGCGGCTGTGCCGTTCGCTTTTGCCGGTTTCGCCTCGCATGCACAGACGAAGCAGACGATTACGGGGCAGGACGCCTTTGCCGATTACAGCAAGCAGCAGCCGGGAGTGCGGAGGAAGATTACCGTCGCGGATCTTCCGGAGCCTAATCCTTCGGAGTCGGTCGATAACGGTCCGACGGTGGTGCCGAAGCCGGATGGGGCGATGCCGATCGCCCCGGCGGGGTTCAAGGTGGAGCTATATGCGGGTGGTGATAGCGGGACGGGGAATTTCCAGCAGCCGCGGCTGATCCGCACGGCTCCGAATGGGGATATTTTCCTGGCGGACTCGATGGCGGGCGAGGTCAAGGTGATGCGGGGCGTGGGCGCGAATGGGAAGGCTGCGACCATCGAGACGTTTGCTTCGGGGCTGGATCATCCGTTCGGGATTGCGTTTTATCCGGCGGCTAATCCGAAGTGGGTTTACGTGGCGAATACCACGACCGTCGTGCGGTTTGCTTATAAAGCCGGAGATTTGAAGGCTTCGGGGGCGCCGGAGATGCTTGTGCCGGACCTTCCTGGGTACGCGCAGTTGCGGGGCGGCGGGCACTGGACGCGGGATGTCGTGTTTACGAAGGATGGGACGAAGATGCTGGTGTCCGTCGGGTCGGGGTCGAATGCCGACGATCCGGATACGCATCCGAGAGAGTTTCACCGGGCGGATGTGCTGGAGTTTACGCCTGCGGGAAAGTTCCTCAAGGTGTACGCGGCCGGGATCCGAAACTGCGTGGGTGAGGCGATCAACCCGGTGACCGGGTCGCTGTGGTGCTCGGTGAATGAGCGGGATGCGCTTGGGAACAACCTGGTTCCGGACTACATCACGAGTGTGAAGGAAGATGGGTTCTATGGGTGGCCATGGTTCTACATGGGCGGGCACCAGGATCCACGGCTTGAAGGAAAGCATCCGGAGCTGAAGGCGAAGGTGCTGACGCCGGATGTGCTGATGCAGCCACACATGGCTTCGTTGGAGATGGTCTTTTACCCGGAGGCGCATGCTTCGTTTCCGGCTGAGTACAAGGGAGATGCATTTGCGGCGGAGCATGGGTCCTGGAACCGGGCGGCACGCGGCGGATACGAGGTTGTGCGTGTTCCGATGCATGCGGGTAGGGCGGAGGGCTCGTATGAGGACTTCCTGACGGGGTTTGTGACGCCGGATGGAAAGGTCTGGGGTCGGCCGGTCGGAGTCACCGTCGCCAAGGATGGGAGCTTGTTTGTCACGGACGACGGTAGCAAGTCGGTGTGGCATGTGACGTATATCGGCATGGGTGGGGCGGCGTCCGGACGATAACGGCTGCGAGTCTATTGGGAGTTGGATTGGGCATCTTCCACCCGGATGAAAGGTGCCCAAAGTGTTGTCGCGAGTTTGGAATCAGCGCGGTATGCTCTTGCCATGCGTTTCGCGCTTTGTATTGCGGCTGTTCTGCTTGCCTCCCGGTTTGCCCATGGTCAGATCGATCTCGAAGAGTCTCATGTAACGACCAGCCTGCGTGGGGTGGACACGGCTGGGACGGGTGTGGCGTGGGCAAGCGGGTCGGGTGGGACAGTGCTGCGGACGGAGGATGCGGGGTTCCTCTGGCAGCCGTGTACTACTCCAAAAGGCGCGGAGAAGCTGGATTTCCGTGGAGTGCAGGCTCTCGACGGGAATACAGCGGTGGTGATGTCGAGCGGGAGCGGGGAGCTTTCGAAGATCTACAAGACGACGGATGGGTGCCAGACGTGGAAGCTCGTCTTTACGAACCCGGACAAAGAGGGGTTCTTCGATACGATCCGGCGGGTGGGGGAGCGGGAGTTCTACGTACTTGGGGATCCGGTGCGGGGAAGGTTCGTGCTGTTCGTCAGCAAGGATGGCGGGGAGAGCTGGTCGGGAGTGAATGACGCTGGGCTTGCGGCGGAGAAGGGCGATGGGGCGTTCGCGGCGAGTAATACTTCGCTGATCGTGAGTGGTGGCACGCTCTACTTTGGGACCGGCGGGACCGGGGTGCCACACGTGTATGCGCGGAGGAGCTCGGCCTGGTCGAAGGCGGATGTGCCGCTGGCTTCGTACTCGACGGCGGCGGGAGTGTTCTCGATTGCGGCTCGGACAGATGCCAAGAGTACGCTGATCGCCGTGGGTGGGGTTTATTCGAAGCCGGACATTGGGGCGGGGACGGCGGCGACTTCTGTTGACGGGGGTAAGACGTGGAGAGGCGCGGATATGTCGCCGGGTGGGTACCGGTCGGGTGTGGCATACGACCGGGATGCGAAGGTGTGGGTGGCCGTGGGAACGAATGGAACGGACTTCTCGCGGGATGACGGGAAGACCTGGAAGCCGCTGGTTCCTACTGCCGCCGATGCGCCTGATGTTGCGAAGGGTTGGAACGCAGTGGCGCTGCCTTATGTCGTGGGGGCGAAGGGGCGGATCGGGCGGGTGAGGCCGGATGCGTTCGGGAAGTAACTCGACCTAGTCGAGGACGGAGAAGACTTCGGTGATGGAGATGACGATGGGTGTGCCGGAAACGGTGAGAGTCGGCTCGCTTGCGACGACGAAGCCGGTGGCGGTGAAGCGGCGGGCTTCGCGAGCGTCGGGATCGAAACACCAGACATGCTCGACGCCCATGGCGAGGTAGTCGTTGAGGCGGGCACGTCTTTTTGCCCAGGTGTCTTCGGGGCTGAGAACCTCGATGCAAAGCAGCGGGGCTTCGCGGACGATGCGGTCGACCTTCTGGGAACGTGGGATAAGCATCACATCCGGAATGCGAAAGCGGTTAGGAGTGACCTGAAGTCTGCACTCGGGTAGGGCGATGACGTTCCATTCCACCTCCCGAATGGAGAAGAGCCCAATGAGCCCTGCCTTGTAACCTGCTGTGCTCGTACTCGCCTAAGTTTCGCTCCTCGATGACGCCATCCACAAAGTCGCAATCGGGCCGGTAGGACGTGCGCAGGTACTCCTCGACGGTGAGGGGGCGGCTTTCGGTCGAGGTGAGGGGCGCGGTAGCCATAGGGGAAGGATGCTCCTCTTCGACGGCACGCGAAAGACCACCCGCAGACGCACGGGTGGCCTTTCACTTTGTGGATCACAAAGCGATGGGAGGCTCAGGATGTGTGGGAGGAGTTAGTTGCCGGACTGGCTCTTGAGGACGATCTCGAGGCTGACGGGGACGGCGGTCGGCCTGTCGTTGACGGTGCCGGGGGTGAAGCGGTACTGGCTGACGGCGTCGAGGACGTTGCGGTTCTCTTCGGCGTCCGGGGAGGCGACGATCTTGAGGTTGGAAGGCTTGCCGGTCTCATCGACGATCATGCCGACGACGAACTTGCGGTCGAGGTTATTGCGGGTCCAGAAGGACGAGTCTTCGGAGGGGATGTTGGTGGAGTGAACGAGCTTGGGAGCGACGACTCCCTTGGAGATGCGGACCTGAGCCTTGGACGTGGTGGTGTCGGCGGACTTGGAGGCGGCGAGTTCGGCTGGCTGAACGAGCTTCGACTCGAGGACCGAAGCGTTGCTGGCAGGGGTTTTTGCCTGAGCGAGAAGGAGAGCGGGGGAAAGCAGGAGGGTGGCTGCAATGACTCGACGCATGATGTTGTATCTCCAGGACAGGAGTGCCCAACACCATCTTCTACTCCCGCTAGCACGATTGTCAACTTTTATTTCTTGATGCTACTAATCCCACCCGCCCCCTGAGACAATTCCAGCTTTTGCTCCGTACTTCTGGACGGGATCTCCGTCCTCCGAAATAAGGAGCGTCGAGACGAAATGGCTATGTAGCATTCTTCATTAAGTTAGAGCGAGATGGTGAGGGGCTCTTCGCTGGTGCGCAAACTTCTTCTCGAAACTTGAGTGTTGTGAATGGGGCTTAGAGGGATTACAACTACGTCATGCGAAGTACGCGTGGCGTAGTTGAATCCGAGCTGGATCCAACGGTCGGCCAATATTCCGATCCTCCGCTGCTGGTGCTTGCGAGTCTCGCAAGTGGGCCCAAGCACGGGCACGCGATGATCGAAGACATAGCGGCGCTGTGCGGGACTCGTCTTGGTCCTGGGACGCTGTATGGGGCGATTGCCCGGCTGGAGAAGCAGGGGTGGATCGAGCCGCTGGCCCAGGAAGAGAGGAGGCAGCCCTATCGCATTACGGCGCATGGAGTGCGCGTGCTGCGAGCGAGGTTAGATACGCTGGCGCGCTTTACCAAGGCCGGGCTGGAAAGGCTGGACGAGATATGAAGACGCTGGCCGCCAGGCTACTCACGCGGCTGTACCCACGCGGGTGGCGCGCGAGATATGGCGCGGAGTTTGAGGCGCTGCTTGAGGCGGAACCTGGTGGGATCTTTTCAGCTGCAAACATCGTTTGGTCTGCTGCGCGGGAACATCTGGCACCGACACAAGGAGGAACAATGGCAGAAGCGGGAATAATGGATCCACTTACTTTCGGTTCTATTCTCAAACGGCCGAGCGCCTTTCTTCCGCTGGCCATGTCCATGATCGCGCTCACGCTCGTTCTCGCTGCGGTCGGGCTGAGTGGTATTCCGAGGAATAGCGATGAAGGTGCCGTTGCGCATCTCTGGCAACTCCTGATGGCGGGTCAGGTGCCGATCATCCTGTTCTTCGCGATCCGATGGCTGCCGAGGTCTCCGAGGCTGACACTCTTCGTTCTGGCGCAGCAGGCGGGAGCAGCGCTGGCGTCGCTTGCAGCGGTCTTCTTTTTCAAGCTTGGGTAAGGATCGACCCGTCAGGCTGGAAGGCGAATGAATCCGTCAAGGGACGGGGCGGCCAGAGGCATGGTCTCGGAGCTCTGGCGGATTCATCACGGCCTTTGCGAGGAGGTACGGCGAAGTTACTGGAGGCGGAGCCACGCGTCGTAGGTGTACATGCCGACGATGACGGCGCCGAGCAGAGCGGATGCGCCGCCGAAGGCACGCACATAAGGACGGGTGCGGGTGACGGACTTCTGGATGTCGTCCTGGAGCTGATGCTCGTGACTGTTGTTGTCGTTAAGGAAGAGCTGATCTTCTTCGTAGCGGGTCACAGTGGCGTTATAGGCGAGCAGGGCAAGGAAGGCGGCAGTGATTACCCCCCAGACGGTAAGCATGATGGCGACGTGACTCATGATGATGCCTCTTTGACGAGCGAAGTCGCGGCCTATCCTGCTCCCGGTTCGTGATCGCCAAAAGCAGGAGAAACCGAGTGGCGACATATTACTCCCGTAACAAAGCTTTTGGGTATAGACCGGCGCGACTTTTCTTTGCCGGTTTCTGCACTTGCCTCTGGCCGGGTCGAGAGGAGTTCTTGCGACCGAGGCGGCGTCGGCGGCATCTATAGGCATGCGACCGAAAGAAATTGCTCCCCGGATGACGGAGGCATACACTATTCGAAGCGCACTTTCTTTCGCGGCGGGTTCGTCAGCGGTTTCAAGCAGACAGCCGACGCGGGAGAGCAAGCAAGTTCGAGATTTTCAAGGAGACTGCCGATGGCGACTGCAACCGTTACTCCCACCCCCGAAGTCGTAAATGCGCCCCCGACTTCGACCACGCCGGTAAACCTGACTTCGGCGGCGATCGCGAAGGTTCGCGAGATCATGTCGACCCAGGATCCGATTCCTGCCGGGCTGCGCATCGGTGTTGTTGGCGGCGGATGTTCGGGATTCCAGTACTCGATGTCGTTTGAGAACGCCAGCGGCATGATGGACAAGGTGATGAAGTTCGACGATTTGAAGGTGTTCGTCGACGCGACTTCGGCCATGTACCTGAACGGCTGCGTGGTGGATTACGTCGAGACGCTTGAGGCCGCGGGCTTCAAGTTCGAGAACCCCACGGTGAAGAGCACGTGCGGATGTGGCTCCTCTTTCTCCGTTTAGTCCCTGGTTTCTGGTATTGAGAAGCCTCGCCCATGCGGCGAGGCTTTTTTGTTTTCGGTGCCGTTCGCGGAACAATGGGTAGGAACGTCTAAAATCTACGTGAGTCCCGGGTGGCGCGCGGGACAGCGATTTTCCCTTATGGCAGAGTTTGTAATCAAGCTGGCGGATGAGCGTGGGCGGGTGCAGGAGCAGACGCATGCCGCTTCGTCGGCCGAGGAGCTGAAGGCGCGGTTTCTGCAGGCGGGGTACTACGTGTACTCCGTCAAGGCGCGGAGCGTGCTCGGGGGGAGCGGCAAGAATAAGAAGGTGAAGCTCGATACCTTCCTGGTGTTCAACCAGCAGTTTCTGACGCTCATCAAAGCCGGTTTGCCGATCCTGGGGTCGCTCGACCTGCTGGCGCGGCGGCAGAAGGTTCCGCATTTCCGGGCGCAGCTCGAGGACGTGACGGCGCGGGTGAAGACGGGCGAGTCGATCTCGCAGGCCTTCGAGGCCCAGGGGGGATTTCCGCTGGTGTACACGACGACGCTGCTCGCCGGGGAGCGGTCGGGAAACCTGGAAGAGGTGTTGCAGCGGTTTCTGGACTTTCAACGGGTTTCGCTGACGTTTTCGAAGAAGCTGAAAGCAAGCCTGGTGTATCCGGCGCTGCTGGTTGTGATGGTGATTGGACTGTTCGTGTTCCTGATCACGTTCGTGGTGCCGCGGTTCGCGGAGCTTTACTCGCAGCTTGGGACGAAGCTGCCATCGATTACGGTGTTCCTGCTCTCACTTGGGGAGAATGCGCAGAAGTATGGGATCTATGTGGCCGTCGTGATCGCGTTGGCGGTGTTTCTGCTGCTGCGATGGATGAAGACAGATGCGGGTGCGAACTTGGTGGACAAGGTTCGGATCGGGCTGCCACTGTTTGGCGGGATCTGGCTCAAGTACCAGGTGGGGCTGTTCGCGAGGACGCTTTCGACGCTGCTGAAGGGTGGGCTGCCGCTGGTTCCGTCGCTGGAGACGGCGGCGCGGTCGATCAACAGCCGGCAGATTGCGGGCGCGGTGTACCGGTCGGTGGAGACGGTGCGCGAGGGCAAGGGGCTGTCGGTCAGTTTGCAGTCGACGAAGGTGTTTCCGGAGCTGGCGATCGAGATGATCGAAGTGGGCGAGTCGACCGGGGCGCTGCCGCAGATGTTGAACTCGGTGGCCGAGTTCTTCGAGGAAGATGTGCAGACGAACCTGACGACCGCGATGAGTTTGATCGAGCCGGCGATCCTTGTGGTGATGGGCGTGGTGGTGGTGATCATTTTGATCGCGCTGTATCTGCCGATCTTCTCGCTGAGCGCTGGGGGCGTGAGCGGGTCTTAAGAATTTCCGTCTCGAGCCCAAACTGTGATGGCGTACCGCGCCTGATCGCGACGAAGTCAAGACCGCCCATTTTGGATTTGTGCCACTTCTTGGGGATTCGGAGTAGCAGCGTGACCAGAGTATAGTGACCACACCGGAGGTGCCCGATGAAAACCATGGCTGCAAGTAAGTTCAAGGCAACGTGCCTAGCGGTGATGGACGAGGTGCAGGCCAAGCGGGAGACGGTTGTGATCACCAAGAATGGGAAGCCCGTGGCACAATTGGTTCCTGTTTCGGTGGAGGAACAGGATCCGATCTTCGGCTTCTATAAAGGCAAGCTGAAGATCGTCGGCGATATCGTTTCTCCGATCGTCCCGCTGGAAGACTGGGATGCGCTCAAGTGATTCTCGTGGACACACATGTGGTCCTCTGGCTGGCGGAGACCCCAGAGATGCTGTCGCCTCTGGTTTACGAGGTCATCACACGGGAGAGAAAGAGGGACGGATTAGCCGTATCCGGGATTACTCTGTGGGAGCTTGCGATGCTGCTTTCGCGAGGACGAGTGCAAAGCAGAACACCTCTCTCGGATTTCCTGCGAGTGGTGGAAAACAGTTTTTCGGTTCTGCAACTCACGTCCGCGGTGGCGGAAACATCCATGGCATTTACGGACGCTTACCCGAAGGATCCGATGGACCGTATGATTGGGGCGACTGCGTTGGTTCATGGCTTGCAGTTGATTACTCGGGATGAACGGATACGACGATCAGGCGAAGTGCCCTGCGTCTGGGACTAACGCCCGAACATTTCAGAAGAGCAGTTTGTGACGAGTTCAAGGCAGGGGAGTCTTACCGGTATGGCGACACCAGTGGCAATCCCGATAGTTGATACGGGCGACGAGACCGAGCGGGCGCGTGGGTTGGCGCGGCGGTATCACGCGGAGTTTGTCGACCTGAAGAACTTCAAGATCCAGCATGAGCTCTTCAAGAGCGTGCCGGTGGACATGATGTTCCGGTACAACTTCGTGCCGCTCGAGCAGGCGGAGGGGCGGCTGGCGATCGCGGTTTCAGATCCCTCGAAGCTGATGGTGCTGGACGAGATTTCGGGGCTGCTCGGGCAGAGGCTGGTGACGCGGGTGGCGACGCTCTCGCAGATTACCGACCTGCTGAAGAAGACGGAGCAGTCGCAGCGCGTGCTGGATGAGGCAAGCGAGGGGCTGGCGTTCGACGTCCTCTCGAATGAGGACAATCCGGACGAGAACATCTCGATCGAGCGGCTGACGGCGGATGAGGATATCTCGCCGATCATCCGGCTTGTCGATACGACGATCTTTACGGCACTCGAACGGCGTGCATCGGATATTCACCTGGAGACGTTCGACGACTCGCTGCAGGTGAAGTACCGTATCGACGGCGTGCTGCAGCAGGCCATGGCGCCGATCGCGCGGGAGCATCACCAGACGATTCTTTCGCGTATCAAGGTCATGAGCGAACTCGATATTGCCGAGCGGCGCGTGCCGCAGGACGGGCGTTTCCGGGTTCGGTATAAGGGGCGGCTGATCGATTTCCGTGTTTCGATCATGCCGACTGTTCACGGCGAAAATGCTGTGCTGCGCGTGCTCGATAAAGAGTCGATGTCGGAGAAGTTCACGAAGCTGTCGCTGGATGTGGTCGGGTTTGCGGCGAAGGATCTGGAGCGCTTTCGACGGTACATCAAAGAACCGTACGGGATGGTTCTGGTGACGGGGCCGACGGGTTCGGGTAAGACGACGACGCTTTACGCCGCTCTGAACGAGATCAAGAGCGAAGAAGACAAGATCATCACGATCGAAGATCCGGTCGAGTACCAGATCCGGGGAATCACGCAGATCCCGGTGAACGAGAAGAAGGGGCTGACCTTCGCGCGCGGGCTGCGTTCGATCCTGCGCCACGATCCGGATAAGATCCTGGTCGGCGAAATCCGCGACGCGGAGACGGCGCAGATCGCGATCAACTCGGCGCTGACGGGTCACCTTGTGTTTACGACCGTCCACGCGAATAACGTCGTCGACGTGCTTGGACGCTTTTTGAACATGGGCGTCGAGCCGTATAACTTCGTTTCGGCGCTGAACTGCATCCTCGCGCAGCGGCTGGTGCGACAGGTATGCGACTTTTGCGCGCACTATGTGACTTATAGCGATGCGGAGTTACTGCAGAGCGGTCTGGATCTGAAGGACTGGAGCGGATTCAAGTTCCGCGAGGGGCCGGGCTGCATGGAGTGCGGCGGAACGGGGTACCGGGGGCGAAGCGCGATTCACGAGCTTCTGGAACTGGACGATGATATTCGCGAGATGCTCCTGGCGAAGAAACCGGGGAGCGAGATTCGCAAGAAGGCTCGGGAAAAGGGCATGGCGTTTCTGCGAGATTCGGCGCTGGAGCGGGTGCGGGACGGCATTACGACGCTACGGGAGATCAACAAGGTCACGTTTATCGAAACGGGGCGCTAGGAAGACAGGCGTGGTTTGGGATATTCGCGCTGGTCTTGCTTTGTTCGAAATGCTTGAGGGCAGGTAGTCTGGAGCGGATGGACATTTTACCGACATCAGTGGGGACGCGGCCGAGGCTGGCGTGCGAGATACGGCCAGAGGGCGTGGTCGCGGCTCGCTGCGAGGATGGCGCCGTCGGGGTCATGGTCGCGGTGTCGCGGACCACGCTTGGCGAGGGGGCGTTCCGGCCGCATCTGCGGGCCGGGAATGTCGTGGATCGGACCGCAGTGGTCGGGGCGGTGCGGCAGTCGCTCGAAAAGGTGTTCGACAAAAACCGGGAGCTGACACTTGTGGTTCCGGATGCGTCGGTTCGGGTGCTTCTTCTGGATTTCGATTCCCTTCCGAGCAAGCCGGCGGAGGCGTTGCCGGTGGTGCGGTTCCGGTTGAAGAAGCTGCTTCCGTTCGATGCGGATGATGCCGCGGTGAGCTACCAGGTGATGTCGACGGGGCGAGGGCTGCTTCGAGTGATGGCCGTTGCCATGCCGAGTGATGTGCTAGCGGAGTACGAGTCCGTGGTGCGCGAGGCGGGCTTCGAGCCGGGCGCGATTCTGCCGAGCACGCTTGCGGCGCTCGCAGGGCTGGATGAATCGGAGGCTCCCGTGCTTCTGGTGAATGCCGGGCCGGAGGCCGTGACGACAGCGATCGTGAAAGGCGGCGTTCTGCTTCTGCATCGTTCGGTCGATATGCGGGTCGATCTACACGTCGAGGCACGGCCGGAGCCGCAGCTTCCTCCTCCGACGATTCCGCCGGAGTTGCTTGCGAACCCGGATCAGACGTTTGCGGATCTTCCGGTTGTAAGCCTTCCACTGGTTGACCGGGAGAGCACGGTACAGGAGTGGGCCATGCAGGAGGCCCTCCCCGAGTATCCGGTGCGGATGGAGACGAGTTCCGCGCAGACGGCGGTGCTGGAGCGGACGATGGTTGAAGAGGAGTTGCCCTCGCCTCTGCCTCCCGCGGAGATTGTGCAGGCAGTGAGCGTGGCCGCAGCTTATTTTGAAGACACGCTTCAGGCCGCGCCGGGAGCTCTTCTTGCCGCCGGTGTGACTTCCGCGGATAGGCTGACCTCCCTTTTACGGACGAGTTCGCTTGGAGAGATGACCGTTCGCGAGGTGGTGGATCCGGCGATGATACCGGCGGCGGTGCCTGCCGGGATGCCGCGTGGGTGGCTTGCCGGGGTCAGGGGAGCGTTGCGAAGCTAATGCGCGTCTCCGTCAATCTCGCCAGCCGTCCCTTCATTGAGCTACGCCCGCTTTTTGCGCGGCTTCGTCTCGCGATGATCGTGCTTGCCGCGCTCGCCATCGGACTTGGTTTCGGGCTCCATGCGCTGACGAAGAAGGCGAACGCAGCGCAGAGCCGGATGGATGCTCTCCGGGACCGGACGCTTGCCTATCAACAGGCTCGCCAGAGGAACGAGGCCCGGATGCGTCAGCCGCAGAACCGGGCTGTACTCGAACGGTCGCAGTTTTTGAACCAGGTGTTTGCGCTGAAGAGCTTTAGCTGGACGTCGGTGATGATGGACCTCGAACGCGTGCTTCCGGCCGGGGTTCAGGTGACGAGCATCGAGCCTGTGATCACCAAAGAAGGCGATGTGAACATACGGCTGAAGGTCAGCGGCGATCGCGACCGGGCGGTGCAGTTAGTGAGGAATCTTGAGCAGTCGCAGCGCTTTCTTGGGCCGCGTCTGAACGGCGAGTCGGCACAGAGCGCGGAAGGTGGGCGGGCGGCTGGGTCGGCGAATCAGCCTCCGAATCCGCTTGCGATTCCGGGAGTTGAGTTCGACATTCTGAGCGGGTATAACCCGCTGCCACTGACACCTCAGAATGCAAAAGCCACCGCTCCTGTTGCTGCGAAGACGGCTGCGCCTGCTCCAGTCAAAACGAAGACGAAGACGGGGGTGACGCCATGAGCGCGACTCTGCAGGCTGTCGCCCAGCGGGCTGCGGCTCGCAACATCGCCGAACGGGCACGGCGCCTGGTGACGATGCTGAACCTGCACTTCGCCGGGGTGGCTCTGCTCGGGCTGGTGAACCTGTATCTCGTCGTGCATATGGTCGTTGCGTACCAGCAGGCGCACAGCCAGAATGAGGAGGCTGTCGCGCAGCAGATGGTGCTGCTGAAGACGGCGCAGCTTGGGGCGGCTCCGCTCGAAGGGCTCGATGCGAAGCTGACTCAGGCTACGGGCGAAGCGGACACCTTCTATGCCAAGCGCCTGCCGTCGGCGTACTCGCAGCTTCTTGCCGAACTTGGCGTTCTCGCCAACCGAGAGCATGTGAAGCTTTCCCGGGTGCAGTATGGGCAGGCTCCGGTTCTCGCGGATACGGCGGGAGAGCTGACCGAGGTGAAGATGGACGCGAACCTCAGCGGCGACTACCGTCCGCTCGTCATCTTCATGAACTCGCTCGAGCGGGACAAGATGTTCTTCGTCATCACGAATATCGCGCTGACCGGACAGCAGAGCGGTACGGTAAATCTGCGTCTGAGGCTGACGACCTACCTGCGCGCTCGTGCGCCGGGTGAGGCACTTGCCCCGCTGGTTCCGGCTGAAGGCGAATCGGATGTTCCGGAACAGGCTGAACAGGCTCCCGCAGCCGGGAGGCCAAGCCGATGAGCGCCGCACGCGTCGTGAAATCCCAGGCGGCTGACCAGAGGAACAAGATCATCGCCGGGGTCGCCGGTGGCATTGTTGCGATCGGGCTGCTCTATTTTGAGCTCTCCGATCCCAATCCGCCTCCGGTTGCGACTGCGCCGCCTGTCGTTACAAGCCCCTCGTCCCCTGCTCCGAAGGCCGGGGCGACCGTATCGTCTCCCTCGGGAAACGTTGCTGGCGCCGCGGCACATAGCGTTGGCACGACCTCCGCGGCGCTTGATCCGACGCTCCATATGCAGGCGATGCTTGTGACCGAGTCGGTCGTCTACAACGGCAGCGGGCGCAACATCTTCGCCGGCGGCAAGGACGCATACTACGCGGCACCGGTGATTCCGAAGCCAATTGCGCCAGCGCGCACTTCGGCCGCGGTGGGCCCGATCTATACTCCCCCGATACTGCCGGCCGGGCCTCCGCCGATCAACCTGAAGTTCTTCGGCACGGCGACCTCGGCGGATGGGCACCGACGCGCATTTCTGCTCCATGGCGATGACGTGTTCCTCGCGTCGGATGGCGACATCGTGCAGCGAAAGTACCGCGTGATCAGCGTCGCGGAGAAATCTGTGCAGATCGAAGACCTGACAAACAACAACAAACAGACACTTCCCTTGCTTGCAAACCCATGATGTTTCCTGATCTCACAAGCCGTCAAACGAATCCCGCTTCGCGCGAGGGTGAGGATGGGTTTGCGCTCGTGATGTTGATCGTGGCGATCTTTGTCATCCTGCTCTTCCTCGGCATTGCCGCACCCAAGGTGGCGCGCGATCTGCGCCGGGAGCGCGAGCTGGAGGCAGTGCATCGGGGCAACCAGTATGTGCGGGCGGTGCAGCTTTACTACAAGAAGTTCAACAGCTATCCGACCTCGATAGATCAGCTCGAAAAAACAAACAATATACGGTTTCTGCGGCAGAAGTATGTCGATCCTATGACGGGCAAGGCTGACTGGCGCATCATCCACGTCGGGGAGAACAAGACGACGGTGAAGGGACTGTTCGGTCAGCCGCTCACAGGATTGGCAGGTGGCGCGGGAATCGGCGGAGCGGGTATCGGGGGAACGGCGACGGTCAGCGACGGTACGGGTAGCTCCACGAGCGGTCCAGGTTCGAGTACATCCGGCTCCACCAGCACCTTCGGCTCAGGTAATTCGGGAGCGTCGAGCACGTTCGGCTCGGGGTCTTCGATCGGCGGGGCGACCTCCGGAAGCACGAGCGTCGGGGGCACGGGGAGTTCAGCGTTTGGCGGACCGAGCACCGTTTCCGACGGCAGCAGCACGGGAAGCACATCCAGCGGGTCGTCGAGCGGGATCGGCAGCCAGAGCGCGACCGGCTTCAAGGGCTCGGGGGGCCCGATCATGGGGTTCGGCAGCTCGCAGGCCGGCGCATCGATCATCTCGCTCAACGAGCAGGATGACTACAGCAAGTGGGAGTTTCTCTATGATCCGCGGATCGAGCAGCTCAAGGCCCGGTCAAGCCTCTTCGGCGGAGGAGGTATCGGCTCGTCGAACGCGATTGGCGGTTCGGGGACGGGCACCAGCAGCTTTGGGTCCTCGCCGGCGGGTACGTTCGGCGCTTCGCCTGGCACCACTGGGTCGGGCACGGGGGCAGGCAGCACCACGATGAACCCGACATCGCCGACCGGAACGACGACACCGCAGTAGTTGGTTGCTCCTTTTCAAAGGGTTGCGCCTCGTGGGCTGCGCTACAATCTCAAAAGCCGCAAGGGTGTGCGAAAGTGGCGAAATTGGCAGACGCACCAGACTTAGGATCTGGCGGAGCAATCCATGGGGGTTCAAGTCCCCCCTTTCGCACCAAAGAACCCAGCCGCATCGGAGTAAGCAGTTATGAGCCAGACCAAGCAGGACGAGCAGCCGTCGTTGACGGTGTTGAATACGGACAAGTACCGCGAAGGCTATGCGAACAGCGTCCAGGTGCGCATGAGCGTGTGGGACTTCCAGCTCGTCTTCGGGACCATGCACCAGACCTCGGCCGAGGAGGTCAAGATCGAAAATTTCCAGGCAGTTTACCTGAGTCCGCAGCAGGCCAAGGCGCTGCTGAACGTGCTTGCGCACAATGTGCAGCAGTACGAGCAGACCTTCGGGCATCTTGAGCTCGAGCCGCAGCGGCCGCAGGTCGGCGGCCCTGTCAACTAATAAAGGTGCGCAGCCGGGATACGGGTCGAGCCGGCTCCTGGCTGTTCCGCTCTGGGTGCTGTTTCCGTTAGTCTTTGTTGCCGTCCTGCTATCGCACTGGACGCTTCTTCGCCTTCCCTACTTCTGGGATGAGGCCGGTTATTACATTCCGGCGGCGCGGGACTTCTTCAAGAGCGGCACGCTGATTCCGCAGACGACCATGACGAACGCGCATCCTCCGATGCCGTCTATCCTGCTTGCGGGCTGGTGGGAGATCTTCGGTTTCAGGATTCTCGCTACCAGGATCTTCGTCGCCGTCGTGGCGGCTGTTGCGCTGGTTGGGGTCTTCCGCATGGTGCGCGGACTTACCGGCGTGGGCGCAGCCTTCGCGACGATGATCCTGACGGCGATCTATCCGATCTGGTTCGCGCAGAGCACGCTTGCGCATGCCGACATCTTCGCAGCCGCGTTCACGCTGTGGGCGCTCTCGTTCTATTTCCTTCGCAAGCAAGATCCGGAGACAGGAGAGCCACGGGACGAGGCTGCGCGCGATCGTATTGCAGCCGCTGTGCTGTTTTCTTTCGCGGCTCTTTCGAAGGAGACGGCGATTGTGACGCCGGCTGCGCTTGGGATGCTGGAGCTCTGGCTTGCGCTGCGGAGCTGGCGGCATGGTGGCAAGACGCAGACGGGGCGGTGGTTCCGGCTGCATCTTGCCTGGGCGGCTTCGCTGTTTGCGCCTGTCGTCCCGCTGCTTGGCTGGTACGCGTATCACCGTTACAAGACCGGGTTTATGTTCGGGAATCCGGAGTACCTCCGCTATAACGCGACGGCGAACCTGGGAGTCTTCCGCATCCTGCTATCGCTTTGGCACCGGACGCTGCATATGACGACACACATGAATCTGTTCGTCGCGACGGGATGCGCGTTGGCGGCGCTCTTGATGCCGGGGATAGCCGGGCGGGGGCGACTCTCGCGTGGTGTGATGGCAGCGCTTGGGGTTGTGCTCGTCGCAAATCTGCTGGAGTTCTCGGTGTTGGGCGGGGCGTTGCTGACGCGGTATTTGCTGCCGATGTACCCGCTGGTGATTCTGCTGTGCGTCGTCGAATGGCGGATGCACTTGAAAGCGTGGGCGGGACTCGGCGCGCTGACCGCCGCCGGCTTTCTCGCGGGGATCTGGATCAATCCGCCATACGCGTTCGCACCGGAGGACAACCTCACCTACCGGGACATGATCGTGCTGCACCAGGAGTCGGTCGGGCTCATCGCGACGCGCTTCCCGGAGGCGACGGTACTGACGGCGTGGCCTGGCAGCCAGGAGTTCGAGCGGCCGGAGCTTGGGTATTTGGATCGACCGGTGAAGACGGTCATGTTGAAGAATTTTTCCTTTGAGGAGATGCAGCGAGCGGCTGAGGATCCGGGTGCGTACGACACGGCGATGATCTTCTCGACGAAGTGGGAGCCCTCGCCAGGAAAGACAAACCTTGGCCGCCGCAACGAGTCGAACGATAGGAAGTATTTCGACTTCCACCATGATCTGCGGCCGGCAGAGGCGGCGCGGATGCTGCATGGCGACGTCATCTGGCAGGGCGCGCGCAAGGGGGAATGGGCCGCCGTGCTGCGGTTTCCACGCTCGGTGAACGCCAGCCTGCGCTAGTCCTGAGCACCTTCTGAGGGCTGAGGGTGAACTCTATAATGGCTTCGAAACGAGGTAAGGGCTCTGAGACAATTTTTGACAGGTCGTGGCTGGGCGATGGGTCTTCTGCTTACGCTCTTTGCAGTTTCCATAGCGACAGCGCAGAGCGCGTCCGATGCGAGCAGCGATGCCCATGAGACTTCCGGACGGCTTGTGCTTGTGCTTCCGTTTGAGAACCGCTCCGGGCAGCCGACACTTCAGTGGATCGGCGACTCCTTTCCGGACACGATCAATCAGCGGCTTAACTCCGCGGGCTTTCTGACCATTACGCGCGACGACCGCCAGTATGCGCTCGATCATCTCGGCTTCCCGGCCGACTTCCGTCCTACCCACGCCACAACCATCCGCATCGCCCAGACGCTCGACGCGAACTTCGTCGTTGTCGGCAGCTTCAATGTGCAGAACGGCAAGATCCTGGTGCAGGCGCAGGTGCTCGAGGTGGACAAGCTGAAGCTATCGCAGGCGCTTAATGATTCGAGCGACCTGGCGCGACTGTTTGACGTGGAGAATGCGATCGCGTGGAAGGTAGCGCGGCAGATCGATCCGAAGTTCTCGGTCGCGGAGCAGACATTTCTCTCGGCCTCCGGCGGCGTGAAGTTGACGGCCTTCGAGGGGTATATCCGGGGAATCTCGGCGACGAATCCGCAGGAACGGATCAAACGTCTGCAGGGTGCCGTCACCGAGGAGCCGAAGTACGCCGCGGCGCTGCTTGCGCTTGGTAAGGCGCAGTACACCGATCGCCAATACGCGGCAGCGGCGGCGACGCTGATCAAGGTACCGAGGACAGACCGGTCAGCGCTTGAGGCGGGCTTCTATCTTGGGCTTGCGCACTTCAATGCGGCGAAGTATGCCGATGCTGAGGCGGCGTTTGCGTTTGTGGCCAGCCGGTTGCCACTTCCAGAGGTCGTCAACAACCAGGGCGTGGCAGCGAGTCGCCAGGGGCGGGACGCAGGGGCATTGTTTCAGCGGGCCACCGCCGCCGACCCGGGTGACGCGGACTACCACTTCAACCTTGCCGTCTCGCTCATGCGGCGTGGCGATGCGGCGGGCAGCCTTCATGAACTCGAGCAGACTCTGAAGCTGCACGCGTCCGATACCGAGGCGGCCGACCTGCGATCGCGAATCACTGCCGCGCGGCTCACCGGCCCGGGACTCAAAGGTGCTGTCGAGACGGGTGGCTTCGAACCGCTCGAGAGGATTCGACGCAGCTACTCCGAGGCGTCGTTCCGTCAAGCTGCGTTTCAGCTCGACCAGATGCGTGGCCTCCGCCTGGCTGCGCTTCCCCCGACAGAGCAGGGGGCGGCTTATAGCCAGCAGGGGCGGGACTATCTTGCGCAGGGATTGGTGCCGGAGGCGGAGCTGGAATTTCAAAAGGCGATCGCCGCCGATCCGAAGAGCGCGATGGCACATGCGGGGCTGGCGCAGGTCCGGGAGCAGAGTGGAAGCGTCGACGACGCACGGAAGGAAGCGAATGCTTCCATCATGCTGAAGCCGAATGTCGTTTCGTTTCTTGTGCTTGCGAGGCTCGATCTGCAGGCGAACCAGATGACGGCCTCCGCCGTGGACGTGGGCAATGCGCTGCGGATTGAGCCGGGGAACTCGGCTGCGATGGGGATGAGGACGGCTCTGGCGGCACGTGGACAGGCGATTCCATGAGCTATTTCGGTCGAATCTGGTGCGTTTTCGTGGTGCTATTCGCGGGCCAATGTATGGCAAACGCGGTCACGAGTACGCCCGATTCGACCGGAATTGTCGTACGGCTTGGGATTCATGACACGATTCAGCCGGTTACGGCGGACTACCTTCGGCGAGGGTTGACGGAGGCGGCGCGGATGCATGCGCGGGCGGTGCTTCTGTCGCTTGGGACGCCGGGTGGGCTGCTCTCGTCGACGCGGGACATGGTGGCGGCGATCGAGGATTCGCCGGTTCCGGTGATCGTGTATATCGGGCCCGCGGGGAGCAGGGCTGGGTCCGCTGGGTTCTTCCTGCTGGAGTCAGCGGATGTGGCGGCAATGGCTCCGGGAACGAATGCCGGGGCGGCGCACCCGATCGTCGAAGGCAAGACGATGGATCCAGTGCTGAAGCTGAAGGTGGAGAACGACGCGGCGGCGTTTCTGCGGTCTTACGTCGAGCGGCGGGGGCGGAATGTCGAGGCGGCTGAGGATGCGGTTCGGAACTCGAAGTCCTACAGTGAACAGGAGGCGCTGAGGATGAAGCTCGTCGACATGGTCGCGAACGACGAGGCTTCCCTGCTGTCGGCGCTCGACGGGCGGGAGATCAAGCGGTTCAACGGGAACCCCGAGACGCTGCATCTGCGGGATGCACAGATTGTGGCGGTGCCGATGTCGGTCCGGGAGCGGCTTCTGGACAAACTGGCGAGCCCCGATCTTGCGGTGCTGCTGATCGTGCTTGGCGGCCTGCTCATCTATCTAGAGTTCAACGTTCCGGGGACGATCGTTCCGGGTTCGGTCGGGACGCTGTTGTTTCTGCTGGGAGTTTTTGGGCTGAACCTTCTGCCGATCCGGCATACCTCGTTGATGCTTCTGGTTGCGGCATTTCTACTGATTGCGCTCGAGGTGAAGTTCGCGAGCCATGGGGTGCTGGCGGCGGCGGGAGTCGGTGCGCTCGTCTTCGGGCTGGCGACGCTGGTGGATGGGCCGATCGACGAGATGCGGGTGCATCTGGGAACCGCGATCGGGGCGGGACTCGGGTTCGGGACCGTAACGTTCGGGCTGGCGTGGGTGGCGATGCGGGCACGACGGAACAAAGTGTTGACCGGAGCGGGCGCGATGATCGGGCGGCAGGCTTTCGTGCGCGCGGTCTATCCGGCTTTAGGAACGGGTCAGGTGGAAGTGCGGGGAGAGTTGTGGCAGGCGCGGACGAATGGGGTGCTTGCTGTCGGCGAAGAAGTACTGGTGAAGTCTGTCGACGGGCTCGTGCTCGTGGTCGAGCGAGCCTGACCGCTCCGGTTATCGTCAAGATGCATCTCGACTTCGGAGAGATCCGGCCGTACCTTGGTATCCTCCAGAGTGATGACTATGACCGGATTAGAGACCACCATTGAACGCTGTTTTTCGCTAGGTTCTGTTGTCGCGGGTAGCCCCGTGGCGCAGGCTGCCTTCTTCTCCCTCCGTACAGCACTTGAATCCGGATCCGTTCGTGCCGCCGAGCCGGATGCTGCCTCCCCGACGGGATGGAGGGTAAATCCGTGGGTGAAACGCGGGATTCTGCTTGGCTTTCGGTTGGGCACCCTTGAAGAGATGAATGGCAGCCATGCGCAGGGCTTCCCTCTCAGCTTTGTGGACAAGAACACGTATCCGGCGCGGCATTTCTCGGCTGCAAATGGTGTTCGCGTGGTTCCGGGTGGGTCGAGTGTGCGTTCGGGGGCGCACGTTGCTTCGGGTGTGGTGATCATGCCGCCGGCGTACATCAACGTCGGCGCGTTTGTCGACGAGGGCACGATGGTCGACTCGCATGCGCTTGTCGGTTCGTGCGCCCAGATTGGGAAGCGGGTCCACCTTTCGGCTGCGGCTCAGATCGGCGGAGTTCTGGAGCCGGTGAATGCTTCGCCGGTCATCATCGAGGACGATGTTCTTGTCGGCGGGAATACGGGCGTGTACGAGGGGACGATCGTCCGGTCGAAGGCGGTGCTCGCGGCTGGAACGATCCTGACGAGAGGGACACCGGTCTACGACGCGACCACGGGCGAGATTCTGCGCGCCACGGCTGACATGCCGCTGATCATTCCTTCGGGGGCGGTCGTTGTTCCGGGGTCCCGGGCGATTACGTCTGGACCTGGCAAGGAGCTTGGGTTATCGGTGTATACGCCGGTGATTGTGAAGTACCGGGATGAAAAGACGGAGTTGTCGCTGGCACTGGAAGATCTTCTGCGGTAGGCGACGGGATCGACCATGCCCAGTGGAGGTGCTAACTTTACTTCAAAGAGCGGAGGCAAAGATGGCACCTTCCAGCACGATCAGCAGCAAAGGACAGATCACAGTTCCCCTCGAAGTTCGTCTTCGGCTTGGATTGAGAAAAGGTGATCGGGTTGAATTTGTCGTAGATGGAGATCGTACCGTCATCCGTCCGGCGCGGTTAGAGGTGAATCCTTTCGATGAGTTTATCGGTGCGTTGCCAGCGTTTGAGACACGGGAGGAAGTCATCGAATGGGTGAGAAGTCTGCGTGATGATGAGCCAGAGTCCGCTTCGCGGTGAAGACGGCTCTCGACACCAATATCCTGTCGGCACTTCTGTCGCGGGAGCCTGGAGCTTCTGAGATCTCTCACCAACTCGGTCGTGCAAAGCAAGAGGGCGCGATTCTGATCTCTCCGGTCGTCTACGCGGAGCTGCTGGCTCACCCTCGAGCTTCCGAGTCCTTCATCGATCAGTTCGTCGAGCGAACCGGGATCGAAGTTGATTTTCGTTTCGGCGACAGCGTCTGGCGTGAAGCGGGCCAACGTTTTGCCCGGCACGCTGCTCGTCGCCGCAGGGCCACGATTTCAGGTCCGAGACGTCTACTGGCTGACTTCCTGGTAGGAGCCCACGCTCTCTCCCATGCAGATCGGCTCATGACGCTCGATACCTCGATATTTGCGCTGGATTTCCCGGATTTACTGCTGTATCCGGTGATCGCTCCCGCCAATGGAACATGAGTCAGCATGGCGGCCATAGGCATCTGACAAGCCCGCCATCCATCCCTGTTAGACTCGGAAGTTGATGGCTACAGATAAATTACGCATGATTCCCCTGGGGGGCCTTGGCGAGTTCGGGATGAACTGCATGGCTCTCCGTTGGCAGGATGACATTATTGTCATCGACGCCGGCCTGATGTTCCCGGAAGAAGAACTGCTCGGCGTCGACATTGTTGTCCCCGATATCAGCTATCTGATCGAGAACCGCTCGAAGGTCCGCGCGATCCTCCTCACGCACGGCCATGAAGATCACATCGGAGGACTCCCCTGGATCCTCTCCGAGTTGAACGTTCCCGTTTACGGCACGGAGTTCACGCTTGCCTACGTGGAAGGCAAGCTCGAAGAGCACAGGCTGCTCGATAACGCCGACCTGATCGAGATGCTGCCGGGCAAGCGCTTCACGCTCGGACCCTTTTCCGTCATGCCAATCCGCGTGACGCACTCGCTTGTGGACTGCGTCGCGCTCGCGATCCATACGCCGGTGGGTGTCGTGCTGCACACGGGCGACTTCAAGGTGGATCTCTCGCCGCCGGATGGCAAGCCGTTCGATCTGCATGCTTTTGCGGAGCTGGGCAAGCAGGGCGTGCTTGCGCTTCTGCAGGATTCGACGAACGTAGATCGTCCTGGATATACGCCTTCTGAGCGGGCTGTTCGTCCGAGGCTTGACGAGATCTTCTCGCAGACGAAGAAGAAGCTCTTCTTTTCCTGCTTTTCGTCCTCGATTCATCGCATTCGCCTGGCAATGGAGCTTGCGCATAAGCATGGGCGCAAGGTCGCGATCATCGGGCGTTCGCTCGATAACTCGACCGAGATCGCACAGGATCTTGGGTATCTCGACCTGCCGCAGGGATTGATTATCAGTCCCGGACAGATTCGCGATATGCCCGCCGAGAAGCTCTGCATCATGATCTCGGGTACGCAGGGTGAGCCGATGTCGGCGCTTTCGCGCGCGGCGGTGAACAACCATAAGTTCGCCAAGATCGATGCGGGCGACACGGTTCTGCTGAGTTCGCGCGTGATCCCGGGGAATGAGAAGGGGATCTACCGGATGATTGATCACCTCGAGCGCCGCGACGCCAAGGTGATCCACGACGACGGTACTGCCGGGCTTATTCACGTCTCCGGCCACGGCTCGCAGGAAGAGCTTCGCCTGATGATCAACCTCGTTCGACCGAAGTACTTCATTCCGGTTCATGGCGACTATCGCCACCTGAAGCGGCACGCGGAACTCGCGGGCAGTATGGGTGTCGTCGAGAAGGTTGTGCTGCTGGAGGATGGAGACATCCTCGAACTGGACAAGAACAACGCCACGAAGAACGGCAAGGTGACGACCGGGCGGGTTTGCATCGACTCTGGCGGATCTATCGACGTGGTGGAAGACGTCGTCATTCGCGACCGCCAGCACCTGTCGGAAGACGGCATCGTGCTGCCGATCATTGCCATCAACAAGCGGACCGGGTTAGTCGAGAACACGCCCGAGATCGTGATGCGCGGGTTTGCGATCCAGGATGAGAAGCTCGTCACGGAGTCGCGGAACATCGTCCAGAGGACGCTCGATAACTCGAGCCCCGAGGAGAAGGCGGATTACGCGATTATCAAGGAAAAGATCCGCAACGATCTCAAACGGTATATCCAGAAGAGCACAAGCCGCCGACCGCTGATTATGCCAGTCATCCTCGAGATCTGATCAATTCCCATTTTGAAGCAAAAGCCGCACCTGGACTATCCGGGTGCGGTTTTTCGTTGGCGACGGGCCTCACGAGGTGCCTGATGGTGATCAGGGTGCCACGTCTGGATCGCACTTCTTGCGTGACCATTGCCCAGGATGGTCATACCATTCGAGATACGGACTAATATTTGATCGGGGGTGTCCTCCGCCTATGCTCGAACAGATTCCGCTCATGCCGCATGCCGTGTGCTGGGCCGCTGCTCCCAGGCTTATCTGGACCATGGTGGTCACGAACTTCATCACCTTCCTGAGCTATCTCACGATCTGCGGCACGCTGCTCTATCTGGTAAGCCGAACCCGCCGGGTGATCGCGCGGGATTGGGCCTACTTCGTGGTTGGCTTCGCGCTGTTCATCGTCGCGTGCGGATCGACCCATCTGCTCGAAGTGATTACGACGTGGATTCCGGTGTTCTGGGTGGACGCCGGAACGAACATCGTCACCGCGGCGCTCTCCGCGTATGTCGCGGTCATGCTGATCCGGCGCGCCTCTACGATCGGCTTCGCGATCAACGATTATTCCGGACGACTGGCCAACGTGGAGCACGAGAAGAGCCTTATCCGCGACCAGCTTATTTCGGCGCGGAAGATGGAAGACTGGAGCCGGATGTCGGCGGTCATCTCGCACGAGATCTCGAATCCGCTGGAGTCGATCCAGAACGTTCTGTATCTGATCCAGACGAACCCCGACAGCTCCAACGAGGCGGTTCGCCTTGCGAGTATCGCTGGGGACGAGGTCCAGCGGGTGATTACGATCTCCCGGTCGACGCTGTCCTTTCATCGCGAGTCGACGAAGCCGGAGCTGGTGGACCTTCGCTCAGTCTGCGAGTCGGTGCGCTTCCTGCTGACGTCGGCGATTGCGAAGAGGGAGATTCGATTCGAGATCTTCAGCGAAGGAGATGCGCATGTGGAGGCGTATCCCGGCGAGACGCGGCAGGTCGTGCTGAACCTTGCCCGAAACGCCTGCGAAGCCATCACCGAGAATGGCCGCAAAGTCACGCTCAATCTGCGGCCGCTGCGCAATGGTGTCGAGCTCCAGGTGACCGATCAGGGGACAGGGATTCCGGCGGATGTGAGGCCGAGACTGTTCGAGTTTGGGAAAAGCAGCAAGGGCGATGAGGGGAACGGGATGGGTCTGTGGACGGTGAAGCAGATCATCGAGAAACACGGCGGAGAGGTCCAGGTCGATTCGAGCTATCAGGGCGGAACGCGCTTCATCGTGTGGTGGCCCAGGAGCTATTCGCCGGCGCAGCCGCAGCAGGTGCTGACGGCCTCGCGATAGCGCAAGAGGCCATTTCGCGGACATCCTGCTTTTGATCTACTTCATTAGTTTTGACAATTATCTAATTCGTGCTATGTTTCATCAAAGGAGGTTCGCCGTGGCAGATTATGGTTCAACGGACAGGGTAAGGCGCTACGCAGCAGAGCAATTCATCTTTCCCGCTCGTAAGCGCGGAGAGGCGACCGTCACCATCCATTCGGGAAGGTTTGGGAAGAATCTCGTTGACCATGACGTGCTTCCACCGAACCGATTCCCTATCATCTGCAATGCACTCAAGTCGAAGCGGTTCCTTGAGGAAAACCACCTCGTCCTCGAAGAGATCCAAGGACCTCCGTCCGGGCGAAGTTCCACCGTCACCTTTGTGTACAGACTAGAACCCATCGCGCCTCCGGCCTCTTCAATTCCTCAGGCGAGTGTCCGTTCAAGAGACCGGTTCCTGGAACTTCGCGGGCTGTTGAGGAAGACCTATCAACAGCTTGGAGGGGCGGAAGAATTCCATCGTCGCGAGCGGGAGAGCTGGGACCGGTGAGACGTATTTACTGGGATACGATGATCCACGTTTACTGGTTCGAGAATAACGATGCGCTTGGCGATCGGGTGCAGCACATTCTCGATGTCATGCTGCAAAGGAGTGACATCCTTTGCAGCAGTCTCTTCACTCTCAGCGAACTTATCGTCGGGCCGACAAAGACCATAGAACCGGGTGAAGTTGAGACAATCGAAGAATACTTCGAATCCGATCTGATCACGCTTCTGCCTTATACGCGGCAGGCGGTCCGAACTTTTGCTGAACTGCGCGCCCATCACGGAGTCAAGCCTCTGGATGCGCTTCATCTGGCGATAGCCGCGAACAACAGCGTCGACCTATTCCTGACTCACGATAAGAGGCTTCAGAGGCTTCGCATGCCCGGGCTTCCGTTCATCGCGAGCCTTGAGACCGACCTCTTCTAATCCCCGAAGCACGGAACAACGAAGGGCACCGTCCGAAGACGACGCCCTTTCTCTTTCGTGAAGCTGGTTTACAGCGAGCTCATGTTGTGCAGGAACTCCTGGTTGTTGCGGGTCTTGCCGAGCTTGTCGGTGAGAAGCTCCATCGCCTCGACCGGGCTCAACGGGTTGAGCACCTTGCGGAGGATCCAAGTGCGCTGGAGGTCTTCCTTCGGGATGAGGAGCTCTTCCTTACGCGTTCCGGAGCGCTGGATGTCGATCGCCGGGAAGACACGCTTGTCGACGAGCTTGCGGTCGAGGATGACTTCCATGTTGCCGGTACCCTTGAACTCTTCGAAGATGACCTCGTCCATGCGGGAGCCGGTGTCGACGAGGGCGGTGGCGATGATGGTGAGCGAGCCGCCTTCCTCGATGTTGCGGGCCGCGCCGAAGAAGCGCTTCGGGCGTTGCAGGGCGTTCGAGTCCACACCGCCTGAGAGCACCTTGCCCGACGGCGGGACGATGGTGTTGTAGGCGCGGGCGAGACGGGTGATGGAGTCGAGGAGGATGACGACGTCGCGCTTGTGCTCGACGAGGCGCTTGGCCTTCTCGATGACCATCTCGGCGACCTGAACGTGGCGCGCGGCGGGCTCGTCGAAGGTGGAGGAGATGACTTCGCCTTTGACCGAGCGCTGCATGTCGGTGACTTCTTCTGGACGCTCGTCGATGAGCAGGACGATCAGGACGACTTCGGGGTGGTTCGAGGTGATGGAGTTGGCGATGGATTGGAGGAGCATCGTCTTGCCGGTGCGCGGCGGAGCGACGATGAGGCCGCGCTGGCCCTTGCCTACGGGAGTCAGCAGGTCCATGACGCGTCCGGAGATGTGCTCGCGGACTGTCTCCATCTTCACGCGTTCCTGCGCGTAGAGCGGCGTCAGGTTGTCGAAGAGAATCTTGTTGCGGGTCTCCTCGGGGCTCTCGAAGTTGATCGCCTCGATCTTGACGAGGGCGAAGTACTTCTCACCTTCGTGCGGCGGGCGGACGTTGCCGCTGATGGTGTCGCCGGTCTTGAGGTCGAATTTGCGAATCTGCGATGGGGAGACGTAGATGTCATCGGGGCCGGGCAGGTAGTTGTAATCGGGCGAACGGAGGAAGCCGTAGCCGTCGGGGAGGATCTCGAGGACGCCTTCGGCGAAGATGTGCCCCTCTTTTTCGCTCTGCGCCTGCAGAATCTTGAAGATAAGGTCCTGCTTGCGGAGTCCGCTGGTACCGGCGATATCGAGGCCGCGCGCGAGCTTGCCCAATTCGGCAATGTTGTGTTCTTTCAACTCAGAAATTGTCATGTTTTACCTGAAGATTTTTACTTTTTGGGAAGGAGAGATGGTTGAAGCGGAGGCGGGATCTGTCAGACGGGGAGTCGGGGACGAGGCCGGAACGCGTGGGAGTAGCAGAAATTGCGGAGTTGTTTGTGATTATGGCAGATTGCGGAGGGATTGTCGTGCAGGAAAACCGGGGTGAAACTGCCGCGCGTTAAGCTGCGCGGCGTTCCTGTGAACCAATAGCAGTGATCTTCTCAACGGGCTCGTTGGCGTCGTCCATGGGAATCGTGTCTTTGAAACGGTCCAGAACCTCATTCGTGGTGTCCTGAAGCCGGGTGTTCGGCTTGTGCAGCTTCCTCGTCGCCTTCGACGCAAGCTGACATAGCTCGTAGCGGTTTGTTACGTGAGTCAAAGCTCCAAAAATCAAATCCGAGCGCATAGCATTCTCCTTTTCTTGCCGGTGGACGTCATCGGTCCACTGGTCTCATTTCGAATACAAACTGTGTTGTTTTCTACCGCACACTCGTTAGACGCTAAAATCCGCGCTGACGACTCTTTCCCAGCCAAAAAGTTCGACTAACCTGTTTCAGACTGGTTTCAGACTGGGTCAAGGGATAAAAAGCACACACGACGGTCGCGGCGAGAGGTCAAAGACCACAGGCTAGTTCCAACGTTTTGTGCGGTTTATGCCAGAATCAGACTATCCGGATGAGAAGAGGCTTAAATGCAAAGACACGGGGGGAAAGCCTATCTCCGTGCCGAACCTGAGCCGCTGAACTCCTCTACCCACGCAGGCACAAAGGCAACGACACTCATGGAAAGTAAATCGTCCGGGGGGGGCGGGTCAATACTTTTTTTGGGAAGTTCGCCTGCGGGTAATCCCGGAAACGGAAGATTTTGAATCGAGAATCAGTCGAATCCGTGTTCGTCAAGACCAATAACTTCGATCAAGTGTCCGGTATTGGATCGCCTCCGCGATGTGTTTGACCGCGATATCCTGCACCCCTTCGAGGTCTGCGATGGTGCGGGAGACCTTGAGGATGCGGTCGTGGGCGCGGGCGCTCAGGCCCTGTTGCTGCATTGCCCGTTCAAGCAGCCTCTCGGCGTCCGAGGACAGCTCGCAGAAGACGCGAATCTGCTGAGTGGACATCTGGGAGTTTGAAAAGACTTTCCGCGAGACTGCTTTGGCGCTTCCCTTCGTCCGCTCCGCCGTCGCGCCAAAGCGCTCATGCTGGCGCTCCCGGGCTGCAAGGACACGCGCCCGGATCTCGGAAGAGCCCTCGCTGGCCGAGCCGCCCCGCAGTTCCTTATATTGCACTGCAGGCACCTCGATGTGGATGTCGATGCGGTCAAGCAGAGGTCCACTGACCTTCGAGACATATCGCTGAATCATCGGCGGCGTACACATGCACTCGCGGCTCTTATCGTTGAAGTAGCCGCAAGGACACGGGTTCATCGCCGCTGCGAGCATGAAGCGCGCGGGAAAGCTGAGGCTCATGGCCGCGCGCGTGATGGTCACCATGCCGTCCTCCAACGGCTGCCGCAGAACCTCAAGGACGTTGCGAGGAAACTCCGGCAGTTCGTCGAGAAAGAGCAGACCGTTGTGTGCGAGCGATACCTCGCCGGGACGCGGCATCACGCCACCGCCGATCAGCCCCGCGTCGGAGATGGTGTGGTGTGGCGAACGGAAAGGCCGGTGCGCCACGAGGCCGTCCTCAGCGTTCAGCACACCCGCTACCGAGTGGATCTTTGTCGTCTCGAGCGCCTCCTCAAACCGCAACGGCGCGAGAATCGAAGGCAGGCGCTTCGCCAGCATCGTCTTTCCGGAACCCGGCGGCCCGATCATCAGGATGTTGTGTCCGCCCGCCGCCGCGACCTCCAAGGCGCGTTTGGCGACGCCCTGCCCGCGTACGTCCTTGAAGTCCGCCGGGAAGTGTTGCATCTCGTTCAGCAGGTCGGTCGCTTCCACCTTGAGCGGCACGGCGGTGATCGCTCCGAACGCCGCCGCGTTCAGCAGTTCGCGGACTTCGGTGAGCGTCTTGACGGGGTACACATCCACGCCTTCGACTACAGCCGCCTCTTTCGCATTGCTCTCGGGAACGATGAGGTTGCGAATGCCCCTGGCCTTCGCAGCCACCGCGATGGGAAGCATTCCCTGCACGGCCCGCAGGCCTCCGTCGAGACCAAGTTCTCCGACCAGGAGGAAGTCGCTCATGTCCTTGATGTTGAGGCCGCCATACGCGCCGAGAATGCCGATGGCGATGGGAAGGTCGAAGCCCGAGCCTTCCTTCTTGAGGTCAGCCGGAGCGAGGTTGATGGTGATGCGGGTGGGAGGCAGACCGAAGCCGGAGTTCTTGATGGCCGCGCGCACACGGTCCCGACTCTCCCGGACCGCCGCATCCGGTAATCCGACCGTGTGGAACTGCTCTTCGCCAAGGGTGACGTTCGCGAAGTCGATCTCGACCTCGATGATGCTTGCGTCGATCCCATAGACCGCCGCACTGCGTACTTTGAAGAGAGACATAAGGTCGCCTGATCAATCCTGGAGGCAGAAGTTTGAAACGGAACAGAAGGAAGCTATGGGCCGGAGTCCGCCCAGTCTAGCACCGCGCCTGCGACCACAGAGGAGGCTGGCACATCAGAAGGATGCGAAGCCGATAAACTTCGCCACGTTTCCGCTGCCTCGTGACACACTATGTGAAATCTCCAAGCCAGCGAACGAAGATAGAGATTTTAGAAGGATTCGCACGCATGCAAGTGTTTCCCCGCTCCCTCCGCCTCGTCGCTTTCGCCGCCGTGCTCCTTGCCGCCACCTCGGGTCACCGGGCCTTCGCACAGAACAACGACGTCTCGTCCCAGGAGACCGATACGCCCCCCGGTCCGTTTGATCCAGGTCATAGTTCCGTTGCGGACGACAAGCAGCAGGCGTGGCTCATCCTCACCGATGCGTACAACGACAAGCACTCGCTGGTGCGCGTGCAGGCTTTGGCCGCGCTCGGCAATGTCGGGGACGACCGCGCCGCCAAGATGATCTCCGATGAGTTGAACGACACCGATATCGATGTGCGCACGGGCGCCGTGCTCGCCTGCGGCGAGGGACGCCAGCTTTTGCTCATCGGCAGGCTGCACGACATGCTCGACGACAAGGAGCCCGAGGTGGCGTTCGCCGCGGCAACGACCCTCTGGAAAATGAAGGACCACTCCGGTGAGGACATCCTGATGGCCGTCGCGAATGGCGACCGGCCTGCAAATGCGACGTTTGTGAACGGGACGATGCACACGATGAACAAGGACTTCCATAACCCGTCGACGCTCACCCGCATGGGCGCGCTGCAGGGAGCCAGCTTTCTGCTCGGTCCCTTCGGCTTTGGCATCACCGCGTACGAGGCGATGCGCAAGAGCGGAGGAAGCTCGGCGCGCGTGGTCGCGATCGAGCAACTCGCGCAGGAACGCACCGGCCCGGTGCGGGCACAGTTGCTGAGCGCGCTTGGCGATAAGGATCCCGGGGTACGGGCCTCAGCCGCGAAGGCGCTCGGTGATTACCACGAGCCTGATGTCGCTACGGCGCTGGCTAATCTGTTCATCGATTCGAAGCCACCGGTTCGGTATACCGCCGCGGCAGCCTATCTGCATTCGACCGGCGCGGCTCCGGCTCCGGCAACTCCACCTGCCGTAGCGAAGCCCGCCTCGAAGAAGCGCTGAATCGATCCGATCCATCAAAATTGACATTACTTCCGGGCCGGAGGATGGTAGCGTTCGACGCAGGAGTTCAACCAACATGCGTAAGTTCATGAGCCTGTTCGTCCTCGCTACCCTCTTCCTCCTTCCAACCATCCCGGTCCAGAGTCAAACCACTGCCCCTCCAGCAAGCATCTCCTGCGATGGAACTCCCGCCGCGGTGCGCGTCTCCGAGATCAAACCCGGGATGATGGCCGACTTTCTGAAGGCCGTTGACGCCCATCGCGCCTGGTATCGAGCGCACGGATTCACCGCCAACCAGATCTACGCCTCGCGCGTCTACGATCAAGGCCCCAACGCTCCGTTTTCCGAGACCGAGGTTCTCACCTTCCACGTCAATCCGCCGACGGCCAGCAGACCCGTGGAGCAGGACGATGCTTACAAGGCGTTCGTCAAGATGTACCGTGACACATCCAGCCTCAAGAACGAGTACCGCATCTGCATGCCGAAGCAGCCTTAGCCTGGAACGCCTTCCCAGGCGACGACCGCCGTACAATCGAGGCTGACGTGAACACAAGCCTCTTCGAGCTCTTCAAGATCGGCATCGGCCCCTCCAGCTCGCACACAGTGGGGCCGATGCGCGCCGCGCTAAGGTTTGTGCGAGAGCTGGATGAGGCTGGACAGCTTGATGCGACAGCGAGGCTGCGCGCCGATCTCTACGGATCGCTTGCGCTGACCGGCATCGGCCACGCGACCGACCGCGCGGTTCTGCTTGGGCTTCTCGGCGAGGCTCCCGATACCGTCGATCCTGCGCTCGTGGAGCAGCATCTTGCCGGCATCCGCGCTGCGGATTCTCTTGCCCTGCTTGGGCGTCATCCGATTCCCTTCAACGAGCCGCAGCATCTTCTCTTTCATCGCGACCAGATGTTCCCGGATCCAGGAGTGCCGACGCATCCAAACGGTATACGTTTCGCGGCGTTTGACGCAGCCGGTGCGCGGCTGCGCGAGGATGTCTTCTTCTCCGTCGGGGGCGGCTTCATTCTCTCGCGGGCGGAGTTTCATCCGGAGAAGGTCGCCACCAGCTCGCGCACCGTGCCCTACCCGTTTTCAAGCGCAGCGGAGTTGCTGCACATAGCCTCGGCCGAAGGGCTGACGATCGCGAATCTCCTGCTCGCCAATGAAGTGGCGCTGCTGGAGTCGGACGCTGCGATCAACCGGCCTCCGCCTCACCCCGAAGCATTCAACGGGACGGCCGAGGACCGAATTCGAGCGAGCATCCTCAGCCTCTGGCGCGTGATGCAGCAATGCACGGAGCGTGGAATCGCCACGCAGGGCATACTGCCCGGTGGGCTCAACGTGCGGCGGCGGGCGCACAGGCTGGCGGAGCGGCTCAACAACCCCCAGGCTCCCGATCCGCTCGCCGCCATCGACTGGGTGACGCTCTACGCCATGGCCGTCAATGAAGAGAACGCCGCGGGTGGGCGCGTCGTAACGGCGCCGACGAACGGCGCGGCCGGGGTGATTCCGTCGATAGCCCACTACTACATGCGGTTCATCGAGGGTCCGGGCCAGAGCACGCAGGAGGAGAAGCAGGATGGGCTGATCCGGTTCTTCCTCACGGCGGCAGCCATCGGGATTCTCTACAAGGAGAATGCCAGCATCTCGGGGGCGGAGGTTGGATGCCAGGGCGAGGTCGGCGTGGCCTGCTCGATGGCTGCCGGAGGTCTTGTGGCCGCGCTGAATGGCACGAACGAGCAGGTCGAACACGCAGCCGAGATCGGCATGGAACACAACCTCGGAATGACGTGCGATCCCATCGGCGGCCTGGTGCAGATCCCGTGTATCGAACGGAACGGCATGGGCGCGGTAAAAGCCATCAACGCGGCGCGCATGGCGATGCACGAGACCGAAGGCCACAAACTCTCGCTCGACCAAGTGATCGCGACGATGTACCAGACGGGGCTGGACATGCAGTCGCGCTACAAGGAGACGTCGCTGGCAGGGCTTGCTCTCAACATTATCGAGTGTTGAGTCGCCCGGTCGTCACGCTGCGGCGGCGAGGTAGGAGTACCGCCCCGCGTGGCTCGTCTCGTAAAGCGCGAGCAGACGCTGGCGCATGAGGTAGTAGGCGCTTGCGGCTTCCTGGACGTTGAACGGCCCGCGAACTTCGCCACGGCCGAACGCAAGGTTGAGCCCAAGCCGGAAGGTCGCGCGTTTGAGCAGGATCGCATCCCGGCGCATCCGTTCGGCGACGATTACGCTCTCGTTGAAGTTCCAGCGCTGCGCGTATCCCGCGAGCGCGATCAGGACGTCCGCGTTGGCGCGCATGCGCTGCAGGCCATCCGCTCCGCCGATCATGGTCCAGAGCTGGTCGGTCTCGATGCCGATCTGACCCTTCATCGGATGAAGATATTCGAGAGCGACCGAAGCGATGCCGTCAGACGGCAGGGGCTCGAGCTTCGCGACGAGATCCTCCCAACTCATGTTGGACAGCCGGGATGATTTGATGTGCGTCCTGACGAACGCGAACCCGATGCAAAGAATCGCTGCGGCAAAGAGGACGAGAAAGGTCATAGGGGAGGTCCGTCGACGCTTGTCAGATCGTATTGCACCCGGCGGTGGAGAGCAACAAGATAAGCGGACATCTCTGGAGAAAGTGGCGCGCGTGCCTTTTCCGGGAGGCAGAAGGTAACGATCCAGAAGCCCAGGACCGACAGGTAAACCCCCATCCGGAGATACGAAAAGACGACAAACTCTCGATCCCAGCCGAGGATGACATGCGCAAACTCCTCGAGCAGCGCGCTGAACGCCCATATCGCGATTCCCTGCCCAAGCGCGACCACGTAGCTTCGCCGCTGCAGGCCCAGCCGGTTTGCGGCCGCCGACATCGCGAGAAAAAGCTCGCAGGTGAGAAGCGAGGTGAAGACCGTCACTCGCACATTCCACAGGGCGAGGCCACGGGACTGCGGCGGACCAAGCTGCAGGGCGAGTCCGGCGGCCGCGACCAAACCAATCATTCCCCACACGAGAAACGAGTTCCTCGCATCGCGAACCCAGGTTCCGGTCGGACGCAGAATATCGCGGGCGATCTCATAGATCAACGCGACCTGGAAGACGTAGTCGGCGAAGCCGGTAATCCAGTAGGCGAGAAAGTAAGCGCGGTGGCTCGCATGGCGCGAGATCACGAAGAGAAGGATCGTGGTCAGCGCCTGGAAGCCCATCATGCCGGTGAAGATCGGATATTCCCCGGCACGCTTCCGGAATGCCAGGACAAGCACGAGGGCGACGTGACCGGCGAAGCCCGCCGCCCACAGTGCGTTGTCCAGCATGGAGACGTTCATCAGTGAGAGACCTGTCCCTGCGGATTAGACCCCTAAGACGACAGCAACAGTGTACGCAACAATGAATGCCGACGAAGCGGAAGCAGCGGCAGGAGGAGGATTCGTGCCCCACCGCTCAGCCTGGGCCATGGGAGCAGCGACGAGGGAAAGGGTGGCGGCGGCAAAGGTGAACGAACGGAGGAAGTTCTTCATGGTGTGGCTCCTTGGGGCGCAAAAGTGCGCTGCTCAAGCGTAGCTGGATGACACACCGTAGAAACAGAGATCATTTGAAGGCGTAGCGTTTGTCTCAAGAGTGAAGGAAGACGGTCTCGAAACAGACATATCTTCCTTTTAAAATGACCACTTCGGGACTGGTCTCGGCCTCGAAACTCACCATAAGAGCGTAAAAAGGGAGCGCCGTAGCGCCCCCTCTCGCCGGACGTGGAATGAACCAGTTACGGAACGGCAATTCCTTGAGGTGAACCTTTCGGCGTCGAAAGATATCCGGAGACCTGATTCTTGGCAATCGAATTCACGACGACCTCGTACAGCACCGGGGACTTGCCTGTATAGAATTGCACCGGCTCGTCGAGGCTCTTATCCTTCTTCTCGATGTTCTTGTCGTCCGCGCTCACGTTGAGCGTGAACTTCGAGTGCTTTTCGTCCGCCTTCTTCAACTGCAGCTTGATCGAGGAGAGAAGCGTTGGCTGCTGGCCCTTGTGCAGCGTGAACTCGTAGTAGTTGCGATCGCCCTTGTGCTTGAGCGTCTCGAGTTCGGAAGCATTGTGAGCGATGAGACCGCTCATCACACCCGCATCGCCTACGACCCGCGAAAGCTGCGTCTTTGTATCTTCAAGATCCTGCTTGGTCGAGGCTACGTCGGTCTTGACGCCGCCGACATCGTTCTTGACTCCGCCGACGTCGGTCTTCACGTTTGAAACATCGCTGGCAACCGCGCCAAGCTGTTTCTCCGTAGACTCCTGTTCTTTCTCGATCTTCGCGGCCGAGGCACGCTGCACGGCCATAATCGCGGCGGCGCGTGTTTCAATCTGCTTCTGGGTCATGCCGACGCTCTGACCCAATGTCTCGCTCGTCGCCTTGAGCTGTGCGTTCGTTGTCTCCAGTTTCTGAACGAGGTCCGCATTGCGGGCATCGGCCGCTGCGAGACGCGTCTCCGCCGCAGAAAGATGGTTCTGCAAGCCGTAGCACCAGACAAGGGCGCCAAGTCCGAGCAACACAGCAACCAGTCCGGCAATCAAGCCGCCCTGAACCGTTCTTTCTTCGACAACAACGTTCTCACTCATCGGAATCCCTCCACGTTCTTTCGACCGCGTCCACAGAAAAGCGGAAGCAGCGCTAAGAATACTCTGATCTTTCCCAAACTAGAATGGTTGGATGCGGTCTTCTGATTTCTGCATCGCGGGAGGGGGAATCATTGGTCTTACCCTCGCGCTTGAACTTCATCGTCGCGGCGCCGAGGTAACTGTCGTAGAACGCGACATCCCACTCAAGCAGGCCTCGCAGGCAGCTGCCGGCATGCTGGCCGTCCGTGATCCCGATAACCCTCCCGAGCTTCTTCCGCTCTCCGAGCTGAGCATCGATCTCTACCCTGCCTTCCTCGACCGGATCGAACGTCTTTCAGGGCAACGTGTTCCGTTCCAGACCACGGTCACGTATCAGTCAGTTGGTCATTCGTCCCTGAGGCCCGCGATCAATCTGCCCACGGGCCTCATCCCCGGCGACGACGGCCTTTCCCGGCTGGAGGAGCATTCGCTCGACCCGCGCCAACTTGCCCCGGCTCTGCTGACCGCTGTCCGCAACACGTCGGTCGTGATCCTCGACCACACGACCATCGAGTCGGCCCCACCCGCCGGCTGCCTGATCAGCACGCTTGGGCCATGGGGTGCGCCACCAGCGGCTCCTCGCAAGGGGCAGATGCTCGCTGTGAGCGTTCCCGCCTCGTTCGGCCTTGATTACGTTGTTCGAACCGAGCATATCTACATCGTTCCCCGCCTCCAGGGACCACGCGCCGGACAGGCTGTGATCGGAGCGACCGTGGAAGACGCCGGCTTCTCGACACACACGGAACCGGCCAGCCTGGCTCGCCTCCGCGGACTGGCTGCTGCCTTCCTCCCTGCGGTTGCTGATGAAACGGACTTTCCGATCGTCGATCACTGGGCAGGTCTGCGTCCCTACACGCCCGACAACCTTCCGATGCTCGGCGAGATCGAGGCGGCTGATCCCGGCAGTACAAAACGCTTCGTCGCGACCGGACACTACCGCAACGGGATCCTCCTCGCGCCCGCAACCGCTCATGTCATGGCCGAACTTCTTACGGGAGAGGTTCCTTCTGTCGACCTGTGTCGGTTCGCTCCGGGACGCTTTGGGAAGGCATAGCATCTTCGCACAACCTCACCGATATTCGCGCAGCCGCCGTGACAAGCGTTTCTCCGCTGCGCTATAACCGAAGGGTCTCGTGCGCACTAAGCGCGAAAGGATTGCCCATGTCCACTGCTGTCGCCTCTAAAGGTTTGGAAGGCATTGTTGCCACGACCTCGTCCATTTGCTGGATCGACGGTGACGCCGGTGTGCTCTCGTACCGCGGCATCGATATCCACGAGCTCGCAAGCAAATCGACCTTCGAAGAGACCACCTACCTGCTTTGGGAAGGTAAGCTGCCGACAGCCTCCGAGCTCGCCTCCTTCTCAAAGGAACTCGCGGAAGCTCGCGAGCTGAACCCCGCGGTCCTCGACTTTCTGCGCAGCGTGCCCACGACCGCGACTCCAATGGAGGTCCTCCGCACGGCCGTCTCGCTTCTGAGCATCTACGACGCCGATGAGAAGCTCTCCACGCATGATGCGAATGTTCGTAAGTCGTTCCGGCTCACTGCGCAGATCGCCATGATCGTTGCCGTGTTCGACCGCATCCGCAAGGGCAAGCCGGTCGTCGAAGCCGACAAGAGCCTCTCGCACGCAGCCAACTTCCTCTGGATGCTGAACGGCGAGAAGCCCTCCGAGACCGCGACCCGCGCGCTCGATATCGCGCTCATCCTCCACGCCGACCACGAACTGAACGCGAGCACCTTCGCCGCGCGCGTCATCGCCGCGACCCTCGCGGATCTGCACTCCGCCATTACGGGGGCCATCGGGGCTCTCAAAGGACCGCTGCACGGCGGAGCCAACGAGGCCACGATGCGCCTGCTCTATGCCATCGATGAAGCCGGAGCCGACCCGGTCGAGTATGTCCGGCAGATGTTTATCGAAAAGAAGAAAATCTCGGGCTTCGGCCACCGCGTTTACCATACCGAAGACCCCCGCGCGACCCACCTGCGCCGCATGTCGGAGGAGCTTGGAACCGCCGCCGGCAACACGAAGTGGTTCGACATGTCGAAGAAGATCGAAGCCTTCGTGAAGGGCGAAAAGAAGCTCAACGCCAACGTCGACTTCTACTCCGCGAGCACCTACACCACGCTTGGCATCGACATCGATCTCTTTACCCCGATCTTCGCCGTCAGCCGCATCTCCGGCTGGGCGGCCCACGTGATCGAGCAGCACGACGACAACCGCCTCATCCGCCCGCGCGCCGACTACACCGGCCCCGAGTACCCCGCACCCTACATTCCTGTCGATAAGCGCTAAGCAGGCGATAACGTCGTGAAGAAGGTGGCCGTGAACTCTCCCGGCCACCTTTTTTCCGAGGCTTACATCTTCTGGCTCGCCGGTGGCACGATCCCGTTCATCCGCAGATACTCCACGAGCTGCCCGTAGTGGTCGAAGCCATGCATGACGCCGTAACCGGCCATGGTTGCCCGTGTCTGGCTATTCGTTCCCAGCACCATCTCGAATGCATTCTCCAACGTCAGCCTGGCCACCGACTGGTGGGCGTAATCGAACGAAGCCTTGAGCGCCGCCACGAGATCGTCCTTGCTCGTGAGGCTTGCAATCGTCTTGGTGTCGACCGTCGTCTGAACGCCGCCAACCGCACGGAAGATGCCGTAGTTGGCCTGGGCGATGTGCGCGATCATCTGCCCGAAGGTGCGCACGCCCTCGTACTTGGTCGTCTGCGACCCGGTAAAGATGGCCTGGCTGGGCGCGAAGCTGTACTTCTCCGCCGGCATGGCCTGCGCGACGCCCATCATTTCTTGCTCGAACGAGGTCAGGAGGCCGTCATACGCCTTGGCCGGCGGGACTGTTGAGGAGGTAGCAGCGGGCCTCGTCTTGCCGTCCTGCAGTTGAGCCGCGGCGCTTGTTACACCGCATGTGGCCATCGCCACGATCGCAATTGTCGACCAACAATACCGTTTCACCGACATGTTCATTCTCTTCTCCTGCCTCTCTCGTTGCGGGTCATCCATATCACGTTGTTCTTAGCGCAGGCTCGCCTGGAAGACATCACTGAGACCTCGGCCGAACCGGCACACGTAAACTAGGAGAGATGGGATCCCGTATCTACATGGACGCGAACGCCACGACTCCGTTACTGCCTGAGGTCGTCGAGGCCATGCGCCCATTCTGGATGGAGCAGTTCGGCAACGCAAGCTCCATCCACCGGCAAGGCCAACACGCCCGCGCCGCGGTCGACCATGCGCGCGAGTCCATCGCCCGTCTGCTGAACTGCCGGTCGTCCGAGATCGTCTTCACCTCCGGCGGCACGGAGAGCGATAACCTCGCGCTCTTCGGCGTCCTGCAGCCCCTGCTGAATAACCCCGAACGCCCACACCTGATCACGACGGCGATCGAGCACCACGCCGTGCTGCACGCCGCCGAGTCGCTCGCGGAGCGCGGAGCCGACGTCACGTTCCTCGCCCCGACCGCGTCCGGGCTGATCGAACCGGAAGACCTGCGGGCAGCGATGCGTCCGTCGACGCGGCTCGTCTCGATCATGTTTGCCAACAACGAGACGGGAACCATCCAGCCCATCGCCGAACTCGCCGCGATCGCCCACGCCGGCGGCGCGCTCTTCCACACTGACGCGATCCAGGCGGCTGCCAAGCTCCCGCTCGACCTCAGCCCCAAAGGCGAACTCAAGGACGTAGATCTACTGAGCATCTCCGGCCACAAGATGTACGCGCCCCAGGGAACTGGCGTCCTCTTCGTGCGCCGCAATACACGCCTCGCACCCATCTTCTTCGGCGGCAACCACGAGCGCCAGCGTCGCCCCGGGACTGAGAACGTCCCGGGAATCGTCGCGCTGGGCAAAGCAGCCGATCTTGCGCGAAGCTGGCTGATAGCGCCAAACGCTGCGGGAGCCGGCTCTGCGAACCCTACAACCCTCTCCAGCCTTCGCGACCGGCTCGAACAGGGAATTCTGGCCCGCGTCCTCGAAGCCAGTACCCCAGGCTCCGGCGTGAATGGGGCAGGCACACTCCGGGTTCCAAATACCTCGAACCTCTATTTCGACGGGGTAGACGCCGAGGCTCTCGTCATCGCGCTCGATCTCAAGGGCCTGTCGATTAGTGGCGGCTCCGCCTGCCAGTCCGGCGCGACCGAACCGTCGCACGTCCTGCTTGCTATGGGTCTCACGGATGCTCGAGCCCGCTCAAGCATCCGTATCTCGATTTCGCGCCTCACCACGGAAGCCGAGGTTGATTGCGCGCTCACGCTCGTTCCTGAAGCAGTCGCACGCCTCCGCTCGCTGGCAGCAGCGAAGGCGTCCTAATCGCTACAGGTACCAGGGAATATTCACCACGACGATGCGCTGGCTTCCACGCACCAGGAGCAGGAGCTTCAGCAACTGCACTCTCTGGTTGTGCAGCGCGTTCTCCCACCAGTGCTTCACCACAAGCTCCGGCAGAAGCACCGCGACCTTGCGACCGGGATGCTCTTCTTCAAGCGCCAGGATGTAGTCCATCAACGGCGAGATGATGAAACGGAAGTTCGATGGAATCGTCACCAGTTCGGGGTCGGTCATGCCCTGCTCGCGAATCGGAACAAGAACCCTCTGCTCCCACTCCTCCTCGATGCCATGCGACTCGTCCTCCGAATGCACGTGAACAACCTTGATCTCTTTCGACAGAAGCAGCCCGAAGCGCAGCGCCTTCTCGGAGATCTTGTTCCAGCCTGCCATCGGGATGACCACAAGCGGTTGTTCGAGATTCGACAGATTAAGCGGCGTCATCTCGCGCATCTCATTGTGGACGCGGCTATAGTGCCGCTTGATGGAGTGCATGAGGAGGATCAGGCAAGGGATCAGAAGCGCAGTCACCCAGGCGCCCGACATGAACTTCGAGGCAAGCACGATGCAGGTCGTGATGCCTGTCGCAACAGCGCCAATACCGTTGACGAACATGTGCCAGGCCCGGCCCTGGTGCGCCTCCTGCTTATTCCAGTGCACGACCATGCCGGCCTGGGACAAGGTGAAGGCAAGGAACGCGCCGATCGCATAGAGCGGGATGAGCCTGTCCGTTACGCCGCCAAACAGGATGAGAATGATGGCCGTGAAGACGGTCAGCGCGTAGACGCCGTGCGAGAAAAGAAGTCGGCGTCCGCGCAGGATGAAGACGTGCGGGAGGTAGTCCTGCATCGCAATCGCACGGGTCAGGCGGGGGAAGTCGGCAAAGGCGGTATTGGCGCTCAAGGCTAGCGCGAGCAGAACGCTGCCCATCGTGAGGAAGTAGAACCATCCCCGCCCGAAAACGGCAGTCACCAAGAGGCTCAGCAGGCTCTGATAGCCTGTCGCATCCGGATTCATTGCCATGATGCCGTAGTGCTTGGAGAGCCATGCCGTGCCGTAAAGAAGCACGATCAGGATCGCGATGATGACCGTCAACGTCACCTGCGCCTTCTTTGCGCGGGGCTCTCCGAAGGCCATCACGCCGTTCGATACAGCCTCGACGCCCGTCATCGCGGCGCATCCGCTCGAGAACGCCTTCAGCAGAAGCCACAGCCCAAGAAACTTGACCGTTTGCGGCAGCGCAGGGGGCATCGCTTCCACGGGGACCGGGTGCCCACCCGCGGCGAACGTCTTGTAGGCGCCGACGCCGATCAGGATCAGAAGTGTCCCGATGAACAGGAACGTTGGCAGGATGAACGCTGCACCGGTATCTTTCACGCCCCGCAGGTTGACGACTGCCAGGATTGCGAGGATCAGAAGGCAGAAGGCCAGCGTGTGCGGCTGCAACGAGGGCACGGCCGAAGTGAGCGCCGTGACGCCGGCGGAGATTCCCACCGCCGCCGTCAGGATGTAGTCGATCATCAGGGCGGCGGCGGCGAGCAGTCCGGCTCCCTCGCCCAGGTTCTCGGACGCGACGGTGTAGCTTCCTCCGCCGTTCGGGTAAGCGGCAATCGTCTGCCGGTAACTGAAGAAAACAATCACCAGAAGGATGAGGATGGACGTGATGATGGGAAGGATGTAGGTGGTGCCCAGCATTCCCAGTGGGATCAGGAGAGAGAGGGCTGCCTCAGGTCCGTAAGCCGCAGAGGTGAGCGCGTCCAATCCAAAAATCGGTATTCCCGCGGCGACACCAATCTGTTCACCACGCTCTTCACTTGTTGCCAGGGGCTTGCCTAAAACACGGTCGCGAATCGACATAACGAGTCGTATCCTAGACCCAACGGGGCTCCGCGCAACGGAAATTTCGACCAAAACTTCTATAATCGAACAAAAGATGCCTAGTCTTTGACTCGCGCGCGGCAGATCCGTAAAGAATCCGTTAAGGATTCCGCCACGACGAGCTTTCTACCCTTTTCCATTTCTCGGCACGATCCGCCTGAACCCGACCAACCGAACGAAGGAGTCACCATGTCCGAAGCCCTCTACGACCTTCCCGTCCACAAGATCACCGGCGAAGGTACCTCGCTTGCCGAATACCGGGGCAAGGTCCTGCTCATCGTCAACGTCGCCTCGAAGTGCGGCCTGACTCCGCAGTATGACGCGCTCGAAAAGCTTTATGCACGATTCAAGGACTCCGGTCTCGCCGTTCTCGGTTTCCCCGCCAACGACTTCGGCGGTCAGGAACCTGGATCGAACGAAGAGATCCAGACCTTCTGCAAGTCGACCTTCGGCGTCCAGTTCCCGATGTTTTCGAAGATTACCGTCACCGGGCCGGAGACGAATCCGCTCTACAAGACGCTTACCGCAGCCCAACCGAAGGCCACCAAGACCGCCGAGGGCTTCCGCGAAAACATCGAAGGCTACCTGAAGAGCAAGGGCCTCCAGGCGACCAATCCGCCCGAGGTTCTCTGGAATTTCGAGAAGTTCCTCGTTGATCGGAAAGGGCAGGTCGTCGCCCGCTTCTCGCCGGACGTGCTTCCGGACGATCCTGCCGTCGTCTCCGCTATCGAAGCCGCACTCAAGGCCTAGCTGGAACGTGGCGGCCTGCGTCTTTCGGGTGCGCCGCCACGTCCAGAAACACATCCCCAACCCGTACGCGACAGGATCACCGTTTCCATGAAAAGAAGCCTCAGACGTCTGGTTGCACTCGCGCCCCTTGCGCTGTTTGGCGCCCATTCCTTTGCCCAGCCCTACAAGACCACGCCGATCCAGATCACGGCCGACCTCTCCGAAGGCCCTCGTAAGATCTACCACGCCGAGGTCGATATTCCGGTGACCGTCGGCCCTATCACGCTTACGACACCCAAGTGGATCCCCGGCAACCATCGCCCCACCGGCCCGGTCGATGAGATCACGGGGGTCGTCTTCACCGCGAACGGCCAAAGCCTTCCCTGGCGTCGCGACGACGAGAACCTTTACGAGTTCCACGTGACCGTCCCCAAGGGCGTCACCACGCTGCACGCGCACCTCGACTGCATCGTTACGGCACGCATCTCGCAGAAGATGGCAGTGCTCGAGTGGGAGAAGCTTCTGCTCTACCCCGCAGGTGTTCCCGTCCGCGACATTCAGGTGCAGCCCACCGTCGTCGTCCCCACAGGCTGGGGTGCCGGCACCGCCCTCCAGCCGCTTGGTCCGGCTTCCGAGGTCACGACCTCCGTTATGCCGGGGAGCAGCACGAAGTACGCCGCCACCAACGTGGAGCAGCTTGAGGACTCGCCCGTCATCACCGGCCAGTACTTCCACGAGTTTCCGCTGGCGCCCGACGTCACCCCCAAGCATTACATCGACGTCGTTGCCGACTCACCCGAAGACTCGCAGCTCCGGCCGCAGCTCCTGGCCGAGCTCAACAACCTCGTCCACGAGACCGGCGCGGCCTATAACTCGCGCCATTACAACGTCTATCACTTCCTGCTCACGCTTTCTGACACCGCCGGTGGCGAGGGCCTCGAGCATGGCCAGTCGTCGGACAACGGTGTAGGCGAGAAGGGCTTCTCCGACGAGGCTCACCAGCTTCGCGAGTCCGATCTGCTCTCGCACGAGTTCACTCACTCCTGGAACGGCAAGTACCGCCGTCCCTACAACCTCTACCAGAACGACTTCGAGAAGATGCAGCAGGGTTCGCTGCTCTGGGTCTACGAGGGCATGACGCAATACCTCGGCAACGTGCTCGCTGCACGCTCCGGCCTCAAGACGCAGGCACAGTACCGTGATGTCCTTGCCGCTTCCGCCGCGAACCTCGACAATAAGCCGGGCCGCGAGTGGCGCTCGACCGAGGACACCGCCATCGCCGCCAGCATCCTGCGTGGTGGTGATCTGGCCTGGTCCAACTGGAAGCGCGGCCAGGACTACTACCAGGAGGGTGAGCTTCTCTGGCTCGACGCCGACACCCTCATCCGCAAGATGACGGACAACAAGAAGTCGCTCACCGATTTCCTGCACATCTTCCTCGCCAAGGGTGGAAACACCGGTCCAAACATCGTCCCGTATGACCGCAAAGAACTTATTGCTGACCTGGATGAGGTCGTGAAGTATGACTGGGCGACCTTCCTGCACGACCGGGTCGACGTTCCCAACCCACGCGCCGATCTCGCTGGCATCACGCAGGGTGGCTATAAGCTCGTCTACACCGACAAGCAGACACCCTCTTCGCGACTGATGGAGAGAGCGGGAGGACGTCGCGGCGGAGGCGGAGCGCCTGACCTCTGGTACTCCCTCGGGATCCGGCTCGGCATGGAAGGCGCGGTCATGGACGTTCGCTGGAAAGGTCCCGCGGACAAGGCGCACCTCACGCCCGGAGACAAGATCATGGGCATCAACGGGCAGGTGCTCACGAACGAAGTGGCGCTCGAGGCGGTCCGAGCCTCGAAGACCGAGTCCGCACCGATCCATCTGATCGTGCAGTCCGGCTTCCTTCTCCGCCAGGTCGATATCGATTACCACGACGGCGAGCGCTATCCGTCGCTCGAACGCGTCGAAGGCACGCCCGACTACCTCGACGACATCACCAAACCGCTCACCACGCCCGATCCAGCCTCGCTTGTTTCGACGAAAGAGCACGACGGGCAGTAGCGAATGATGGCGAGCAAAAGGGACAGCCTTGGGCTGTCTCTTTTGTTTCTAAGTTCCGAAGCGATTACCGCTCGATGTTGGTCCGGCTGCGGAAGAGTCTGTAGCTGATCCCAGCCGACACCCCGTACGGATTCAATACGCCGAAGGTGAACTGCGGCCACCGCTGATACTCGAAATCAACGGCACGGACCTGCCAGTTCCTCCCGACGTTCACGTCCACGCCTCCGCCGCCTGCTACGACAAAGTATGTGCCGTTCCCGTAGCCGAACGGAAAGGTGAACCTCGCCCCGCCGGCCATCGCCTTGACATACGGTTCAAAGGCACCATGCTGCAGGATGGGCACCCGGGGTCCGACGAGGTACGTCGACTCCGTCACCTGGTTATCGCTGTGGTATCCCAACCAGCGCGCCTCGCCCTCGATTCCGACGCGCCAGTAAGGATTGGCGTCCACCCAGGCGACGCCGCCTCCGAGGTGCCGCTCACCATAGTCGATCTGGAAGCCCGAGATACCGCCGCCGATGCGGAGCGCCGTGCCCGGCCCGACCGCTGCGGGAGCGGCCTGCGCCCCAGCCTTCCACGCCATCAGGAGGCCACAGATCAGCCAGAAGACTCCCCAGATCGCACGCCGGATCATTGGGTCACCGTCAGCGCAAGATCGGAGATCTCGCTCGCGCCGGTCTGGACTCCCGAGGCTACGATGCGGACCGTGTAAGAGCCTGCGGGCGTCTTATTCTGCGTCAACTGATTCGCGCACGAGGTCAGCCCCATCCCCATACCAATCAGCACGATCAGGGAGAGGAGACGCGGCAGCGTTCGTCTGCGCCGTCCCCATCCAAGCAGGCCACCGAGCAGAAGAGCGGCCGGAATCGCAAGACCTGCTTCCAGCGTTCCCGGAACACCATCGAAGAGCGACATCCTCTTCGCCTTCGCCGTGACCGACGTCCCAACCCCGAGCGGATTGCCGGTGTCGATCGTCAACTGCACCACGTTTGTCCCATTCGCCGCGAGTGCCGCCTTGTCGGTTGAGAAGGTGCATGTCGCGTCGGCGGGAAGCCCAAGGCAACCGAGCGAGATCGTATCGGCGAAGTTCTTCACCGACGTCATCGTCAGGCTGATCGTTGTGTGAGATCCGCTCGCCATCGACATCGTCGAGGGGTTCGCGGTCATGGTGAACGTCGTCGAAGGACCCTCGGTGATTGTGACTGCATCCGCCACCGATCCCGCATAAGCGGCATCGCCGGAGTACGTCGCGACGATCGTGTACGAGGGATCGACCGGGAAGAAGGTCAGGGTCGCGATGCCTCCCGTCGAGATCTGCGCCGTCCCAATGAGGTTCGTGCCGCTCATGAAAGTCACTGTGCCCGTCGGTGCCGCAGGTCCATCTCCACGAACGACGTCGACCAGGGTAATCTGCGCGCCCGAGAGATAAGTGTCCGAGGAGACGGCCATCGATGTGGTGGTCGCCCGAAGCTGTACCGTCTGGGTCAAGGCTGCCGTCGTCGAAGGCAGGTTGTAGCTGTCGCCGCCATAGCTCGCGACCAGCGCATGGCTTCCCGCGGCAAGCGATGGCAGAGAGAGTACAGCGGTTCCATTGGAGGCAAGGTTGACGCTGCCGATCTGTGTAGCGCCATCCGTAAATGTAACCACTCCGGTTGCATTCTCACCGTTTGTGACGGTTGCCGTGAGTACAATGCCCTGGAGCGTGAGCGCAGGGTTCAGGCTCGACACCACGGAGATACCCGTTTTATTCTGGATCGCCTGAAGAAGCGCATTCGACACGCTCACCTGGGTGCCGGCGTCGCCGCCATAGCGGGCCACGATCGCATGCTGTCCTGCCGTCAGACCGCTCGTGCTGAAGGTAGCGACTCCGTTTGTAACCTTTCCTGTCCCAAGCGTCGTCGAGCCATCCATAAATGTAACTGATCCGGTTGCATTTTCTCCCTTGCTCGATACAGCCGCCGAGAAGATCACGGCTGAACCCGTCACCGAGGGATTTACGTTCGAGCTCAGCGTCACCGTCGTGCCTGCCGCCATCACCACCTGTGAGAGCATGGCCGAGGCGGAAGCCACGTTCGTCGCGTCGCCCGAGTAGCTCGCAACGATCAGATGCGTGCCCTCGACGAGGCTGGAGATGCTGATGCTCACCGAGCCGTTCGCCACCGTGCCCGAGCCGAGCACCGCGGTTCCGTCGGTGAAGGTCACCGTCCCGGTCACCGCTGCCCCGTTCGTTCCGACGACCGCAGCCGTCAGCTTCACGGCATCTCCCACGAGCGACGGGTTCTCGCTCGAGAGGATGGTAGTGGTCGTCGATTCCTGCACACGCTGCGTCAGCACGGTCGACGTGCTGCCCGCGTGCGTCGTGTCGCCCGAGTAGGTAGCCGTAAGAGGATGGTCCCCAATGGTCAGGTTCGAGATCGGATACGTCGCAACCCCCGAGGCATTCAAGGTCACCGTCGTCAGAGTCGTGCCCTGATCCATCAGGGTCACCGTGCCGGTTGGCTGCTGCGCCGTTCCGGTCACCTTGAAGGTGATCCCGATCTGGTCGCCGAAGACGCTCGGATTCTTGCTCGATACGATTGAGGTCACGCTTGTCCCGGTCTGCACAACCTGCACCAGCGCATTGGAGGTGCTCGCCGAATGGCTGGCATCGCCCGCGAAGCTTGCGATCAACGTATGCGACCCTGCGACCAGGCTATTCAGGCTGAAGCTCGCCACTCCCGTTCCGTTCATGGTCGCGGTCGAGAGTACTGAGCCGCCTTCGGTCAGAACGATCTGCCCGGAAGGCACACCACCATTGCTCGAGAGCGAAGCAAGGTACGTGACCGTCCCCCCGGCGAAGGACGGGTTTGCACTTGAGGTCAGGGAAATCTGCGTAGTGGCCTGCTGCACGACCTGAGTCAGCGCGGGCGAGGTGCTCGGGTTATCCTTTGCATCGCCGCCATACGTCGCGACCAGCGACAGGCTGCCGACCGGCAACGTCGTGATACCGAGTGTCGCCTGACCCGAGCCGCCAACCGTTCCCGTTCCGAGCGTGACACCACCGTTCAGGAACGTCACTGTCCCGCCGGGAACGCCGCCCGAGCCCGAAACGACTGCGGTCAGCGTCACGCCTTTACCCGAGATCGAAGGGTTGCTGCTTGACGCAAGCTGCACCGAAGTCGTCGCCAGTTGCACGACCTCACTCAGCGTGTTCGATGTGCTCGAAGCGTAGTTTGTCGATCCTCCGTACACCGCCGCGAGGCCGTGCGTGCCCACACCGAGCGAAGCCACATCGAGCGTCGCCACGCCCGTCGGAGAAATGGTCGCTGTTCCGATGGCGGTTGTGCCGTCTTTGAAGGTAACCACACCCGTCGGCGCTCCAGCCGTCACGTTGGTGACCGCGGCCACCGTCGCGACGAGGTGCAGCGTCGCGCCTGCGCTCACCGGGTTCGCGGAAGAGGTTAGCCCTGTCGAGGTGCTGATCGTCTGCACGGTCTGGGTCAGCGGAGCGGAACTGCTCGTATCGTTCGTGGAGTCGGCCTGGTAAGTCGCCACCAGCGCATGCGTGCCGACAGCCAAAGAAGAGTTGGAGTAACTCGCATTGCCTGAACCATCCACCACAAGCATCGCAAGGCTCACGCCGTTATCGGTTAGAACCACCGCACCTGAAGGCGGTACCGTACTCGTCGTCGTGACGTGGACTGAGAAGATGAGAGGGCTGCCCAATGAGTCGGTTGGATTGCTCGACGTGAGCGTGGTACTGGTGCTCCACAGGTTTACAGCCTGCGACAGAGCCGCCGAGGTTCCCGGCAGCGTATTCGTATCTCCGGAATACACTGCGGTGATCGTATGCGTGCCGGCCGCAAGCAGGTTCGTTGAGGTGCTGGCAACGCCGCTCCCGTTCACCGCGCCCGTGCCGATCTGACTTCCGTTGTCGTTGAAGACGACAGAGCCACCCGGCGTCGTACTCGCTCCAGTCACCGTGGCCGAGAAGGTAATCGATTGGCCAACCTTCGAGGGCATGAGGTTCGAACTCAGCGTGACCGTAGAGGCTTGCTTCACGATCTCCGTCAGAACCGCCGACGTGCTTGGGGAGTTCGTCGAATCTCCACCGAACGCAGCGGTAATTGTGTGAGGTCCAAGCGCCAGCGTAGAGATCGGGAATGTTGCCGTACTTCCTGTCGCTCCCGTGGCCACCGTCCCGAGGAGATTTGTGCCGTCGTAGAACTTGACATTGCCCGCCGGGGCTACTCCATTGCCTGAAACCACGGCTGTAAAGGTGACCTGGGCTCCCAGACCTACTGGATTAACATCCGCGGTCAACGTCGTCACCGTCGGCTCCAACGTATCTGATTCACCCGTCAGATTGATTACGTCCGGCGTATTCGCTGCGTCCGTCTGCACCTGGATCGCCGCTGTAACCGTAGATCCGACCGTCAACGGGACAAACTCGGCTCCGACCAGGCAGGTTGCGCCCGTCGTCAACGGGATCGTCGTCAGGCATGTCGTCTTCGACGTGTCCAGAGCGGAGTTTCCGTCGGGAACGATCGCAGTGAAGTGCATGTCGACGTTGCCATCGTTCTCCACCGTCACGCCCTGTTGCGGTGACGTGCCACCGACCTTGATTGGGTTGTATTTCAGGTAGACGATCGAGTTCTGAATCTCCCGGACGCGGTTGTCGTAGGTGTCCGCCAGGAGGACGTTTCCCTGTGAATCCAATGCAAGGGCGTATGGCCTGTCGATTCCTGCCGCAACTGCCGCCCCACCGTCTCCCCCTTGGAAGGTTGATCCATTTCCTCCAACCGATGTCATCAGGCCGGTGACCGCAGAGAGCTTCCGGATCAAGTTGTTTCCGCTATCCGCGATATACAGGTCGCCCGCGACATCCACCTTCACATCCGAAGGCTGGCGGAGCGGCGTGGACGTTCCCGGCGTACCTTCGGTGGCATCCCCTGCCGAACCGGTGCCTGCCACGGTTGACATGATCCCGGACGCACTCAGTTCGCGAACCACGTTGCCCGCCAGGTCAGCAATGAAGAGGTCGCCGGCCGGGTCCGTCGCGAGGCCGAACGGTTGAGCCACCTGCGCCGCGGTTCCCTGGCCGCCATCTCCATTCGAGCCAGGATTTCCGTTTCCAACCACCGTCGAGATCAGGCCGGTCTGAGCATCCACCTTTCGAATCCGGCAATTACTCGAATCCGCGATAAACAGGTCGCCACGTGCATTCATGGCGATACTCTCCGGTCCGTTCAAGAGTGCGGAACTCGCCGCGCCGCCATCCCCTGCAAATCCTGCCGTGCCAAGCCTTCCGGCGATCGTAGACAGCGTTCCCGTTGCAAGGCTGACCTTGCGAATCGCATGATTCTGCGAGTCCGCGAAGATGATGTCGCCAGCACCGTCGATGATCATCGCCGCCGGAGTGTTGAGCGCGGCGCTCGTCGCCGGCCCGTTATCTCCAGACGTTCCTGCGCTCCCGGTGCCTGCGACCGTAGAGATCAAGCCAGTCTGGGCGTCGATCCTGCGGATGCGGCTGTTGTTCGTGTCGCTCAGAAACACGTTTCCTGATGCATCGGCCGCTACTCCCTCCGGAAAGTAGATCGGAGCGTAGTTCGCCGGAACACCGTCGTTCTTGTAAAACCATGTGCCGCTCACGCCGGCGAGCGTCTGTATCGTTCCCGGAATCATGATCCCAAGCGAACCTGAGCCGATTCCGTAGAGCATCTGGGTTCCCAGAAGGCCACCATTTGCGTCCAGCAGCAGGACCGCCCCGCGCCGCTCACCCGGAGCAGCGGGTTTGAATTGCACCGGAAAGGTGCAGCTCTGGTTTGCTCCCAACGTCTGCCCGGTGCAGGTGTCGCCCCCCGCCGCCGTGAAGTCGCCGTTGACCTTGCCCTGCGTCATTACCCTTGCGCCGGCAATCTCTCCGCCCGTCTTCAGCGTCACCGTAACCGAAAGCACCTGTGTTCCACCGCCAACCGTTGTCGTTCCAGGAAACGCCGTGGCCACCTGGCCGATGGCAGGTGCCGGAGAGAAGCCCGCGATCATGCAGAGCATCGTCAGCGCGAGGCTGAGACGGGGGAATACCGTGAGTCGCTTCATGGCATCTCCGCTGCCCACGCGGCGGGCAGGAACTTCGAAAACTCCGGACAAACGCGAGAGCAGGCCAGGACGTGAGGAGTGGAGGATCCGGGCGCTCGATCGGCTTTCGGCGGAAGGCCTTACCGTGGTAACCAGAAAAGACATTGGGGAGAACGGCAGGAAACGATGTATCATTTCGGACCTTTGGGACGTAATAGTGTCCCAAATCAATAATCATGGAAACCAAAGTAATCAAAAATGACACTTCCCTGCGATGGCTTTCCCCGGAAGTCGTATACTTCCGCACCTTGGTGGTAGCCCTCTCGCCCAACCGCGTCGTCGACGCGACGAACCGGCGAAGACGTATCATGAAGGGGATATGTCCGCCGCTAACACCATCGCGCCCGCGTCCGGCATACCACCGCCGTTGGTGCCGCAAGCCCCGCAGACGATTGCCGTCGCGATGTCGGGTGGCGTCGACTCCTCAGCGGTGGCAGCCCTGCTCCGCGCACAGGGCCATACCCTCGTCGGCCTTACCCTGCAGCTATGGAATCAGCGCCGCCTCGCCGGGCACGAAGGCATGCCCGAGTCCGTCCAGGGCCGCTGCTGCTCCATCGACGACGTCTACGACGCACGACGCGTCGCCGAGCATCTCGACATTCCCTATTACCTCGTCAACCAGGAAGCCCGCTTCGAGGCCGAGGTGGTAAAGCCCTTCGTCTCCGAGTACCTCGCAGGCCGCACGCCTATTCCCTGCACGCTCTGCAACAATCACCTGAAGTTCGACGCGCTCTTGCTTACCGCCCGCCAGATCGGCGCCGAACTCATCGCCACGGGCCACTACGCGCGCAATCACTTCGACCCCATCCGCAACCGCTGGATTCTCTCCCGCCCCGCCGACCATTCCAAGGATCAAACCTACTTCCTCTTCGGCCTGACCCAGGACCAGTTGGCCCACACGCTTTTCCCGCTCGGAGAGATGCAGAAGCCCGTCGTCCGCCAGATGGCCGCCGACGCCGGCCTCGCGCTCGCACAGAAGCCTGACTCGCAGGAGATCTGCTTCATCCCGGGCGGCGACTACTCCGCTTTCCTCGCCGCCTATCTCGAAGATCAGGGCGAAGCGCAACCCGACCTCTCGGGCGATCTGGTCTCCACGTCGGGCGAGATCCTTGGGCGCCACACCGGGATCCATACGGTTACCGTCGGCCAGCGCAAGGGTCTCGGTCTTACCAGCCCAAATCCACTCTATGTCCTGAACATTCACCCCGACAGCCACGCGGTCACCGTAGGCTCAGACGCCGACCTGATGAGCCGCGAACTCCACGCCAACCGGTTGAACTGGATCTCGATCCCCGATCTCGCCGAACCCATCCGCGTGCGTGCCAAGATCCGCCACCGCCACGAGCCGGCCTGGGCCACCCTCTCGCCAGCCGGCCCCGATCTAGCCCACGTCCTCTTCGACGAGCCTCAGCGCGCCGTCACCCCCGGCCAGGCCGCCATCTTCTTCCATGAAGACGAGGTCGTCGGCGGAGGCTGGATCGTCAACCCGAACGATTGATCGCTCCTCTGAGAGAGACAGCAAAGAGTCAGCGGATGCCCAAAAAGTCGCCCCAATCGGCGGCACGAAAAGCAGGCAATTCTGAATGCTCGTGACAAAAATCAAGCCGCGCAAGGCGGCTTGATTCTAACCTTCGTAAGTTCGTAAGACAGCTACCAGCCCGGCTTCCTCTTCGTCTCTGTCTTCCCCTGCACAACCTGCCCAATCCCACCAGTCAGAGCCTTCAGCCGATCGATCAGCGTATCGATCATGTGCTTGCTCTGGATCGTAATCTCCGCGATCTTGCGAGCCGGCACCCGGATCCCGTGATACACCGTCTGCCCGATCTCAGAGGTTGCCGCCAGCGTCGTCGCGACCATGCCATCCACACGCGCCACCTGCTTCTGTGCACGCGCATTCGCATCGTCGAACGTCACGACTGCTCTATCTGCGGTCTGGCGAATTGTCACATCCAGTTTCTCTACTGTCTGGCGTACCGTGTGGCTCGTCTCCACGACGTTCTCGGAGATCACCTTGATCTTTGGCGTTAGGTCATGGAGGATGACCTGGGTCGACGTAGCAATCTCCTGGATATCGGCTATGAGCGGCAAGGCCTTGCCTTTTGTGTCGTCGAAGGACTGCTTCATGTCCTTCACGATGCCCACCAGCTTTCCGAACAGCACCATCGTTGCGATTGCCTGGAGCAGAAGCGCCACCGCGAGAATTCCGACGAAGATTGTAAGCCACATGACGTACCCAGCCGAAACGTCACCTGTTTGCAGCCATACCGCTGTCAACATCATTCCTGCCTCCGCATACAGAAACTATCACGACACAACGAAGGGGCGTCCGCCGAGCGGCACGCCCCTTCGTGAAAGCAAACCACTCGATGCTGAACCTTTACGACACAGTTTCGGGCGCCGTCTTGCTCAGATAAGCGTCCGTGCCGGCATCCACCGCAGCAGAAACGCCTTCCTTCTGGTTATTGATCAAATCCTTACCCTTGTCGACGTATTGCGACCACTGGGTGCGGCCCTTGTCGTAGTAATCCTTGCCCTTGTCGACGTAGTCGCCCGCAACCTGTTTGCCCTGCGCAACGAGGTCGTTTGCCTTGGCGACACCCTGGTTGTAGGCCTCGGTCGCTTTCTGTGCTGTCTGCTGCGCGTAGGCGTTCGCCTTTTCCTTCGCATCGAGCGCACCCGCGACGAGATCATCGCGTGTATCCTTGCCAGCCTTGGGGGCGTAAAGAACGCCGATCAGAGCACCGATACCGAGACCCGTCAAAAACCAACCAAAACCGCTAATTCCGCTTTCGTTATCAGCCATCGTCTTTCTCCTCTATAAGTGTGAGTGGCACCGGAAGCATGCCGTTGCCTTGAACTTGGACCCTGAACGTTAGAACTGATCCAATCTACCGGCCCATGTTCCTTTGGCCGCTGGATCTGAGTTCGAGAATCTTGCTTCTGAACCAGAGTGCCGTTTCACAACATCAAAGTCCAGAGAAACGTGTGCACCCTCAGGAAGATGCCCGGTGCGTGTATTAGGTTGCGCGACCTTGAGGAATCATGGGCATACCATTCCACTGCGGGGCCATACATCTCTGCTTAGGATCCGCAACTTGACGCCTTCCAGGGTCCGTACGCACGAAGAACCCACGGGTTGGCAAAAACTGAACCTAGTCTCGGCACGACCGCATCGCAATCGAGAACCTTGCGTCTATATCCACAGGGCCCAAACACGCAGTTTTCGATACAACACGACTCCTCGCCCGAACGAGATTCGCCGCAACGAGCAGGGCTGTCTCCCGCCCCTCTACTGAAAGGAACGACATGACTCCAGCATCCGACCATCCCATCACCCGCGCCGCCACCGTCGCCGCGCTCGCGATCTCTCTCGCGCTCTCCGGCTGCAAATCCACGCCCGCGCCCGCAACCGACGACGCAAGCCTCAACGCAGCGCTGCAAAGCCGTCTGCAGTCCGATCCCGGCCTGGCGGGCCAGCCCTTCCAGGCATCCGTGAAGGATGGCGTCGCGACCCTCACGGGCACCGTGACCAACCCAGCCGCACGTTCTCTCGCCGCGAACGACGCCTCGCAGGTCGCCGGCATCCGCACTGTCATCAACAGTCTTTCGCTCGTCGCCCCCGCACCCACCGAACCCGAAGTCGTTACGACCCCACCTCCCGCGCCCGTCAAACCCATCCCGGCGAAGCGCGACCGCGTCAAGGTTCCACCGCCCCAACGCGCCCGCGTCGAGCCCCCGCCACCCCCGATGCCGGCTCCGATCGAGCGCCCCGAACCCCAGACAGCGCAGGTCGATCCAACTCCGCCACCGCCACCACCGCCCGCGCCGAAGCCAGCCCCGCCTGCCTTCCGTACCGTGCGGGTTCCTTCCGGAACGGAGCTTCCAGTACGCATTACCCAGACGCTCGACAGTGCATCCACGCAGGCCGGGACCAGCTTCTCCGGAACACTCGCCAGTGACGTCATCGTCGATGGCCTCATCGCCTTCCCCACAGGGACCAAGGTCAGCGGTCGCGTTGAAGACGTCAAGGACGCTGGCCACTTCAGCGGAAACTCCCTGCTTGCTGTCTCGCTGACCAGCGTCAGCCGCCGCGGCGAGACCTTCCCCATCACGACCGACACCTATTCCAAGCAGGGCAACGGCCGCGGCAAGAACACAGCCGAAAAGGTCGGTGGCGGAGCTGCTATCGGAGCTATCCTCGGAGGCATCCTCGGAGGTGGCAAAGGAGCCGCGATCGGAGCCGCATCCGGCGGCGGCATCGGCGCGGGGGTCAACGGCGTCACCCGAGGGCAACAGGTGCAGATCCCCTCGGAAAGCCTCGTCCGCTTCCGCCTGAACACGGAGATCAGCGTCAAAGCTTCCTTGAAGAGTGAGGGAGACGACAACGGCGACCTCCAGCATCACGACCAGTAGCCCGCCTCAAGAGATAGCAATACGACGAAAGCAGCGGCAGACCTCTACGGTCTGCCGTTCGCTCATTCAGCTGGAAGGCCCGTGTAAACTAGGCACGCTGACGCCGGACGATAGACGTCGCATGCGCACGCAGCTCCCCCCGAGGTCCTCGTCTTGACGCAGGCAGCACCAAGCCCGGCAGGCTTTCTCACCATCACGCTGCATGCGCATCTTCCCTGGGTCATCAACCACGGAACCTGGCCGCACGGCATGGAGTGGCTCCACGAAGCTGCCGCCGAGACCTATCTCCCGCTACTCCGCGTCCTCACGAACCTCGAACGCGACGGTATTCCCGCACAGTTCAATATCAATCTCTCTCCGGTTCTCCTCGAGCAGCTCACTCACCCTCTCTTTCTCGCCGAGTTTCCCCGCTACCTCAATCGCAAGATCGTTGCCGCTCGCGAGGATGAGCTTACCTTCACCAACGCCGGCGAAGCCCACTACGCCGAGACCGCTCGTTTCTGGCACCGCGTCTATACGTCAGCCCTTGACGAGTTCAACTCGTACAACCAGGACATTCCCCGCGCCTTCGCCCGTTTCCAACGTTCGGGACTCATCGATTTGATCACCGGCGCCGCGACGCACGGCTATCTACCGCTCCTCGGAACGGACGAGAGCGTGCGCGCCCAGATCCGAACCGCCGTCCAATCGCACATCCGCCACTTCGGCCAGCCACCCGACGGCATCTGGATTCCCGAGTGCGGCTATCGCCCCGCGGGCTTCTGGAACTACCCCGTCGCCAACGCCGACGGAACCACCGACGCCGGCTTCGAACGCATCGGCATCGAGCAGGCGCTCGCCGAGTCCGGCCTCAAGTTCTTCTTCGTCGACACTCATCTCGTCGAAGACTCCAACCGCATCGTTTCGCCTTACGGAACCGGCCCCGGCGGCAACCGGCCCCTGAACCGCCAGCCCGAGCCCCTCAACGACGAACCCACGAAGCCAAGACCCCACGGCCCACATCGCTCGCTCTACCAGCCGTACGAGGTCGACGGCCCATACGACAAGCGCTTCCCAACGAGCGTCTTCCCGCGCGATCCGCGTACCGGCCTTCAGGTCTGGTCCAGTGACACAGGCTACCCCGGCGACAGCAACTACCTCGACTTCCACAAGAAGCGGTACCCCGGCGGGCATCGCTACTGGCAGGTCAGCGGCAGCCGCATCGATATGGCGGACAAGCTTCCGTACTGGCCCCAACAGGCCGCCGAACGCGTCAAGGTACACGCCGCACACTTTGTCGAACTTGTCCAGGACGCCCTCGAAGCGAGCTCCATCTCCGCCAACCCGCCCATCCTCTGCGCTCCCTTCGACGCCGAGCTCTTCGGCCACTGGTGGTTCGAAGGCGCGCTCTGGCTAGAGGCTGTCTGCCGCGCGCTGCATGCCGCCAACAACGGCATTCAGCTCACCACCTGCAGCAGCTATCTCAAGCAGTACCCGGGAACAAACTCCATCGCGATGAACGAGGGTTCCTGGGGAGCGGGCGGGCTGAATCAGGTCTGGATGAACCACGAGACGAGCTGGACCTGGACCCACATCTACCCTGCCGAGCGCTTCACCCGTGAGGTCTGCACCTCGACCGCCTGGCAGGACTCCGAGATTACCGTCCGCGTCGTCAAGCAGCTCTGCCGCGAGCTTCTCCTCCTCGAGGCCTCCGACTGGCAGTTCCTCATCACCACCGGAGCCGCCCGTGACTACGCCGAACTACGCTTCAACACCCACCGGGAGCAGTTCCAGGCCCTGAAGGAGCTCTACCAGAACCTTCAGGCCGGGCTTACCCTCACGCCTTACGACCTCGCCCAACTCGCCGCCACCGAGCTGCGCGACAACATCTTCCCCGACATCGATCCCGGCTTCTGGGCCGAAGGGGCCCACGACCTCCCGCCAGCCATAGCGCGCCGGCCCTGAGCTTTCTTCACGCAAAATCAATCTGTTAGCCGAACCGAAGGCCATCCAAAGACCGGCGTCGGCCATCCTATCCACATGATCGATACAGAAGAAGAAGCACCTCTGTGCCTCGAAACCATAGCGTTATCAGGCTGCATCCCCAGGGCCAAGGCATCAAGAAACCATCGGTCGAAAGTTGGAAGATAATGACGAAGAAGTGGCTTGCACTTCCCCTCCTCCTGGCAACTATCCCAGGCCTCGCCCAGTACGATCGCCGCGGAAACTTTAACAATGGCCTTCGCGATGGCGGACGCCACGGCGACTACTACGGCCACGATCGCCGCTACGACGATCGCTATCGCAATCAGGGTGGAATTGGCCCCGGTAAGGGAGCCCTCATCGGCGGCGCAGGCGGCGCGGCCCTCGGCGCACTTCTCGGAGGTGGCTTGAAGGGTGCGATCATCGGCGGTGGCGCTGGTGCCGGTGTCGGCGCAATCGCTGGTAAGGTCCACCAGGACAACCGCCGCAACGACTACTATTACGGTCGCTAACAGCGCCGGAACTACCCGCTCAAGCTCAAGCACGTGAAAGGATCCTGACTCATGAATCTCCGCTCGATCGCAGCCGCCGCAATCCTCGCCGCCGCTCCCCTCAGCCTTCTGCCCGCATCCGCTATTGCCCAAGCCAACATCCAGCCGAAAGGCGATAACTCCACCGGCCCAGGCAAGACCTTCCCCATCGACCAGATCGTCACCGCCTCGGTTCACGACGCGTGGCTCCTGAGCGGCAAGGACGAGTCCACCTTCTTCGACATCGTCCAGCAGCTCGCCGCCATGTCCGCCGAAAAGCGCGGCGTGACCCTCCCCGATAGCGAAGCTGCCGGCCGCCGCATGGGCAACTACATCAAGGCCCAGGCTCACCTCGACCACGACCAGCTTCTCTACGTCATCGTCGACAAGGCTGTTCGCATGGTCGCAACCAAGGCGGCGACTCCCGCTGCTGCAACAAACTAACTTCCGGCTAACTCCGGCGGATCAGAGATAAGAGCCTCGTTCCTGCTTCCTGAGGAGCGAGGCTCTTCGACGTCCTGCCTACAATGGAAGAGTGCCCGCACCCACCCGGCCGAGTGTCCTGCATCTCTGGCATCTTCTATCTCTCGACGCCCCCACGGTAGCCGTCCTCTGGACCTGCTTTACCGCCCGCCTTACCCACACGCCACTTCCCCTCGCAACACCCGTCGCCATGGCACTCGCCGTCTGGACTCTCTACGCCGCCGACCGCCTCCTCGACACCCGCCAGCTAAGCCCGCAAACCACCGGCCTCGAACCTCGTCACCTCTTCCACCATAAGCACCGCACAGCCTTCCTGATTGGCATCGGCGTCGCGACGATAGTCCTCGCCGCGCTGCTCCCGCTCTTGAGCCCAGCCGCGATGCGTCTCTACCTCACCGAAGCCGCCCTCATGGCCGGGTACTTCCTCCTCATCCACACCTCGCTCGACGCCCGCCCCTTCAACCGCCCGATCCCGAAAGAACTTATCGTCGGTCCCTTCTTTGCAGCCGCCACCTTCATCCCCACCATCTCCCGCAACCCGACCCTGCGCCCCACACTCCTGCCCGCTGCAATCCTCTTCGCCTTCCTCTGCAGCCTAAACTGCCTCTTCATCTACGCCTGGGAGCATCCGACAGGCACCCGCGTCCACTGGACCATCCATCGCGCCACTCAATGCCTCCCCGCCCTCGCGACCCTTCTTCTCGTCGCTTCCATCCTCCTCACCCTGCACTTACGGGCCACCCCCGTGCGCTCGTATCCCATTGCCTGCGCCCTCAGCACCCTTACCCTTGTCGCTCTGAACCAGTGTCGCCATCAACTCTCCCGGCTCACTCTCCGTACCGCCGCCGACGCCGCGCTTCTCACCCCTCTGCTCATCCTGCCCTTCACTTCATGAACCGCAGAACCTCGCCCGGCCGGTCCCGATATCCTGGCTTCTCCTCCAGCCGGTACAGCACGAGCACATTCCTCTCCGGATCATCAAACACCCGATAACGCCCCCTCTCGACCATCCAATACCGTTCTCCAAACCACCGCGTCCCGTAGTCCTCTTCCCCGTTCCAGGCCGCGAACCACTCCGGTCGATACCGGTCGAGCATCGCATCGATTCCACCCATCGCATACTCCGAGTTGATCCCCGCCACCCCGGTCCACATCGTCACATCATCCGCGCTGCTCCCAAGCAGAAGCTGCTTCCCTCCATCCCGCCGCATCGTCCCCGCGATCCCCTCCGCCGCCGTCTGGAAGCTGTACTCCGGCCTCGCCGCATACCACAGCGTCCGCACCATCATCGCCAGGCCCGCCATCCCGACCGCTCCCCCCAGAACCCACGCTCCCCAGATCAACCGCCGAGCCCAAAGCACCTCAATCCCAATCACCACGAGCACCACCACCGGCATTACCATCACGAGGTAATACCGCGGCTGAAGATACGTGTGATACCAGATGAACGTCAGGTACCCCACCGTAGCCAGCACCGAACTCCCAAATAAAGGCGCCCGCCAAAGCTCCCGCAGCCAAACCGCTGAAAGCACCAGAACCGCGACAGCAGCCCAAAAAATCACTGGGTTAATCCAAAGCCCATCCCGCAGAGTCTTCCACGCTTCGATCGGCATGATGCTCAGGTGAACCCGGTCCTTATTGATCGCAAACAGCAACCGGTAATCCTCAATATGAGGCCGCGCCCAGGCCGCGTAATACCCCATCCAAAGCAAAGCCGCCGTACCCCCAACGGTTGCCATCGGCTTCATCCAGCCTCTCCTGGGCCAGTTCATCGAAGCCCACATCTGGTACAGCACTGCCGGCACAAGAAAGAGCCCCGTCGACTTCGTCAGCAGGAGCAGGCAAAGCACAACACCAAGTCCAACCTGCCGAGCTGACTCCCCCTCACGCATCCTCTGGGCCAGCCAAAGCCCGAGCATCATCCAGAACACCAGCACCGGCTCCAGGATCCCCATCCGCCCAAACGCATAGCAGAACGGATTCACCGCCACCAGCGCCACCGCCGCAGCCGCCGAAAGCCGGCCCCGCTCGCGCCTCAGCAACCCATACAGCATCCCTAGCGACAACCCATACAACACCAGCGCCAACACTCGCGCCGATACCATCCCCACACCCGTCACTCCAAACCACCCACGAAGCATCACCGGCCAGACCGGCATCGCCACCACCGGATTGAACGATCCCGGCAGATACCACGCCCCACCCAAAGCCTGCCGGACAGCCGCCCCACCGTACCAGCCTTCATCCGTCATCTTCGACCAGTCGTTCCATGCCGAGCCATTTGGAAAATCAGCCCCCAGATGCACGAAGCAGAGCCCGAAGAACGCCACCGCCACTCCAACCAGCAGCCATTCCACCCACCCCCGCCGCCTCGCCCCGCCGTTCACCATCCCCAAAACCTACCACGCACCACCACCTATCATCGAAGACAAGCCGTGAGCGAGCCACCCAACTTCGACCGCATCGCCCGCCCCTACCGCTGGCTCGAATACTTCACGCTCGGCCCCGTCCTTCAGCAAACCCGTACTCACTTCCTAGCCCATCTCGACGACCGCCGTCAGGCCCTCATTCTTGGCGACGGCGACGGCCGCTTCACCGCTCAACTCCTCCTCCGCAACCCTCATATCGAAGCGGATGCCGTCGATACAAGCGCAACCATGCTCCATCTCCTCGCTCAGCGCGCCAATGCCCCTAAACGCCTTCGAACCCACCATGGGGACGCACTGACCTACGCACCCATCGTCCTGCCCGATCTCATCGTTACCCACTTCTTCCTCGACTGCCTCACCCAACCCGAACTTGACCGCCTCACCCACCGCCTAGCCCAAACTCTTGCGCCCGGAGGCCTCTGGCTGCTCTCAGACTTCCGCATCCCACCCGGTCCAATGAACCGTCCCGCACGGCTCTACATCGCATTCCTCTACAAAACCTTCAGTCTCCTCACCGGCCTGAGCACCGCCAGCCTGCCAGACCACACAACTGCCCTCACCCAGGCCGGCCTGGTTCGCGTTGCACACCACTACCGCCTCTTCGGCCTCCTCACCACGGAACTCTGGCGGAAGACCCAGTAGCATCGGTCTTGGTCTCTGTGGTTGTCATTCCCTACGAGAAAACTCTGTTCCGCCATACAATCACTCCCATGCCCCACCCCCTCCGCCTCGCCCTTCTAACTCTCGTGGCCGCCGTTCCCGCCTGCGCTCAATCTGTCTCCGCCACAAACTCTCCCAACGGAGCCCCGCTCTCCACCCGCGTCGTGGCCTACAACCTCGAGGCCAAGGTTGACCCCGCCCACCACGCCCTCGATGCTACCGAGAGCCTCACCTACAAGAACCTCACCGGCCAGCCTCTCACCACCTTCCCCTTCCATCTCTATCTCAACGCCTTCCGCCCCCAGTCGACCTTCACCACCGAAACCCACTTCGGCGGAGGCATCCGCGACAGCGACGCCGACAACACCTACGACGACAAGAAACTGGGCTCCATCGACGTCTCCCACATCGACGCGACCGGTTACGGCGACCTTACCCCCACCCTCCACTTCACGGCACCCGACGATGGCAATAGCCAGGACCACACCGTAGCCGAGATCACCCTCCCCAGGCCTCTTGCCCCGGGCGACTCCGTCACCTTCAACCTCACCTTCCACGACAAGTTCCCCCTATCGGTCGCTCGCAACGGCTATAAACGCGACTTCCTGATGGGAGGGCAGTGGTACCCCAAGCTCGGTGTCTTCTGGCATGGCGCGTGGAACTGCCACCAGTACCACGCCACCACTGAGTTCTTCTCCGACTTCGGCACCTTCAACGTCCACCTCACCATCCCACAGCGCTACGTCGTAGGCGCCAGCGGCATCCCCACCGGCGAGACCAGCAACCCCGACGACACCAAGACGCTCGGCTTCTACGCCGAAGACGTCGGCGACTTCGCCTTCGCCGCCAGCCCACACTTCAAAGTGACCGACGGAACCTTCCTCTCGTCCATGGGCCCCGTCAAGATCCACGTCCTGGCCCTGGCCGCCCACCCCCAGGCCGGCCCCCGCTACCTCAAGATCATGCAGGACACCATGGCCCAGTTCGACCACCGTTACGGGCCATTCCCCTACAAGATCATCACCGTCATCGACCCCGAACCCGACTCCGAGATCTTCGGCATGGAGTATCCCACCCTCATCACCGCCGGCACGTTCTGGTTTGAACCGACCAACGGCACCGAGAACGTCACCGAGCACGAGTTCGGCCACCAGTACTGGTACGGCATGGTCGCCACCAACGAGTTCGAGGACGCCTGGCTCGACGAGGGCATCAACTCCTACACCGAAGTCAAAGTCACCGGAGCCATCCTCGGCCGCCGCACGAACTTCATCAACTTCCCCTGGGCGAACCTCGCGGACGCCTCCCTCCAGCGCCTCCAGTACATGGGCGCCGTCGACCAGGATCCCGTCACCCGCCACGCCTGGCAGTTCAAGGACGCCAACTCCTACAGCGGCATCACCTACGGCAAGAGCGCCACGCTCCTCGCTACCCTCGAAGGCATCGTCGGAACAGACGTGATGGACGAAGCCATGCGCATATGGTTCATGCGCTATCGCTTCACCCACCCCACCACCGAGGACTTCCTCCACACGATCGAGGAGGTTGCCATCGCCCACGGCAAGGCCACCCCTCTCGCTTACACCCCGGCGACCGGGGGGAGTCTGGGTGCCCCACCTTCGACGACATCATCGTCTAAGGTGGGCGGAGGCGCCACAACGCCCGGCGCAAGTCTGATTCCAGGTTTTACCCCCACCCAGTTCACCTTCTCTGGAACCACCCTCCGTCCCTTCTTCAACCAGGCCGTCTACGGTACCGCCGTCCTCGACTACATGGTCGACAGCATCAATTCCGACCCCGTCCAGTGGTGGCTGCCCGAAGACCCCAAGGCAACCACGCAATATCTCGACACGGTCGTCGTCCGCCGCAAGGGTGACTTCATCCTCCCGGTCACCGTCGAGATCGTCTTCGAAGACGGCACCCGCCTCCGAGAGCAATGGGACGGCATCGATCGCTGGCACCGATTCGCCTACACGAAGAATACGAAGATCGTCTCCGCGGAGGTCGATCCCGACCACATTGTCCTCATGGACCGCGACTTCTTCAACAACAGCATCACGACCGCGGGCAACACAATCCCTGCCCGGAAACTAAGCACCCTGTGGAACATCTTCGAGCAGCTCTACGCTCAATTCTCCACCTGGATCGTCTAGCCGCTGTCGTTGCATTGCCCGTTTTGGTTGTCATTCCCGAAGGGAATCCGCATCCGCTGTTGCCCTAAGCCAGCCGCAAAAAAGGATCAAAATGCCCTCACGCTCGCCTCTCTTCCGTGGCCTCTGTCTCACCCTCCGCCACCCCCGACCATTCCTCTGGGCCTACGTCTTTAACGCAGCCATCATCTGGCTCGCGACCCTGAGCCTCCATCTTCAGTTCGCCGACATCACCCGCTACTCGCTCGGAGCCGAGCGCCTCATCTCCGGCTTCGACCTCGGCACCGTCCTCGAGGTCTCCCGCCGCATGAGCCTCGGGCCCCATGGCACCGTCGCCTCTTCCTTCGTCGGCATCCCCATCTACGTCCTCGTCTTCTTTCTCCTGGTCCCAGGAACCCTTCTCACCTACCAGACCAACTCGTCCATCCGTCTCTCCGGTCTCCTTCAGCAGGGGCTCCTCTCCTTCTGGAGCTTCGTCCGCATCACCTTCTTCACCGGCCTCATCGCAGGTCCCATCCTCGGCATCCTCGGATTCTTGCAGAGCGCCTACAGCAAGCAGATCGACAACATCATCACCGGCGCACCCTCCTTTGTCCTCGACATGACCGGAGCCCTCGTCGTCATGCTGGTCGCCGCCTTTCTCCGCCTCTACTTCGACCTCGTCGAGATCCATACCGTCGCCCAGTCTCAAACCCTGATGGCAAACGGTAAGCCCGACCGCCGCGTCCGCAAGACCCTCGGCCCCGCCCGCCGGACGCTTGGCCGCCGCACTCTCCCCACCTACCTCACCTTCCTGCTTCTCACCTTGCTCGGAGCCGTCGCGGTCTACCTCTGTACCTTCTCGGCCCTTCGCCACCTTGCACAGCCCCGTGTCTGGCCGACCTTCCTTCTCGGTCAACTCGGTCTGTTTCTTCTGCTCTTCACCCGCTTTTGGCAGCGTGCGGCCGAGACCGTTCACTATCAGAACGTGAACCCCATCATCCAGCGCGCTCCAATCTTCGCCCCACCCATCTCCCGAGCCAACCCCGTCCCCCCGCCGCCCCTCGAACCACAGATGACCCCAACGACCCACTACGCCTCCGCCATTCCGCTACCGGACCCTCTCCACGATCCCCTCTCGCCGGTCCTCCCCGGTCCCGATCCTGATCCCTTTCCCCAGCCTGATCCCGGTCTCGATCCCGTTCCCAATCCCGAACCCATTTCTCCCTCGCTCACTTCGCCCGATCCCGGCGTCTTCCACCATGACGTCCCCCCGAAGAAAGACTTGCTAAACTGAGTCTGGGTCGATTGTGAACAGACGATGAATAGCCGAAGCCAACGCGAAGACCCGCCGCGTGGCTGGAACAGATCGGAAATACGCAATGAACCTCTTTATCCTCCGCCACGCGAGCGCTGGAACCCGCCGCGTCAACCCTCTCCTGGACAAGAAACGTCCACTCGATAAGGAAGGCAAGCAGTACTGCCTGCAACTCGCCCAGGTCCTGCAGTCCGTGAAGATCCAGTTTGACGTCATCCTCTCGAGCCCGCTCAAGCGCGCCCTGCAGACGGCGCAACTTGTAGGCACCGAAAGCGGATACGACGCACCGGTCCTCCTCTCCGACGCGCTGGCCCCATCAGGCACTGTCGAAGGCTTCCACAAGCTCGTGCAGGAGATTCAAGTCCACGAAAACGTTCTGGTCGTCGGACACAGCCCGAACATCGAGGCTTTTCTCGCCTCCATGCTTGTCCCAAACAACTCCACGTCCGGCAGGTTCCGCCTGCGCAAGGGCTCGCTTGCCCGCATCAGCATGCAGCGCGGGAGCAACATCCTCACCTGGATGCTGGACCCACGCATCGTCCGCGCTCTCTACGCGACGTCGACGAAGAGTTCCCGCCGAAAGACCTCACGGAAATAAGCAGCTTCTTTCTTCAGCGACCAGGCCTCCAACTCCGCGCCCCCACGCACCGGAACAAGGTCCATCACCACCCGCTTCGGGTAGACGTGCGTCTTGACCTTCACAGCCGCCGTCGCCCGATCCTGGTTGAGCGCCATCGCCAACCGGAGAAGCACCACTGCCCGCACCACACGCGCATGCTCTTCGATCGGCAGTGTCCTCATCACTCGGTCCATCGGATCTGGCCGGCTCTTGCCGAGATACCGCGCGATCGCGCTCACGACCGATCTCTGCTCCGGCGAAAATCCGAAGATCTCGGAGTTCGCGATGATGTATTGGCTGTGCCGGTAGTGTCCCTGGTGATTCATGAACTTTCCGGCTTCCTGCATCATCGCCGCCGCCTCGAGCCAGAGCTTGTACTCCGGCGGAAGTTCATGCACCTTCGCCAACGAGTCGAAAAGCTGCCGCACATGCTGCCGGACGGGTTCCGCCTTGACCTCGTCGATCCCATACCGCCTGCACAGCTCGATCACCCCGGCCCAGCGTTCGCTTTCGATCCTCTGATGCACCGATCCCCGAAGATCTACCTCACCGAGCATCTGCGCCAGCATTCCATCTCGTAGGCCGAGCGGAGAGTATCGAAATCCCTTCAGCCCCATCCGCGTCAGGATCGTCGCGTACACCTCGGCTCCCCCGACGATGATCTCCGATCTTCTCGGCCCCACACCCGGCACCGCGGCCCTCTGCTCGTTGGTCATCTTCAAGAGTCTGTCCGCCAGCTTGCGCACGTTCGGCGTCAGCGCCTCCATCGGCTTCACCCGCACAAATGCCTTGGGCGCGACTTTTTTCGCCGGGGTCTTCACCTCGATTGCCGCACTCGCCTCCGCCAGCGCCGCCGCGGTTCCCGATGTTGCGATCACCAGGTCGACCTCCGGCTTACCCAGTTTCCGATCGGCCTTTCGGAGTTCCCGGTCGATGTACTGCCGCAGGCGTCCCGCATCTTCTTTCGTCGCGGGATCGTTCTGCAGAAATTCCTGCTGCAATCGCACCGCGCCAAGCGGAAGGCTCACCATCGCCTTCACCCGTCCGCCATCCGAGAACGTCACCTCGCAGCTTCCGCCCCCAAGGTCGATCAGAAGGCACTTCCCCTGCGCACCCTCCTCATGCGTCACCACCCCAAGGTGGATCAGGCGTCCTTCCTCCAGCCCTGAGATCACCTCGACGTTCCACCCCGTCGCCGACTTCACCCACTCCGTAAACGCCGCCGCGTTCCGCGCATCCCGCATCGCGCTCGTCGCAACGACGCGGACCTTATCCACCACGTGCACTTGCACGGCCTTGTGGAAGCGCTTCAGCGCCTTGATCGTCCCGGCCATTGATTCCGGCGAGATCACGCCCGTCTGGAAAACGCTTTCTCCAAGACGCGTCACTTCGCGATCTTCATGCAGCGTCTTCAGCTTGTGCTGGACCACGGACGCGATCTTCAAACGGCAGGAGTTCGACCCAATATCGATTGCAGCAAACGTCGGCATCCAGCCCAGCCTCCCTATACAGAATCCACTTTCACCATACATGCACCCTTCCGGCCCAAACGAACATCTTTCCACCGGGCGCCTCTCCGGCTTCCGGCTCACCAATCCGCTATCCTAAGGATTACGTCGTTCGCTTTCCATGAAACCATCTGAACCGTTCTCCATTCTGGCCCGCTCCTTCGCTGGCGGGCCCCGGCCACGCAACGCCGCGCTGATTCTCGGCAGCCTGTGGCTCCTCATCTTCTTCGCGGCCCTCTTCGCTCCGCCCCTGCTCGACGACGCCGATGCGACGCACGCCCAGGCCGCACGCGCCATGGCCACCACCGGAGACCTCGTCACCCTCCGAGTCGACGGCATCCGCTACCTCGAAAAAGCGCCCCTGCCGTACTGGCTGGTCGCCCTCTGCTTCCGCCTCTTCGGCTTCAACACCTTCGCGGTCCATCTCCCGCAGGTCCTCGCCGTGGCCCTCCTGGCGCTTCTCGGCCACCGCTGGGCCAACCAGGCCTTCGGAGCCCGCACCGCCTTCTATACAGCCATCTCTGTCCTCACCTCTGCTGGCGTCTTCCTCTTCACCCGCATCTTCATTCCCGAGATCACCCTCTCTCTGTTCCTCGCCGCCGCTCTCTTCGCGATGTTAAAGTCGCTTCAACCTAACCACGACCTCATCGCCGGGCCTGCGGACCCATCGCCGCAGGATCTCCCACGGGAAAGCCCCGCTGTAGCCTGGTACGCAGGGCCCTACTTCTACCCCTACGTCCTCTGGGCCTCGCTCGCTCTCGCTGTCCTCACCAAGGGCTTCGTCGCCCTGGTCTTCTTCTTCGGCACAGCCTTCTTCTATCTCCTGGTCACCGGCGACTACAAGCTCTGGCGCCGCCTCAAACCCTTCACCGGCGGACTCCTCTTCCTCGCGATCGCCGCCCCCTGGCACATCCTCGCCGGCCTCCGCAACACCGGCGGGATGAACGGCCATGGCTTCTTCTGGTTCTATTTCATCAACGAACACGTCCTCCGTTTCCTCGGACGCCGCATCCCCCGCGACTACAACAAACTCCCCGCATACCTCTTCTGGTCTCTCCACCTCGTCTGGCTCTTTCCCTGGAGCCTCTTCCTCCCTCTCACCGCCATCACCGCATGGCGCAAACGCCGCTCCAGTCTCCCGTCGGCGTTTTCCCCCGCAAGCAGCTTTGCCACCCGCACCGTCCTCCTTCTCGGAGTCTTCGCCGCCCTCATCCTGGTCTTCTTCTCGCTCTCAACCAACCAGGAGTACTACACCTTTCCCGCTTACCTTCCGATCCTCCTGCTCACCTGCGCTGCCATCACGCGCGCCGAGCAGACCTACTCGGTCGACTCCACCAGCCGCCGCTGGGTCCGTTTCGCCCACGCCGCCCTCACCCTACTCGGCGTATTGTTTGCCATCGCTCTTATCTACGGCCTCTGGACCTCGCGCCACGAAGCCTTCGTCCCCGACATTGGAGACCTGCTTGCCCATCGTGGCGTCGGGGACTACACCCTCTCGATGTCCCACCTCTTCGACCTCACCGGCCCATCCTTCGCGGCCTTGCGCCTCCCAGCCGCGCTCGCCGCCCTCGCCTTCGCCATCGGACCGACCATCGCCTGGATGCTCCGCATGCAGCGCCGCCACATCGCCGCAACCACGACCATCGCCTTTACCAGCGCTCTCTTCCTGATCGCTGCTCACATCGCCTTCGTCCGCTTCTCGCCCATGCTGTCGTCGAAGACATTCGCCGACAGGATTCAGCAGCTTGAAGACAATAGCCGCATCTCCCGCGATACGGAAATCCTTCTCTACGGCGACCAATCCTACGGCTCCTCGATTGCCTTCTACCTGGACCGTCAGGTCTCCCTGGTAGAAGGCCGTACCACCTCCATGCTCTTTGGCTCGACCTTCCCGGACGCCCCACGCATCTTCCTCACCAACGCCGATCTTCTCAGCAGCTGGGGGACCGGCGAGCGCAAGCTCCTCTTCGTGCCGCTCGAACGGCGGGACGACGTCGACCACCTCCTGGGTTCCCGGCAGATCATCGTCCAGGAGGCATCCGGGAAAGCCCTCATCACCGACCGCCCGCTCGACCGTTGACAAGCAACCGCCTCTGCAGTTGCCGTTGTCGTTGCATCTCTGGTTGTCATTCCCGAAGGGGATCTGCGTTTTCTGTTGTCGTTGCAGTTGCATTTTCAAGCCCGCCAGCAGGACAACCTGTCATGCTTAAGCGAAAGACAATTAAGTCAAAGCCCGTCCGTCCGCCCCTGAAACAAACACCCGCCCAAACGAAGAGAACCAATTGATCGAAGCAACGCCGAAGCTCGACGAAGCCCGCCTTCCGCTGCTATCGTCCACTCCTACAGTGAATGTCGCCCATCAGACACACGAGCTCCGGACAGTCTCCGCCCCCGCTCGCCTCTGGCAGCCCCGCTCCGTCGGCTACATTCTTCTCGCCTGGCTCATCCTCCAGGTAGGCTGCGTCTTCTCTCCGGGCCTGCTCGACGACGTTGACTCGATCTACATCCAGATCGCACGCGAGATGCTCGATCGACACGACTTTGTCACCCCCACGATCGACGGTATCCGTTTCTTCGACAAGCCCCCACTCATGTACTGGATGGCCGCCGGCTCGATGCGCCTCTTTGGCATACACGACTGGGCCGCCCGCATCCCACTTGTCCTCGGAACCCTCGCGCTCTTCCTAGCCGCGTACGCGCTGGGCATCCGCCTCTTCGCCGCCGTCTCTCCGAAAGAACATCCGGACCGCGGAGGCCTCTACGCCGCCCTGGCCCTTGCCACCAGCGTTGGCCCTTGGCTCTACACCCGCTTCTACATCCCGGACATCGTCGTCGCCCTCTGGATGACACTCGCCGTCCACCTCACCCTCATCGCGGTCGAGCGTATCCGTAACCAGCAGTCCGCCCTGATCCCCTGCCTCGCCTTCGCCGCAGTCCTCGCCGCGAACGTCCTCACCAAGGGCCTCATCGGCCTCGTCTTTCCCCTTGGCTTCGTCATTTTGTATCTCGCCTTCACCCGCCAACTCCGCCTCCTTACAAAACTCCATCTCGCTGCCGGCACCGCTCTGTTCCTGGTGATCGCTGCCCCGTGGCACATCCTGGCTGCTATCCGAAACCCCGCCATCCCGATGCCCGCAGGCATGGAACTCCCAGCCAAAGCCGGATGGGCCTGGTTTTACCTCTACAACGAACACGTCGCCCGCTTCCTCTCGAAGCGCGTTCCCCACGACTACGGCCTCACCCCCATCTGGCTCTTCTGGCTCTACCTCGCCATCTGGGTCATGCCCTTCACCGCCTTCCTTCCCGGCGCGGTCGCTTGCCACATCCGCAAGCTAACCCAGCGCTCCACGCCCCGCGAGCGCGAAGCGGCGCTCTCTCTTCTGCTCTGGTCCGCGCTCATCCTAGGCTTCTTCACCATCTCCAACCGGCAGGAGTACTACTCGCTCCCCGCGCTTCCGGCCCTCGCCCTCATGGCCGGCGGCCTCCTCGCTCGGGCGGAAAGCCCTGCCGCCGACGAAGAAGGCAGGAAGGCCCGCCGCAGCGTCCGCAACTGGACCCTCCGCTTCCTCTTCCCCCTCACCACCGCCGTCGCCGTCATCTGCGCCTTCTTCGCGATCACCGCCCCCAAACCCCCACCCGGTGCCGACCTCTCCACCCTCCTCGCCAACAACCCCGCACTCTACAACCTCTCCCTCGGCCACCTCTTCGACCTCACCGGCGACGCCATGGGCCTCTTCCGCGCCCCCCTCGTCGCCGTCACCATCGGCATGCTCGCCATCGGCATCGGAAGCGCCCGCCTCCGGCATCTCCGTCGTCCGCACGCCGCGACCATGGCAATCGCCATCGGCATGACCTTCACCCTCCTCGCCGCCCACGAGGGGCTTATCCGCTTCAACTCCATCCTCGGCTCAAAGGACCTCGCCGTCGCGATCAACCGCGTCCGCCGCCCCGGCGACCTGATCCTCCTCGACGGCGAGCTCACCTCCGGCTCGACCCTGATCTTCTACACCGGCCAGCCCCTTCACCTCGTCAACGGGCACATCAACGGCCCATGGTTCGGCTCCTTCTGGCCCGACGCTCCCCACATCTTCGAGACCGACGACTCGCTCCACGCCCTCTGGGCCAGCCCCCGGCGTCTCTTCCTTCTCACCTATTCGCGGACCCGCGCACAGGATCTGGCCCGCTTCGGCAGGGTGCGCATCCTCGCCTCCGCCGGCGGCAAGACCATCCTGACCAACCAGCCTTAGGAACCGCCCTCAGGCGTGCGGAGCCTCCACCTGCTCAATCGTCGCTCCTGACGTCGTGGCGCGGCGGTGAAAGCGCCCATCCTCCTCGAGCTGGTACGTCCCGCCGTGATAGGACAGCGTGCTCCCCCAATAGCTCGCCGCCCACAGGATGCCTCCCATCAGGTCCCGCACCGGGTACAACACCGCCTCCGCCATGACCCGCGTACCACCCAAAGCCCGCAGAACCGCGACAGCCATCACCCACCGGCTCAAACAGAGGCCAGCCAGCCAAAGCACCCCCAACTCCCAGTGCCCCGCCAGCAATCCCCACAGGAGACCCATCACCCCATACGGCACCGCGAACGTCAGCCCCGTACCCAAATGCCCCTTCGGGCGCGACCGTCGCGTACTCTTGAGCCACCGCACCTGGTTACGAAAGCTCGCGCCAAAGCCTGTCGGAGGCACCGTCAGCCCGATCACGTGGCTCGAGAGCCCCACCCGGTCCCCGCGATCCGCCAGCCGGTTCCCAAGCACGAAGTCTTCCGCCCAGAACTGCCCAAGCTGCTCGTGCCCGCCCGCACGCTCGAACGCCTCTTTGCGCAGCACCATGGTCACGCCGAGCGCAAACCGCGTGCCCTCGAGCATGTCCGCCACCAGCACGCCACCCGTCATCTCGACGCTCTTACCCAGCGCATCCAGCTTTGCGGCCACACCGCCCTGCGTTGTCCCGATGTAGAGGCAGCTCTCAAGTGCTGTGCCATCCATCAGGCCCTTCACACACTCCCGCAGCGAGTTCCGTTCCACCCGCGCATCGGCATCGCTCGTCACCAGCGTCTCGAACCGGGCTGCCCTCGCAAGTGCTGCCAGCGACCACATCTTCGCGTTCGGAAACTCCGGCTCGCCGCACGTGATAAACCGCGCCCCCACCCCTGGATACCGATCGGCCACACGACGCGCCAACCGCAACCCTTCATCCGTCTCGTGTCGTGCGCAGAATAGAAGCTCGAACGCCGCCGGATAGTCCTGCTCGAAATACCGTACGAGATTCTCCTCCAGCCCAGCCTCGTTCCCATGCAGGGGCTTGAGGACGCTGAGCGGCGGAAATGCCTGAGCAGCCAGCGCCTCTTCCCGGCGTCGGCGCAGGCCGAACCGGACGGTAGCGACCAGCACCATGCCGCAATAAACCGTCGAAGTGATGCTCCCACCAGCGGCAATGCCGAACAATATCCGAAGCGCGAGACTCATCAAAAACCCTGGCGAACTTTCCAACTCGGCAACGCCATCCGGGCGCCTCGGAAACACTTGTGCCGATGCGACACACTAGCTTGATGCGGACCAACCCGAAAGGAGACCAGTTTAAAAGATGCCGCTGGCTTCCACATCCCTCTCTTAGGGGGTCCAGACACGTCCCAATCCACGCTACTTCGACGCCTCGACCCTGCCGCCCTGCTGGAACGTGTAGGTTCCGCCCCGGTAGTAGAAACGATCGCCCGCGAAGCTTGCCGTCCACAGCGCAGCCCCAAGCAGGTCTCGCAATGGGTAGATCACCATCCCGCGCCTCCAGTCCAGATCTCCCAGCACTCGCAGGATTGCTCCCGCCTGCAGCCACCGATTCAAGACCATTGCCGCCAGCCAAAGCAGCCCAATCCCCACATGACCACTCAGGCCCCCCCAAAGCAATCCAAGTAGCCCGAACGGCATGGCAAACGTCAGGCCTGACCCAAGATGCCCCCAGGGCCGCGACCGCCTCGTGCTCTGCATCCACCGCAACTGGTTCCGGAACGATATCCAGAACGGCGAATCCTGCACCATCAGACGAATGACATGCGTCGCCAGAAGGACCCCTGTTCCCTGCGCGGCCAGCCTGTTCCCGAGCACAAAATCATCCGCATAAAACTGCCCCAGCTCGGCAAACCCGCCGACATCCTGGAACGACTTCCGCCGCACCGCCATCGTCGCCCCAAGCGCGAACTTCGTGCCCTCGATCATGTCCGCCACCAGCACACCCGAGGTCATCTCGACACTCTTGCCCACGGCATCCAGCCTCGAGGAAAGTCCCGCCGCATTTCCCTTATCGAGCGACCCAAGGTACACGCACGAAGCCAGCCCCACATGCGGATCCTTCAAGTTCTGCACCATCTTTCGCAGATAGTCCGGCCCCACCCGGACATCCGCATCGCTCGTGATAAACAGATCGTGCTTCGCCACCGAGTTCAGCCTCTCGAGCGAGTAAACCTTCGCGTTATGGAACTTGGGAATCGGCTCACCAGATGTGACATACCGCGCCTCGACATGCGGATACCGTTCCCCCACCGTCCGCGCGAGCCGCAGCCCCGGATCCATCTCCTGCCGCGCGCAGAATAAAAGCTCGAACGGCGCCGGATAGTCCTGCTCGAAGAACGTTTCGAGGTTTCGCTCCATCCCCTGTTCCGTCCCATGCAGCGGCTTGAGTACGCTCACCGCGGGCAGAAACGGAGTTCCATCCCGCTCCTCGCGCCTCTTCCGCAGACCGAACCGAAGCGCAGCCGCCAGCACCATCCCGCAGTAGATCGTCGAAGTCACCGAACCGCACAACGCGGCATAGAACAGAACATGAAGCAAAAGACGCATTCGTACCTTCAGGGAGACGCCGGACGGGCCGCCGGAACGTGCTGGCCGCTCACCCCATTCACCCTCAAGTCTACAACCCGGCTGTCTTCGTCTTCCTCGAAGCCCGGACCGTCTTGGCCGTCTCCTTCGCCTCCGGAACCACCACCGGCCTACGCAGCGGCACCAACCCCGCCGTCGGCTGCGGTTGCATCCGCGCCAGCATCTCGGTCCGCACATAGTCGACGAACCCCTGCATCTGCCGGTTCATCTCCTCCATCCGCTCCCGCATCTGCAGCACGATCGCGATCCCCGCGATATTCACCCCGAGGTCCCGCGCCAGGTTCAGGATGAACTCCAGCCTCTCAAGGTCTTCGTCCGTGTAGAGCCGTGTGTTCCCATCCGACCGCGACGGCCGCAACAGGCCCTCTCGCTCATACAGCCTCAGCGTCTGCGGATGAATCTCGTACATCTCCGCCACCGACGAGATCATGTACGCGCCTTTACCCTTACGCTTCGTTGCCATCGCCCCTCTTCCGCCCTATGCTATCGTCCCACCCGATCCTCGACAACATGGAACCCAAGCATACCCCGCGCGCCACAACCCATCGCCAACACTACGGGAAAGCATCTCAATCCCCATGAAGAAGTCGCAGGGAATCGTACTCGCCCAGATCATCACTGCCGTCACGGCCGCCGCGGCAGCCTACGCGCTCCGCACCCGTGCCCCACGCCTGCGTCAGGTCGTCCTCATCACCGGGGGCTCCCGCGGGCTTGGACTCGCTATCGCCGAACGCTTCGCCCGCGATGGAGCTCAACTCGTCCTCGCCGCCCGCAACGGGGAGGAGCTGGAACGTGCTCGCGACCTCCTGTTCGAGCGCGAGGCTATCCAATCTCCGAACGATGTCCTCCTCATCCCAACCGACCTCAGCGACGAGTCCCAGGCCGCATCCCTGATCGCCGGCGCTCTTGCCCACTTCGGCCGCATCGACGTGCTCATCAACAACGCCGGCATCATCCAGGTCGGCCCCGTCGAAGACCAGCCCATCGACGCCTACCACCGCGCCATGCAGATCAACTTCTTCGCCGCCCTCGCCACCATCCACGCCGCCCTGCCCTCCATGCTCTCCCGATACCGCGACCATGGTCAGCGCAGCGCCATCGTCAACATCGCGAGCATCGGCGGCAAGTTCGCCATGCCGCACCTTCTCCCCTACGTCGCCAGCAAATTCGCCCTCGTCGGCCTCTCCGAGGGCCTACATGCGGAACTACGCCATAAGGGCATCCGCGTCACCACCGTCTGCCCCGGCCTTATGCGCACCGGCTCTCACGTCCAGGCTGAATTCACCGGAGATCACGCGAAAGAGTACCGTTGGTTCGCCCTCGGGGCGACCACACCCCTCATTGCCGCGACGACCGCGCACGCCGCGGAACGCATCTTTCAGGCCGTCCGCACCGGCCGCGCCGAGATCACCATCACCCCTCAAGCCTGGCTCGCCGCCCGAGTCGTCGGCCTCGCACCCGCCGCCACTCAGTTCATAGCCTCCCTCGTCAACGAATATGTCTTGCCAGCACCCACATCCAGGGAAGAAGGCCGAACCCCCGTTCCCGGATTGGCAGTCAAGCAGCCGCGCGTCCCATTCTTTCCAGCCCGGAGTTCCCGGCTCCGGACCGGGCACAATCAGTCCTGAAGCACCTGCGGCCACTGAAACCCGTACGTTTGCACCTCGAACGATCAAAAACGGACCACTCCACGGCCCCTCGCCCTGCGCGCCGGCGGCCTCCCACACCCGAATTACACGTAAATGCCGCGTTAAGAGACAGATACAACCGCAATAATTTCCTGTTGAATTCCCCAAACTTCTGGTCTATTGTTCACCCATAAGCCATATGTCCGTTTAGATCGCAAACGATCAAAAATATGACGTACATACATCTCTATGGATCGCTGCTTGTGAAAAGGCCAGAGATGGCCTCCTTTTCGCATCTTCGCTTCTGGCATGGTGTGGAAGCTATTTGCTCCCTGCACGCAACCCTTGTCACACCTTCTCCAGAGAGCCTGCACAGACGGGCAATCAATCCGGAAGCAAAGTGATCTTCATTCCAACCAATGTTTTAGGAGGCAGTATGCGAGTGCAACGTTTCTTATCGACGTGCCTGTTCGCCCTGTGTATCCATCTTCTTCTGCTGATGCCAGCATGGAGCCAGACGATCACAGGAACCATCACAGGCTCTGTCACGGACCCCACCGGGGCCGCTGTCGCTCACGCCAAGGTCACCGCGCAGAATATCGCCACCGGCGTCAACACCAACACGGAAACGAACCCCAGCGGCATCTATAACCTCCGCTTCCTCCAGATCGGCCGTTACAAGATCACCGTCGAATCCACCGGCTTCAACAAGCAGTCCACCAGCGACTTCGCCCTCGAGGTCTCGCAGGAAGCCCGCGTCGACGTCAAGCTCTCTCTCGGTTCCGACACCCAGACCGTCACCGTCACCGAGACCGCGCCAATCCTGAACGCCGAGAACCCCGAAACCGGTGACACCATCACCGCCGCCCAGGCCACCGAGCTTCCCCTCCAGGCGCGTAACTTCTCCTCCCTGACGACCCTCGTCGCTGGTGCCGTCACCCCCAATCCGCAGGCTCAGAACAACGTCGGCCGCAGCGGCTACAACGGCGGCTTCTTCGTCAACGGCAACCGTGAGCAGTCCAACAACTACACCCTCGACGGCGCCGACATCAACGAAGCAATCGACAATTACATCGGCTACAGCCCCAACGTCGACGCCATCGGTGAGCTCCGCATCATCACCGGCAACGCTACCGCCGAGTACGGCAATGCCAACGGCGGCCAGGTCGTCATGGTCACCAAGAGCGGTACCAACCAGTTCCACGGAAACGCCTTCTGGTTCCTCGAGAACACCAACCTCAACGCCGATAGCTGGTCCAACAAGCACACCGCCGACCCCACCGCCATCGGTGCCACCCCCGCCCTTGACCGCAGCACCTTCGGCGGAACCATCGGCGGACCCATCTTCAAGGATCGCCTCTTCTTCTTCGGCGACTACCAGGGAGCCCGTCAGCACACCAGCTCCGTGGAGTTCCGCTCTGTAGCCACAGCCGCCATGCGCGCTGGCTTCGCCCCCACCCTCGGCACCACCGTTGCCATCACCAACCCCGCCGCGGTCTATCTCTTCGCGCACCCTGAACTCTATCCCCTTCCGAACGTCACCAGCACCAACGCCAACGGCATCGTCAGCAACTACCGCGGCTTCACCGGCCAGACCGTCCGCAACGATCAGGGCGACATCAAGGTCGACGGCAAGCTCACCGCCAGCGACAACGTCTCCGGACGCTTCTCCATCGGCCGCGAGTCCAGCGGTTACAGCAAAGTCTCCCTGCCCACCGACACCCCAGCCAACAACACCGATCCCTACACCGGCTTCGTCGTCAACTGGACCCACGTCTTCTCCTCCAACATCGTCAACGAGGCTCGCGCAGGTTTCGGACGCACCCGCTACACCAACGTCGCCTCCGACATCGCCGGCCAGCTCGGCCTCACCGGCAACGCCAAGCTCGGCATCCCCGGAACCCAGGTCTCTCCCGGTATCTCCACCCTTGATGCCTCCACCTCCAGCGTCGACGCCATCGGCGGCGGCTCCGGCGGCGGAAACGGCGTCCAGTCCGACTCCATCGTCAACGCCTTCGTCTACGGCGACAACCTGAGCTGGCAGCTCGCCAAGCACACCATCAAGCTCGGCGGCCAGGCCATCCGCTACCAGGCCAACCGCAACTACTCCGGAAACGACGGCGCACGCGGCTTCTTCAGCTTCAATGGCAATGCGACCGGCGATGCCTGGGCCGACTTCCTCACTGACCAGGCCTCCTCCTACGGCCAGGGTTCCTACACCGACGAGTGGGGCCAGCGTCAGTGGCGCGACGCCCTCTTCTTCCAGGACGACTGGAAGGTCACCCCGAACCTCACCATCAACCTCGGCCTGCGCTGGGAGTGGGATCAGCCCCTCTACGAAGTCAACAACAAGCAGACCAACATCAACCTGACCACCGGAGCCATCCAGTACGCCGGCCTCAACGGCAACAGCCGCGCCCTGTACAACGACTTCTGGAATGGCTACATGCCCCGCCTTGGCTTCGCCTTCAGCCCCTCTGAGCTCAAAGGCAAGTTCGTCATTCGCGGTGGATACGGCATCACCAACTTCCTCGAAGGCACCGGCGCGAACCTTCGCCTGCCCCTCAACCCGCCCTTCTTCACCGACGCCTCCGGCAACCACGTCGATGGCCAGCCCTACTTCCAGGACAGCAACGGCTTCCCCCTGCCCACCGACGTCGCCACCTTCTCGGGCAATGTCCGCGCCTGGGATCCGAAGCTGAAGCCCGCCCTGATCCAGCAGTTCAACCTCACCACCGAGACCGAGCTCAACAACAGCACCTCGCTCGTCATCGCTTACCTCGGCCAGACCGGCGACCACCTCGTCGATCCGCGCGAAGGCAACCAGAAACAGTGCCCCACCTGCATCTCACCGGTGTCCTCGCTTCCGGGCCTCTCGCTCGTCTCGCAGGTCTCGCTCACCGAGTCCAAGTCCAACATGAACTACAACTCGCTCCAGATCACCGGCCGTCATCGCGCCAGCCATGGTCTTGAGTTCCTCACCAACTACACCTGGAGCAAGTCCCTCACCAACAACCTCGGCTACTACGGCGCGGGCGGCGGTGCTTCAGCTTCGCAGAGCGCCTACTGGCAGGATTCCTACAACGGCGGATCAGACTACGGCCCGGCGTTCTTCGATACCCCGCAGATCTTCTCCTTCTCCGGCTACTATGACCTTCCCGTCGGCCGGGGACGGATGTTCGGCGGCAACATGAACCGCGCGCTCGATGCGGCAGTCGGCGGATGGAAGGTCGGTGCCATCGCCAGCCTCCACTCCGGCATGCCTATCACCATCGCCTCGAACTCGCACTATCTCGTCAACCAGCGCACCGACCGCGGCAATCACTACAGCAAGCTCATCGTGACCAACCGCTCCGTCGACAACTGGTTCGGAACCGGGTCCACCATCAACGTCCCCCAGGTCGTCGACGGTGCCACCATCAACGGATGCCAGACCCAAAACGCCCAGGCTCTTGGCTGCGCTTACGGACCGGAGACCACCGCGTCTCTCGGAACCGCACGCGTCGGCTCCGAGCGCGCTCCGTCCTACAAGGATCTGGATGCGACGCTCAGCAAGGCCTTCACGATCGTCGGAGAGAAGCAGCTCGCCTTCCGCGCCGACTTCTTCAACGTCCTCAACACCACCAGCCTCGCACCGCCCAGCAACAACATCGAGTCCGGCAACTTCGGACAGATCACCGGAACGGTCTCCACCGAACGTCAGATCCAGCTGGCTCTGAAGTTCACCTTCTAACGCACCGCAACCGAAGCAAAGAAGGGCTGCCTGAACACTCAGGCAGCCCTTCTTCTTTGTCATTGCTTCGTCTCCACCATCACCCCGAAGAGAACACGAAGGGACACAGGATTCCGCCTGGACGACCCAAAGCCGCCGGCGTCACACCCTCTGGTTACACTCGCCTATTCTTCCGTTGCGGGAGTCCCATCCGGCAGGTGACCAGCGTGCAGGGATACCGTCTGCATCTCATCGCCAACGATCGTGGCGATGAGCACGCAATCCCTTCCATGCTGTGCGTTCTCAGCTTTGAAGTGCCAGGGTATGACATAAGCTTGAGCTTGTTCGGCGTGTGTAGGCTGATCCATCGAATCCTCCGGAAACACTGTCAAAGTCCTGACTCGACAATGCCCCAGATCCACCGCGCGATCAATACAGCTTGAGTGTCAACGGAATAACACCACCGTCTCATGCAAGCATGGAACAGCTCAGTAAGCTGTGGTCTGAGACCTTTGTCGGAAGCAGAGAAAGCTACGGCTCAAGCGTCAGCCTGTAATGCGGATGCATAATGCCGTGGGCTCCCCAGGGTTCTTCATGCGTGAAGATAAAGCCAAGACGCAGTAGAAGTGCTTTCGAGGCCAGGTTCTGGGGTCCGTGCCCCGCAACAAACGTCCTGGTTGCCAGAGTCTCGCACGCATAGCCCATGACAGCTCGTGCCGCTTCCTCCCCAAGGCGCGCACTCCAGAACCTGCGGGCAATATGGACGCCGAATTCCAGCACGCCCTCCTCATCATGGAAGGGACGTAATCCGGAACATCCTGCAAACTCGCCGGTATCTCGAAGAAAGATTGGCCAGTACTGAAATCCAAGATGTTCCTGTCGAGCCATCTCGGAAGCGAGTCGACTTCGGGTGCCGTCCTCTGTGTAGGGTCCGCCCATATGGCGCATCACTTCGGCATCCTGCCAAATCAGCGCTGCCCGAGCCTCGTCCTCTCGAGTCCAGTGCCGAAAGCCCAGCCGTGGTGAGGTCAGGAAATAAGACACCTGCGATTCCTCCATTCGCCCCTCATCGAGGGGCCTCGGCACAACGATAGTCGAGACCTCGCGCGGCCTTCGCGACGCTCTTGCTAGTCCCAATCTGGCAATCAGACGAGGCCCCGGGTCCATAAGCAGCAAGGAATGTCTCGAGCCGGTGCGACACAAAGAGAATTCTTGCCCAAGATCCAAAGAGCGGAGCATAATTCTGCCAACTTAGGCGCGCCCCCGTCTCGAGGCTCCACGCCGCATCCTTGTCGCCCCGCTCGCACCATCGGCGACGCTGGCAGTCCCATCCCGGGTCGATCCAACCCTCCAGGCTGAACCGTCTCCGTGTGCACCCCGCTAAGAGCGGGCTGTTCCTCTGGAGTTCTCCCATGACCGACATGTTCTTTCCCTCAGTCCTCATCTTCGCCGCTATCTCGCTTGTCTTCGCGCTCCTCCCGCAATACGACTCCTGCACCCACCTTCTCTGTCGACTCCGCAAAAGCCTTTCGGATCGTCTGCATAAACACGCCTGACCCCTCACCGATCCTCCCCTGTCAGGTTCAGACACGTCAGCCAACGAGAACCTTCGTCCAATCGAATAGCATTCCAGCAAGCAGCGCGTTCGATGAAGCCTTTTCTGCTTAGCCTCGCTGTCCTCGCATCCTGTTCCCTCGGCGCGCAAGTGCCCTCAAGCCAGAAGCCGCTCACCGCAACGTCCACCCTGGTCCTGGTTCCGGCACTCGTTCACGACAAGGCTGGGGAGCCGGTGTACATGCTTTCGGCCTCGGATTTCCTTCTGACGGACAACGGACAGCCCCAGGCGTTGCGGGTTGAGGACGATGCAGGAAACGAGCCTCTGGCGGTCGTGATCGACTTGGAAGTGGGCGGAGCCGGCACGCGGGAGTACGACAAGCTCGGCGCGCTCATCCCTATGCTCGAGGCCCTCGTCGGCGGCGTCCAGCATCGCGTCGCGGTCGTCGGCTTCGACAGCGAACCTACCCTAGTCCAACCGTTTACCGCAAAAATCGACTCGGCGAAAGATGCGATCCTCTCTCTTCAGCCCGGATGCACGCGGCAGAATCACTTCAGCAACTGCGAGGGTCCGGACCCGGTCCATGACGCGAGCCTCGGCGATAATGGCGCAGCCATCCTCGACAGCGTCGCGTTTTCCGTGAGCCTGTTACGAGCCCAGCCTGCACGCTACAGGCGCGTCATCCTCCTGATCTCGGAGACAGCGGACCGTGGAAGCAAGGTCACTCTGGACGACGCGGTCAGGGCCATTAGCGATACGAACACGTCGATCTACAGCATCGGCTTTTCGACGGCGAAGTCCGAGGCGGCACACTACGCCCACCAGCAACTTCCAACAGGTCCCGGTACACCCGCGCAGGCGGCGGATGAAAGCCGGACGATGCCGCCAGGTGGGGTAGAACTGTTTGATCGGGCCAATCACATCCCGAATCCTCCCACCGGATGCATGGGCAAGATCCCCGAGCAGCAACTAACCGACGACCCGGATCAGAATCTCGGCCGCCTCTCCCGTCTCTACGATTGCATGGGGCAGCTTATGCCTCCGCTTCTGGTTGCCCGGGTAGCCGCCATCGCCGCGAGCAACGGGCTGAAGCGGAACGCCCCCGAAACCGTGGCCAGGCTCACCGGAGGCGAATACTTCAAACTCACCAATGCGAAGAGCCTGGAACGCAGCCTGTCCGTCATCACGAATCACTTGCCCAATCGATACATGCTGAGCTTCCAGCCTGTCTCTCCTCAGGCCGGTCTACACCACCTGAGTGTCAAGCTAATCGATCGCCCAGGTCTGATCGTGCAGGCGCGAACGACCTACTGGTCTGACGATGGGAACGCGGAAGCGAAGTAGAAGGGCTGTCGGTTGGCTCGGCTAGTGAAAGACCACTTTCGCCATCTGAGCCGCGTTAACCAGCATCATCCCTGCTCAAACAACCCTTCCCGTGGATCCTCCGGGTTCAGCCGTGCCAGCTCCCGCAGAATCTCTTTCGACCGCTCGTCCTGCACCTTCGGCACCACGATCTTCACTTCGACGATCTGGTCCCCGCGCACACCCTCCCGCGCCGCCGACGGCACGCCCTTCTCGCGCAGCCTGAGCTTCTGCCCTGTCTGCGTCCCCTGCGGAATCTTCAACTGCGTCCGCCCATCGATCGTCGGCACATCGATCTTCGCGCCCAGCGCCGCCTCGACCACGGTCACCGGCACCGTCACGTAAACGTCGTCCACGGTCCGCGTAAACACAGGATGCGATCCCGTCTTGATAATCAGGAAGAGATCCCCCGCCTGCCCGCCATCCACACCCGCATTGCCTTTACCCGCTAACCGAATCCTCTGTCCATCGCGCGTCCCGGCCTTGATGCGAAACTCCAGCGGGTCTTTCCGCGTAACGACGCCCTGTCCATGGCACGTCCCGCATGGATGATCCGCCCTCCCCGTCCCGCCGCAGCGTGGGCACTGGATATTGAACTTCATCCTCCCGCCCATCTGCGTCACCTGCCCTGTGCCCTTGCACTCCGGACACTCCCCGCTTCCGCCCGTCGTCGTCCGTCCCTTGCACGTCGGGCAAGTATCCTGCCGCGTGATCTCAAGCTTCGCGACACCTCCGCGCACCGCCGTCCAGAAGTCCACACTTACCTGGTACTCAAGATCCGTCCCCGGCTGCGGCCCGCGCGACGAACCCTTCTGCCCGTGGCTGTTGAAGATCCCGCTGAACACATCCCGGAAGCTTCCGCCAAACCCGCCGCCAGCGGGTTCCTGTGCCTTCCCGCGTCCCGCCTGAAAGTCAGAGAAATCAAACCCGCCAAAGTCGAACGGAACCTCCTGCCCACCGCGCGCACCGCCTCCACTCGGACGATACCCACCGGGCCCAAACGGATTCCCTCCGCCGAACGGACTTCCACCCCCACTCCGCGCCGCAGCCTCGGCCGCAGCCGCATCGATGTTGTCCGAATAGAACCCGAACTGGTCGAACACCTTCCGCTTCTTCTCATCGCTGAGAACGTCGTTCGCCTCGGAGATCTCCTTGAACTTCTCCTCCGCCTTCTTATCATTCGGATTTACGTCCGGATGGTACTTCCGCGCGAGCTTCCGGAAAGCCTTCCGGATCTCATCCTGCGTCGCCGTCTTCTTCACGCCAAGCGTGCCGTAATAGTCCTTCGTCTGAGTCGCCATCGCCTTGCCTGTCTCCCGCTATGCCCTGCGCTGTACTTCCTTCTTGATCTGCGCGAGCGACCCGTGCTCTACCTGGGCAAGCTCGTATGCCTTCTGCAGATCCATCCACATCTCCGCCGTCGTCTCGAAGTAAACCGAAAGCCGAAACGCCGTATCCGCCGTAATCCCGCGCCGCTCCCGGATAATCTCCGAGATCCTCGTCGCCGGAACCCGCAGCGCCAGCGCCAGCGCATTCGCGCTCAACGCGTCAGGCGCCATATATCTCTCCCGAAGAACCTCTCCCGGATGCAGCAGGGACTTTCGCTTCGGACTTCGACCAATCGCCATCGTTCTCTCCTGGCTAACTCAACTCAACCACAATCAGCCGAGCCTAGCACGTTGTACGCACAGCATCCAACGCCTAACGCTACTCCGCCTGGCACACCGGGCACCAGAAAAGATTCCTCCCCCCCATCACCTTCGTCATGACCTTTGTCCCACAAATGAAACAAGGGCGTCCCTGCCGCCGGTACACATAGTGCGCTTCCTCGTTCAACGCCGGCCCTTTCTTATGCGGCCGATCCGCCGGCTTCGTCGTCACAATCCGCCGGTCTTCCATCGCATCCCGCATCAGCTTGCCCGAGTCCTTCCAGATCCGCTTCAGCTTCGCCGCATCCACCTCGTTACCCGCGCGAAACGGACTCAGCCTTGCCCGAAACAGAAGCTCCGCTCTAAAGATGTTTCCCAGCCCGGAAAAGATCTCCTGGTCCATCAGCAGCAGACCGATAGGGGTCTTCCGCTTGGCAATCCTCTCGTAAGCCCGCTTCGGATCGTCCCCGTTCAGAGGATCCGGCCCAAGCCGTTCCCGCAGTGCATTCCACTTCTCCGTCGTCCAGACGCTGCAGTCCGTAGGCCCCCGCAGCTCGAGCCAGTCATTCGGAGTCGAGATCCGCAGCCGCAACGCACCGCGCATCTCCGGAGCCTTGCCCGTCCCCTCGGTGAAGTCCCCATAGAGACCCATGTGTACGTGGAGTACCCGGTCCGGCCCAAAGTCATACCCAAGATGCTTCCCGACAGCCGTAACGCGCTTCAGCACCTTGCGATCGAGCAGCACCGCATCCTCGAAGCGCCCATTCGGCCCTTCGACGCGTACCTTCTTCCCACCAAAGGCCGTGTTATGCATCTCCGCCCAGCGATGCAGCTCATTTCCTTCCGGCACAGATCCCAACCTCTCTGATCGAAAACCTAGGACGAAGAGACGATCAGGTTCTGCTCCGGAGCCTTCTTTCGCGTCCTGCGCGCAATCCGTCCACCGGACTCGATCTCATACTTGTAGTGATCGATGATCCGGTCCGGCGTCCACAGAGCCCAGTGATTCGCGTTCTTGCCGTGCATCCTCGAAATCTGCAACTCATCCATCTGCCGCATCAACCGCCGCAGGTCCGTGTAGTGATCGATAAAAGCGCTGTCCTCGTCCTCGATCAAAGGCCGCATATCGACATACACCGGTTGAGCCCACTCATAGAAGGTGTGCCAGACGTCGTACACCTCGAGATGCCCCTTCTTCACCAGCAGCCCAATGTGATCGTAGAAGTCCAACACCTCGAGCGCACTGACCGGCGGAACATCCCGATCCAGTTCAGCAAGCTCTTCATTGACCAGCCGGTCGACCGCCAGTCTCTTCCGCGCCGCTCGAAAAGCCTCGCCGTGAAACACCGTAAGCTGTTTTTCAAGATTCGAGACCGACCGGTACTCCCGCTCCTGACGCAGTTGCAGGGCCGCATAACCGATCGCCCCTGCACTCGTCAGCACAAGAATTGTCGTTGAGATCGCCTGGAGCTCATTCCAGTCGATCACCTTGAGATACATCGCTAGTTCCAAACCTGCCGTGCATCAATCGCTTCCACAGAAAACGTCTGGTCCGGCTCCATGCGCTGCATCTTTTGTACGAACTCCAAAGCTTCCTCCCGCGTGTCAAATAGCACGCGGTTATACAGTTGCCCTGCCCTGACCTGGTCGCATTTCCACATGGTATCGCCCATCGTTAAACCCCCAGTGATCCAATTGAATTCCAAATAGCTGTCGTCTTTGCTTCCCCTTGGCATTGAAATATCCCGCATCCCTATACGACGCCCTTTTGGCCCTGAGCGCCGTATAAAGTGTGAGGGGCACCCCTTTAGGAACGCCCCTCGGAACATGGATGCAAGTACGTCAGCGAAGGACGATCGGTTCTGCTCTACGATCGGACCGATTCGTCTTACTTATGATCGACATCCACGTACTCGGCATCTATAACACCTTCGTCCTTCTTCGCTTCCTCATTGGTACCGTGATCCGTCGTGCCGCCTGCAGCCGTTCCGCCATCCGTCGGGGCCGAAGCACCCGCCTTGTACATCGCCTCGGCCAGCTTGTGGCTTGCCGTGGTCAGCCTCTCCTTCGACGCGTTCAACTCGCTCGCCGAAGGCGATCCAGCCAGCACCGACTTCGCGTCCGCAAGCGCACTCTCCACCTCGCTCTTGTCCGACGAATCAACCTTGTCGCCGCCATCCTTGATCATCTTCTCGACGCTGTACACCATCGAGTCGAGCCCGTTGCGCGCTTCAACCGCATCACGCTGTTCCTTGTCTTCCGCGGCATGAGCTTCGGCATCCTTCGCCATGCGCTCAACCTCTTCCTTGCTTAGACCCGAAGAGCTGGTGATAGTTATCTTCTGGTCCTTGCCCGTCGCGTTGTCCTTCGCCGTCACGTTCAGAATGCCGTTCGCGTCGATATCGAAGGTCACCTCGATCTGCGGAACGCCACGCGGAGCCGTCGGAATCCCGCTCAGCTTGAACTTGCCCAGCGTGCGGTTCTGCGACGCCATCGGCCGTTCGCCCTGAAGCACATGCACCTCAACTTCGGTCTGGTTATCGGCAGCCGTCGAAAACGTTTCAGTCTTCTTGGTCGGGATGGTCGTGTTGCGCGTGATCATTCCCGTCGCGACACCGCCCATCGTCTCAATCGAAAGCGTCAGCGGAGTGACATCGAGCAGAAGCAAATCCTTCACTTCGCCCGCAAGCACACCAGCCTGAACCGCGGCTCCAATCGCCACAACCTCATCCGGGTTCACACCCTTATGCGGCTCTTTGCCGAAAAGCTCCTTCACCAGTTGCTGGATCTTCGGCATACGCGTCTGACCACCAACCAGCACGACCTCGTCGATCTTGCTTGCATCGACACCGGCATCCTTCATCGCCTGCTTCGACGGTCCGATCGACCGCTGCAGCAGATCGTCCACCAGCGACTCCAGCTTCGCGCGAGTAAGGTTCCGGACAAGGTGCTTCGGTCCGGTCGCATCGGCAGTAATGAAGGGGAGGTTGATCTCCGACTCTTGCGCTGTCGAAAGCTCGATCTTCGCCTTCTCCGCCGCATCCTTCAAACGCTGCAACGCCATCTCGTTGCCCTTCGCATGGAGATCAAGCCCGGTATCGGCCTTGAACTCACCGATGAGCCAATCCACAATTCGCTGGTCGAGGTTATCGCCGCCAAGGTGTGTATCGCCGTTGGTCGACTTCACTTCGATCACGCCTTCGCCAACCTCAAGGATCGAGATATCGAACGTTCCGCCGCCGAAGTCGTACACGGCGATCGTCTCGTCCTTCTTCTTATCCAGCCCGTACGCCAGCGCAGCCGCAGTCGGCTCGTTGACGATACGCTTCACATCCAGCCCGGCAATCTTGCCCGCATCCTTCGTCGCCTGGCGCTGCGCATCGTTGAAGTAAGCCGGAACCGTGATGACCGCCTCGGTCACCGACGTGCCGAGATAGTCCTCGGCAGCCTTCTTCAGCTTCTGAAGGATCATCGCCGACACCTCAGGCGCCGTGAACTCCTTACCCTGTGCCAGCACGCCGACGTTATCGCCCTTCGAAACGACCTTATACGGCACCATCTTCAGCTCGTCGCCGACTTCGTTCATCCGGCGGCCCATGAAGCGCTTGATCGAGTAAACGGTGTTCTCAGGGTTCGTAATCGCCTGGCGCTTCGCAACCTGACCCACCAAACGCTCGCCGCTCTTCGTGAACGCAACGATCGACGGGGTCGTCCGTCCGCCTTCCTCGTTCGCAATCACCTTCGGCTCGCCGCCTTCCATCACGGCAACGCAGGAGTTCGTGGTCCCGAGGTCAATCCCAATAATCTTTGCCATCTGTGCTTCTCCCTTGAAAAATCGTCATCCGGGGATCGCCCGGGTCTTTCTCTCACTTCTCAATCTTCACATGTGAGTGAGTTACTGTCAACTTCCCTGCTTCACTCTTATCTATAGATGCATTTCCTCGCCAAACGTCGCATATCCTACCGCCCTGGGGAACCAACTCCACGACGCTCCCGTACGATCAGCCATGCCGCTCGTCCACCGCGCTCTGCTCCTGGCCACCCTCGCCGTCCCGCTCAGCGCCGTCGCGCAACAAGCCCCGGTCCAGCCCCGCGACCTCCTCCAGCAGGCCCTCGCCGCTGCCCCCGAAGACAAGATCGCCCTCACCCGCTTCACCTACTTCGACCTCGATCACACCCAGAACCGAAACGAGAAGGGGAAGCTGTTCGTCGACTCCACCACCCTTTACGAAGACACCTACATCGCCGACCTCCCCTATAAACGCGTCGTCGAGCGCAACGGAAAGCCCCTCGCCGGGTCCGACGTCGCGAAAGAGCAGGCCCGCTACGACCAGGCCGTCGCCGAACGCAAAGGTCTCGACGCCAAGGCCCGCGCCGACCTTCTCCGCATCCACCTCGTCGAGGCCGGCATCAACCTCCCCGACCTCCTCACCCCCGCCTACCGCCTCACCGAACTCCGCCAGGAGTCCCTCGATGGATACCCCACCCACGTCCTCGAAGCCACTCCCACCGTCCCCGCCGCCACCCGCCGCTATGACCTGTGGGTCAGCGAAACCAGTCCCGCCATCCTCCGCCTCACCTTCGACGTCCTTACCGACGAGGCCCAGATGCTTCACGGCAGCCACGCCCAGAAGGACTTCCAGATCATCGATGGAGTGCCCGTCCCCACCCATAGCGCCGTCCACTTCTTCTACCCGGACAAGGGCAAAACCATCACCGTCGACGTCGAGCACACCTACACCCGCTACCGCCGCTTCACCGCCACCACCCGCATCCTCTCCACCGCCGAGCCTCCGCAATGACGCAAGTCGGCCCCCCGCGAATTCTTGTCAAGCCCCAAAACCACCTAACTCATTGAAACGAAACGGAAAAATCGGTGTCCTTTTAGTTTCGGTGGCAAGTCTACAATTAAAGTAAGCAGTCAAAAGAGAAGACCCATCGGTGCGCCCGCACGGGTATAACCCTTTTCTTATCTAATATTTAGATATAAGCCTATTGGAATGAACAACTTACCGGAGAACCCGCGACGCATGCTCAACAAAAGAAAGCACTTGCGCCCCGCCAGTGGGAGGGGGGGTACACCGTTAGATCATCAGATCATCCTCTTCCCACGATCCAGGAAGAGGAAGACAGGCAGCGCAACCGCCGTATTCGCCAGCGCCCGGATCACCTCGTGCAGCCAGAGCAGGTGGAATCCCGGCAAACCAAGTAACCTGCTTTGAATGAGATACAGCAACACGCTCTCCAGCAGTGAAAAAGCGAAGTTCATCAGCACGCGCGTGCCGATGTTCTCCACATCCACCTTAACTCCAATGCTGGCAGCAATATAGCCGATCACGCACTTGGCCATCCCATTTACGCCGATCGGCTGATTCGTCAACGCATCCTGCATCAGCCCGATCAGCGCGCCTGTCAGCGTTCCGGCAATTGGACTCCGTCGCGCAACGGCAAAGAAGATGGTCGCAATCAGCGGAAGATCCAGGATCGCCAGCTTCGGGATCGCCTTTGGCAGCAGCACCTGCAGCAGGATCGCTGCAAGCGGAACCAGAAGAGTCATCGCTGGGTGAAAGCTGTACTGTTCGAGTTCCCGTCGTGATGTGTAGCTTCGAGTCGCCATAAGCGCGCTAGCGCGGAGTCTCCTGACTGTCCGTCGCCGGAGCGCTCTGAGGCTGACGCGGAGCTCCAGGAGTCAGCTCCGTCGCCGAAGGCGTCGATCCAGGACTATACCGATCCGGATGCAACGTCGGAACAGGCCTTGGAACCAGTTGCACAGGAGGCAAAGGTTTCGTCGGATCAGCCGCGGCAGCAGCAGCAGCCTTCGCCTTCTCCTCCGCATCCTTCGGATCGGTCATATCGAGCCCTCGCTGGGAAGCCGGCGAAGCAGCAGCCGCGGCCTTCGCCGCATTGACATCCTCCGTGTGCTTCGCGAGAGCCACATCGAGATCCTTCTGCGCCTCCGCCGAAAGCTCCGTCTGCGTCGCCGTAATCACCAGGACTTCTTCCAGTTGCGCGAGCTTCGCCGCAGGCCTGATCGTGATCGCCGAATAAGGCTGATGCTCCGGATCTGGCGCGATGCTCTCCACCACACCAACCGGCAAACCCCTCGGATAAACCTGATCGCCACCCGAAGTCAGCACCACCTCACCAGGCTGAATCCGCGAGTCCGCAGTGAGATTCCCAATCTGCACCCGGCCCGACGAGGTCCCCTTCAGGATCGCCCGAATCCGCGTGCTCTGCAGCATCACGCCAGCTCCGGAAGTCTGATCGCTGATCAGCAGAAGCTGCGCACTATGCGGAAAGACATCCCGCAACTTCCCCACGATTCCATCCGGCGTAATCACCGCCATATCCGGCTTCAACCCCGCATCCGCGCCCTTGTCGATCAGCAGCATCCGCGACGTATCGCTTCCACTCGTCCCAATCACCTGAGCCGCAATCGTCGAAGACACATAATGCTCCCGAAACTGCAGCAGCGCCTGCAGCCTTCTGCCTTCGATCACGTCCTCCGCCTGCGCGGCCTGCTGCAACCGGATCGCCGCCAACTGACCCCGCAGTGCCTCATCCTGCTGTCTCACATGCCAAAGCGCCACGTAGTTCGACCACCCACCGCGAACGCCCCCACTGAAGAAGTGCGTCGTCTTCGCCACCGGCGTCACGATCGCCGCAGCCCAGACCCGCAGCAACCGCACCTGCTTGGAATCCGTTCCCGTCGAATCCGGTCCTCGCCTCACCTGTACCGCAAGAGCAATCGTCTGTGCCAGCAGCACAACTATCAGGACGAGTGCGTTCTTGAAGCGGGTGAAGAATTCCATCGGCCTCCCCATTATCGGCGAGATGTCTCCCGCAACGGAAACACGCAACATGAGGAACCCACCTAGCCAAGCCGCGTGCTATCGAACAGAGCTCCCAATGCATCCCAGAGATGCAGCCTATCAACTATGCTGCGCATGAAGCACGGAGACCCCGATGACCCGCAGGTCGATCCCCATCGTCGCCGCCATCACCCTCACCATCTCCGCCTGGACGACCCAAGCCCAGCCCGCAGGCCATCAGCCCCAGAACGCAGCCCTAACGCAGGCGATCCAGAAGGCTCTTCCCCAGGGCGCAACCGAAGTCGCACAGCCTCTGCCGGTGGAACTCGGCCCTCTCGGCCGTGTGCAGGTAGTCCTCTACCGTCGCAATGACGCGGACACCCTCTTCCGCGGCATCGCCCTCATCCCCTCAGCCGACACCTACCGCGCCGTTCCGCTTCCCACCGAAGTCGATAGCGCCGGAAACTACGAAGAGATCACCACTGCCATCCTCGGAGCCGACATCGCCGGCACCGACCCCGACACCTCCGTCCCCGGAGGAGCAAAGCAAGGCCTCACCCAGACCCTCCCGTCAGAGAACGGTCAGCCCCGAACGACACGCACCGAATCGGGTCAGCGCGCTCTCGTGATCCTCTACTACGCCCACCAGTTCGGCCAGACCGCATCGAACGCCTTCGGACGCGTCTACCTCTACGACGCCGGCGCCTTCCGCATCGACGAGGTCCGCTCCCACCTGCTCGACGGCGTCCGCACCGCCGCCGTCGCCCGCCAGCGCCTCGCGCCCAACCCGTGACTATTCCTTGATCGCAACTCCAAGCGCCTTCATCTTCCGGTACAGATGGCTGCGCTCTAGCCCAAGGCTCTCCGCCGTCCGCGTCACGTTGCCATTACATTCATCCAGCTTCTTCAGGATGTAGTCCCGCTCGTACGCCTCCCGCGCCTCGAGGAGCGACCCGAACTCCTCGCCTTTCCCAAGGTTCTTTGCCGCATCCCGCGACTCCCGATACACCAGCATCGGAAGATGCTTCCGCTCGATCCGTGCCGCCTTCGGATTCAGAATGAGCACCCTCTCCACCAGGTTCCGAAGCTCCCGTACATTCCCTGGCCAGTGATATTGCCGCAAGGCCGACAACGCATCCTCGTTCATCTCTACATGCGGCCGGCCGTATTGCTGCCCGAATTCCTGCAGAAACTCCTTCACCAGAAGCGGAATGTCTTCCTTCCGGTCCCTCAGTGGAGGTACATAAAACGGAATGACGTTAAGCCGATAGAAAAGATCCTCGCGGAAGTTCCCACGCGCAATCTCCTCCTCCAGGTCCTTATTCGTCGCTGCAATTACCCGCACATCGACGTGAATTGCATGCGAAGCGCCCACCGGCAAAAACCTCTGCTCATCGAGCGCACGCAACACCTTCGCCTGCGTCTTGAGACTCATGTCCCCGACTTCATCGAGGAACAATGTCCCCCCGTCCGCCCGCTCGAACGTCCCCCGCTTCTCTGGAGGCCCGCCAGGAATCGCGCTGTTGCGATACCCAAACAGCTCGCTCTCGATATAGTCCTCGGGAATCGCCGCGCAATTCAATTCGACGAAAACCCGGTCCTTCCGCAAGCTCTCCGAGTGCATCGCCCGCCCAATCAGCTCTTTTCCCGTTCCGCTCTCGCCGAAGATCAGCACCCGCCCATTCGTCGGAGCCATCAGCTTGATCTGCTGTCGCAATGCCTTCAGCGCCACGCTCTGCCCCGTCACCGTCCCCTTGATCGCAAGCTGCCGCGCAAACTCCTGGTTATCCTCGCGCATCTGTCGCGCCTTCATCGCGTTCTTGATCACGATGAGCGTGCGTTCGAGCGACAGCGGCTTCTCCAGAAAGTCGTAAGCGCCCAGCTTCGTGGCACGCACCGCTGCCTCGATCGTTCCATGCCCCGAGATGATCACCACCTCGGGCAGATTAGCCGATTCGATCCGTCGAATCTCAGCCAGCGCGTCCAGCCCATCCCGGTCCGGCAGCCAGATATCCAGAAGCACCACGTCGTAGGCAGCATCGCGAATCAGCGTCAGCCCTTCGGTCGCCGTAGCCGCCGTGGTCACGAGGTACCCTTCCTCGGCAAGAATCGCTTCCAGCGAGGTGCGGATTTCGGCTTCGTCATCGACGATCAGAACGTGATTCAATCAGTAACTCCTCACGATGAGTCTACCTGTTCATTCCTGAAGGCCTTGCCCGATTCTTATTTGTTCGCTACTGTTGAAGAAATGCGGGAGCATAGCTATCTCGGCGAGTTCGAACTCATGGTTCTCCTCACCATCCTGCACCTCGGCGACGAGGCTTACGGCGTCCCGCTCGCCCGCGAGTTAGCCATCCGCCGGGGACGCGAAGTAGCCGTCGGCAGCGTCTACGCCTCCCTCGATCGTCTCGAGATCAAGGGCCTGATCGCCTCCAGCCTCGGCGAATCGACACCCGAACGCGGCGGCAGGGCCAAACGATACTTCCGCGTCACCGATCAAGGTCTCCAGGCCGTTCACGAGACCCGCAGAGTCCTGAGCAAGTTGTGGAAGTCACTGCCAACTATGGGAGAAGACCTCGCATGAGTTCATCGAACGCCCTGCCCTTCACAACCAGAATCGCCACCTGGCTCCTCGAGCACCTAACCTTCGGAACCCACCGCGACGCCCTCTCCGGAGACCTCCTCGAAGAGCTTCGCGCAGGTCGTTCCAAACAATGGCATCAACGTCAGGTCCTGAAAGCGATCGGGATCGAACTCTGGGCCAGGCTCCGCGACCACGCCCGGCCCATCGTCTTCTCCGCCGGGTGGAACACCCTCTACCCGGTCTGGCAATTCCTTGCGCATGGCCGTCTATCCCAGGCCAACGCCGATCGCTGGATCGCGCTTCCCTGGCCCTACTCCTCCTGCGCTGAGATCGCCAGCGGAGTCGCCCCGGCGATCACCTTCGTCTGGCTCGGCCTCATCCTCTATCTCGTCGCCTTCCCTCACAAGGATCGCGCCCTCTCGCCCGTCAGTCTGGCTCTAGGCTTGTCGACCAGCGTCAGCGTCCTCCTCGTCACCACGTTCGCCGCCCTCCAGTACCTCAGCCATCCCGGAATCTCACTAACCGACGTGGGCCAACAGGACTTCTACCTCACCTTCCACCTCCTTACCATCAGCATCCCACTAACCCTCACCCTCCTCTCCGCCATACTGCTCGCTCTCCCACGCGGACCAAGGTTAGCCCGCACACTCCGCATCCCGACGGCATCGGCCACGAAGTCTACCGAGCATAAAGCCCACCACTATCTGGGCTTCTCTCTCCTACCCCGACGCCGCGCACCTCAAGCCATCTGACTCGGAGGCGGACTCCTGTGACGGAAGAGACCACGCAATCGCCAGCAGCCATCGCCGTTCCGTTACTGGCAAGCCTGATTGTCACGAGCGCCGCTGCGTTCCTCATCTGCACTCCACCCTCTGCTCGTTCCCTCACTTGGCCAACCCTCCTCGGCCACGCCTTGCTCTTCGTCGCAATCGCGGCAGCCGCCCACGCTCTTGCCGTCTGGCTCGCATGCCGTGTCTTTCGCGACCAGATCGAAACCCCTGCGGTTCCACTGATCGCCGGCCTCTGGATGGCGACCGCCTGGCTCCCTCTGCTCGCGCTCCTCTTCCAGGAGGACTCGCCTTGGATCGTCGCGGTCCCGCCCGTTATCGCGATCTACGCGACGTTCTTCCTGCGAAAGTGGAAGCCAGCCCCAGAACCCCACCTCTCGCATAACGTCCAATCCAGTCTCTTCGATTGCCGCGAGCCGCCGCCCTTCCTGCGGACAGTCCTGCCCGCCGTCCTGACCTCCATCGCCCTCGAGGCAGGCATCACGCTTCTCGTCCTTGGCTACTCGCTGCCCGCTGGAATCCTGATCGCCGCAGGCGCAGCCCTATCGCTCTGGGCTCTGCCAACGAAGTCACGGACCGAGGACAAAGCCCGGAAACCTTCGATCAACGCCCTCATCACCGAATCCCTCACGATCATCGTCCTCACCGCGATCGCGCTCATCCCATTTCTCCGCCAGGGCCGCTTCGCCATACTGCACGCCGTCCACGCCAAGGACAACAATCCCTCCGTCGTCCACGACGCAAAGACGACCGGCAGCGACTACTCCGGCATCATCCTAATACTGCCTCTCAAGCCCCATCCCGACATCGTTCCACCCGTACCCATCACCCGCACAAACCTGGCAAGCACGCGCTCAAAGCCGGTCCTCATCCCATTCGACGGAGTCTACTGGTACTTCAAGAAACCCGATCTGCGCCCCAAGCCCGATGCCCGCACTGTCCAAGGCGATCCCACCAAGGCCAACGTCCGCTCCACTGACTTCCAGGCTCTTTCGATGGAGGCTCACCAATCCCTTGGAGCGCCCCTTAGCGTGAGTTGCTGCTCCGCCCTGCGCGTGGCCCTGCAAAACGCCGACAACCGCCTCGGAGCCATTGACGTCGAGATCCTCCTGACAGACAAGACCTCCACGAAGAACCCGTCAGCAGAATCCTTGGGAACCCTTGCAATCGCGTCGAGCGAAGCCCAGACAATCTCCTTGACCCGGCCACCCATAAACGAAGTCCTCACCTTCCCCATCCCCGCCAGCGCTCACGGAAAAGAGTTTGACGAGATCACCGTAAGAATCAAGCCATCGAAAGAAAGATCCCGCGCCGGAGCCCACATCGCCATCCAGCACTTCGAGCTGGTTCCATAAAATACCACTCTATGAACCGCAGCCCCACCGCGAACGATGGGGCCGCAGCAGCACCGCAAGTTACCCACGATTACGCGGCGAGCCAAGCGGCGAGCCGATCATTCCGCCGTCTACCAAGAGTTCCGTCGCATTGACATAGGAAGCATCATCCGAGGCCAGGAATAAAACCGCCTTGGCGATCTCATCCGCCTCACCCCAACGCGCGAGTGGAATCAACGTAGCGACAAACGCCGCCTGCGCCCCGCTCTCTTCCGGAGTCGCATTCGCCCGCGGCCCGCGAGCCCAGATCGGTGTCTTCGTCGCACCCGGTGATACTACGTTCACCCGAATACCACGCGGCGCAAGATCGGCCGCAATCGAGCGAGCCATCGACAGCAGGCCGCCCTTGCTTGCCGCATAAGCAGCCATCCCAGGCTGCCCCGCGGAGATGTGGACCGACGCATTGAAGATGATCGCGCCACCATCGTTCAGCAAGGGAGCCGCTGAGTTAGCCGTCACGAAAGCACCCGTCAGGTTAATGTGAATGATGTTCTCGAAGACCGCCTCATCCGCGGTTCCTGTCGGCGTCCTTCCCGAGATACCCGCGTTGGCAAACACGATATCCAGCGTGCCAAAGTCATTCGCCAACTGCTCAAACAGCACCTTGCGAGCAGCCGCATCCGTAACATCCGCCCGATATCCACGCGCCTTCGGTCCAAGCAGCGCAACCGCTTCATCGAGCGTCTTCTGGTCCCGGCCCGTGATAGCAACCTCTGCGCCCTCCTGGACAAAGCGCAACGCAGTGGCTAGCCCGATGCCGCTGTTTCCCCCGGTAATAAGTGCCTTCTTGCCTGAAAGTCTCATGGTCGATCTCCTCTTTGGCGAAGCATGATGTTCGTCATGTATGATGATTGTCATGTTTGCGTGATTCATTTTCTCAGGGAGGCAGCCATGCGTTATCCCCTCGAAGAGACAGCAGAAAAACACGAGCGCATCGTCCGCGTGGCCTCGGAGTTATTTCGTGAACGCGGCTTCGATGATGTCACCGTCGCGGAAGTGATGAAGGCCGGCGGCCTCACCCACGGTGCCTTCTACAGCCACTTCCCTTCAAAGGAAGCCCTGATGGCCGCAGCCGTCGAGTACGGCATGGAGGCCACACTGGCTGGTATCAAAAAGAACTCCGCCACCGCCACGACCCGTGCCGCCTATCTCAATCGCTACCTCAGCACAAAGCATCGCGACAACCCCGCCCAGGGCTGCACGATGTCCGCACTCTCCGGCGATATTCGCAACGAGCCCGAGGTGCAACACACCTTCTCTACGGAACTGAAGGCCATCCTCGAAGCCATGGGCGGCAATCGAGGCGACGCTATCTTCACCACAGCGGCGATGGTTGGGGCGATGGTCCTGGCACGCGCCGGAGACGATGACTCCCTGTCAAAAGAAATTTTGAGCGAGGTCCGCAAGCGGCTCACCCCAAAGTCACAGGCCTAGAGGTCCTAGTTCGGCAGCGCCCCAGCCTTGACCTCAGCCGCAAGCGCCGAAACCTCAAGCGGCTCCACTGGCTGCCCATCGATCAGCGAAGCAGGCTTCAACTCAACGATAAACTTCGCGCCCACAGGTACGTTCCCTTCTGCCCGGATCGTCCCCTGATGTTCCTGGATGATCTTCGACGCGATCGCCAGCCCGAGCCCTGTGCCCCTCTGCTTCGTCGAGAAGTAAGGCAGAAAGAGACGTTCCCGCATCTCGTCCGTCAGCCCAGACCCCGTATCCGCGACGACAAGCTCCACGAGCCCGTTCGCCAGCAGGCTCGTCTCAATATGAATCTCGCGCAGCAGGCTCTGCTGCATCGCCTCGGCAGCGTTATCGATGAGGTTTCCCAACGCCCGCTTCATCGCCTCCGGGTCGGCCAGCACCAGCGGAAGATCGTCCGCCATGTGCCGCACCAGACGAATCGATTGCAGCCTCCCTGCAAACAACGCAAGCGAACTCTCAACGATCGTATTCAGATCCGCAGGCCGTGGCCGCGCCATCGGAAACTCGGCGAGCGAGGCGAACTGGTCCACCAGAGAACGCATTGACTCCACCGAACTCGTGATCACCTCCGAGCACCGCCGGATGATCGCCACCGAGGGACTCTCGACCTCCTGCTCCGCCATCGTCACCGAGAGCCGTTCGATATGACGATGAATCTGCTCCGCGGAAAGCGAAATTGGTGTTAGTGGATTCTTGATCTCATGCGCCACCCGCCGCGCGACTTCCTTCCATGCTGACTGCTTCTGTGCCCGCAGAAGTTCCGTCGCATTCTCCAGCACAAGCACATAACCAAGATGGGTCCGCGCCGTCCCACCCTCCAGCAGCGCAACGGTGGCAAGCAGATTCATCGTGGCCCCATTGCTCCCGAACGGCGCTTGCCCATTCCCGTTGCCGTTCCCACCCATCTCCATCTCTCCCGCAGCCGATCCCATGCGATGACTCCGCCGCATAAGCCGTTCGAGAGAATCCATCATCTCCGCTGGAAACACCTCTTTGATATCCCGCCCGATGAACGGCCTTTGCCCGCCCGGATCCATCATCTCCGAGAGCGCCCGATTCGCCAGCACGATCCGCCCCGCAGAGTCGAGCGTCGCCACCCCATTCGGAATCGTCTCCAGCATCGTCTCGAGTTCCGACCGCCGCGCCTCCAGAGTCGCGTTCACCACGTTCAACTGGTGCGTCGACTTCTCCACCTGCGCCCGGCTGCTCTCGAGATCCCCCGCCATATGGTTGAAGCTCCGGATCAACTCCCCAAGCTCGTCCGTCGCGCTCTCCGCCACCCTCCGCGCATAGTCTCCCGCGGCAACCGCCTGCATCGCATCGGCAAGACTCTCGACAGGCTTCGTTACCTGCTTGGAGAGATGTAGCGCCAGCCAGCTTGAAGCGAACAGCGCTAGGCAGGTCATCATCGCCAGCAGGATGGCATAGAGATTCCGCAACTGCCGTCGTCCGCGAAACAGCGTCCAGTACGCATCAGCCGAAGTTCGCATCCGCGCCATCGTGCTCGCAAGCCCGTACGGGAGCGGAAGCCCCGCCACGACTGTCCCGCCACCCTTCACCCCAGCCGTGCCGAGTGCATAATCCGTCTGCCCTATCGAGAGAATCGGCTCATCGCTCCGCTGCGCTGTCTCAAGAATCGCTGCATCGGTTGAGAGATTCACCGGATGACTGGCAGAGAGCGTCAGGTCCGGCGGTCGTGCCCCCTTGGTCGCATCGTTGTCATCCTCCGGCTGCGCCGGTTGCTGAGGAAGCCATTCTTTGACCTCAGCGGTCGCACCCGCTTGCTGCGGCATGTGATACGAGGCAACAGCTCGGCCCTCGCGATATACCACGACGAATCCGCCCTGAAGGGTCGTCTCATGCTGCCGCAGGATGCGAATCACTGTCTCGTCCGCAACCTGGCCAGCCCCAGGAGCATGGATCGCCGGAATCGACGCCGCAATCGAATCGGCCTCGACCCTTGCGTTCGCCGCCGTGTAACCGGCAAGCTCGCTCGCCATGTGGTTGGCGTCGTCGCGCATCTGCGTCACCGGCTGCGAGAACCAGCTATCGACCTTCCGGTTCATCAGCCCGAAGCTGAACGCGAACATGAAGGCGATCGGAACGAGCGAAACCAGCACCGCTCCCCACAGCATCCGGGTCCGCAGCCGCGTCCCAAGCACGCGGCTGCGCTGCTCGGCGTAGAGCTTTAGAACGTTCCGCACCAGGAGAACAAGCACCGTGACGAACAGCAGGAACGCCACAGTCGAAAGCCCGGTAAACACAAGAATCTGTTCGTACGAGGAAGGGCTCAGGGAGTTCAGATGAAATGCATTCAGGATCACGAGCCCGCCCATGAGGAGAAGGGTGCAGGCTCCCAGGACAATACTCAGCACCTTGCGCCGGCTTGTCGCTGTTCCCATTCGTTCTCCTCGCTCACAGCCGGCGGCGCTGGCCCTGCTGATGCACTGCTTCTGACGGCGTGTTGATTATAGGAGTTTCAGGAAAGCGGCGGTTATTCTGCCGCGCGCCATCGCGTGGAGCTTCTACATCAAGTAGATCGCGCAGCCGCTGGCAACCAGGTACTTATCATTGGGGGCATTGCATGCGGACAACAGATCGTTCAGGTCTTGTTCCATCAAAACGCACCCCCTTCAAGCTGTAGGAGGCCATGCTGAGCTCGCAGGTCCCGTAACCCATTCACCCGCCGGGACATTCGCCCAATACCGGTGGTCTCTCGCTGCTGCTCATCGAGATCGGCCTGTGTCCTGAGACGCCGCATCGTCTTATCCACAGCCCCCTCCTGGCCGATCCCTAGAGCAACTCCGCCACAGGCGTCCACTCCCGCGCCTGAGCCTGCGCAACGGCCCCATAAGTCAGCGTCCCATTGAAGGTATTAACCCCTTCCGCAATCCCCTTGTCATCCTGAATCGCAGCCGTAGCCCCAAGCTTCGCCAGCTTCAACACATAAGGAAACGTAGCGTTTGTCAGCGCCAGCGTTGAAGTATTCGGCACAGCCGCCGGCATATTCGTCACGCAATAATGCACGACTCCGTTGACCTCGTAAGAAGGATCGCTATGCGTCGTTGGCCGAGCCGTCTCGATGCACCCACCCTGATCGATCGCCACATCCACGATCACCGCGCCCTTCTTCATCTTGGCAACCATCGCCTTGGTCACAATCTTCGGGGCCGCCGCACCCGGGATCAACACCCCGCCAATCACCAGATCCGCCTCACAAACGGCCCGCTCGACGTTGTAGCTGTTCGAAGCGACGGTATAAACCCGTCCGCCAAAGATGTCATCAAGCTCGCGCAGCCGATTCAGGTTCAAATCCAGCAGCGTGACCTTCGCCCCCATACCGAGAGCGATCTTCGCCGCATTCGTCCCCACGATCCCTCCACCAATCACGCACACATTCCCCGGAGCCACACCCGGCACGCCCCCCAGCAGAACCCCGCGCCCGCCATGCTCCTTCTCGAGATACGCCGCGCCCACCTGCACCGACATCCTCCCGGCCACCTCGCTCATCGGCGTCAGCAGCGGAAGCGCCCCTGTCCGATCCCGAACCGTCTCATACGCAATCCCCGTAACCTTCTTCTCCAGCAGAGCGTCCGTCAGGTCACGCAGCGGAGCCAGATGAAGGTACGTAAAAAGCAGAAGCCCCTCGCGGAAGTGCCGATACTCCTTCTCCACCGGCTCCTTCACCTTCACGATCATGTCCGCAAGCCGCCACACGTCATACGCCGACCCGACAATTTCCGCGCCCGCCGACTGGTAATCGTCATCCGGAAATGCCGAAAGCGCCCCCGCGTCATGTTCGACGAGAACGGTATGACCGGCTTCCACCAGCGCCTTCACCCCAGCCGGGGTCACCCCAACGCGGCTCTCGTGATCCTTCACTTCCTTCGGAACGCCAACGATCATCCTTATCCTCTTTCTCGTCTTTTTCGGCCTGTATAGGGCGTGCCTTCACCAAATACCAGCGGCAACACCCCCATTGTATCCACCGCACGCGGGCACGTCATGGCGCGCGTGGTGCATGCCTGGCTGATTCACGCACCCATCCGGCCAACAACGTACAATAGTCCCTTAGCGGCATCCTTAATCTCGCAGTGTCAGGAACGTAACCCCCGAATGGCCTTCAACAGCTCCCGCATCCACAACATGCGCTCGCTTTTCAGCCTGTTCTCAAGCGATCTCGCGATCGACCTCGGAACGGCGAACACACTTGTCTACGCCAATGGCAAGGGAATCATCGTCAATGAACCAAGCATCATCGCCGTCAATACCGTCACCAACGAGGTTGAGGCCGTCGGCAAGGAAGCCAAGGAGATGCTCGGCCGCACTCCCGGCAATATCGTCGCCATCAAGCCGATGAAGGACGGCGTCATCGCCGACTTCCGCCACACCGAAAAGATGTTGAACTACTTCATCATGAAGGCGCACAACAACCGCAAGCGCATGGTGCACCCCCGCATCGTCATCGGCGTCCCTTCTGAAATCACTCAGGTAGAAAAGCGCGCCGTCATGGACTCCGCCTACCGCGCCAAGGCCTCCGAGGTCCACCTCGTCGAGCAGGCCATGGTCGCCGCCATCGGCGCCGGCCTCCCCATCACCGAGCCCGGCGGAAACATGGTCGTCGACATCGGCGGTGGCACCACCGACATCGCCGTCATCTCCCTCGCCGGCATCGTCTATTCGCGCTCCGTCCGCATGGCCGGAAACCAGATGGACGAGGCGATCATCACCTACATCAAGCGCAAGTACAACCTGCTCATCGGCGAGCGCACCGCCGAGCAGATCAAGATGGAGCTCGGCTCCGCCTTCATCCTCGACAAGCCCCTCACCAAGCAGATCGTCGGCCGCAACCTCATCGAAGGCGTCCCCAAAACCATCTCCATCGACGACTCCGAGATCCGCGAAGCCCTCAGCGAGTGCATCGCCACCATCATCAACGCCATCCGCGTCGCCCTCGAGCGCACGCCGCCCGAGCTCTCCGCAGACATCTCCGACCGCGGCATCGTCCTCACCGGCGGCGGAGCCCTCATCAAGAACCTTGACAAACGCATCCGCGAAGAAACCGGCCTGCCCGTCTCCATCGCCGACGACCCGCTAGCCTCCGTCGTCCTCGGAACCGGTAAAATGCTCTCCGACTTCAAGCTCCTGCGCAAGATCTCCATCGACTAATTCTTCGGGTCTGAATCATGAACTCCTACAGCTATCGCGTCACCGTAGAACCTCTGACCGGGTCCAAGGGCGAGCCAGTCGAAGCCACCGCCCTGAGTTTCGTCATCAAAAACCACGACGACATCCTCGCCATCGCCGAGCGCGCCAAGGGCCGCGCGGGCCTCGACGAAGAAACCAGCACCGCCCTCGCCATCAGCCTCAAGATGTTTAGCGAGGTGATGCTACTGAACCGCAAAAATCCCCTCTTCGAGAACATCCAGGGACCCTTCCGCGACTTCATCCAGGCCTTCAAAGCCGCCGGAAAAACCGATCGGGCCGAGTAGCCGCTACTGCATGCGCGGCATGAAGAACCGAAAGAACGTCTCCGAATCGGACTTCAGGCAAACCTGCGCGTTCGCCGGCCCATCCACCTTCCTCGTATAGCCCTTGTCATCCACCTCGATCCGCATCCCCGTCACCGGACAGAGCGAAGGCTTCACCGTATAACCCGCCGCAATCGAATCAAACAGCACCGGCGACTTTGCCTTACCTCCTTGCCACTCCGTCGTCAGCTCCTCAAGCGCCTTGGCAAGTCCCGTTCCCTTCCCAAAGAGTTGCGCCCTCCGAGCCGCATCGAGCGGGATCTGCGTCGAATCGAGCGGCATCACAAACAGCGGAATCCCCGACGAAAACAAAGCCTTCGCCGCCGGCACGTCGCGCACAATGTTCCATTCCGGATCCGGTGTCGTATGCGGCGTGTACCCCCGCTCCACCGACCCGCCCATGATCACGACCCGCTTCAGCTTTCGAAACATCTCCGGATCCCGCTGAATCAGCGTCCCCACGTTCGTCATCGGAGCCACCGCCACGAGCGTGATCTCTCCCGGACTCTTCTTGATCGTCTCCAGCATCCACCCGATCGCGTCGGGGTAAACCCGGTCCGGCTCACCCTCTGCGTATGCCCTCTGCGAGAAGTTCGCGTTCGCAATCTTCTCCGAACTCTTCACTCCCTCGAACACCGGTATATCCCCGCGTCCCGCCGCCGCCAGAAGACGCGAAACGAGGCGCGCCCGTAGATGCGTATCTCCGAACGCCGTCGTCACCCCAAGCACAGTCACCTCGGGGCTCCGGAGCAACAACCCAAGCGCGTACGCATCATCGATATCGTCCCCGATATCCGTGTCGAAGATCACCTTCGCTGCTTCCACCTGCGCGCCCGCCGAGCGAGCAGCACATCCCAGCAATCCGAACAACACTATGAGAGTCGTCAGTCTGAACATTCGCCCCAGTATGACACGCGAGCCCACTCCTAGGACTGAAACACGGTCTCGCTAGCCGCCTCTGCGGAATTCCCATTGTCGGGCGATACTTGTCTCTTTTCGACAGACTCAAGAAACGCCCGAACCTCCCGAATCACATCCTTGGGCGAACTCATATGCGGGCAATGCCCCGGCGTCCCGGTCATCACCAATCTCGCGTCCGGAATATGCTGCTGTACATACTCGCCAACGAACGGCGGAACGACAATATCGTCTTCGCATTGCATCACCAGCACGGGCACCCGAACCTGCGGAAGCTGATCGCGCAGATCGGAGAAAAAAATCACCCGTGCGAAGTGATGCGCAAGCATCGGATCCATTCGGCACAGGCAAGCCTCAAGCTCGGCCACTATCATCGGACTTGCATGCTTTCCGACAATGAGAGGAGCCATCGTCGCCGACCAGACCACGTGGTTGTTTTCCATATCTGCCACTAACTTTTCAAGCCCCAGCCGCTCGAATCCGCCCCTGTAGTCTCCATCGTTCAGATAGCACGGAGACGGCCCGATCATCGTCAGACTCTTGAACTTGTCCGGTCGCGCGATCGTCGCCAGCGCACCGATCATCGAACTCACCGAGTGCCCGACGAAATGGATCTCTTCAAGCTTCATCTCGTCGATGATGTCGACCACATCCCGCGCATAGCCGTGGAGCGTGGCATACCGCGCGCCGCTGAATACGGATGTATCCGAAAGCCCGGAGCCCATGTGATCGAAGAGGACAATCCTGTACTCGGTGTCGAATGCCGGAGTGACCTGCCGCCACATCGTCTGATCGCACCCGAAGCCATGCCCGAGCATGAGCGTCTTCGTACCACGCCCGATCACCCTCACATGATTTCGCCGAATCGCTTTCATTACTCACCCAGCCCAAACCGGCAGACGGAGAGAAGGCCGATTTGCCCCTCCCTGGTATCAATTCTCGCATGGACCGAGACCCGCCATGTACCGCTAATCGGCATCGAATCAACGGTCTATGAGAAAATTTCATACAACTTTAGGGGAATGGATTTGCTGATATCGCGCTGAGGCCGACCGGGCATATCGCACGCCTCCAACATTCGCCACAGGCTTCTAAGCCGGAGCAATCTGCGTTTTGAAGGTCATAGTCGCCCAGTCCAGCATTCCACCCGGTTACCGGGCTGTCGGACGTATCAAACTGCCACAGGCCATCGATGGCACCCGAACCGCCCCCCGGATCCTCCTTGCTGAAGACCTCTGCGGCGGGACCTGCGCGCCGCCCCAACCGGAAGCGCCGCAAGGGCGAACAGTGCCAGCGACACGAACCGTTGCATGATCCACGTGAACCGAAGATCCTCGCGTCGAGCGGAATGACCAACACCTACCAGGTGCGTTCCCTGAGCATACGGTCCACGCCGCACTCCTGCAATCAGCGCGTTACGCCCGCCGGGCCATTTCTTTCACCTGCACCTCGACCCGGTTCCGGCCGTTATTCTTCGCCGAGTACAGCGCCTCGTCCGCCAGTTCCACCAGCGTCGACGACGCTTCCTCGAGCGTGGGAACCTTCGTCGCGACCCCAATACTTATCGTAATCTCTCCGCACGGACGGCCCATGTGCGTGAACTCGTACTGCGACACCGTCCGCCTCAGACCCTCTGCAACTGTACGCGCTCCCTCGATCCCGGTATCCATCAACAGAATCGTAAACTCCTCCCCACCATAACGGGCCGCAAAGTCCTGTTCCCGTCCAAGCCTCGTCCGAAATAGGCTCGCAAGCTGCCTTAGGCATGAATCCCCCGTCGGATGTCCAAGCGAATCATTCAACTGCTTGAAGTGATCTACGTCGATCATCAGAAGGGACAGCGGTTGGTTCGTCCTCTGTGCGCGCCTCCACTCGCGATCAAGTGTCTGATCGAAATTTCGCCGATTCGGTATGCCTGTCAATCCATCCTGTAGAGCTTGGTCTCGACTCCTCTCATTGGCCTTGCGCAACTCCTCCTGCACCGCCAGATACCGCGTCTGCAAAATCGTTGCCCGCACCGCATACAAGACAAACGTCAGCGTTACGAACCCCATCCCTAGATACAAATGCACCGGAACGATCGAAGCGGCCATGAGGAAGACCGAAAAAGGAAACAGGAAGCTACTCCCCGCATCCACAAAAGAATCCCTATGAACCGTTCCCGAAGAGGTGACCACCTTGGATGGACGACTCGCTGCCACAGCCATCCACAGCACAGGCAAATCTGAAATCACCAGCAGCGGCGATCCCCCGAAAACGTGGGCTCGGTGCAGGAGAACTCGGTTCACGAACGTGATTGCCAGCGCATTCGCCCACAGAAACCCGCACAGCCTCCGGAAAAAGCGCCTCTCCCCCGAATCCCTCCGGGCAAAGATCCTCACCGTCGCCGCTACCGCGATCAGCAGATTCGCCACCATCAAGCGGTCCGTCGCCACCAGCGACGGAATCGGCGCATACCCCCCGCCGGGCACCGGGAACGCAAACAACAGCGCAATGAACGCCAGGCCTACCGTCAGCACAGCCTGCGCAAGGTCCAACCGAATGAAGACCCGGGAGTTCTCCCGGTTCGATAGCGAAGCCGCCACCAGGAACGGAAGCCCGCGCAGAAGAAGAAGTACCTCCGGGAACCCCGCCATCTTCCCGGTGGAAGGAAAGACTGATCCGCCGGCGATCTTGAGCATGAATCCAAGCACCCCGACCGCGAATCCAAGCGCGACCATCATCCAGCGCACGCGCATCGTGCCCGTATACCGAAACATTCTCTGGAACGAAGTCAGGCCCGCCAGCGCGTAACAGCATCCGATCCCGGCATAGGTGACAACCCCCTGCTCCGGCAGAAACAATCCGGCAACCGCCTGTATGGCGACCAACGCGATCCCAGCCGCCAGGACCTGTTGAGTGTTCGCTATCTCTTGGGGAGTCTGACCTGCACCCATGGCCACCAATGCCTCACACCCATCGACGATCGAAAATAAACTCCCGAGTTACTTCAGATCGCCGGTTTCGGCCTCTGCAGCCTGCTTTGCCGCAATCTGTTCCAACTCTCGGCGCCAATCCAGGTCCTCAATGAATCCCGGCTTGCTGCGCCATTCCTCCTGCACCTTCACGAAAAGCTCCAGGAAGACCCGTGTCCCCAGCAGCGACTCAATGTCCTTCCGTGCCGCCGTTCCGATCTCCTTCAGCATCGCGCCCTGTTTGCCGATCAAGATAGCCTTTTGTCCCGTTCGTTCGCAAAAAATCGCCGCCGCAATCTTCGTCAGCGGAAGCTTGGCTCCCTTCGGCCTCTTCGCATCCGGCCGTTCTGTCGGCTCTTCGTATTTTTCGATCACGACTGCAGTGGCATACGGAACCTCTTCGCCGGTCAATAGCAGGATTTTCTCCCGAATCAACTCCGCCACCAGAAACCTTTCCGGCTGGTCGGTCAATTGGTGCTTGGGAAAGTATCTCTGTCCTTCGGGCAAGAGCCCTACAACTTTATCCAGCAGGAGATCAAGATTGATCTTCTTCCGGGCCGAAATGGGAATCACTTCGGCGAACGGATACAGCCCCGACCAGTGCGCAATCAGAGGCATAATCTCTGCGGGGGAGATCGCATCGATCTTGTTCAGCAGAAGCACCACAGGACATCCGCCCTCCGTCTGCTTCAGCCTCTGGATCAGTTGCAGCGCGAAATCGTCCTCCGCCTTCGAGAGCGCCATGCGCCCCGTCGTCTTGATCTTCCCGTCAGCCCGTGTATTCTCCGGCTCCGTCTTCGGCAGACGATGCGTCACATCGACGATAAAAAGTACCAGGTCCCGCGACTCCAGCGCATCATGCACCTCCTGCATCATCCGCTTATCAAGGTGCGTGTCCGGCTTATGAATCCCTGGAGTATCGACGAGCACAACCTGCGCCGCCGGATGCCCCGGTTCGCTACTCGTCTTTTTTTTCAGCGGAATCTCGACGACTCCCTGGATCCGCGTCCGCGTCGTCTGCGGCTTGTGCGTCACAATCGCCAGCTTCTGTCCAAGCAGCGCGTTCAACAGCGTGGACTTGCCCGCATTGGGCCGGCCGACAATCGATACGAATCCGGAGCGAAAAGACATTCTTTCTATTATGCGTTACGCACGTTGAGTGCCGAACGACGATCTCGCGCCTACACCCGCGCTCCGTCCCCGTCCGGCGCGCCACCAGCCAGGCTCACCCGGATCCGGTCGATCCGTCTGTCCGTCGAAGCCAGCACCTCCAGCCTCAACCCGTCCTCCTCCACCACCTCACCCGGCAGGGGAATATGTCCCGCGATCTCCGACACCAGCCCACCCAGTGTCGTCGACTCATAGTCCTGCGAAAGTCTCAACGCCGGAGCCTCGTCTTCTTCCTCACTCTCGTCATCCGCCAGAAACTCATCATCTTCCGGCTCGTGAGGCTCCCCATCCTCCGCCGTACGCGAAGCGTCCTTCTGTTCCCTCTGATCCTTATGTTCCTTCGGCTCCTCAAACAGCTCCCTTAGCCGCGACACCTCGAAGCTCCCCGAGACCACATACGTCCCATCCTCCTCCCGAACGGGCTCATCATCCGCCTCCCCTTCGTCATGCTCATCCGAGATGCTCCCGACGATCGCCTCCAACAGATCCTCGATCGTCACCAACCCCGCCACCCCGCCATACTCATCGATCACGATTCGCATGTGCTGCTTCTCGCGCTGCATCTCCTTCAGAAGCTCCGCCACCTTCTTCGTCTCCGGTACAAATGCCGCCGGCCTCTGCAACTGAGCCACCGTCCGCTTTCCCGCGTCCGTATCCAGAATCTGCAGCAGGTCATGGGCAAAGACGATCCCCGTAATCTGGTCGAGCGTTCCTGAAAATACCGGCACCCGTGAGAACACGTGCTCCTCGATCTGCGCCGTGAACTCCTCGAGCGTCAGACTCCCCGGCACAGCGAACATCTGCGGCCGAGGCGTCATCACCTCGCGCACCACCTTATCGCCAAACTCCACCACCGACCGCACCAGTTCCCGATCCGACTCCTCGAAGATTCCCTCTTCCTCGCCCGCCTCCAGCAACGCCTCCATCGCCTCCGAGGGATGCTCGGGCTCTTCCGAGGTCTCCGGGTTCGCCAGCGAAGCGATCGAAAGCAGAAGACTCAACGCCAGCGTCACCGGAGAGATGAGGTACAGCAACCCCCGTATCGGCCACGTCAGCTTCGCCGCCCACAAGCCCCGGGTTCGTGTAAACAGAAGCTGCGGAATCAGACGATCGAAGAGCATCGTCAGAAGCACAACCTCGAACACCGTCCGAGCCACGTCCGGCCAATGTGGGAGCTCTCCGAACTGCGTCGTAGGTGCAAGCCGCAGACCAAGCGTCAGCGCGATTCCCCCAAGCGAAAGCTGCCGTAGCACCGAGCCCGAAAGCGCGATCGACTCCCGACCCAGCCGCAACCGAGGCTCAACCACTTCCTCCCACGAATCGATGTTGTCCTGATACTCCCGCGCCAGGAACTTCCCCATCTCCGAGTAGATCCGGTCTATATAAGAAGCCACCGCCAGCACAAGCAGAAGCGCAACAAGCACAATCGCGTAAGAAAGCGTCACTTGCCCACCTTCTTCTGAGCAGCTTTCTTTCCCGCACGAGCTTCCACCTTTGCCTTTGTGGTTGCCTCTTTGGTTATCACTCCCGAAGGGGCGCGTTTTCTGTTGCCCTTGCCTTTGCCAGTTGCCCTCCCCTTACCCCCCACCATCACCCGCTCAATCAAACTCACTGGCAGCCTCAAAGCCACCCGTAACTCGCCCTCCCGGACCGCCATCTCCCCGTCATCCGTCTCATGATCCATCCCCGACAGATGCAGCAGCCCATGCACGAGCAGAATCCTCACTTCATCCCGCAGCGCGTGCTCGAACAGATCCGCCTGGCGCCCCGCTGTCTCGAGCGAGATCGCGATATCCCCGGCAAACGCCGCATCCCCACCCTCATCGACGGTAGAAGACGGAAAACTGAGTACATCGGTAGACTTGTTTTTCCCCCGGAAATCCCGATTGAGCCGCTTGAGCGTAGCGTCGTCTGCCAGCAGCACATCAACAACACCCACCACACCCACCGCCGCCTGCGCCCGGTTGAGAAAGCGCGTCAGCCCAGACTTCGATAGCACCGGCGCCCCATCCGGGCCGGGCCAACTACTTGGAGGTTCGATGTTGATCATCGGAGCCTTGCATCCCTCACCATCACCACCTGAAAGTACCCTCTTATGAGCACGAATGCCGTGTGCCCCATCTTCGCGACAGTCGCATCGTCGCTAAGGTGGGAGACCCAAACTGCCCGGCCCGCATTCAACCCACAAAAAACAAAGACAGAGGGCCAGGACCGCGCCCTCTGTCATGCTATCTCACCCGATAGGAACTACTGCGGCTTCTGCAAAGGCTTCGGAACCGAAACCTGCCGAATCCCTGCATCCACCAGCCCCGGATCTCCAAGCGGGATCTGCTCCGCCCGTCCATAGCTGTCGTACGCCCGCACGATCCGCTGCACCAGCGAATGCCGGACCACGTCAACATCCTCGAAGTGGCAGAACCGGATGCCCTCAACGCCATCCAGCACCCGCAGCGCCTCCCGCAACCCAGACTTGTTCGGATTCGGCAAATCGCACTGCGTCAGATCGCCCGTGATCACCGCCTTCGAGTTCGTCCCCAGCCGCGTCACGAACATCTTCATCTGCTCGTTCGTCGTATTCTGCGCCTCATCCATGATGATGAACGCATCAGACAGCGTCCGCCCGCGCATGAACGCCAGCGGAGCTACCTCGATCACATTTCGTTCGAGCAGTTTGTCCACGCGCTCCTGGTCGAGCAGGTCATAAAGCGCGTCATACAGCGGCCTTAGATAAGGATCGACCTTCTCCTGCAGCGACCCCGGCAGGAACCCCAACCGCTCGCCCGCCTCAACGGCCGGCCGGACAAGAATAATGCGGCTGAACTTCTTCGCCATCAGCCCCGCCACAGCCATCGCGACCGCGAGATACGTCTTTCCCGTTCCCGCCGGCCCAAGCCCGAACACCATATCGTTCTGCTCGATCGCCTCGACATACTTCCTCTGGTTCGGCGACCGCGGCTGCACCGTTCGCTTCACTCCGACCGATCGTTGTTTCCCGCTATCCGCCAGCCCTCGCAACGTCGTAGCCGGATCCGCCACGACGAGCTTCAACATCCCATGAAGCTCCCCGTTCTGCAGCGAAACCCCGGCCTTTCGAAGTCCGTCGAAGTCGTAGAACACTCGTTCCAGGCGTGCAATCGCTTCGACCGTTCCTTCAACCAGCAGACCGTCGGAGCGCAGATCGATGGTGACATGGAGACCGTCTTCAAGGAGACGGAGATTCTCATCGCGCGTACCGAAGAGAGGCTCAATACCGGGAGGGATGGGGAGCAGTTTTTTGATCAAGCCTGGGCTGACCTCCGTCAGGGATTGCAAGGTTGGGCCGCTCCGAAAGCACGGGAGCCAGCTTTATAGACAAGCGCGAGCGCCCTCCGGAGGGCAGACGCCATCCGTGGAACTCGGCAATGGTGGGGCCGTTTCTCCCCAGAGAATTAGATTCAGGCTCAGGGCTCTCGGATCCATTGGACCCGACCCGGAGGTTCGTCGGGACACCCACGTCGTCTCGCCAGGATGGCGTCGCGTTGCGTGTCGGGATGGCGTAGAGTGCCGTCAATGTGCGAACGATGGGCATAGGCTAGCCCCGGCACTCACCCCCGTCAAGCGAATTTCCCGCGGTCCGGTGCAAATCAGGTCCCAAATTTGTGCTATTTCCAACCTACCTACGGGTTAGGTAAAAGGACCATGATTGCCGTGTAAACCAGTCAATACACCGAACAAAGCCGCGCTGCTTGACATCGCACCATTGCAGACTACCTCTAAAATCGGACACCAGCTCCAACGGAAAATCCGAAGTCCAGAACTAAAGTCTCTGAATCGAAGACTTTAGACTAAAATGCCGTGGGTGGGGGTACCTCACTGAAGCATCACGCCAACGGCTCCTCAAACCGGAGTATCATTCCGCTATCGGGCTCAGCCTCCGCGCGTCTAACAGAAACGTGCGGAATCGTACCCGCGGAGACACCCTCGCTTATGCCCAAGAGTTCGAAGATCCTCCTCCTCGCCGTCTCGGCCGCCCTCGTCCTCACCATCTTTCTGGGCGTGAACTCCTCCGGCGTCTCCGCTGCGACGACCCCGCAAGACGGCGCTTACCGCCAGATCAACGTCTACAGCGAAGTCCTCCGCCACATCCAGTCCGACTACGTCACCGACCCCAACATCACTACCGTCACCAATGGAGCCCTCCGCGGCCTGCTCGAGTCCCTCGACTCCGACTCCAGCTACCTCACTCCCGAGGACTACAAGATCTACAAGGCAGGCCAAACCGGCAAGGCGCAGGTCGGCATCAACGTCGCCAAGCGCTACGGCTACGCCACCGTCATCTCGGTCGTCCCCGGCAGCCCCGCCGACAAGGCCAGTCTCGCCGACGGTGACATTCTCGAGGCGATCGGCACCCAGGACACCCGCGATGTCTCCCTCGCCATGATCCAGATGCTCCTGGAAGGCACCCCCGGCTCCGAACTCTCCGTCTCCGTCGTTCGCCCCCGCCGCTCCACGCCCGAAAAGCTCACCATGTCCCGCGCTATCATCTCTCTGCCCCCGGTGGCCGAGACGATGTACGAGAACTCCAGCATCCTCTATCTCAAGCCAGGAATCCTCGATCACGATCACGTCCAGCAGATCGAAACCAAGCTCAAGGCGATGCCCAAGGCCGGCAACAAGAAAGTCCTCCTCGACCTCCGCGACGTGGCCGCCGGCGATATGACCGAGGCCACCCGCCTCGCCAACTTCTTCCTCCGCACCGGCACCATCGCCACCCTCGAAGGCCAGAAGATGCCGAAGCAGACCATCACCGCCGACTCCGGCAAGGCCCTCAACTCCACCGCACCCGTCGCCATCCTGGTCAACCACGGCACCGCCGGCCCGGCCGAACTCGTAGCCGCCGCCCTCCTCGACAACAAGCGCGCCGAGCTCGTCGGAGAAAAGACCTTCGGCGAAGGCGCCCAGCAGAAGACCTTCGAGCTGCCCGACGGAGCCGCCCTCATCCTTTCCGTCGCCAAGTACCAGACCCCCTCCGGCAAGAAGATCGAGGACGAGGGCATCACCCCTGGCATTCAGGTCGCGTCCGCAGCCGACGAGGCCCCCGTCACCGACGACGACAGCGACGGAGCACCCTCCGCCGCCACTCCATCGCCTGCCAAATCCAGCGTTCAAGTCGACGAGCAGCTCACCAAGGCTATCGACCTCCTGAAGGCAAAAGCCGCCTGATTGGAGACTATTTCGGGTCATCGAGCGATGGCCCGAAATAGTCCTGAAGTGGTATCCGGCGGCCCCTTTCCGGATACCCAGCCGTGCTATCGTGAAGGGGCCGTGCAGACCCTTTTCCCAACTGAGCCCGAGACACCGGAGACCAGGGAAGATCCTGGCACCGCACCTCCCGAGCCAAGACCCGGCCCGGGCCCCCGGCACTACCTGCGCCGTTTCCTCGAGTTCTTCTCGCTGCACGGACCGCAATTCCGCAGCCGCCGCATCGCCCGCCGCGCCGGCTTCCTCGCTCTCCTTGGTCTATCTGCGATGGTCGGCGTCATGCTTGGCCTCTCCGTCGTCTACTCCGTCGATCTACCCCAGATGGACGACCTTGCCCGCTACCACCCCAACACCACCACCGAGCTCCTCGATATCCACGGCAAGGTCTTCGGCTCCTTCGCTCTTGAGCGTCGCGTCGTCGTACCTTACAGCGACTTTCCCAAACAATTCCGCGACGCTGTCATCTCCATCGAAGACAAAGGCTTCGAGCGCAATTGGGGCGTCAACCTCGTTCGCGCCGTCGAAGCCGCATACAAGGACATCCACACCAAGGGCCGTGCCCAGGGTGCCTCCACCATCACGATGCAACTCGCCCGCAACCTCTTCCTCTCCGCGGAGAAGACCTACGGACGCAAGCTGCAGGAGATCTTCCTCTCGGTGCAGATCGAGCGACGCTTCACCAAGCAGCAGATCTTCGCCCTCTACGCCAACCAGATCTACCTCGGCCACGGCACCTATGGATTCGAGGCCGCCGCCGAGTTCTACTTCTCGAAACATATCCGTGACCTCAACCTTCAGGAGTCTGCCCTCTTGGCCGCCCTCCCCAAGGGTCCCGAGTACTACTCCCCCCTCCGCAGCCCCGAGCGCGCCATGCGCCGCCGCAATCTCGTCCTGAACGAGATGCTCGAGGACGGCAAGATCACTCTCTTCGAGGCCAACTCCGCCAAAGCCGCCCCTCTCGGCCTCCACATCGAGACCCCCGCCAACACCGTCGCCCCCTACTTTGTCGAGGAAGTGCGGCGCCAGCTCGAAAAGGAATACGGAGCCGACCTCGTCCACGGAGCAGGCCTCCGTGTCTACACCACCCTCGATCTTGACCTCCAGACCGTCGCCAACAATGCCATTCTCGGAGGCACCGCGGCCTACGAGCGTCGCCACGGCTGGAAGAGTCGCCTCCAGAACATCGTCCTCTCCGGCGTCGACATGCGCACCTACCGCCATCCGGATTGGAATCAGGCACCCGAACCCGGGGCCTACTCCCACGCCCTTGTCGTCGAGGTCACACCAAAACGCGTCACGCTCAAGCTCGGCCCGAAGCCCGCCGTTCTCACCCCTGAGGACTGGACCTGGACCCAGTACAAGACCGCCGACGAGTTCCTCCGCACCGGAGACATCGCCTACGTCCGCGTCGAAGGCACACTTCCCGACGGCAACATCCATGTCTCCCTCCAGCAGGACACCGGAGCCCAGGCGGCCATGATGGCCATGGACAACTCCAACGGAGAAGTCCTCGCCATGGTCGGCGGACGCGACTTCGCCCTCTCGCAATTCAACCGGGCAACCCAGGCCCAGCGCCAGGTCGGATCGTCCTTCAAGCCCTACGTCTATACCGCCGCCGTCGAAGCCGGGGCCAAGCCCACCGACACCATTGTCGACGCCCCCGTCTCCTTTCCCACTCCCAACGGCCCCTACACTCCCCACAACTACGAGCCCGACTACAAAGGCACCATGAGCCTGCTCGCCGCCTTTGAAGAGTCCCGCAACATCCCTGCCCTAAAGCTCGCCGCCCGCGTAGGCATCACGAAGGTCATCGAAGTCGCTCACCGCTTCGGCATTACGAGCAACATCCCTGCCTTCCTACCGATCGCCATCGGCTCAGCCGACATCACCCTCGCCGAGCAGGTGGGAGCCTACTCCGTCTTCCCCAACGACGGTATCCGCATCGAGCCTCACTACATCCGCAAGGTCGTCCAGGCCGACGGACAGCCGCTAGGCGACAAGCTCCCCGAGGTCCGCGAGGTCATCGCCGTCGATACCGCCCGCACCATGATGACCTTCCTCCAGGGAGTCGTCCAACACGGAACCGCCGCCGTCGCCTCCTCCCTCAAGCACCCTCTCGGAGGCAAGACTGGCACGACGAACGACTACACCGACGCTTGGTTCATCGGCTTCTCCCCGTCCGTCACCTGCGGAACCTGGATCGGCTTTGACGACCGCCAATCCCTCGGCGAAAAGGAAACCGGCGCCAAAGCCGCCCTCCCCATGTGGATGGAGTTCATGAAGGCTGCTATCGCGGACAAGCCAAACGAGTACTTCCCGACCGCCAATGCCCCGAAGAAACAGCTCGACGTGCCCCTGACCCCTGCTAACGCCGAGCCCACCCCACCGGCAAAGCCTAAGGCCTCCGATGACTCCGATGCCGACGCGGACCCTGATCCAACAGACAGCGACGCCCCCAAGCCCGCTCCCAAAGCCGCTCCCGCCCAGGCCACTCCACCCTCGAGCCTGACGCAGGATGCTCCCGCAACCCCTGACAGCACACCAAGAGCCCCCGTCCCAATCGTCCGTCAGGCTCCCCGCGCTACGACCCCTGCAAGACCCGCGCCGGCTCCCGTCGTCCGGCGCCCCGCTTCGCCGCCAACCGGTACAAATTGAAGAACCGCTGCGCCCGCCCCACGTCTATCCCGATCTGCGCCTTGAGCGCCTCGGGCGTAGGCCACTTCTTCTCCCCACGCAGCCTCTTATGAAACTCCAGCGTCAACGGCGTCGCCTCATTCAGCTCGATCGGATGAAAGTTCAGCAGGTACGACTCGACTGTGAATGAGTCTTCCCCAAACGTAGGCCGATTCCCTACATTCGTCACGGCCTCAAACGCCTTACCGGCAACCGTCATGGTCGTTACGTAAACGCCGTTGGCCGGCAGAAGTTCGCCATATGGCGCCAGATTGATCGTGGGCACCGTATACCGCGTCCCGTAACCGCGCCCCGAGGCCGGCGTCGACTCCACCGCGAACGCCCGCCCCAGCAGAGCCCGTGCCTGGTTCATCTCCCCTGCCCCCACCAGCCCCCTCACCCTGCTCGAAGAAACCGGAGACCCGCGCAGACTCCGCGGAGCGTACGCCCTCACCCCAAACCCAAGCTCCCGCCCAATCTGCTCCAGCCCGTCGATTCCTGCCTCGGCCTGGTAGCCAAACCGGAAGTTCTCTCCCTCGTGCACCTCGACGACGCCTGCCGCCTCGACCAGCACAACCCGCGCAAACTCCCGCGCCGACATACGCGAAAGCTCATGTGTGAACGGGATCACCACCGCCGCATCCACGCCCGTCTCGGCAATCAGTTCCAGCTTCCGCTCGAGTGGCGTGATCATCGGAAACCACTTCTCTGGCCTCAGCACCCGCACCGGATGAGGGTCGAACGTAATCGCCAGCGATGCCGCACCCAGCTCCCGCGCCCGTCCGATCACCTCTTCGATCACCCACTGGTGCCCGCGATGCACGCCATCGAAGTTCCCGATCGTCGCCACCACCGGTCCACCCCGAGGCAACTCGCCAATTCCCCGATAGACCTTCATGCCTGTATCTCGAAGTCCAGCTTCAACCCGTCGTAGGCCAGCCGTATATGCGGAGGAAGCTCAGCCTCCGTCGCCTCATGGTCGAGATCATGCCCGATGTGCGTAAAATAAGCCCGCTTCGGCTTCAGCTTCTCCACAAACCCCACCGACTTCGCTAGGTGCGAGTGGCTCGGATGCGGCTCCCGCCTCAAGGTATCGAGGATCAGCACATCGAGCCCTTGCAGCCTCTCCATGCTCTCCTTCGGAATATCGCTCATATCCGTCAGGTAGGCCGCGCTTCCAAACCGGTACCCCGTAATCTCCTGCCGTCCATGCGTCACCGCGATCCGCCGGAAGCAAACCCCAAAGAGCCGCACCCCCGCACCTGGAACCGTATCCAGCCGGTGCAGCTTTACCCGCGCGCTCGTCGGATACCGGTTCTCCGTCCGAAACGTGTACTCGAACACCCGCTCGATCACCTTCGCCGTTGCATCGTCCGCGTACAGCGGCAGGTTCTCTGGATTCCGAAAGCTCAGCGGCCGTAGGTCATCCATCCCGAGAATGTGGTCCGCATGGCTATGCGTGTAAAGCACCGCGTCGAGCCTCGTGATCTTCTCTCGCAGCGCCTGCGCATGAAAGTCCGGCCCTGTATCGATCAGCACCGAGTTCCCCCCGAACTCCACCAATACCGAGGGTCGCGTCCGCCGGTTTCTAGGGTCGCTCGATGTACAAATCGCGCACGTACACCCCAGAGTCGGCACCCCCATCGAGGTGCCGCTCCCCAGGAACGTCAGCGTAGCCTTGACCGGCTCACTCTGTTGCTTATCGGACAATGCTTGGGCGCCCACCCGGTATCTGCCCAAACCCCGGAGCCTGTCCTTGCTGCTGTTGCTGCTTCGCCGCCGCCGAACGCGCCAGCGCCTGCGTAATCTCCAGGAACGCCACCTGAACCTCGAACACAGCCCGATCCAGCAGCGCAGCCTCTTCCACGGATAGGTTCCCCGCCGTCTTCTCCGCCAGCGTCCCCAGCATCTCGATCGACTGCTGCGCGCCCATCAGGTCTACCTGCGGCTGCTGTCCTTCTGGAGTCGCACCGCCAAGCTGCATGATCGCCGTCATATAGATCGACTGCACCAGCCCATCGAAGTTCATCGGCGAAGGATGATTCATCCCCGGGTTCGCCGCCCGGATCGCCGTCGACAGCCGGTCCGCCGTCTGCTCATACGCCATCCGCGCCTGCTCCATCTGCTCGGCCGAAGGAGCCTGCGGCATCGTCGCCCCGTCCTCCATCTCAGGCTCAAGAACTGCCTCGGGAACCGGTGCCGCGCTTACAGCCTCCTCGACCGGGGCAGGACGCTCCCGCTCCTCCTTCTCCGGAGACGGGTCCGCATCGGGCCTCAAATCCCCATCCATCGTGTGTCTGCGTCGATCTGTAATCACAAACGGCTTGCTCTGCTCTGCCATAATCTCGCCCTCTTTCAAAATCTTCAGATGCCGGAAGATCCCTCCGCGGCTCTCTACCCCCGGTAAGGCACTGCCACCGGAACAGCCTTACCGCTCACGGAATCTTTGCTATAGCTGATCTCAGCCCCACGCTCCACGGCCTCGCGCCGCACATACCCAAGCCCAAGCTGGACCGTCGCACCCGCGAGCGGAATCGCCGCTACGCTGGTCAACTCCCCTACAGCCTTCCCATCCGCCTCGAGCACTGCGCCCACCGCCGGCACGTCCCCCGTCAGCACAAAAGCCCCGAACCCCCGATGCACATTCCCTCGCGACCGGATCCGTTCCACAATCTCCTGCCCCAGGTAGCATCCCTTGGCAAAGTGCAGCGCCCGCGTCTGCCCCGTCTCCTGCGGAAGCTCCTTATCCCGAATATCTACCCCATACGCCGGCGTCCCATCCAGAATCCGTAGCCAGTCCACCGCCTCCGCCCCAACCGCTCCGCCGCCAAGCCCCGCAGCCTCGGCGATCAAACCCTCCCGCAGCCGCTCAGCGGTAGCCTCATCCGTCCAAACCTCAAACCGCCCGGCCTCAAAAGAGATCACCTCAACCGAGGCCCCATCCCAATCGACCGAAGCCCGCCGCGCCGGCTTCCCGGCAGCAATTCCAACCTTAGCCAGCAACTCCCCACCCAACGGCCCAACAACCCCCAAGCCAACGCGCTTGACGGACACATCCACCAGCTCCACATCATCCATAATGATGTACCGGTCGAATAGCTCCATCATCGCCGCGACCCGATCCTTCGCCGTTTCCATCCAGATCGAATCCGCGTCCACGAACGCCCAGAGATCGCCCTGAATCCGCCCCTGGGCATTCAGCGCAAAGCTATAGTTTCCCTCACCCGGCTTCAACTCCTGGATCGAGTTCGTGACCATCCCGTTCAGCCAGCGCGTCCGATCCTCGCCCGTCGCTCGGATCCACCCCAACCCATCCAGTTCCGACACCCCAACCGTCTCCAGCAGCCACTGAAGCTGCACCGCGCTTTCACCGGCTCGCAATCCGGCAACATCCTCGATCTGTGCTGAAGCTGTCATGGCAAATGGTCCCGCGACTCAACGTACACTGGTGATTATAGCGATTGGACGGAGGCTTCACGGTGGTATCAGCAGCAGTTCCCGGCACCCAGCCGGAAGAAACCGGGAGCCCATCCCGAATCGTCCTCTACCTCCTCGCAGCCCTCCTCACCGCGACCGCCGCCCACGCCCAGCAGCCCCCGGCGCCCCACAAGGACGGCGCCAAGCCTCAAGCTCCCCTCACCAAGGCGCAGTCCAAGGAACTCCTCGACTCCGTCGACGAGATCCTCAAATTCGTCAGCACCGACACCAAACTACCCATCACCCACCCCGTCAAGCGCAAGCTCGTCTCCCGCGACGAGGTCAACCGCTACCTCCAGAAGAAGTTCGACGAGGACGAGAGCACCAGGCGTCTGCAAAACAGCGAGATCGTCCTCAAGAAGTTCGGCCTCCTCGAACGCGACTTCGACCTCCGCCCCTTCCTCATCAAGCTTCTGACCGAACAGATCGCCGGCTTCTACGACGAAAAAACCAAAACAGTAAACCTCCTCGACTACGTCGTCCCCGAAGAGCAAAAACCCGTCCTCGCCCACGAGCTCACCCACGCCCTCCAGGACATGCGCGTCGACCTGGTCAAATGGTCCGATCTCACCCCGCCCGGCAACCCCCACACCGTGCAGGAAGACAACCACCGCCTTCAGGTCGACGAGTCCGGCTCCGCCCGCGAAGCCGTCACCGAGGGCCAGGCCATGGTCACCTTCCTCGACTACAGCATGCGCGACACCGGCCACACCCTTGCCGACGCCCCCCAGGTCGTCGACAAGCTCAAGGACTCCCTCGGCGACAACAGCGACTCCCCCGTCATGGCCCGCGCCCCGCTTCTTCTCCAGCAAACCTTGATGTTCCCCTACATCGAGGGGTTAGGCTTCGAAGCCGCCCTCCTCGCCAAGGGAGGCCGCGATGCCGCCTTCGCCGGAGCCCTCGCCAATCCACCCACCTCCACTTTCGAGATCATCCATCCCGAGGCCTACCTCAACCACGCACACGTCCCCCAGATGACCCTCCCCGACCTCCGGCCCCTCATGCCGCAGTACAGCTTCTACGACCTCGGCGTCATGGGCGAGCTCGACGTCCGCATCCTCACCGAGCTCTTCGGAGGACACGACATCGCCGCCGCAATCTCACCCGAGTGGGACGGCGGCGTCTACTACGCCGCCCAGCGCACCGCCGCTACCCCAGCCGAGAAGCAGACTCCAGCCTCCGTCGGCCTCATCTATGTCTCCCGCTGGAAGAACGAAGACACAGCCCACTCCTTCCTCCGCATCTACGCCGGCCAACTTGCCCGCAAATACTCCGGCCTGGCCCGCCGCCCCAAGGACGAAACCGATGAGGACGAGCAGGTCTACACCACCACCGAGGGCGACGTCCTCCTCACCAGCAAGGACAACACCGTCTACGCCCTCGAAGGCTTCCCCGTCGCCCAGGCTCGCACCCTCCGCGACGCCATCGACGCTGTCCAAACCACCGGCCCCATCCTGCAAGCCACAACACCCACTGCCGAACTCATCCCCCGCCTAGCCGCTTTGCTCAACTCCGTCATTCCCGAACGTTATACTTCAAGGGGCCTCAACCCTTAGCCTTTGTCTTTCTGGTTGTCATTCCCGAAGGGAATCTGCGTCTTCCGTTGCTGTTGCTTGTCCTCCATCGCACAGCCAACAAACCCACCGCCACGCACCAAGGAGCAAACTTGCACACCGCAGAAATCGGAATCATAGGCGGCAGCGGCCTCTACGCCATGCCCGGCCTCACAGAGATCGAAGAAATCGCCATCGATACCCCCTTCGGGCCCCCATCCGAAACCATAGTCCTCGGCACTCTGGAGGGAAGAAAAGTAGCCTTCCTCGCCCGCCACGGCAAAGGCCACCGTATACTCCCGTCCGAGCTCAACTTCCGCGCCAACATCTACGCGCTCAAGAGCCTCGGCGTCACCAGCATCCTCTCCATCTCCGCCGTAGGCTCGCTCAAGCAGGAGCACAAGCCCACCGACTTCGTCATCCCCGACCAGTTCATCGACCGCACGTTCGCACGAAACGCGACCTTCTTCGGAGAAGGCATCGTAGGCCACGTAGCCTTCGGCGATCCCGTCTGCCCCATCGTCCTCGACACCTTCGTCAAAGCCTGTGAAGAGGTCGGCGTCGTCGGCAAGCGTGGTGGAACCTACGTCTGCATCGAGGGCCCACAGTTCTCCACCCGCGCCGAATCGAACCTCTATCGCTCCTGGGGCTCCGACATCATCGGCATGACCAACCTCCAGGAAGCCAAGCTCGCCCGCGAGGCCGAAATCTCCTACGCCACCTTAGCCATGGTCACCGACTACGACTGCTGGTACGAAGGCCACGACGACGTCACCGTCGAGCAGGTCATCGCCGTCATGCACCAGAACTCCGCCGCCGCCCAGAAGGTCGTCAAAGCCGCCGTCCGCCTCCTGCCCACCGACCTGAGCGCCAGCCCCGCCCAATCCGCCGCGAAATACGCCATCATGACCGACCGCGCCCTCATCCCCGAAGCCACCAGGCAAAAGCTAAAAGTCCTCTTCGGCAAATACCTCTAGTCGTAACCCGCCCAAAAGGCCCCGGGTGCTCCATCCTCACCGACAGCTTCATCGTCGGTGAGGATGGGAACGTAAAACGCCCGCACCGCACTTTTGCTTTTAGAAAAGGAACCTCAATGTCCATCCTCGTAGTAGGCTCCGTAGCCTTCGACACCCTCACCACCCCCTCCGGCAAGCGCGAAAAGATCGTCGGCGGAGCCGCCACCTACTTCTCCCTCGCGGCCAGCTTCTTCACCGGCGTCCGCGTCATCGGAGTAGTAGGCGAGGACTTTACGAAAGAGCACGAGTCCATCCTCACCAACCGCGGCGTCGATACCCAGGGCATCGAGCACGCCCCCGGCCTCACCTTCCACTGGACCGGCTCCTACTCGGGCTCCATGAACGAAGCCAAGACCCTCGGCACCGACCTCAACGTCTTCGCCACCTTCTCCCCGAAGATTCCCGCCGCCTACCAGGACTCCGACTTCCTCTTCCTCGCCAACATCGACCCCGTCCTCCAGCTCGAAGTCCGCAAGAAGATGCCGAACGTCAAGATGGTCTGCGGCGACACCATGAACTACTGGATCGCCGACCACACCGACAACCTCAAGGCGGTCCTCAAGGAGCTCGACGTCCTCCTCATCAACGACGGCGAAGCCCGCATGCTCTCGAACCAATCCAATATCGTCAAAGCCGCCGAAGGCGTCCTCGCGCTCGGCCCCAAATCCCTCGTCATCAAGCACGGCGAGTACGGTGCCACCAGCTTCTTCTCCAACCGCGCCTTCCCGCCCGTCGAAGGCCTTGCCGGCATCACCCCCCGCCCCTTCCGCGCCCCCGCCCTGCCTCTCGCCGAGGTCGTCGACCCCACAGGCGCCGGTGACTCCTTCGCCGGAGGCTTCTACGGCTATCTCGCCTCCCAGCCCGTCTTCTCTCCCGAGGTCTTCCGCACCGCAACCTTCTACGGCGGTGTCATGGGAAGCTTCGCGTGCGAAAAGTTCGGCACCGAGCGCCTCCAGACCCTCACCCGCGAAGAGATCGACGCCCGCTTCGAAACCTTCCGCGAAATCTCCCACCTCTCGTAAATCAAGCAGCAGAGGGATAACAAGTAGGTGCCCCACCTTCGGCACGGCACCATTGTGCCTAAGGTGGGCTGCCACGGCGGCGCGTAAAATCAACCCAGAATGCCCCGCCCCAAACCCACCGCCTCGAAGACCGCCGCCGAAATCCTCGCCCGCCCCTCGCGCCCATCCCGCCGCTACAAGCCAGACCCCTTCCCCGACCTCATCCGCCCCGCCACCCGCGAAGAGACCATGCCCGCCGCCCTGGCCTCGGTCATCCTCTCCTTCGTCGCCCTCATCCTCTGCTACAGCCACGGATACCTCCTCCTCTACGGAGACGCCGTCGCCCACCTCGGTATCGCCCGCCGCATCCTCGACAACCGCAACCCATCCCTCATCCAGCTCGGCGGCGTCTGGCTTCCCCTGCCCCACCTCGTCATGCTGCCGTTCATCCAGAACATCACCTGGTGGCAGAACGGCCTCGCGGGTGCCTGGCCGTCGATGATCTTCTACATCCTCGCCGTCGCCGGCATGTACCGCCTCGCCCGACGCATCCTCGTCCCCCGCTGGGCCTTCGCTGCAACCGCCTTCTTCGCCCTCAATCCCAACCTCCTCTACCTCGCCACCACCGCGATGACCGAGCCGCTGTTTCTCGCCCTGCTCATCTGGCTCACCCTCCTTACCCTCGAGTGCGTCGCCGCCATCCGCACCAGCGATCTCCCCAAAATCCCTTCGAAGCTCATCCTCATCGGCTTCCTCATCCTCGCCGCCGTCTACACCCGCTACGACGGTTGGATCCTCGGCGCGGCCATCTGGCTCATCCTTACCTGGAGCCTCCTCGGCAACCGCGACCTCTTCCGCAAGCTCATTCCGTCCTTCACCATCTTTACCGTCATCACCGTCTTTGGCCCCATAAGCTGGCTAGCCTTCAATCAGCATTACTTCCACGACTACCTCGACTTCATGCGCGGCCCCTACTCCGCCTACGCCATCGACCAGCGCACCAAGCCCCCCGGCTCTCAGCACCATCGCGGCTGGCACAATCCCTTCTGGGCCATCCTCTTCTACACCCGCACCGCCCAGGTCGACTCCACCTTCTGGGAGCTCGGCTTCCTCACCATGGCGTCCGCCCTCACCGGCCTCTGGCTCTTCTGGAAGCAGGTCGCCGCCCATGCCCACGAGTCCGTCCTGTACACCCGCGACGCCGTCGCCAGCATTCCCTACGGCCGCGAAGCCCTCGTCACCCTCCTCCTGTGGCTCCCCGTCCCGTTTTACGTCTATTCCATCTCCTGGGGCTCGGTCCCCATCTTCATCCCCAACCTCTGGCCTCACGCCTTCTACAACTCCCGCTATGGCATGGAGCTTCTCCCCGCCCTAGCCCTCTTCGCCGCCTTCGCCTTCTCCGCCATCGAAACCCGCGTGGCAGCCTCGAAACCCATCCAGGCCCGCCTCATCCAGCCCATCACCCTCCTCCTCATCTGCGTCAACACCGTGGGCATGATCTACGCCATCCCTCTCGTCCTCCGCGAAGCCCAGCACAACTCCCTCACACGCATCCCATTCGAAAAATCTATCGCCGAGCAGCTCGAAGCCTTCCCCAAGGGCGTCCCGATCCTCATGGTCAACTCCGACCACGTAGGCGCTCTCCAGCAGGCCGGAATCCCCCTCAAGCAGACCATCAACGAGAACGACTACGACAGCTTCCAGGCCGCCCTCGCCGCCCCCGCCGAAAAAGCCGCCTACGTCATCTCCATCGGAGACGACTCCGTCTCCAAAGCCGTAGCCGAGCACCCCGAAAACCTCACCGAGCTGGTAGTCCTCTGCACCACCGGCCAGTCCTGTGCCCGCGTCTACAAGTCCGAAGCCTACAAACCGCCCCCACCGAAGAACAACTACGAGCCCCAGCACTAGCCACCTGCTACCATCGCTGAAAAATCCATGCCCATCCACTCCTACTTCCACTTCAGCGAACTCGACCAGATATTCCTTTCCATCGGAACAATCAAGCGTCTCCTAATGGCATGCCTCCTCGGCGGTATCGTCGGCCTAGAGCGCGAATGGCGCCACAAGGCCTCCGGAATCCGCACCAACATGCTCCTCTGCCTCGGCTGCGCCTTCTTCACCCTCCTCTCCGCCGTCCTCGCCGGAGAAGGCAATCCCGACAAGGGCCGCGTCGCCGCCAACATCGTCCAGGGCATCGGCTTCCTCGGCGCCGGCCTCATCCTCCACACTCGCAGCCGCGTCCTCGGTCTCACCAGCGCCGCCACAGTCTTCGTCGTTGCCAGCATCGGCATGGCCTGCGGAGCCGGACTTTACCTCCTCGCCCTCCTCGCCACCATCATCGTTCTCATCTCCCTCACCCTCGTCCGCCTCTTCGAGTCCAAACTCGGCTGGAAGCGCTACCCTCTCCTCTACGAGGTACGCGGCCAGGACCAGAACGAGCTTTACCTCGCACTCCTCGCCGTTCTCGACCGCGCCAACATCCACCTCAACATCCTCGAGCGCGACGTCATCGGCACCCTCGAACGCATGACCTTCCAGGTCGTCGCCACCCAGCACACCCACGCCAGCCTCCTCATCGAACTACGCGCCAGCGAAGCCACCGCCAAGGTGATTACCTTCCGCGACACCGACGACGAATAGCCAAACCGCTCGCCGTAAACTAGATCCACACCATGCAAACGAACGATCTCCCACCGCTCGAAGAATCCCCCGCCCCAAAGACCCTCGCCTTCCTCCCCTTCGTCAAGGCCCACGCCAATGGCAACGACTTCCTCATCCTCGAAGAGTCAGTCGCCCACAAGAATCACGCCGCCCTCGCCCGCTGTCTCTGCCACCGCACCCAATCCATCGGAGCCGACGGCATCGAGTTCCTCGACCGCCGCCCCAACGGCGCCTTCTTCATCCGCCTCTTCAACTCCGACGGCTCCGAAGCCGAACTCTCCGGCAACGGCACCCGCTGCGTCGCCGCCTGGCTAGCCGCCACCGAAGGCCTTCAGCGCGTCACGCTGGAAACCCACGGTGGCCCCCGCGCCTGCGAGATCGTCGAGTCCCGCGACCCTCACTTCCTCATCCGCACCGGCATGGGCCTCCCCCGCGTCATGCCCCGCACCATCGACATCCCCAACATAGGCCCCATCCCCGGGGCCATGGTCAACGTCGGCAACCCCCACTTCGTCCTCTTCACCGACACCCCCGACTTCAGCGCCCACAACCTCCCTTGGCAGCAGCTAGGCGCCCTCATCGCCACCAGCCCCCTCTTCCCCCACGGCACCAACGTAGAGTTCGTAAGCGTCCGAAGCCCCGAAGAAATTGCCTTCCGCATTTACGAACGCGGCTGCGGCCCCACTACCTCCTCCGGCACCGGAACCTGCGCCAGCACCGCCGCCGCGATGACTCTCCGAAACACAAACCGCACCCTGAACGCCATAGCCGAGGGTGGTCCTCAAACCGTAACCTGGCCCACCCAGGAAGCCGAGATGCACCTAACCGGCCCCGCCGAAATCATCTGCCGAGGCGAAGCTCTCGGCGTGTCCTAACCATCCATCTCAGCCAAAACAGGCCAGGTGCCCACCTTAGCCGAAGGCTCCATCATCGGCTCAGGCGGGAGCGCAAACCGCCCAACCGCAAGCTCTTACCGTTGTAGCTTCTGTTCCCTTTCTGGTTGCCCTTTCCGAAGGGAATCTGCGTCTGCCCTGGCGTCAGTCCGCCATAGCCACCGAAGGCCCAAACGTAATCAAATTCACAATCTTCCCCTCCGAAGAAATCCGGAGAGAATCATGCCCCGTCATGGCATGCGTCCCATCCAACTGCACCAGAACCCACGTCATCAACGCAACATCATGGTGCGCGGAAATCTCCGTCACCTCAAAATGCGCTCCAGGAAACTTCTCCTGGAAGCCAGCCATATCCTCCAGAGCCGCCTCACGCCCACCCTGAAACTCCGGAACGAGGTACTGAACATCCGCAGCGAAAACGTCTTCCAGAATCTTCATCCGCTTCTCAACCGAAATAGCCTTCCAAGCCTTGACATACCGCCCATAAAGCTTCCCAACCTCTTCCTTCGTCATCATGTTCCTCCCGTCGCGTCTGCCACAGACCCACGATAGAAGGACCCTGCTGACACCGTACCGTCAGCACGAATCGCAACGCCTCGGACCGCCGACGTGAACTGCCCCTCAAATCCATCGCCTTTGTTTCTCTGGTTGTCATTCCCGAAGGAATTCTCTCTCCGCGATCGCATGGAACCAGGTGCCCCATCCTTTCCGACAGCTTCATCGTTGATAGGGTGGGGTATCGAGCAAAGCGAGACCGTTTTGGCCTAGCTTCCTACAACGCCGTTTAGAGGAAAGGACATGAGAAACTGAAATCCGTCCTTCAAGGAGTTGCGTGAGCGAACATCAGCAGGCAGGCTCGCCCGAAATCGATCAAGTAGCAACGGACAGTGCAGCTAACGGCCCAAGAGTGCTGAAACCGGCAACCGAAACGCCACTAGAGTCTCTATCCTCCATCTGCGCCGTACTTGCTGTGGGTCTGTTTGTTATGACCTTTATCTTCCAGAACTTTGTGATTCCCTCCGGCTCGATGGAGAAAACTCTCTTGATCGGCGATCACGTTCTGGTGGATCGCATCACCTTCGCGCCATCTGCCAGGTGGGCTCCGTTGGTCCGCTATCGCGAGCCCCAGCGCGGCGATGTCATCGTCTTTTATAAGCCAAATCCTGAGACTCCTGACCTCATCCTGGTGAAGCGCCTTATCGGAGTCCCTGGCGACCGCATTCACCTCGTCCACGGCGTTGTCTACCTCAACGGCGTTGCTCAGAATGAACGATATGCAGCCATGCCTGAGTCGTCATCCGATCCAGAGGATGCTTACAGCCCCGCGCGCGACGATTTCCCGGCAGATGGCACGCCACTTGGCTCGTTTGAGGTCTGGTCTCAGGCTTTACCTTCGCATGTCGAAAATGGCGATCTGATCGTGCCACACGGGAGCTTCTTTGCCATGGGTGATAACCGTGAGCACTCTGCGGACGGACGCTTTTGGGGTTTCGTGCCGCGCGAAAACATTTTAGGGCGGCCAATGTTTAACTATTGGTCGTTTGAAACGACCGCGCCCCAGATGGACGCACAACAGGAGAGCTTAGGGGCACGCGTCGGCGCATTCTTCACCACTGCTGTGCACCTAGTAGACAAAACCCGGTGGAGCAGGACTTTCCATCTCGTTCGCTAAACTGCTCCCAGAAAGTCGCGTTTTCGGCACCACTCCAATATCTCGTACCATGGCATGACCAACAAAAATCATGCGCACCCTCCTCAAGCCCACGCCCCTGGCCCCTGGCGCCACCCTCGCCATCGTCTCCCCCGCCAGCACCCCGAAACCCGACCGCGTCCAGCAGGGCATCCAAGCCCTCGAAGCCCTCGGCTACAAAACCAGACTCTACCCCAACGCCCTCAACAAGGGCCCCCTCTACTTCGCCGGAGACCGCGCCGAGCGCTTGGCCGACCTCCACGCCGCCTTCGCCGACCCTGAAATCGACGCAATTATCTGCACAAGGGGAGGCTGGGGCTCTGCTGAGCTTCTTCCCCACCTCGACCTCGAGATGATCCGCGCCAATCCCAAGCCCTTCCTCGGCTACTCCGACCACACCAGCCTCCACACCTACTTACTCAAGAGCCTGGGCCTCGTCACCTTCTACGCCCCCATGGTCGCCGCTGACTTCGCCCGCCGAAACGGCTACGACCAGGCAAGCTGGACCCACGCCCTCACCGGCTCCGATCCCTGGTCCCTCACCGCCACCGACGGCCTCCGCACCCTGCGCCCCGGCACCGCCACCGGCCAAATCGTCGGAGGCTGCCTCAGCATCTACACCGAGAGCATGGGTACCCCCTACGCCCCCAACGTCTACGCCCCCGACCTCCCCAACTTCCCCACCATCCTCTTCCTCGAAGACATCGGTACCAAGCCCTACCAGTGGGACCGCTACCTCCTCCACCTCCGCTTCGCTGGCCACCTCGCCACCGCCCAGGCCATCGTCTTCGGCGACATGAGCCAGAACATCGCCCCCGGGAATCCAGAAGACCTCGCCTTCCTCGAAGCGGTCCTCCTCAACAACCTCCGCGATTTCCAGGGCCCCATCGCCATCGGCCTCCGCAGCGGCCACGTCGACGCCCCCAACATCACCCTCCCCCTCGGCATCCAGGCCCAGCTCGACACCAGCGACCCCGACAACCCCCGCCTCACCTATCTCGAATCCGCCGTTCAGCCCTGACTTCCTGACGCTCCAGGAAATTCTTTTCAGAAAACAGATCGAAACCAAAAAAAATCACATGCTACGTCCTCGGCGTAAGCCCATCAACGCAAACAAGATATCGACGGCATAGTGCTTCCGGCACATTTTCTCAAGTACCAGCAGGGATCAAAGAACAAAGTGCGACCTCGATGCGCGCATAACCCTTTTGCTATGAGTGATTTGACTGCAACCCTCTTGCCTGAAGGAATTTGCGTCCTGCGATCAACGCAAATAAAACAAAATAAAAGGAATCGGGCGCGCTACAAAGGAGGAAGGGGGGAGCGGGCCAGAACGAGACGAAGCCTTCCTCGATGCGATATCCTCTCCTTTTCGGCAAAGGATCGCCGCCGCACCCTCTGAACGATCTCCCACCGTCTCTGCAACCGGAAAGAAACAGATCACATGCGCATTCTCGTCCTGGGACATGGCAAGACCGGCAAGCTCGTCGCCGAAGTGGCAAGCGAACGTGGACATGGCGTAAACGTCCTCGACGCCAGGGAAAACCAGAATGCCGCGGCTCTCACTCCCGCATTCCTGGCAGGCTTCGACGCCGTCATCGACTTCACCACACCTGAAGCGGTTATCCCCAACATGCGCGCCTGCCTCTTCTCCGGCGCCCGCATGGTCGTCGGAACCACAGGCTGGTACAGCAAGCTCAAGGACATGCGCGATCTCGCCGAGCGCAAGGATGCAGGTCTTCTCTACGGTTCTAACTTCTCTATCGGCGTACAGGTCATGCATCAACTCGCCGAGCAGATGGGAGCCGCGCTCTCGGGCGCAGGCTACGACTTTGCCATGAGCGAGACTCACCACATCACCAAGATGGATAAACCCTCCGGAACCGCCCTGACCCTCGTAGACGCCGTGGTCCAGGGATCTTCGTCCGCCGGAAAGACAGGCATCGCCAAGGAGCACATCCCAATCGAGGCCATCCGCGACGGCGACGCGCCTGGTCTCCATGTCCTTACCGCAACCTCCGGCGCCGACCGCCTCACCCTAACCCACGAAGCTTTTTCCCGCCGAGGCTTCGCCGAAGGCGCAGTCCGAGCTGCTGAATGGCTGGCTACCCGCAAAGGCTGCTATGACTTCCGCGAGGTCTTTACGAAGCTTTAGATCCAAAGCAGAACGCTGGACTTTCTCCGAAATGCAGCCCGGGGGGTAAGGTCCGACCGTTTTCGCTCTCATCGCCTTGCAACCACCATGCAAAACCCCTAACCTTAGGCCATGAGTCTCCCGGCTATTCTCGAGCAGGCCTCCGCCACCGCCACATTACCGTCATTTGAGAGCCTCACCTTCGAGCAGAAGCTCGATCGATTTGCCGAAGTCGCCGTCCGTGTGGGTCTCAACCTGGCCGAAGGTCAAGAGCTCTTGATCTCCGCTCCGATCGAAGCGCTTCCTTTGGTTCGCCGCATCACGGACCATGCCTACAAAGCTGGAGCGCTCCTCGTCACGAGCTTTTACGCCGACGATCCAGCCGTTCTCGCCCGTTACCAGTTCGCGCAGGATAAGAGCTTTGACTACGCTCCGACGTGGCTGCAGGAAGGAATCGCGAATGCCTTCCGCTCCGGGGCCGCTCGGCTCGCAATCTCCGGAGCGAATCCCGCTCTCCTCTCGGGTCAGGATCCAGGGAAGATCGCCCGCGCCAACGTCGCCGCCTCAAAGGCCAGCAAACCCGCAATGGAGATGATCACCCGCCACGATATCAACTGGTCGATCGTCGCCTACGCGACACCCGAATGGGCTAAACTCGCCTTCCCTGACGCTCCGGTAGAAATCGCCGTCGAAAAGCTCTGGGACGCGATCTTCAAGGCCTCGCGCATCACCGGCGCGGATCCCTGCGCCGACTGGCAGGAGCACACCACGTTCCTTAAATCCCGCGTCGACAAGCTAAACCAGAAGCACTACCACAGCCTGCACTTCAAGGGCTCAGGAACCGATCTCCACGTAGGTCTCGCCGACGACCACCTCTGGGCTGGCGGAGGAGGGCCATCCGGAAACGGAATCTTCTGCAACCCGAACATCCCGACTGAAGAATGCTTCACGACGCCCCACAAGGACCGTGTCGATGGCTTCGCACGCGCCTCGAAACCTCTCTCGCACCAGGGCACCCTGATCAAAGACATCGCGGTTCGCTTCGAAAAAGGGAAGATCGTCCAAGCAAGTGCAAGCGCTGGAGAGGATGCCCTCAAACGCCTGATCGCTACCGATGATGGGGCACGCCGCCTGGGTGAAGTTGCTCTCGTCCCCCACTCCTCGCCCATAGCGCAAACCGGAATCCTCTTCTGGAACACCCTCTTCGACGAGAACGCTGCGAGCCACATCGCACTCGGACAGGCCTACGCGACCTGCCTGATCGACGGCGAGAAGATGGACGAGACGACGCTTGCCGCCAAGGGAGCGAATCACAGTCTCATCCACGTGGACTGGATGATTGGATCCGCAGAGATCGACGTCGATGGTGTCGGCGCCGACGGAACGGCCGAACCGCTGATGCGCAGCGGAGAGTGGGTTTAGTCGCATTAGACCTGACTCCAAAGAACCTTACCTGCGATGCGCGCTCGTCGCGCTAAACTAAGCAGCGATGAACCTCCAAGGCTGCGGTACCGCGCTCATTACCCCATTTCAAGCTGACGGCAGCATCGACGAGTCCGCGCTCGTCGCACTCGTTGACTGGCAGATCGAATCGGGCGTTCACTTCCTGATCCCCTGTGGGACGACTGGCGAAGCCGCAACGCTCACCTCCTCTGAAACCGAGCGCGTCATCGAACTTGTGTGCGCCACTGCCGCGGGCCGAGTCCCGGTATTCGCAGGATGCACTCACAACTCCACCGCTGAAGCTGTGGCTCGGGTTCAAAGTTTGGCGAGAGTCCCCGGCCTGAGCGGCCTGCTCACGGCAAACCCGTATTACAACCGCCCGAACCAGGAAGGGCAGTACCAGCACTTCAAGGCGATCGCGAACGCAGTTGATCTGCCGATCCTGCTCTACAACATTCCCTCGCGCACGGGAGCCAATCTGGAGCCCGCAACAGTGCGGAGGCTGGCGGAGATCACAAATGTCATTGGAATCAAGGAGTCGAGCGGCAACCTAGTCCAGATCACGGAGCTTCTCACAACGCTGTCCCCGGAGTTCAAGGTCTTTGCCGGAGACGATGTGCTTGCGCTTCCCATCCTGGCACTCGGGGCCGTGGGCCTGATCTCGGTCGCCTCAAATGTCATCCCAGCCGAGACCGCTCGGTTGACACAGGCCGCCATCGATGGCGATTGGGCTAGGGCGCGCAGCATCAATCGCGAGTTCTACAAGCTGATGCAGTCTCTCTTCCTTGAACCGAGTCCTGCCCCGGCGAAGGCTCTGTTGAACATCATGGGACGCGCCCACGATGCCTTGCGGCTTCCTTTGGTCTCCGTCTCAGCTCCGGTTCGGCAGAGACTGGAGGATCTGATCGCGGAGATCGCGCAGTTACACGGAGTGTCGACCGCAAGAGATCTTCACATGGTCTAGCTGGCCGTCAGCCCTGGATTTCTTGACCGGTTCGCAACATCCGTTGTTTCTCGAACGTCCAAGAAACAACGGACGTTGCCTCGGCAGAAGCTTTTGCAACACGGCGCGTGGAGCTTCGAACCGGGTAGACTGAAAGTGCACGAGTGTGCGTAAGGAGCCTTTCCTGATGTTGATTTCTCTTGACCGGGCGTCTCACCGGTCCTCCCATCTGTCCACTACCCAGCCCTCTCGCCTCCACCGAATCGTCCGGCATATCTCTTTTCAAACCATGATGTGCGGCCTGGCTCTCGGAGCTCTGTGCATTGTTGGACAGACCCGGGCGGATGCGCAGGCGCAGGTGGTCACGGCGTTCGATCGCCAGTTGAGCCGGCTGGACCTGGCCGTGAGTGGCGCGGGCTACTTCAATACCAAGACGAGCGGAAACAACTACCTTGGTCAGCCTCTAGTCAACGATCCGGGAAACACACTCGGCGCAATCGTCACGATACGTTACACCGCGAGACCCTACGTAGGCTTTGAATTCAACTACGGTTACGCCCGTTTCACGCAGAACTTCTCGTCCATCGGCGGTGTGCAGTCGAACGCAAACGAGTACACCGTGGGATATGTTGCTCATCCCGGCTTCTCCGTCTTCGGGCTTCAGCCATTCGCGGCAATCGGTGCGGGCTCGATCGCCAATAAGCCGACTCCGGGCGGTGGCCAGGGGCTTCAGGAGCAGGCGCGCGCGGCGTACTACTACGGCGTCGGCGTAGATGACCTCTACTTCGGTCCACACTTCGGCTTCCGCGGACAGTTTCGGCAGCTTATCTCTCTCGCTCCGGACTACGGGCAGAACTACCTGACGATCAAGAAGCGGACCATCACGTCAGAGCCAGCATTTGGAATATTTCTGAAGTTCTAACGGTCTGGGTTCCTGCCTGCGGATTACTGAAACCCTCCCATCCTCGCTGGCATACAATCGCATCGGCCCCTCTGCGTGTTCGGCGGGTTCCTGAGAGCTGGTTGCCATGTTGCCCTTTCCATTGCTGATCGTTGTCGCCATTGTTGTCCTCTATGTCATCAACTCCATCAAGATCCTGAAGGAGTATGAGCGCGGTGTCGTCTTTCGTCTCGGACGTGTGCGCTCGGATGCGACAGGACCAGGTGTCGTGCTTGTGTTTCGGCCCATCGATCAGATCGTTCGAGTGAGCTTGCGGCAGGAAGCGATGGAGGTTCCATCGCAGGATGTCATTACGCGCGATAACGTCACGCTAAAAGTGAACGCGGTCATCACGCTGAGGGTCATTGATCCGGTCCGCGCCGTCATCGAGGTCTCGAACTACGTCTATCAGACCTCGCAGTTCGCGCAGACCACCTTGCGCTCTGTGCTTGGCGAGGTGGATCTGGACGAGCTCTTGGCTCACCGCGAGCAGTTGAACCAGAGGATCCAGACCATTATTGATGGGCACACAGCACCGTTCGGCGTAAAAGTGGTCTCGGTCGAGGTCAAGCAGGTTGATATGCCGGAATCGATGCTCCGCGCGATGGCAAAGCAGGCTGAAGCCGAGCGGGAACGCCGATCGAAGATTATCCATGCGGAAGGCGAGTACAACGCTGCGGGCAAACTCGTGGAAGCGGCCGCCCTTATGGCGACGCAGCCTATGACTCTACAGCTTCGATATCTTCAAACGCTGACGGAGATCGGCGTTGAGAAGAACACGACGATCGTGTTTCCGTTGCCAATGGAACTGATGAATCTGCTGAACAGGACGTTTGCTGGGACGGCGAGCGGAGTCGCAGGCCCGGTGAAGACGACTCCAGAGACTGCTCCTGTAGTTCCCGGCGCACGGTTTACTGGCTCGGACGCCGCGGCAACCCGCGAGATGGAGGACTTGAGCGATGAGCCTTCTGCGCAGTGAGAGTGATCTTGAGGATATGACAGACATGCACGACTCCGGACGAGACCGGGAGATTTCTCTTGGCACGTCAACACTGCTTGGAATCTTCTTTGCGCTGGCCTTGGTGTGTTCGGCCTTCTTTGGCTTTGGTTATTCGCTTGGGCGCAAATCGGCTCAACCAACCGGTGCACCGGTTGTTGCTGCGACTACTGACGCGCCAGCCAGCGGTGGCCTGTTCAAGAGCTTCAAACCTTCGCCTGGAAGTCCTGTGAAGGCGAGTGCAACGTCTTCCTCCGATGGGGATGAGGCTTCTAAGGCAGTTACGGCTCCCGCAACGAGGACCGAAGTGGTTGCGGTAGAGAAGAAGGCGTTTGACCCGGATGCGTCCGTTGTGGGAGATGAGCCTGCGCCTGCGCCGAAGACTGCTCCAATCGTTCGTCAGGCCCCTGCTGTCGTTGCTCCGGTCGCTGGTGGGACGGCGGTTGTGCAGGTTGCGGCTGTGTCACACCAGGAGGACGCTGATGTACTGCTCTCAGCGCTCCGGCGCAAGGGTTACAGCGTGAGTGTCCGGCAGGAACCGCAGGACAAGCTGCTGCATGTGCAGCTTGGTCCTTACGCCTCGAAGAAGGATGCCGAGGCAATGCGGCAGAAGCTGCTTGGCGATGGTTACAACGCGATCGTGAAGTAGCTAGACGTTGAGCGCGATCGGCTTCATTGCGGCTGGAAGTGCGGCGGCGATAGAGGCGTGAACGGCGCGCATCAGTTCGTCGCGGGTGGCGAAGGCGGAAGGATAGATCGCGGGCAGGAACTGGATACGGGCGGTTCCTGGGACGATGGCTGCGCTTCCCTTGCGGAGCATGTGTTCCGTGCCGGAGATGGCGATCGGGACGATCGGTGCGAGCGTCTGCTGCGCGAGGAAGAATGGACCCTTTTTGAAAGTCGAGAGACGACCGTCGGTGGAGCGCGTCCCTTCGGGGTAGACGAGGATATTCAGGCCAGAGCGGAGTGCCGCGGCAGCAGCTGCGACGCTGGCTGCGGCAGATTCGCGGCGGCTTCCGCGCTCGACGGGTACGAACTGGGCCATGCGCATCGCCGTTCCAAGAATCGGGATCTTCATCAACTCTTTCTTGAGGAGGACTGAGGATCGGCCTGGGAGCGATGGGAGAAGAACTGGTGGGTCGAGGTTCGAGACGTGGTTGGACATGAAGATCACGCTCTCGGCTTTGGGCACGTTTTCGAGGCCGATCGAGTCGACTTTTATGCCAGCCGCCCTGAGAGCTAGACGAATGATGCGCATGGCCACTCGGTATAGAGGCGAGATGTCCTTGATGAGCCGGGCGTGTGGGATGCCGATGATTCCGGCGAGCGGCCCGAGCGCGGTGAGGACGAAAAGAAACTTGAACGAAGCGAACATTGAATTAGTTGAGGATATCAGCCGGTGCTTCGGCGATGGCATTGGGAAGTTTTTCGTAGATGTTGCCAAAACCGCCGTTGGAGAGAATCGCGATGACATCTCCGGATTTCAGTTGAGGGGTAAGCGCTTCGACGATGGCATCGGCGTCCGGGTAGACGGTGGCGGGAATGTTGCGGGCGCGGAGGCTGGCAGCGACATTTTCAGGGTGGAGACGCTCGGTGACGGGGATGGATTCGCTCTTGAAGACGCCCGCGAGGACGACCTGGTCGGCTAGGGCGAGGGAGTCGACCAGGTCCTGCTCGAAGACGTTGCGGCGGAGCGTGTTCGAGCGGGGCTCGAGGATGGCGACGAGACGGCGTCCGCGATAGCTGGTGCGCAGGGCGCGGAGGGTCTCCCGGATGGCGGTGGGGTGGTGCGCGAAGTCGTCGATGATGGTGATGCCGTGGACCTCTGCGCGGACCTCGAGGCGCCGCTTGACGCTGCGGAAGGTGGCGAGGGCTTCGACGATGGCCTCCGTTGGAACGCCTTGGCCAGCGGCCAGCGCGGCTGCGGCCGTGGCGTTGAAGGCATTGTGCTCACCGGCCATTGGGAGGGTGAGCGTGGCGAAGGGCTCGCCTTTGCGGCGGAGGTCCCAGGTCGAGGTTGTGCCCTCGTGAGTGAGGTTGGCGATGTGCCAGTAAGAGCTGGGCAGGAGGCCGTAGCGCTCGACGGCGCAGAAGGCTCGGTCGATGCACTCGGTGACGTTCAGGCTGGCGTCGAACGCGACGACACGACCTCGGCGGGGAATGAGGTTGACGAGGCGTTTGAAGGCGGTCTTGACGGCTGGTAGATCGGGGTAGATGTCGGCGTGATCGAACTCGACGTGGGTGAGGATGGCGGCGTCGGGAAAGTAGTGGAGGAACTTAGGCCCCTTGTCGAAGAAGGCGGTGTCGTACTCGTCACCTTCAAGGAGGAAGGGCCTGGTGCCGCGGACCAGGAAGGAACGTCCGAAGTTCTCGGCGAGGCCTCCGATGAGGAAGCTTGGAGCGAGTTCGGGGTGGGTGTGGCTGGCGACCTCGTAGATCCAGGCGAGCATGCTTGTCGTGGTGGTCTTGCCGTGGGTTCCGGCGACGACGAGGGATTCGCGGTTGGGGAGGAACTCGTCGTGGAGAAGCGCGGCCATGCTGGTGAAGGGGATGCGCTGGTCGAGGACGTATTCGAGTTCGACGTTCCCTCGGGAGATGGCGTTTCCGACGACTACCAAATCGGGGCGTGGCGTGAGGTTGATTTCGGCGTAGGGCTCGTGGACAGGGATGCGGAGGGCGGCGAGTTGGTCGGACATCGGCGGGTAAGCGGCGGCGTCGGAGCCGGTGACGCTGTGGCCGATCTGTTGGAGCATGCCTGCGAGAGAGGCCATCGCTGTGCCGCAGATGCCGATGAGGTGAATGTGTTTTGTCTTCATGGCTTCGTGATCCGCACCTGTCTCAGGAGGTACCCCCCCTATGTAGTGGGTGACTTTCTTTGTTTTGTGCAGCTTACGCCGATATTTTTTTGCAAATTCCTCCAAACAAAGGAGTTGCGGGTAAATTCCTCAAAAGAAAAGGGTTGCGGCGATCCCCATTCTGGAGTGTGATCCCGGCGATGAATACTTTTTCTCATGTTTCAAGTGTACCGGACTCACCATAACTGATGTGACAGGGCTATCTTCCTTATTTTGAGTGATTTGCGCGATTTTGGACTTGACATGCGGAAATGCTGGTTTTTCTTGCGATTATTTTTGTAAGTGGTTCAAATGATTCGGTTTGTAGTGACTACTTCGGCTGGTGGAGTGGCGGATGGTGCTGAGGATGGGTGCCTCAGGGGCTGAAGCCCCTTTTCCAGATGTTTTCTGATGGCACGGCTGAAGCCGTGCCATCAAGCAGGACGAGCAAGACGCGCGTATGGAGAGGGAGGCGAGAGCCGCTGGAGGCGCGCAGGATTCGAGCGAAGTTGTTGCCGTCGTGAGCTTGCGCTTTGCTTTGGCTGGCGCGTCTACACTACGAGGGCGGGGTTGATCCAATCCCGCCCCAAGACGAAGGACTGACCGCCTATGCAGCCGCCTCTCCATCCCGGAGTGCCCGTTCGCACCGGTCCGAGCTTCTATCTGACCGGACGCCAACCGCTGCGGCCCGGAGCTATCGTGCTGGCTGTCGTGGGTGCCGTGATTGCGTTGTCGTCGGTGCTGTATGCGCTTGGTCACAACGGACGTCTGGCTCTGAGTTCCGGCAGCCCGGGTGATGATCGTTCCGCCAGCACCACCTCTGGAGCGGCTCCGGGTGCTGACGACAAAGACGACAAGGATGATGATCCGAACCAGGTCGACACCATCGTTCTGGGTGATCCGAGCGATGCTCCTGTGCCTGGGAGACGGGGAGATCACGTCAGTCCGGTTCACGCTACCATTCTTGTTCGGCTGCCCCGGTATGGGGACCAGGTGGGGCTTATCCCTGACAGCCCGGCGGGCCATCTGCTCTACGGATGGCTTGCGGCTTTCAACCACGCGAGTCCTTCGGCGCTGGGGGATGTCCTGCCCAACGTTTCGCCTGAAGCCGCGATTGCGGCGCAGATGGAGCTTCGGCAGCAGAGCGGAGGGTTCAACCTGCTTTCGGCCAAAGAGGTGCAGCCTGGGATGCTGGTGTTTCGGCTGCGCGACCAGACTCCCGAGGCGAAGGAGGTGTTGGGGACGCTGCAGGTGCGTCCGGGGTCGAGCCCGGCTGCGATTGGGAGTTTCAGCTTGCGGGGTGTTCCCTCGCCGCGCCGGACCTCTACGACTGAGGCTGCGCCACCGCGATGAAGCGACTACCGGGGAAACCCTCAGGATGGGTTTGATGGACGGGTCTTCCAGTGCCGGGGGTTCCGCTTTCCGTGAAAGCAGGCGATCACGACGATCCGATTCGGCTCGTCGATGAAGAAGATGCCATAGGGAAAGCGGCGAACGCCGGCTCGTCTGCGGTTCCTGTCCGCGACGGCGAAGAGCAATGGGTTGGCGGAGATGTTCTCCATGGTTGCGTCGATCGCCTGAGCGAACCGGATTCCAAGCTCCGGGCGCACGTTACTGTACCAGGCCGCGGCTTCTTTCAGTTCTGCAACCGCTTCGGGCAGCCATACGACCGGCAGGTTCACTTCTTGAATAGATCCGCTCTGACTTGCTCCCATGGAATCACAGCGGAGGAGTCCTGTGCATAGCTCGCCATGCGCCGATCGAGTTCCGAGGATTGTTCGTCGGTCAGGTCGGGCGGATGGGCCTCGATGTTCTCCCAGAGTGCGTCGAGCAAGTCGAACTTTTCCGCGACGGATAGACTGCTGATCTGGCTCGGGAGATTGGTCATGATTTTCAGCTTAAGAAGGTTGGGGATGGGTGTCAATCGCCTTAGACTTCGCCGGCGCGCGTCACGCTGCGGCACGCGGAATCACGAAGATGCCGATGACAACGACTTCGCGGGAGCTTTATCGTGAAAGGCTCCATTCGACGTTTGGGCGACACCTAGAATGGAAATGATTCTCTTTGAAAGCGAGCGCGTCAATGCCCAGAGTCAAGGTCTTGAAGGGAGTTGCACACAACCTTGGTAGCTCGTTCATCAGCTTGATGAACTACACCGCCGATGATTATTCAATGGGACACATCCTCCGATTTGCGCGGGAAAGTGAATGCAGCACGCTGACGATAGACCTGCTCCACGGCACGGGCAATCCAGCCGGGCTGCTGCAGGACCCTATCTCCGATTTGCCAAGTAGGTATTTAGGGATGTTCCACCGGCTGGTTGAGAGCGCCGGATCGGATCGAAGCCTCATCCAAACGGCGACACTCACGCTTACTTACGACCTGCTCAGTAGCCAACCAAGCCCGATCCCGAGTGAGCCACAGAGCGCCTACACCTGTGATGTTTCCATCGTGGACAAACGCGGCAAGGACTATGCAGCACGGTTTGATGGCTGGTGGTTCGTTGAGAGGGCGGAACACAACCGCCTCGTTACAGCTTCGAACATGAAGGGATCGTTAGAGCGCAAGCCGAGATCATGGCGCTGGCCGTGGATTGTTCTAGCTGTTGTCCTTGCCTTAGGAATCGGCTTTGTAGTCTGGGTTTTTGTGCTGGCTCACACCTTCAAGAATGGAATCTGAGACGTTTGCGTAATGCCTCTAACTTGCCGACCCGCTGAATTCTCAGCCAACGCACGCAAAACGGTGTTATCGGAAATCGATCGTGTAGACTAACCCGCCGCCGACCGAAGCACCCGCCTAGGCGGTCGCGATGGCGGAAATGCGGGCGGTGAGGTCGAAGACGGTGGGGTCGGGGTCGGTGAAGAAGGCCTTGTGGAGGGAGCGGATGGCTTCTTCGACGTCTTCTTCGTCGATCATGAAGCTCATGTTGATCTCGCTGGCTCCCTGCGAGATCATGCGCAGGTTCACATGGGAGACGGCGGAGAAGACGCGGCCGGCGATGCCGTTGTGGCCTCGGATGTCTTCGCCTACGAGGCAGATGAGGGCTTTCTTGCCTTCGTATTTCACGTCGGCGATCTTGCCTAGTTCGGCGCAGATCTCGGGGAGTTTTTCGTTGGAATCGACGGTGAGCGAGATGGAGACTTCGCTGGTGGAGACCATGTCGATGGCGCACTGGTATTTGTCGAAGACGTCGAAGACGGCCTTGAGGTAGCCGTGGGACATGAGCATGCGGCTGGCGACCACATCGATGATGGTGAGGCGCTTTTTGGCGGCGATGCTCTTGAAGGGGCTGGCGCAAGGGGGGCTTACGGCGACGATTTTCGTGCCTTCGTTTTCGGCGTTGCGCGAGTTGAGGACCCAGACGGGGATGGACTTCTGGACGGCGGGGAGGATGGTCGCGGGGTGGAGGACCTTGGCGCCGAAGTAGGCGAGTTCGGCGGCCTCTTCGAAGCTGATGGTCTTGACGCGGAGGGCGTCGGGACAGATGCGGGGGTCGGTGGTCATGATGCCGTTGACGTCGGTCCAGATTTCGATGGCTCCGGCATGGAGGCCTCCGCCGACGAGGGCGGCGGTGTAATCGGAGCCTCCCCGGCCTAAGGTGGTGGTGATGCCCTGGGCGTTGGAGCCGATGAAGCCGCCCATGACGGGGGTCTTGCCGGCTTCGATGAGGGGGAGGACGTGCTTGTGGAGGGCCGCCTCAATGGCGGCTTCCTGCGGGGTGGCCTTGCCGTAGTGGTCGTCGGTGATGATGCAGTGGCGGGCTTCGACGTGGGCGCCTTCGAGGCCGCGCTGGGCGAAGGCGGCCGCGACCATGCGGCTGGAGAGGCGTTCGCCGAAGCTGGTGACGAGGTCGTTGGTGCGGGGGGTGAGCTCGCCGACGGCGGCAATGCCGCGAAGGAGATCGTCGAGGGCGTCGAACTCGCTGTGGAGGGCGGCATGGAGGACGGGGAGGTCGGCTTCGCCGAGGAGAGCCATGGCGGTGTCGGCGTGGCGGTTGCGGAGGCGTGCGGCGAGGGCGAGGGCTCCGGCCTTGTCGCCACGGCCGGCGGAGGCGGCGGCGGCAAGGAGCTGGTCGGTGACGCGGGCCATGGCGGAGACGACGACGACCGCGGAGAGGCCCTTGTCGCGGCGGCCCTTGACGATGGCGGCAGTGCGGTTCATGGCGACGGCGTCTTCGACCGAGGTTCCACCGAACTTCATGACGACGAGGTGTTCGCGGACTGTGCTCATGCGGTGACCAGCTTCTTCTTCGACTCGAACTTGCCGAGGCGCGCGAGGACTTCGGCGTTGAGGATAGCCGCACCGGCGGCGCCGCGGATGGTGTTGTGGGAGAGGACGACGAACTTCCAGTCGAGCAGAGAGCAGGGGCGGAGACGGCCGACGGTGGAGGCCATGCCTTTGCCGCGCATGCGGTCGAGGCGGGGCTGGGGGCGGTCGATGGCGTGGTCGTACTCGATGGGCTGGTCTGGGGCGGAGGGGAGATGCTGGCCAGCGAGGGGGTTGAAGTCGGCCCAGGCGGCGAGGATCTCTTCGTGGGTTGCGGGCTTGCGCAGCTTGATGGAGACGCACTCCATGTGGCCGTCTTCGACCGCCACGCGGTTGCAGTGCGCAGTGAGTCTGGCTTCGAGCATCTCGATGTGGTCGCCCTTGTAGGCTCCGAGGAGCTTGAAGACCTCTTCCTGGAGCTTTTCCTCTTCGTTCTTGATGAAGGGGATGACGTTGCCGAGGATGTCGAGCGAGGCGACGCCGGGATAGCCTGCTCCGCTGACGGCCTGCATGGTGGAAACGAAGAGACTCTCGATGCCGAACTTCTCTTCTAACGCCTTGAGGGGGAGGACAAGTCCGATGGCGCAGCAGTTTGGGTTGGTGACGATGTAGCCGCCGGGATGGGAGCCGGGTTGGGCTTCGCGGCGCCAGGTTTGTTTTTCGATCAGGGAGAGGTGGTCGGCGTTGACTTCGGGGACGACGAGGGGGACGTCGGAGACCATGCGGAAGGCGCTGGAGTTGGAGATGACGGCGCAACCGGCGGAGGCGAACTTGGGCTCTAGATCGCGGGCGATATCGGCGTCGAGGGCGGCAAAGATGATCTTGGGCAGCTCGCCTACGGCGCCTTCGGGCACGTTGGGCTGGAGGGTCATGCCGGCGATGCGCTTCGGCAAGGGCGTGTCGAGCTTCCAACGGCAGGCGTCGGCGTAGGTCTTGCCGGCCGAGCGGTCACTTGCCGCAAGCCACGTGATCTCGAACCAGGGGTGATTGGAGAGGAGTTGGATGAATCGCTGGCCCACCATGCCGGTGGCGCCGAGAATGCCTACATTTCGCCGTTCCATCCCAATAGGATAACGCGGAAATACAGTGGCGGAGATAGGACGGAAGGTGTAGAGAAGAGGATCGAGAACGATTGTTTTAGTTGGCGCGGCGCTCGATGGCTCCGGCTACGGCCATGGCCTCGGCGGCACGTTCGAGGACGGTGACCTGGCGTTCGATGCGCTGCATCTGGAGTTCGGCAACGTCGAGGGCATCCATGGGACGGATGAGGGTGAGACTGGGAGCGGACGGCATACTGGGGGCGCGGGACGGGAGGACTTCGAGGCGGTTGGCGAGGACTTCCATGCGAGCGGCGGGAGTTGGTTTTCCTGGGCCTGGACGCGCGGGCCGGCCGAGGGCCGCGAGAGCGGTGACGGTCTGGGTGAGACGGCGGAGGTAGGTGGTGAAGGCGAGGGCGTGCTCGGTGCCCGGGCTGGTTTTGCGACTGAAAGAGGGCTCCAGCAGGAGACGGTCCAGGGTCTCTTCGGCAGCGTTCGAGGCCAAACCGCAGGCGCGGCGGGCGGGGGCAAGGATGCGGCGTTCGATGTCGACGCGGGTGTAATCGCGGCCTATGCGGCGGGGGCTTGGGGTTTCTACAGACTCGGCGGCGCTCCAGAAGCGGAGCATGGCGCGGATGTAGGCGGCGTCGGCGTGAGCCCCAGCTTGGAGGAGCCGGGTGAGCTCGCGGTCTTCGCGCTCGGGCCACAGCAGGCGCATGGCGACAACGGCGATGACTGCTCCGACAAGAGTGGTAACGACGCGGACTCCGGCGTAGCGCCAGTCGCGGAGTTGCGGCAACGAGAGGAGGACGAAGGTTGGGGTAAGGAAGAAGCAGTAGACTCCGTAGTCGACGGCGAAGCTGGCGAGGGTCAATCCGGCGCCGACGGTAATGACGAAGATGATGCCGGCCTGGTTGTGGATGACGGCGGTGAGGAGCGCGGCGAAGATGCCTCCCGCGATGGTTCCTGCGACGCGCTGGAGGCCTCGACGCATGGTTCCGGAGCCGTTTGGCTGGAGGACGATGATGCTGGTCATCGCCAGCCAGAAGCCGTGGTTGACGTGGAGGACGTGCATCAGGAGAACGTCCACGGCTCCGACGGCAGCCATGCGGAGGGCGTGCCGCATCATGGTGGAGCGGAGGGACCAGTCGGCAAGGAGGTTATCGAAGAGACCGGGAAATGGGTTGGTGCGGCGGGTTTCGGGCCGGACGATGAGCTCGGTGGGCGCGCGGAGGCCCCGGGATGATCTGGCATCCGTTCCGCTCCAGATGGAGCGGATTGCTTCGAAGGCTATTTCAAGTTCCTGGCGAGCGTCGCGCTCTTCGGCGGCGAGGTGTCCGGCGAGGTCGTTGCCGGAGGCGATGGGGACGGGCCGACGCCGCAGGAACTCGACGGTGTGGGATCCCTCCGGTGCGAAAGAGGCCCCGAGATCGAGAGGCTGGACGTGGAGGGCCGCGGCGATCGAGTGTTCCGCACGGCCCAGCCACTGGGCGATCTCATGGAGCCCAAGGGAGTCGGGATCAGCATTCGATTCGGCGAGGTCGGCGAGTTCGCTCAGCCGGATGGCGTGGGCGAAGAGCATGTCGGCGGTTTCCAGCAGGACGGTGAGGTTGCGGGCGCGGTGGGTACGCGCAGGGGCGCGGGCGGCGGTCTGGCCGATGGCGATGCGGGCGTCTTCCATGACGACGCGGATGCGGCGCTTCCAGTCGTGCGAAGAAAGGCTATCGAGGGAGCGGGGGGCGTCCGGAGCGGCGATGCGGGACGTGGTCTCAGCGAGGAAATCGTAGGTGATGGCGACGGAGCGGCGGGCAGGCCGGAAGGGATCGAGGGGCCACAGGATGAGCGAGATGGCGGCGGCTCCGATTCCTCCGGCGATGAAGTAGGCGGCGTTCGAAAAGGCCTGCGCGGCGGTGCGGTCGCCACTTCCGAATCCGGCGAAGTAGATGACAAGGATGATGACGCTGGTGGACGCGAGGGGCTGGGTGAGGACGCGGGCGAAGGTGAAGGCGAAGCAGATGGCGGCGGTCGCAAGAGCAGCGATCAGGGTGTGCTGGAGGGATGCGCCGCGCGGCATGAGGCTGCCAACGAAGGACCCTAGGACGCCGGCGAGAGCCCCTGCGGTGAGGAGGGTAAGCATGGTGTTGAGGCGGGAGCGGTATGGGCCGCCGTTATCGACGAGGATGGCTTCGAAGGCTCCGAGGGCGGCCCAACCCATGGGCTTGTGGAAGGCAAGGCAGAGCAGCATGGCGGCCGCGACGGCGATCGCAGCACGGGCTCCGCGGCGCCATTGCAGGCGGGCAGCCAACTCACGCACGGTTGCGGATAGCGTCATAACGACAGTTTATGGTGCGTTCTGGGGTGCATTGACTCAGCTGGACCTAGAGGATCGCGGGTTCGAGTTCACGGACCCTGGTCTTTGACTGCGTCGTAAGCGTGATGGCGGAGGCGAGGATGAGTCCGCCGCCGAGCCACGCGCTTGGACCGAGATGCTCGGAGAGGACGAAGACGCCGAGGAGGGAGCCCATGAGGGGCTCCATATTCAGCAGGACACCTGCCTGAGACGCAGGGACTTGGGTGATGCCCCAGTTCCACAGGCTCGTGGTGACAGCGGTGCACAGGACACCGGCGGCGGCGCTGGCGGCCCAGGGCTTCCAGGAGATCCCATGGATTGCCGGCAGGCCATAGCGGAAGGGCACGACGATGGCAAGCATCGCGGTGCCGAGGAAGATGCCATAAGCGGTAACGAGGAGGTGGTTGTGACCTTCCATGAGCTGCTTGTTCATCAGGATCCAGAAAAGGGCGATGAAGAGGGAGGCGACGACGAGGAGGTCTCCGGCAAGAGATGGACCACCCGGGATGGCACTGTGACGACCGCCGAGAGCAATAAGGCAGGCTCCAAGCGACGAGCCGAAGAGAGCGAACCAGCCGATCTTATCCATGCGCTCGTGCGCCCAGACAGCGGCTCCGACGGCGAGGATGACGGGCATGAGGCCGACCATCAGGGCGGCATGCGAGACGGTGGTGAGGCGTAGTCCTTCGAACTGGAGGAGGAACTGAACTGGGACGCCGAGGAAGGCAGAGAAGGCTAGGATGGTCCACTCACGTGGACTGAAATCGGGCTTGTGGGTGAAGAGAACAGGCAGAAGGGCAAGGCAAGCGAAGGCGAAGCGGTAGAAGACCATCGAGCCCACCCCCATCTCGGCCAGAACGATCTTGCCGAAGAAGAAGCCGCAGCCCCAGAGCGTGCTGGCGAGGGTGCAGGCACCGAAGCCGAGGGCTCTGTGGGTGGGTAGGGTGTTTGAGGGCATTTGTTTATGGTCGCACACTGCGTCCGGCGCGAGGACATGGTCCGGGCGGACGCAACCTTGGCGCGGCGGGCTCGTCTGTGAAAGAGTAAAGTCCACAATCGTCCTATGCCGATGCTGCTTTTTTCTCTCTTGAGTACGGCGACCCGTTCGCGACTTCGTTTCGCTCCTGCCGCTTTGGTTTTCCTTGCGGCGCTTGCCTGCGCTCCGAGGGCGTCCGCGTGGGCCGCGACGGAACATCCGGTGGTGATCGCGCTCGCGGATCTGGGCATGCAGGCGCAGGGTGGGCGGCCTGCGGTTCCGGGAAGCACGGTGGCGACTGCACATTTTGTTGGGGATCATCATGTTCTGGTGACGTTTGCGGTGCGGCGGCTCATGAAGAGGCTTCCGGATACGAGGCCGGAAGACGATGACCGGATGATCGACGCCGTGCTTGTGGATGTTCCTTCAGGCAAGGTGGCGGCGCGGACGACCTGGCGGGTTCACGACGCGGGGCAGTACCTGTGGGACCTGGGGCATGGGAGGTTTCTGCTGCGTGTGAGGGACAGGCTGGCGGTGATCGCGCCACTGGCGAACCTTTCAACCGAAGAACCGTTCCAGGAGCATCACCTGCTCGGGTATGAGCGGAGGGTTGTGGGCATCCTGGTGTCGGCGGAGGGTGACTTGCTGACGGTCGAGACACGGGATCCGAATGCGATCAAAGAGGAGGATGGCGCGGTCGTCCACAAAAAGGTAGAGGAAGGGGTCGAGATCAACTTCTACCGGCTGGTTGGGACAGGCGAGGGCGAAGGGGCTCAGCACGCGGGCGTAGTGCGATCGAAGATGCCAGTCGAGGTCCCGATGACAAAGGACGGGTATCTCGATATCAGCCAGGAAAGCAGGACGCGGTGGCTCTTCGACTACTACTCGCACGAGGGCAAGAAGATCGAGCTTTCGCCGTTCGACACCAGCTGCTTTCCGCGGGCGACGTTTGTGAGCCGGAGCGAGTTTGTGGCGTTCGGGTGCCATGGCTCGCCGGACAAGATCGAGATCGGCGGGTTCGACATGACCGGGCAGCAGATGTGGCAACAGAACTTCTACGACTACTTCGCGCGGGCAACGTTTTCGTTTGCACCGGAGTCAGGAAGATTTGCGATCGGGCGGGGGATTACGACATCTCCTCCTTCACTGATCGGGCAGGATCCTGGGGGTGACTCGATGACCGGGCAGGATATCCAGGTGATGCAGACGCACAGCGGGAAGCAGCTGTTCCACATTGCCACGACCCCGGCACAGAAGAGCGGGCAGAACTTTGCGCTTTCGGCGGATGGGATGGAACTGGCGGTAATTCGCGGGGGCGCGCTCGAGATTTACAAGATGCCCGGGCTATCCGGAAAAGATAAGCAGGAGGTAAAGGCGGCGCGGGAGTTCGCGCTGGAGACGGGGAACGGGCCGATCCGGCTGCAGACGCGGACTCAGAAGACGGAGTCGGCGGGGCTGGCTCCGGTAACTCCGCCTGCCCCGAAGAGTACGGCCCCGGTGACAGCGGTGGCTTCGGCTGTTCCTGCTGTCGCTGCAGCGACTTCAGCAAATGTGCCGGCAGCTCCGCAGAGGCCAGCGGAAAATGTGATCGTGAACGGGGATGTTCCAGATGATGGACCGAGGAAGAAGCCTACGCTTTATGGCGAGGGAGATGCGGGAACAAACGAGACTGCGCCGAAGTAGTGGAGCGCACCGGCTAAATAAGACCAGCCAGAGTGTCCCTGACCGGCATGCCAAACGCGTCAGAGCTCGATAGCAAAGCCGACAAGAGGAATCAGACGTGCGAAAGGCCAGACCCTTATGCTTGGCCTGGCCTTTCGCGAATCTGTCAGCTGGTGCCGGAGACGCTTATGCCTTGACGACGGCGGCTTTGACGCGGGCGTTGAGGCGACTCTTGTAGCGACTGGCAGTGTTCTTGTGGAGAACACCCTTCTGCACGCTCTTGTCGAGGATGGAGACGGTGGTGCGGTACTGCTCGCCAATGGCCTTGGCGTCGCCGGTGACAATGGCTTCGCGGAGGCTGCGCAGGGTTCCGCGGAGCTTGCTCTTGTTGGAGCGGTTAACGGCGGTCTTAACGATGGTCTGACGTGCGCGCTTCAGCGAGGAAACATGATTTGCCATAAACTCTCTTCTCTAATACCCGGACGTTGTCGGGGGAAATGGGATGCAGGCACCGGAGGCTCATCCTGCCGATCGCGGCGGGAGAACACCAGCCAGAGACGTGGCTTGCCGCATCCCCTGCAATTTTCAAGTTTACGGGAGGATGGGCCTGGGGTCAATCGAAAACAGGTCGACTACACGAAAGCTCTTGTCTGAATCTCTTATGGTGGCGGTGGGCAGAATCGAACTGCCGACCTACGGGTTATGAGTCCGTCGCTCTAACCATCTGAGCTACACCGCCTGGTGTGGGGAGGCCGTCCGGTAGGCCGGGGTCGCGTGTGACCATGCGTCTCCCGTTGCCCTTCCTTGTGCCAAGATCGATGATACTTGATTTTGGCGGCGCGGTGTTGGTTTAGACCGCTTCCGAACGGGGGAAATGACGGATTTGCGAACGCTTGGGGTGATTCCGGCGAGGCTGGCTTCTACGCGGCTGCCACGTAAAGTGCTGCGGGAGATCGCGGGACGGCCCATGCTGGCGTGGGTTTGGGAGGCTGCGAAGGCCTGTGAGCAACTAGATGGGCTGGTCGTCGCTACGGATTCGGTGGAGGTGGAGAGCCTTTGCCGGGACCAGGGGTGGGCTTGCGAGATGACCTCCGTTGACTTGGCGAGCGGGAGCGACCGGGTGCATGCGGTGGCGCAGAGGATCGAGGCGGAGATCTACGTCAACATCCAGGGCGATGAGCCTATGCTCCGGCCGGAGCATATCGATGGGCTGCTGGCGCCGTTTACGCGGGAGCATGTGGAGGTGTCGACGCTGAAGGTGCGGTGTGCGCCGGAGAATGTGCACAATCCGAACGCGGTGAAGGTGGTGACGGCTTCGGATGGGCGAGCGCTTTATTTTTCGCGGGCGACGATTCCGTTCGACCGGGATGGTTCCGAGCCGGTTTATTGGAAGCATCTTGGGCTGTATGCGTACCGAAAGGCGGCGATTGACCGCTTCCCTACCCTGTCGGCGAGCATGCTGGAGCGGGCGGAGAAGCTGGAGCAGCTGCGGTTTCTGGAGAACGGATTCAGCCTGTATGTCGAGGCGACGGAGTTCGATACCGTTGGGGTGGATACGGAGGAGGACCTTAGGCGGGTAGAGGGGATTCTCCTCAGGCGATAGGGGTGAAGTGGAGGTGCAGCATGCCTTCGACTTCGGTGACTTTGAGATCTTCGAGGGAGCGGATGATCCAGGTGGCGGCGCTTAGTTCTTCCGGCGAGTGGGTTCCGAGTACGGCAAGGACGCGGCTGCCGGCAGCGATGCCTGCGCCGACCCCCGGAGGGGCGTCTTCGACGACGATGCAGTCCGCGTTCGAGAAGCCGAGGAGTTCGGCACCACGCATGTAGGGCTCGGGGTGGGGCTTGCCGTGGACGACCATGTCGGCGGTGATCAGGTTCGGCGGGATGGGAAGCTGGGCGGCACCGAGGCGGCCGTCGACAAGGCGGCGAGTTCCAGAGGTAACGATGGCCCAGCGGTCGGTTGGCAGGCTGGCCAGGAGTTCGCGAACCCCGGGGAGGACTTCGAGGCCTTCGGTGTCGGCGATTTCGATGTCTTCAATGATGCGAAGGCCTTCGTCCGCGTCCATGTCCGGGCGTAGGATGGCGATGATGTCGCGTGCGCGGACGCCGTGGGGGACTTCGTAGGTATCGGCGTTGGGGATGTTGTGGATGGCGGCCCACTTCTGCCAGGAGCGGACGACGGACTTGATGGACGAGATGAGCACGCCGTCGTTGTCGAAGAGGATTCCGCGGGTTTCGATGTTGAGCGCGGTGCGCGGGGCGTCGGCGGTCTCGTACGTGGCTGTGCTCAGCGGCGTTTCCGTCATGCTGGAATTCCCTTCGTGGTCTTTCCTGTTTGTCTACGCCCCCTGGAGGACGAACTGTTGGGCAGCGGCGAGGATGCGCTCCACAGACTCAGTAGAACAGCTTTCACAGTAGACGCGAAGTAAAGGTTCGGTACCGGAGGCGCGGAGGAGGAGCCATGTTTCAGCTGCGTTCTTTTTTCCGGTGCAGTCGGGATTCTCGAGGAAGAACTTGATGCCATCGAGGGTCTCCATGCGGAGAACCTTGAAGCCGGCGATGGTGTCGAGGCCTGCTCGGGCGCGGCTGATGGCTCCCTGCTTCAGTTCTTCGGTGATGTGCATGTCGACGCGGCCGTACTGGTGCTCGCCGAACTCCTCCTGCAAAGCGGCCACGAGCTGGCCGAGGGTCTTCTTTTCGTCGGCCATGACGTTGGCGAGGAGGAGGGAGTTGAGGAGACCGTCGCGCTCGGGGAGGTGGCGACTGATACCGACGCCGCCGGACTCCTCGCCGCCAATGAGGATCTCGCGCTCGAGCATGAGGTCGCAGACGTACTTGAAGCCGATGCCGTGCTCGTGGAGGGTGCGGCCGTATTTCGCGGCGATGCGGTCGAGCATTTTGGTGGTGTTGAAGGCACGGGTGACATCGCCGGGCCAGTCTTTGCGGGTGAGGAGCCAGTAGAGGATGATCGAGAAGATCTTGTGGGCGTCGACGACGTTGCCATGCTCGTCGACGGCTCCGATGCGGTCGGCGTCGCCGTCGGTAATGAGGCCGGCATCGCAGTGCTCGGCGACTACCTTTTGCCGGGACAGCTCGATGTGGGGAAGGATGGGCTCGGGGTTGATGCCGGGGAAGGCGGGATTGATCTCGTCGCGGATGGCGACGCAGGGGATACCAGCCCGGTCGAAGATGCCCTTGACCACGCCGCGACCAGCTCCGTACATGGTGTCAATGAGGAAGCGGTAGCCGGAGGCGCGGATGGCGTCGAGATCGACGAAGCGCTCGATGGCGGCGATGTAGTCGGGGTTGAAGTCGACCTCGGTGATGGGGGCGGGCGACGCCGCGGCGGGCAGAGGCTGGTCGAGGTAGCTCTCGATCCTGGAGATGATCGCAGGGCGGCCGGAGCCTCCGTAGCTGGCCTTGTACTTCACGCCGTTCCACTCGGCGGGGTTGTGGCTGGAGGTGATCATGACGCCGCCGGCGGCCTTGCGCTCGCGGACGGCGTAGGAGAGCGCGGGCGTTGGGGTGATGTCCGTGGCGAGGGAGACAGGGATACCGGCTTTCGCAAGGACTTCAGCGACAACCTTGGCGAACGACTTCGAGCCGAAGCGTGTGTCGTAGGCGATGCAGACGCCGTGAGTGGGGTCTTCATCGTTGAGGACGTAATGGGCGATCGCGGAGGCGGCTACGCGGACGTTGGCGTAGGTGAAGTCGTCGGCGATGATGCCGCGCCAGCCGTCAGTTCCGAACTTGACGGCGCTTGGTGAGGGAACAGGAGTCGTCATGCGCTGGAGGTGTCGTCCTTCCGGTATCGGTTAGATGAGGTCTTCGCGTCCGCTTTCATGGATGGCGCGGACGATTTTGGAGACGTCCTGCGAACGGCCCCGGGTTGTGATGAGCAGGGCGTCGGGGGTTTCCACGACGACGAGGTCTTCAACGCCGAGCAGGGCTACCATGCGGCCGGGGGCGTGGACGTAGTTTCCCTTGGACTGAACGGCGATGAGGTCGGTGGTGGCTCCGTCGACGACGTTGTCGGTCTCGGCGGAGCCGCGATGCTCGTGGAGCGAGGCCCAGGAACCGAGATCGTTCCAGCCGAAGTCAGCGGGGAGGGAGAAGATGGCGGAGCGGCGTTCGCCCTTGCCGGAACGGGGTTCGAGGACGGCGTAGTCGATCGAGATGTTTTCGCAGAGCGGGTACTGCTCGGCGAAGACCTTCTCGAAGTCGGGCGTGCCGTAGGCGGCGGCGATGGCTTCGAGCGGCGGAGCCATGTCGGGGATGTGCTCGCGGATGGCGTTGGCGAGGGTGCGGGCGGACCAGAGGAAGATGCCGCCGTTCCAGACGTAGTTGCCGAGCGAGAGGAAGCGCTCGGCGGTGTGGCCGTCGGGCTTCTCGCGGAAGCGCCGGACGCGATGAGCGGTGATGCGGTTTTCGGTCGCGCCATCGAGGGTGTCGGTGGTCTCGGGCGGCTCGAAGGCCTCGGGGGCGAGGATGTCGAGGGGGATGGAGTCGCCCTGCTCGATGTAGCCGTAGCCGGTCTCGGGACGGGTGGGCGGAACTCCAAGGACAACGATGTTTTCCCCTGCAGCAGCGATGCGGATGCCGGTCGCGAGGACCTCGGCGAAGCGCTCGATGTTCGAGACGACGTGGTCCGAGGGGAAGATGCCGATGACGGTGTCGGGCTCATTGCGCTCGAGGAGGAAGGCCGAGAGGGCGCAGGCGGGAGCGGTGTTGCGCGGGCAGGGCTCGGAGATCACGTGGGCAGCGGGAACGCCGGGAAGCTGCTCGCTGATGACATCGTGGAGCCAGTGGTTGGTGATGACCCATACGTTTTCCGCGGAAGCGACCGGCAGAAGGCGCTCGAGAGTCTGCTGAATCATGGTGCGTTCGCCGTCGAGGGCGAGGACCTGCTTGGCCCGGGCGCGGCGGCTGCGCGGCCAGAAACGGGTTCCACTTCCTCCGGCCAGGATGACCGCCGCGAATTTTGGCGCGGCTTCGCTGGGACCCGGGGGCAGACTGCTTCCGTTTGTGCTCATGGTCCTCAGTCTATTGGATTTTGAAGAAGGCGTCTCGTGAAAAGCCCGCAAGCGCCGGGTGGCGAGTGCGGGTTTCTGTATGACTTTCGGACTGTTTGCAGGGTTTTCCTGGTTACTTGAGGCCCGCGAAGAACTCGCGCATGCGCTTCACGCCCTCGTCGATGACATCGGCCGAGACTGCGTAGGAGAGTCGGATGTGGTCCGTTGTGCCGAAGGCTTCGCCCGGCACGACAACCACATGGGCCTCACTGAGAAGACGCGCGGCGACGTCGGCGGCGGTGCGGATGCCACCCTTGCCGAAGAAGCTCGAAACGTTCGGGTAGACGTAGAACGCACCCTGAGGAACGGTGCAGGTGAGGCCAGGGATGGTCTTGAAGCCTTCGAGCACGCGGTCGCGGAGCTTGATGTAGTCGGCGCGCATCTCGGCGACGCACTCCTGCGGGCCGTGGACGGCGGCGATGGACGCCCGCTGAACCATGCTGGCTGCGTTCGAGGTGCTCTGGGACTGGAGCTTGCTCATCGCGGAGATGATCTGCTTGGGTCCGAGAGCGAAGCCCGCACGCCAGCCGGTCATCGCGTAAGTCTTCGAGAGCGACCCGAGGATGACCATATGCTCCTTGCAATCCTTGAAGGAGCCGCCGGAGACGACCTCGCCGGTGAAGGTGAGGTAGACGTAACACTCGTCGAGGAGGACATAGATCTCCTTCGCGTGGGCGAGGCGGACGATGGCTTCGAGATCCTCAGGAGCGACAACGGCGCCAGAGGGGTTCGAAGGCGTGTTGAGGATGATGGCCTTGGTCTTGGGGGTGATCGCGGCTTCGATCATCGCGGCGGTGATGCGGAAGTTCTCGGACTCTTTGCTCTCTACGAACACGGGAACGCCGCCGGCGTACTGGATGATGTCCTTGAAGGAGACCCAGTAGGGGACGGGCAGGATGACTTCGTCGCCGTGGTCGACGAGGACCTGGATGGCGTTGAAGAGGGCGAGCTTTCCGCCGGTGGTGAAGACGCACTCGTCGGGGGCGTAGGCGGAGCCGAAGTCGGCGGCGTGACGGTCGACGATTGCCTTGCGCAGGTCGGGGATGCCGGCGACGTTGGTGTAGCGGGTGAAGTTCTGCTGGATGGCCTCGATGGCCGCGTCCTTGATGTGCTGGGGGGTGGCGAAGTGGGGCTCGCCGGCGCCGAAGTCGGAGAGGTCGACGCCCGTGGACTTGAGGCGGAGAGCTTCAGCCGTAATGGCCATGGTGGCCGAGACTTCGATGCGGTTGATGCGGTCCGTAAGGATCTTGCGCGCCTTGGGGGCGGAGGCGACTGGGGCGGCTGGGGTAAGGACGGAAGAGGCGCTCATACCTTCTAGTTTGGCAGATTTGCGGGGTGAGATAAAGGTTGGCGGGGATAATAAGCTCTGGAGCGAATGACCTTGAATCTGCGGTTGGCTGTCGTAGGGGATGTGGACGCGATCTGTGCGATTGAGACGATCCCGGCGTTTCGGATGTTTGTCGGCTCCTGGCCTGCCGAGCAGCACCGAGAGCTGATGGCGAACCCGGACGCACGCTATTTTGTGCTGGCGGATGAACACGGTGACGTGGGTGGATTCGCCATCCTCAGGGGCATGACGTCGGTCCACAAGTCGTTCGAAATTGTGCGGCTTGCCGTGAAGGAACCGAACAAGGGCCTTGGGCGCGTGCTGTTGAAAGCTTGCCTCGCAGCGGCTTTCGAGGAATACAGAGCGCACCGGCTATGGCTGGATTTGTTCGAAGGCAACGAGAGGGCGCGGCATGTGTATCTCAGCGCAGGATTCACGGTGGATGGGGTCTTGCGTGAGTCGATCCTGCTCGATGGGGAGTACTACTCGATGTTGCTGATGTCGATTCTCGAAGACGAGTACCGGCAGAGCCTGCTCACTCCGGAGAGTTGATCGGGACCTTCGTTTTGAGACGTTCCATGACGAGCGGAGGGACGAGGGCGGAGACGTCGCCGCCGAGCTGAAAGACGCCCTTGATGAGGCGGGAGCTGACGTAGGTGTATTTTTCCGCCGGCATCATGAAAAGGGTCTCGACGTTGGGGTCGAGCTTGCGGTTCATCATGGCCATCTGGAATTCGTACTCGTAGTCGGAGATGGCGCGGATGCCGCGTAAGACGGCCTTGGCGCCCTGGGCGCGGCAGAAGTCGACGAGGAGGCCGTTGAAGGTCATGACGGAGACGTTGCCGAAGGGACGGGTAGCCTCGGTGATCATCTCGGCTCGCTCGTCGGGGGTGAAGAGCGGGTTGCTCTTTTCGGAGTTGCGCAGGATGGCGACGACAAGCTGATCGACGATTTGCGAGCCACGGGCGATGAGGTCGAGATGCCCGTTGGTGAGGGGATCGAAAGTTCCGGGGTAGATCGCCTTGACAGTGTGCATGCAGACAGAAGCATACCTGCTTGGGGTGGATTGTTCTGTCAATCGGGTTGGAACGGCGCCAGCGGAGAGTACCTTTTGTTTGGCCCGAAGAAAAATTGCTGCCCGTGTAGGCTTCTCTATGGAAATCTCCGTCAGTGATGGTGAAGGAATGAACTTCGACTCAGGTTCCACCAGAGAGACGATGAGCACACCAAGCCTGACCGCATACGATCCTCTTGATCTGCCATCGATCGGCACGGAGCCGGTCGAGGCGCTGCCGGCCGCAGCGACGCGGGTGGGCACCTTCGACAACATGGCCGAGATCGTGGCCAACCACGAAGTTCGGATCTTCCGGTTCATCCTGGCCTCGCTGCGGGACCGCGATGCCGCCGAGACGCTGACGCAGGAGACGTTTGTGCGGGCTTGGAATGCGCGGGAGAGCTTTCGCGGAGATTGCGCGCCTAACACATGGCTGATGCGCATCGCCGTGAACCTGGTGCGAGATTATACCCGCACGGACCGGTTCAAGTTCTGGAAGAAGGTCGCGACGACGGCGGTCGATGTGACCGAGGTTTCGACTCTGGTGCCAACGCATGAGAGTTCCGCCGAATCGCGGCTGATCGCGCGGCAGCAAGTGGACCTGATCTGGGAGACGGTGGAGACGCTCTCGGAGAGGCAGCGCACGATCTTCCTGCTGCGGTTCGTCGAAGAGCTTGAGCTTGCCGAGATTTCGACGATGACAGGACTTCCGTTGAGCACCGTCAAAAGCCATCTTTACCGCGCACTGAACACCGTCCGCGCACGCCATACACGACTGACGAAAGAGGGCGGACAGCTATGATCGCTACCGATAAGACGAATCACCTTACGTCCGAGCAGATGGATCTTCTGCTCTACATAGGACCAGCCGAGATTGACCAGGAAAGCGCAGGGCACCTGCGTGGCTGTTCAGCGTGCAGCAAAGAATTGCAGGAGCTTCGGCTGTCGCTTGGAGCGTTTCGCGCGACGACGACGGCGCTTGCCGAGAAGGCTGCCATGACACGGCCAAGGACGAATCTACTTCCGGCTCGTCCTGTATGGGGCTGGACTTCGTTCCGGGCTACGCCGGCTTATTTTGCACTGGCGGCCGGGCTGACGGTAGCGGCGGTCCTTGTCCCGTTCGTGCGGCACTCACAGAGTGTCGCGGAACCCGCACAGCCTCTCGCACAATCGACTCGCAATGTCGCCGATGATGACGCGCTGCTGCGGGATATCGATCAGCAGCTCGATGCTTCGGTCCCAAGCGCGATGGAGCCGCTTGCGGATCCGGCCATGAACTCGACCAGAAAATTGGATGCAACGATCAAAGACACTAACAAGGACTGACATGATGATGCGAACTGCTCTTCGGCTTGCTCCCGTAGCCCTCTTCACTTCGACACTGCTGTACGCGCAACAGACACCGGCCCCCTCCGCGGCACCGGTACCGATTATTCGAAACACTCCTCCGGTGGCACAAGGCGGACCGGGTGGCCCGCAGGGCTTTCGCGGCGGCGATGGCGGCATGAACGATCATGGCATGCGGTCGGGCCGGATGCGCTTTGAAGGTGGCATGGGCCCGATGGGGATGTGGTGGAAGAACCCTGACGTGGTTCAGCGAGTGGGGTTGACTCCTGACCAGACCGGAAAGATGGAGGAGATCTTTCAGAAGAGCCGTCTGCAGTTGATCGACCTGAAGGCCAACGTCGAGCGGCAGGAGGTAACGCTGGAACCTCTTCTCGACGCGAACCCGGTGGATACGAAGAAGGCGCTGTTTCAAATCGGTAAGGTCGCGGATGCGCGGGCGGAGCTGGAAAAAGCGAACGCGGCGATGCTTCTGGGACTTCGCGGTGTGCTCACTCCGGAGCAGTGGACCAAGCTCCATGCGGGCTGGCGGCATGGCGACATGATGAAGGGCGATCATCCGGGCGGGACACCGGGTGGCGGCGGTACGGCGACGCGTGGCGACGAAGAGGGTCGACGGTCCGATGCCATGCAGGGCACGCGGTAGAAGCAAAAACAGGCAGATCTCCCGGATGGAGTCTGCCTGTCTTCAGATTTCCAAGATTTCAAGTTTCGCAGCTGACCACTGCGGTTCGGGCGTCCGGATTCTCCGGGCGTCCTTTTCTTCTTTAGCTTGCGACCTTCTTGGCCGGACGGATCGCTTCCTGCGCGAGAGTCGGACCGGCTGCGGGAACCTCGGGGATCGGAGCCACAAGCGCAGCGCCGATACCGAGCTTCTTGCGAAGTTCAGCGTCGATACGCCCGAAGATGTCCTTGTTTTCCTTCAGGAAGTTGCGGACGTTCTCGCGGCCCTGGCCGATTCGCTCGCCCTGGAAGCTGTACCAGGCTCCGCTCTTGTCGACGATGTTGTTCAGGACGGCGAGGTCGAGTGCATCGCCCTCGCGGGAGATGCCTTCGCCGTAGAGGATGTCGAACTCGGCGTCGCGGAACGGGGCGGCAACCTTATTCTTGACGACCTTGACCTTTGTGCGGGAGCCGACAATGACGTCGCCTTCCTTTACCGCGCCAATGCGGCGGATGTCGATGCGCATGGACGAGTAAAACTTGAGCGCGCGGCCGCCCGTGGTCGTTTCCGGGTTACCGAACATAACGCCGATCTTGTCGCGGATCTGGTTAATGAAGATGAGGCAGGTGCGCGACTTGGCTACCGTTCCCGTGAGCTTCCGAAGCGCCTGTGACATCAGGCGAGCTTGCAGCCCCATGTGTGAGTCGCCCATCTCACCGTCGAGTTCGGCCTTGGGAACGAGGGCGGCTACGGAATCGACAACGAGGACGTCGATAGCGTTCGATCGGACGAGGGCTTCGACGATCTCGAGCGCCTGTTCGCCGTAGTCGGGCTGCGAGACGAGAAGGTTGTCGATGTCGACGCCGAGTTTGCGGGCGTAGGCGGGGTCGAGCGCATGTTCGGCGTCGACGAAGGCCGCGAGGCCGCCGGCCTTCTGCGCCTCGGCGATGATCTGGAGGGTGATGGTGGTCTTGCCCGAGGATTCAGGGCCGAAGATCTCGATGACGCGTCCGCGCGGGACGCCGCCTACGCCGAGGGCCGCGTCGAAGGAGATGGATCCGGTCGAGATGACCGCGATCGGGACGATCGCTTCCTTCGAGCCGAGACGCATGATGGAACCCTTGCCGAACTGCTTCTCGAGCTGCGAAAGTGCGGTTTCGATTGCCTTGCTGCGTTCGTCTGCCACGTGTGTTGCTCCTTCGATATGTGCCCGAAAGGTGCTCTGCTGGGCGCGGAATGGTGGTGCTGATTGTTCCCGGATTCTAGCATTCCAATTTGGGAAAAGCAAAGAAAAGGCGAAGCAAAGAATAACAACCAATTCCCTGCCTTCTAGGATCAGCCCATGTACATGCCGCCGTTGACGTCGAGGGTGTGACCGGTGATGTAGGAGGCACCCTCGGAGGCGAGGAAGACGACCGCGTGGGCGATCTCGTCGACCGTACCGACGCGCTGCATGGGGACATGCGTGGTCATCGTCGCCTTCTGCTCGTCAGTCAAAACGCCGGTCATGGCGGTCTCGATGTACCCGGGAGCAACGGCGTTCACTGTGATGGAGCGGGCCGCGAGTTCGCGGGCGAGTGCCCTGGTCATACCGATCAGGCCGGCCTTCGAGGCGGCATAGTTGGCTTGGCCGGATTGTCCGGTTTCGCCGACGACGGAGGTGATGTTGATAATGCGTCCCCATCGGGCTTTAAGCATGGGTGACATGGCGGCCTGTGTCATGAGGAAGGCGCCGGTGAGGTTGGTGGAGAGTACATCGTCCCAGTCCTTGCGCTTCATGCGGAGGGCGAGCGTGTCGCGGGTGATGCCGGCGTTGTTGACGAGGATCTCGAGCTTGCCGAGCTGGGCGACGACGGACTTGGCGCAGGCTTTGATGGAGTCTTCGTCGGCGATGTCGAGCAGAAAGGTGTGAGCGGTGCCACCGGCGGTCTTGATCTCGCCGGCCACATCGGCGAGCTTTTCTTCGTTGCGGGCGGCGAGGGCTACGGTGGCTCCGGCGGCGGCGAGCGCGAGCGCGATGGCGCGGCCGATTCCCTGCGAGGCTCCGGTGACGAGGGCGACGCGGCCGGTGAGGTCTGTTGTGCTGGGGGTCAAATGATTCTCCATGTCTTCCGCCTGAGGCGGTCGGTGCAGGTCCGATTATACGAAGCTCAGGCGGTTGGAGCGTCGGGGGTGAGGGACCAGAGGAAGACCTCGAGGGAGCGGGCGAAGTGCAGGATCGGCGGGCGCGGCGGGAGGATGATGCCGTGGGCGGCGGGGATCGTGTTGACGCGGATCTCCGCTTCGGCGGGTTCGAGGGGCCATGGCAGGTGGTGGATGTGTCCGGCGAGCAGACTGCCGCGATGCGGGGTGAAGAGGGCGTACCGCTCGGTGAGGAAGGCTTCGAGAGAGCCGGCCTGGCTCAAGGCTACTGGGCCGAGGCTCCTATAGGTGGCTTCGAAGATTGCTGTAGTACGCGTGAGGAGACGTCGGCTGGCGTAGTCGACCTGTCCCTGGCTTGTGGTGCGGGTCATCGAGGCAAAGAAGTAGGGAAGATGGAAAAGGACGCGGGCTCCGATCACGGCGAGTGGACTGGCGCAATCGAGCGAAAAGAAGAAAACGCCTGCCAGGCCCGTACGGCGGGAGCGGACGTAGGTGCGCAGGTTCAGTTCCGGGAAAGTGTTGGTTGTAGGCACGCCGAAGGTGGCTTCTCCGGCGAAGCGGGTGCGAACGCGATCCATCCAGAAGGGGACGACGCCGATCCACGCGTATCCGTCGTAGAGATCAGGTTCGAGCCCTGCGGGGAGGAGTGGGGCAAGGTCGGTCGAGGGGATGGGCCAGTGGGCGAAGAGGAGATCGTTCCAGCGCTGGGCTAAACGCCATGGGCGGGTAGGGATGGGGTAAGGGCGGTGGGCGGTTGTGGTGAGGATTGCGGGCACGATGGTTGGATGCCACGTTGTCGGCCACTAACAAGAATAACAACGGCAGTACGAAATACGAGGATCCTTAGCTCCGCTCAGGATGACCGCGTAGAGCGAGCAACGGCAAGAGCGGACACAGGTGGGCTACTCGATCTTGAGCATGCGTTGGAGCTCTTCGAGCGAGACCTGCTTGGTCTCGGGAAAGAAGAAGAGGACAACGAAGAACTGCAGAACCATCATGGCGGAGAAGAAGACGAATGGGCCGGCTCCCGAGCGGGCAGCGATGACCGGGAAGACTCCCGAGAGGATCGCATTCATCACCCAGTGGGTTCCGGAGCCGAGGCTCTGGCCCTTATTGCGCACGCGTGTGGGAAATACTTCGCTGATATAGACCCAGATGACCGCACCCTGCGAGACGGCGAAGAAAGCGATATAGCCAACGAGCGCGTAGACGAGCCATGCCTGGTGCTGATGCAGGTAAAAGATGCCTGCGACGATGGCCAGGCAGATCGCAGTTCCGACCGCGCCGATAAGGAGGAGGAGCTTGCGTCCGAGGCGGTCAATCAGCAGCATGCCGAGCAGGGTGGCGAAGAGGTTCATCGCGCCGATGGCTACGGCCTGCAGGTTTCCGGAGAGTTTGCTGAAGCCGGCGGCGGCGAAGATGTCATTCAGGTAATAGAGGATTGCGTTGATGCCGGCGAGCTGGTTGAACGCGCCGATCGCGATGGCGAGGAACATGGGGCGTCCGTAGCGGAAGCGGCCGTTCAGGCGTTCGAAGAGTGAGGCGCTCTTCTGGTCCGCCTCCATGTGGAGCGACTCGCGGATATCGCGAAGCTCGGCCTCGGAGTTGTTCGAGCCGAGGAGTTCGAGAACGTCTTTGGCTTCCTTGAAGCGGCTCTGCGTGACCAGCCAGCGCGAGCTGCGCGGGATGCCGTAGAGCAAAGCGAAGAAGAGGAACGCGGGAACGGCGGCGACACCAAGCTGGTAACGCCACTCCTGCACGCCGATGTTGAAGAGGCTGATGAGGTAGTTCGAGAGGTAGGCGAGCAGGATGCCGACCACGATCATGATCTGAAAGGTGCCGACGAGGCGCCCGCGGATGCGCGCCGGGGCCAGCTCAGCGATATAGACGGGGCCGAGTACCGAAGAGCCTCCGATGCCGAGGCCGCCAAGGAAGCGGGCAGCGAGCAGGAGATCCCAGTTGGGCGCAATCGCGCAGCCGATCGAGGAGATGAGGTAAAGGATCGCAGTGAGGCGGAGCATCTCGCGCGAACCGTACTTCTGACCGAGCGTTCCAGCCGTGAGCGCACCGATGACGGTGCCCCAAAGAGCGATCGAGACGGTGATGCCGAGCTGGTTGGCCGTGAGCGCGTAGGCGTGCGTGAGGCCTGCTGTAGTGCCCGAGATGACGGCAGTATCGAACCCGAAGAGGAGGCCACCCAGGGCACCCACGAAGGTGCTCCGGATGATGTATTTATTGATGGGCAAGCAGGGCCTCCGGAGAACCTGTAATCGTCTGTGGCTGAAACGGTAACAGGCATGCTCCGAGAAGGCCAGCCGTTGCACCGAGTTGCGCCCCAAGGATATACGTTTTGTGGCGTTCCAGGCGCTCGGGCTCAAGGATCGTTGGCTGGGTCAAGCGATAGACATAGCTGCGGCTGTGGAGCTCGCGAAACATCGCCGGCGAGAAGAGGTCCCATGCCTCGCAGACACCGCCGCCAAGGAGATACAGCGGCAGATTGAGCGTATTGATGAGGCCCGTAAGACCGATTGCGAGAGCGTGGCCGACCGTCTCGAAGACGGAGATGGCCTCGAGATTGCCGTCGCGGGCGAGCAGGGCGACATCGTGAGAGGTGGCCGGGGCGGCATCGCCCATGCGTTCGCGCGCCATGCGCAGGACGGCGGTAGCGGAGGCGTACTGTTCGAGGCAGCCGGAGCCGCCGCATCCGCAGGGAGCACCATCGGTATCGCGGATGATTACGTGGCCGGCCTCGCCCCCCATGCCGGTCGAGCCATGCCAGATACGTCCGTTGAGGATGAGGCCGTTGCCGACGCCGGTCCCCAGGGTGAGGACGCAGAGAGATTCGACACGGTGCGTGCGTCCTGCTCCTAACATCTGCTCGGCAAGGGCGGCGAGGTTGGCGTCGCTCTCGATGTCGATGCTTCGGCCGAGGGTTGATTCGACTGCGTGGCGCAGGTTGAAGCCGTCCCATCCGCCGAGGTTGGGCGGGTTGCGCAGGATACCTTCCGGAAGCTCCAGCGGGCCGGGGGTTCCGATACCGATGCCGGCGAGACTGCGGTCAGAGTACTCCTTCGCCAGAAGCGCGTTGATAGCCTCGCACATGTCGCGAACGACCTGATCGCGACCTTCTTCGAGGCGCGTCGGGATCAGGATGGAGTCGAGGAAGTCGATGCCTTCGGCGTAGGAGGCCACCCGAAGGTTCGTCCCGCCCAGGTCGACGCCGATAGAGTATGTTTCGCTGGCCAGTTTCAAATTCCTAATCCATTCGATAACTCAAGATGTGATAAGCCTTCCAATCCGGTCCTGATCGTCCGGAGCATCGCGAATCTGTCTCCGCTCGAAGGGGACCGGTGCGTGGGCCGTCGGCTATGGGTCAGCATGGCTGTGATGATAATCGTTCCCACTGGATTGTTGGCCGCAGCCCTCATGGTGCATCGTCATGGACGTGCCCTGCAAGCGATAAGTCGCGAGTCCGGTCATGTTCTTGCATAAGAATTGATGGACGGCCTCAGCCTCCGCTGGTATTGTTACCACGCACGATCTGCGCTTTCTCCTGTGCGGCGGAGCGCGGTTTCCGCGCCGTCTCTTGCCGGGCGGAGACACGCCGTCATTTATCCTGTGGGCTTATGAGCGAAGCGCGTAACCCGACGATTCGCGAGGTCGCCAAGCTCGCTCGTGTGGGCTTGATGACCGTCTCGCGCGTGATCAACAATCATCCCTCGGTGCGTCCATCTACGCGCAAAAAGGTCGAGATTGCGATCGCGCAACTCGGCTACCGGCAGAATGAGGCGGCTCGTCTGCTAAAGGGTCAGCGCGCGAAGATGATCGGGTTGATCGTTCCGGACCTGTCGGACGCGTTCTTCGCGTCGTGCGCTCATACGGTCCAACACATTGCGCGCATGCACGGCTACATGACGCTCGTGGTTTCGTCCGAGCGTGATGCGGACCTCGAATTCCAGCAGGGCGAATTGATGGCGAGTCGCAAGGTCTCTGGCCTGCTGATCGTGACGTCGACCTCGCGCGGAGATGAGCGACTCAAGCACTTGCAGAGCACCGGCCTTGCCATCGTTGCGTTCGACCGTCCTCTGCCCGGCGCCGATACCGATTGCGTGGTGGTCGAGAATCGGCTCGGAGCGGAAGAGGCGACGCGGCATGTCATCGAGCATGGACACAGCCGTATCGTCTGCGTGGGATACGACGAGGAGACGTACACCATCTATGAGCGGATCCAGGGCTACACCCACCAGATGAACGCCTCGGGACTGAAACCGGAGGTTGCGCTCGGGCTGCTTACCTTCGAAGAAGTGCGGGACTGGGTGAAGCATCTGCTTGGACGCACCAATCGACCGACGGCGATCTTCTCACTCAACCACCGCACCGCGGTATTCGTGCTGCGTGCGCTGGCGGAGATGCAGATAAAGATTCCGGAAGAGATGTCGGTGCTAGGATTCGACGACTTCGAACTTGCGTCGGTGATCACGCCGCCATTTACGACGGTGGCACAGTCTCCGGTGGAAGTGGCAAGGCGCTCCATGGCTCTTCTGCTCGAACGTATCCAGGGAGTGAAGACGGGCGCCGCCTCGTCTCCAGCGAAGATTCTGCTGCCGGTGAAGTTGATGGTCCGGTCTTCGTGCGCACCCCCGGGTAAAGCTGCATCTTGAAGCGTGAAGAGTGTTGCAAGCTTTGTTACGAATGGAGAGAACCGCATGACGAACCGGGGATTCTTGGCAAGGCGCTGGGTTGTCGTTCTACTCTTCTGCTTCGCGCTCTGCTGTGTTGCTCAGGCGCAGAGCGCGAGCACCGATATCAAGCCCGGGGAGCCGTGGTTCGACGATCGTGGGCAGCAGATTCAGGCGCACGGCGGCGGCATTCTTCATCTTGGCAAGACCTGGTTCTGGTTTGGCGAGGATCGCTCGAAGACGAACGATCCGGACAAGCGCTACGTTGCCTGCTACTCGTCAGATGATCTCGTGCATTGGAAGTATCATCGGCAGGTAATAGCGATGGCCGCGCCTGAGGGTCTTAGCGGGCACTGGGTGCTGGAGCGGCCCAAGGTTTTCTACAACGCGAAGACGAAGAAGTTCGTCTTGTATATGCATCTCGACGACCCCGCGTACAAGATGGCGCGGGTTGCCGTCGCAACGAGCGATACGGTTGACGGCGACTATAACTACATCCGCAGCTTCCGCCCGCTCGACTTCGAGAGCCGCGACATCGGGCAGTTCATCGACGATGATGGTGCGGCGTACCTGATCTTTGAGTCGCGGCCTAGCAAAGGCTTCTATATTGCCAAGCTCTCGGACGACTACCTCGATGTCGCGAAGGAGATGAGCTTCGTCGACGCGCCACTCGAAGGTGGAGCGATCGTTCATTATCAGGGCCTTTACTATGCGCTTGGCTCGCACCTGACGGGCTGGAAGGCAAACCCGAACGTCTATGCCACGTCGGCAACACTCAGCGGGCCATGGTCCGCGATGAAAGACATCGCGCCACCCGAGGTCAACACGTATGACTCGCAGTCGAGCATGCTGGTGAAGGTGGTGGGTAGCAAGGCGACGACGGTCATCTATGTTGGTGACCGTTGGAAGCCGAAGGATCTATGGGACTCGCGGTATATATGGATGCCGGTTGAGATCGGTTCCGGCAATCTTCATCTGCCGCAGCCAAAGTACTGGACCATCAACGCGAAGACGGGCGTCGCGACCGTTGCTCGTTAGTAGGCCTTCGCACAAGAAAGGAATCGCTTCAGCATGGGTCGAATCACACGCAGAGGCTTTGTAACAGCAGCATCGTCGGTTGTAGGCGGGTTTTCGATCGGCAAGCGGAAGGCGCTGGCGTGGGCTCAGCCTGTGACCAGCTATCCCGGGGAGCGGCTTGCGCTCTGGTACGACAAGCCATCGGCGGCGTGGGTCGACGCTCTTCCCGTCGGCAACGGACGCCTGGGTGCGATGGTCTACGGCGGCGGGGACGATGGCTCGCCGCAGCGCGAGGTGCTCCAGTTAAACGAAGACACGCTCTGGTCCGGAAAGCCGATCGACGGTAACAACCTCGATGCGCCGAACCATCTGGCGGAGGTGCGCAAGGCGGTGCTCGAGCAGAAGGACTACCATCTCGCCGACAAGCTCTGCCAAAAGTTACAAGGCAAGTTCGCGGAGTCGTATCAGCCTGCCGGCAATCTGCGGATCGACTTCAAGCATGATGCTGCAGTGACGGAGTATCGGCGCGAACTCGATCTCGACCAGGCGGTCGCAACGACGCAGTACAAGGCCGACGGCGTGAGCTACAAGCGAGAGGTCTTCTCATCGGCGCCGGACCAGGTAATCGTCGTGCGAGTCACAGCCAACAAGCCGCATGCGCTGAACGCGACACTCTCATTCGATGGAGAGTTGCAGAAGTCCGTGACTGCCGTCTCGGATCGTCGCCTGCTGATGACGGGCAAAGCGGCTGCACACATCGCAGGCGCGGGCCACCCGAATAGCGAGAAGCCTGTGACTCTGTCCGACACACCTGGCGACGGCATGTATTTTGTGACGATGCTCAATGTGCTCGTCGACGGCGGAAGCTCGAAGGCTGCGAAGCACGAACACGGCGCGGGAACTCTAAGCATTGCCGATGCCTCGTCCTTCACGATCTTCCTCAACGTAGCGACCGGATATCGCGGCTTCCAGAACGCTCCCGACCTCACGATCGAGCAGATTACGGCGAAGTGCGCTGTGCCACTCGAGAAGGCTATGAAAGTACCCCTCTCCACATTGCGCGAGCGCCATGTGGCGGATCACCAGAGGCTCTTCCGTCGCTCCTCGCTGCATCTTCCGTCGGCTGGTACGGACGCCCCTCTTCGACCGACGAATGAACGTGTCCGAAACTACACGCCCGGCGACGCCGCGCTGCTCGCGCTTTATTTTCAGTACGGTCGCTACCTCCTGATTGCAAGCTCGCGGCCAGGTTCGCAGCCAGCAAACCTGCAAGGCATCTGGAGCTACGAGGTCACACCGCCGTGGAGTTCGAACTGGACGACGAACATCAACGTCCAGATGAACTATTGGCTCGCCGAGACGTGCAATTTGAGCGAGTGCGCGTCGCCTCTATTCGACTGGATCGCCGACCTCAGCAAGACCGGAGCCGTTGCAGCGAAGGAGACCTATGGACTGCCCGGCTGGTGCTCGCACCACAACGTCGATATCTGGCGCTCGGCGAATCCCGTGGGCGAGGGCGTGGGACAGCCGACCTGGGCCAACTGGGGCATGTGCGGCCCATGGGTCTGTGAGCACTTGTACGAGCACTTTCTCTTCACCGGCGACCGAGCCTTTCTCGGCAGCCGCGCGTACCCGCTGATGAAAGGAAGCGCCGAGTTCTGTCTGGCTTGGCTGATTGAGGACGGCAACGGCCACCTCACCACCTGCCCCTCGTTCTCGACCGAGAACGACTTCCTCGCTCCCGACGGCAAGAAGGCCATGACCAGCGCCGGATGCACCATGGACATGGCTCTGATGCGGGAACTCTTCGGCAACTGCATCGCCTCGGCGCGGTTGCTCGGTATCGATGCGGAGTTCGCGGGCAAGCTCGAAGCCGCGATGAAGCGTCTTGTGCCGTACCAGGTCGGCAAGCATGGGCAGCTCCAGGAGTGGGCAATCGACTTCGACGAGAGCACACCAGGGCAGAGGCACATGTCACATATGTATCCGCTCTACCCGGGATGCCAGATCGCGCCCGAAGGAACACCGGACTTGGCAAAGGCGGCGCGTGTCTCGCTCGAACGCAGGCTCGCTGCCGGCGGGGCTTACACCGGGTGGAGTCGCGCCTGGGCCATCGCCTTCTGGAGCCGCCTGCACGATGGCGATATGGCGCTCGAATCGCTCGTGATGCTCATGCTCCACAGCACCAATATCAACCTCTTCGACACGCACCCGGCGGGCAAGGGACAGATCTTCCAGATCGACGGAAACTTCGGTACGACCGCCGCAATCGCGGAGCTTCTGCTCCAGAGCCACGATGGGAGTATCCGCCTTCTGCCTGCCCTTCCGGCGAAGTGGGCCGAGGGCGAGTACAGGGGACTGCGCGCGCGTGGAGGGCTCGAGGTCGATCTCGCCTGGGCAGCCGGAAAGGCTACCTCCTGCACGATCCGCTGCAACCAGGCTGGCGAGGTTCGGCTTCACGCACCGAAGGGACAGAGCATCGCACGGGTCACCAGTGGCGTTGCTGCTCCGGCACTTACGCAGGCGGCGGCCGGAGGCGTCACGGTCAAGCTGCAGGCGGGACGGTCCTACCGGGTGACCTTCAGTGCCTGAATCACGACCGGATTATCCTCGCACGAGCCTTGTATCCTGAAACGACGATGGATGACAAGGATGTGCAGGCGGCGGAAACAGATGTCTATGCGATTCATGGAGCGGAGCCTGAGGTCCTGGCGTATGCCATGGCGAAGTACTCGCGTTCGGCCCTGACCCTCAAGGAGTCGCTCGCCGAGATCAGCACGCAGCGCGCCGAGCAGTTTCTCAACACCTTCTACTTCCAGTACGGGCATCGGTCGATCGCCGACCTTGCCCATATTCCATTCGCCATCGAGCGCCTGAGTCTGCTCGCCGCCATCTCGCTCGTGGATGAGCAGCGCTGGGACGGGCAGGAGCGGTCGACCCGTTACCAGGATTTTCGGCGGTCGGGTTGGTACACGCCTGACTTCGGGACGAGCGAGGACACGCGCGAGACGTACACCTCCGCCATCAAAGCCATGTTCGAGAGCTACAACAGCGTCGGCGCGCTCATGCTGACGGCTTTGAAAGGCGCTATCGAGCGACCGGAGACCATGAAGCACGAGGCCTACGAGCGCACGCTCAAGGCACGAGCGTTCGACGTCGCACGCTACCTGCTTCCGCTCGCGACGAATACCTCGCTCGGCCAGATCGTGAATGCGCGCACGCTCGAGACGCAGGTCTCTCGCCTGCTGACAAGTGAGTTCGCCGAGATCCGCACCATCGGCGAGAAGCTTCGTATCGCAGCCGCTGAACCGGCGTGGAACGTCCAGCACGCCGCCGGGGCGCAGATGGCGGACGAGGTCGCCGACATGGATGAGGAGCTTGGGGGGCGCGTGGGCGAGTTCATGCTCAAGCCGGTCCGCACGGCTCCCACGCTGGTCAAGTACGCCACGCCCTCGAACTATCTTCACCAGAGCTGCTTCGAGCTTGAGCAGGCGGCGCGCGAGCTGATGGATGGGCAGACGATTTATCCCGCGCCGACTGTCGACCTGCTCGAAGACAACGAGCCACTCGAGGTCGAGCTGGTGACCTCACTGCTTTATTCGCACTGTCACTTCTCCTACCGGCAACTTCGTGGCACGGTCGCCGCGCTGACCGAGGCGCAGCGGCTGGAGATCGTCGGGCTGGGGATGAAACATCGCGGACGTCATGATGAGTTGCTCCGCGCTTTCTCGAGCGGGCGCGGCCTGCGCTTCGACTTCCTCATGGACATCGGCGGTTTCCGCGACATGCATCGTCATCGCCGCTGCACGCAGTTGCTCCAGGGATTCACCGACCTGCATGGCTACGAGGATCCGGTCTGCCCGGGCCAGCCGACGCTGGCCGCGGCCGGGCTTGCCGAGGAGTATTCGGTCGCCATGGATTCAGCCTTCACCGCCTTCCGCGCGGTTCGTGATTCAGGCGTCCCCGAGGCGGCACAGAGCGCGCAGTACTGCCTTCCCCTGGGCACGCGCTGCCGGTCGATGTTCAAGATGGACTTCGCGGAGGCGCTCTACATCTCGGAGCTGCGCAGTGGCGTCGCCGGACACTTCAGCTACCGGCGCGTGGCATGGGAGATGTACCAGGCGGTCGCCCGGCGGCATCCAACGCTTGCCTCCTACTTCCGGGTCGAAGATGTCTATCAGCCGGTCGATCTTCTGCGGCGCTAGAGAGGGAACGATGAGCCTGACGATCCGATCCGCCGAGACGACCGAGGAGATCGCGCAGGTACGTGCGCTGATGTCCGCGTACGGGGCTTATCTGGCGGCGAACCCGTCAGGCGCGGCAAGCATCAATGTGGACGGGTATGAGACTGAGCTCGACGCGCTGCCTGGCCCGTACGTGAGACCCGCCGGGGTCCTTCTGCTTGCCGCCGATGGCGATCGCGGGGCGGCGTGCGTCGCCTTCAAACCAATCGAGCCTGCGCTCGAGACCGATCCCGGCGAAAGAGCATGCGAGATGAAGCGGCTGTGGGTCGATCCGGCCTTTCGCGGACATCGGCTCGGAAGGCGTCTAATCGAGGAAGGAATCGCCTGGGCACGTACCGCAGGGTACACCGCGATGTACCTCGACACCGCCCCGGCCGCCATGCCGGAGGCAAATGCCCTCTATGGGCTTCTCGGCTTCGAGCAGGTTCCGCGCTACAACGACAATCCGGTTCCGGACATCGTCTTCTACCGCCTGCGCCTTAGCTAGAGGCGGCTATTCGCCGAGTACATCCAGAATGCGTCCACTCGGCGTCAGTACGGCGACTGACGATCCAGGCATCTCGGCGGCGGTTTTGTCGATCTCCATGCGCGTATAGGCGAAGGTGTTTTCGAGCGCGGCGACGTCGCCCTTCTCCCAGAACTCCGCCTCATCCTGTACGTCGAGCATCTCGAAGAGGTTCTCGGTCTTGTGGAAGAGCTGAATGATCTGCTCATGGACGGCTGCCCCGGCGAATTGGGTCTTGCAACAGTCCTGCATGAAGAGGTCGCGGTCGAACTCGAAGGTCAGCGGTTCGCACTCGGGGTGGGGCAGGAGGTACACGCCGCGAGTCGGCCCGAGGTACACCTCCTCGTACTCGTCGGCATGAGGGTCTTCGGGCTGGAGCGTACGTGTGAGCTGCTTTTTGGCTTCGTCGATCGCGTGTGCCGGCCAGTTCCGCTCAGCGGCAAACTGCTTCACCAGCGTAAGAAACCTCTCGCAACTGGCCTCGGACTGAAGCTGGCCTTGATAGTGGATGGTTAGGCCCATGGCGGAATTGTAGCGGGTCGTCGCGTGAGCGCCTACATGGTGCCGACGGCGCAGGTTTACTCATCCAGCAATACCGTTCTGGCTAATATATCCTGTGGTTCAGAGGTGCTGTGAGGGTGAAGTAGAGGTTTAGGTCTCGCCGCCTAAGTCGAGCGAATTCTGCCGCCTGAACCAGCGGTGGTACGGGAATCGCACTCGCCACCAAGTTAAGGATTGACCGCCATCTCGCGGCTCGTTACTTTCAGGCTAATGGCCGACATGCAAACTATGACCCCGATCAACCAGCTCCCGACACCGACCCCGATCTCGTCGAATATCGGCACCACGATCCGCGGATACCGGCTCCAGAAGGGCATGTCCCAGGGGGACATCGAGAAGCGGACGGGCCTGCTCCGCTGCTATCTGTCGCGAGTCGAGAACGGTCACACCATCCCTTCGCTCGAGACGCTGCAGAAGATCGCCCGCGCGCTCGACCTGCAGCTCGCGCAGTTCTTCGCCGAGGAGACGGTTGGCAAGGAGATGTCGTCGCTTCACCTGAGCGAAGAGGAGATTCGCTTTCTGACACAGGTTCAGCGTTACTCGGCGCACCTGTCCGACTCCGACCGCAAGCTCCTGCTCGCGATGGTCAAGAAGTTCGCCCAGAGTTCTATTAGCTAAAGCAGCCAGGCAGCTAAACGAGTTTCGCGATCCAGTATCCGAACAGGATGAGCAGAAACGTGGCCGCCCCAAAGACGATCTTCTGCCGGGCCAGGTAGCCGGATCGTCCGGCCGTCATCCGCGGCACAAGCCCCGGTCCAAGCGCGAGTCCCGAGAGAAAGCCCCCGATGTGCGCCGAGTTGTCAATCCGGACGAAGCTGCCGAAGACGGGCAGGATCGTCGAAGCACCGATCACGAGGTTGAGCACAGCGAACTGAACGACAGACCGTCGCAGACGCTTCAGTTCTCCCCAGGGGATCGGGAGCTTGCGGTTCGACAACAGAACGATCAGCAGGCCGGCGATGCCGAAGACCGCACCAGACGCCCCAGCGCCGATCCCGAAGGTGAGTTGCTCGTGGAAGAAGAGCGCATAGCCCACATCCCACGCCATGGCCAGCAGGTTTCCGGCGATCCCGGTGATCAGGTAGACCGTCACCAGGCCGTACGGCCCGATCAGCGGCTCGCCGAGCATGCCAAGGTTCCAAAGGCACCACATGTTGGTCGCGAGGTGAATGATGCCGATGTGGACGAAGATGGCCGTTAGCAGCCTGTACCACTGCCCGTTCAGCTCAAGCAGTGTGGAGCTGGCGCCGTAGCGCACGAGATCCCGGGATCCCGGGGAGGTCGGCGAGACACCGTGGCCGATCATCCACAGGAAAACAAGGATGTTGATCGCCAGCAGAAGATAAGTCGCCGGCGCGGTCATGGGGTTCCAGTCGCTGCGCTCGCGGGGTTTCCGGGCAGCAGCCTCGCCCGGCGCGAACTCCGGAACGGAAGTCGCCGGGCCCAGCGGCGGATGGATCTCGGGTTGGTCCGGGAACGACATGGTTATCGTCTACGCTATCGTGTGCCGATAGAGAAGACAACCGCTGAAGGGCGGCGCGTTGGGAGGATTCACGCGTGGTTCTTCATGATCCGGTCGCGCAGGTTTGCCGGCAGCCGATCCTGCGGAAACTTGCGCCGTACGACATCGCCAAGAAAACCAGGAAGCGGCGTCGCAATAGCGACCAGCACCCAAAGGAGCATTGAAAAAAATAGCCCGGCGAAGGCGACCGCCTCGAGCGAGATGGCGATCGGCGTTCGATGAAGCTGGCGAAGCTGAACGTGAACCGCGCCAATATGCGTCAATGCCTCCACGCGATGAATGACGGCGACCGCAAGCAGGAAGGCGAGGATCGAAAGCGAACTGACCGAGATGAGAAGCACATCGATCGTCCGGTGCAGACGTTCCTTCGAGTGGCAGTGCGAGCAGGTGGCGAGGTGATCCTCATAGTCGGTCCGCATGGCGGGCGACAAGCCGGAGATATCGTACCGCCAGCCTGAGAGGATGGCGCCGACAACAGGGTCGGTGCAGATTGTTGCGGGCATGCGGCGATTCCTTTTCTTCGGACGAATTCGCGAAGAGCGTCGGGTGAATAAGGCCATGTCTTAGATAGACCTCATTCTACCCTCGTTAGATAGCGAAGGGAGGCGAAAGATTCAGGCCGGACAGGGTTGCCAGGGAGGGTCTACACCAAAGCACACATCTAACAGTAACGTTTACAGGCAGATAGATGCAAGTGGTTCAGCCTGGTGGGCGAGCAGGACGCGGTTACCCAGAAGAGTCATCCGGTCGCCGATCGCCTGTTCGGCGGCCAGCAGCGCAAGAGCAGGATTGTTGTTCGATTCCGACAGGTGGCCGAGGACAATATAGGCTGCGCCGCCATCGTAGTCCCTGGCGAGGAACTCCGCCGTGGCGTCGTTCGAGAGATGCCCGACGCGCGAGAGCACACGTTGCTTCACGGACCATGGGTATGGGCCGTCGCGCAACATCTCAAGGTCGTGATTTGACTCCAGAAGAAGCACGTCGATACGCTTCAGCGCGGCCTTCACGTTTGGCGGCATGTATCCAAGATCGGTTGCCAGCGCCATCCGGATTCCATCCGCTTCGAAGACGAAGCCGCACGGATCTGCCGCATCATGCGGGATCGTAAACGGGGAGATCTCGATATCGCCGATCGAGAAGTTCGTTCCGGCACGAAAGTATTCCACGGCCGGAAGAAACGTCGGATCAGCCTTCTCCTTCGCTGGCAGATCCGCGCTCGCTTGCTGGTCGCATGACTCCTGGTCCTCATCACCCGGCAGCTCCATCATGGCATTCGGGTCGTCGGAGCGGTTCAGGGCAGGATCGAGGCTTGCTGCCTCAGCCGAGATGTGCGCGACCGCCTCAAGTTGCGCCGGGTCTGGAGCAGAGGAAGGCTCAGTCAACTCGTAGGTAGGAATCGCGGCAGCCGTCGCTGCGGCGCGAGCCTGCTTCTCCTTCTGCAGGTGATCGAGCCACTTGGCGTAGGTCATCGTGGTGCGCGGGGTCAACATCCGGACCCAAGCCCGGTGGGTCGGTTCGGTAAAGAAGACGGGGATTTTAAGGCGCCGCGCGAGCACAGCCAGTCCGGCAACATGATCCTGATGCTCATGCGTGATGAGGATTGCGTCGAGTTGAGCGGGGTCCTCCTCGGCGATCGCCATCCGGCGCAGAAGCTCGCGACACGACAGCCCGGCATCGACCAGGACACGGGTCCGTCCGGAAGAGATCACGGTGCTGTTGCCTTTGGAGCCCGAGGCGAGCACAGTCATGCGCATTTGGTTAACATACGCCGCTGCGCCCGGGGAGAACAAACGGCGACAAGGGCCGCATCTGGAAAACCGCTCCCAAATAGGAATGCCGCCCGACGAGACCTTCCCTATGCCAGTACTTGGGTCGGCGTCCGCACCGCGAGGATATCCTCGAGCAGGATCGACTGTCCCGTCTCGGCCGTCTTGAGGTTTCCGCTCGCGCCGCGCTCGACGGGCAGGAAAAAGACGTCGGGATTGTCTTCACCCTCGTAAACGAACAGAGGCGTCGCGAGAAAGCGTGTGCCGTCCAGCGTTTCCAGTTCGACAATCTGGTCGATGCTTGCGTTCAGCAGCGCAAGATGTTCAGCAGTCATCAGGGTTCCTTTGGGGATAGGAATCAGGGCTTTAGCCTAGCAGCGGAATGTTGCAGGAGGAGGAAAACCGGGCGCGTTCGCAGCAAAAGCACTTCCGCTCTTCATTGCTTCCCTCCGCTCTTCACCGCTTCCATCTAGATCTCGCTCTTCACCGGCGCCAGGAAGTTCACCACCGATCGCATGACAAGCTCATTCCTTTGGTTGTAGACCAGCGTCTGCGTCCGGACGACGCCATACTCCTTGCGATTCTGCGACCGCCTCACCCCGAGCACCTCGATCTCCGAGCGGATGACGTCATTCGGACGCACCGGGGTCGTCCAGCGAATCTCCTCGACGCCCGCGCCGATCATGCCGCCCGCCACGGGAACCGTCTGCACCCGCAGCCGCATCACGATGGCAGCCGTCAGCCATCCCGAGGCGGCAAGCCCTTTGAAGAAGCTCCCTTCACCCGCTGCTTCGTCCAGGTGGAACGGCTGCGGATCGTACTTGTTGCCGAATTCCTTGATCTCTTCCGCCGTAACCTTCGCCCCGCCAACCGAGGCGAACTTCTGGCCTACGTAGAAATCCTCGAAGTAAAGCTCCTTCATCCTGTTCTCCCGTTCCTTTGTGCCATTCGTTCCAACAGTGTAAAAGCTTTGCGACAGCTTGCGTCCGAGCCGTCAGTGTCCCTAGCCTACGCGCAGAAGGAGAACTGTGACGTTATCGTGCCCGCCAACTGCATTCGCGGCGTCGACCAGCGCCACGCAGCCCGCCTCGAGCGATTCGGCGCCTGTTCTAATGCCGGACAGCACATCCGCGATTGCCTCATCGCTGAGGTCGCGGTTCAGCCCGTCCGAGGCCAGCAGAACAATGTCTCCGGTACCTACATCGAGCGGCTGCACCGCGGCCTCAACCTGCGCGTGCGCCCCGATCGCGCGTGTGATGATGTGACGCATGGGCGAGTGGGCCGCCTGGGCGCGCGTCATCAGGCCGGCCTGCATCTGCTCCTGAACCACCGAGTGGTCACAGGTGACGAGCCGAAGCAAGCCCTTCCGGTAGAGATAGCACCGGCTGTCGCCCACGTGGCCGATCCAGAATCTCGCTTCAGGTCGCTCGCTCTCGCTCTCCGCATTTTCCAGCAGTGGCGGAGCGTCAAGGATTGCCGCGACCAGCGTGGTGCCCATCCCGGAGAGCTCCCGATTCTGCTTGGCCTTGCGATACACCGCATCGTTGGCCGCCCGGGCTGCCCGTTGAATGCGTTCTACCGTATCGACCGCCCTGTTGCCGTGGTCCAACGCCCGGGTGAAGGTTTCCACGGCAAGTCGGCTCGCCACCTCACCCGCCGCCGCACCACCCATCCCGTCGCACACCACGAAGACACCCTGTTCCTTCGATGCGGAGCAGAAGTCCTCATTGCCCTTGCGGACGAGCCCGGGGTGCGAGGACATGGCATAGTCGAGTTTGCTAAGGGTCATAAGCGAAAAATAGATGCAAGAAGACAAAGCACGTCGTCTATCAGAACGTGCAAGCCGTCCGCATAGGCCCGGTTCTGTACCGTATCCTGAGGCGAGCCCTCTCCGCAACCCCCTGAGGGATGAACGTACAGCAGAAATGACGAAGCCATGAACCGGATTGTGCATGGAGAAAATCTCGAGGTGCTGCGCGGCCTGCCCGCGGAATCGGCTCACCTGATCTACGTGGACCCGCCGTTCAACACTGGCATCCAGCAAAAGCGCAGACGCATCCGTGTCGTGCAGGACGCCGAGGGCGACCGCGGCGGATTCGGCGGAAAACGCTACCGGACGCTCGCGCCCACGGCCCAGGCCGCGGACGCAGGCTACGCCGACCAGTTTGACGACTACCTCGGCTTCCTCAAGCCGCGTCTCGTCCAGGCGCACCGCATCCTTACCGCGACCGGCTCGCTCTTCTTTCATATCGACTACCGCGAGGTCCACTACTGCAAGGTAATGCTGGACGGCATCTTCGGCCGCGAGTGTTTTCAGAACGAGATCATCTGGGCCTACGACTACGGCGCTCGCTCCCGCACACGCTGGCCCGCCAAGCACGACACCATCCTCTGGTACACCCGGCACCCAAAGAAGTACACCTTCAACCTCGACGAGTGCGACCGGATCGAATACATGGCCCCGCGCATGGTCGGCGCGAAGAAAGCCGCCCTCGGCAAGCTCCCAACGGATGTCTGGTGGCACACCATCGTCTCGCCAACGGGCAAGGAGAAGACCGGCTACGCCACACAGAAACCCCTCGGCGTCCTAGAACGCATCGTCCGCGTCCACTCCAATCCCGGCGAACACGTCCTCGACTTCTTCGCCGGAAGCGGAACCACAGGGGCAGCGGCAGCGAAGCTCGGGCGAGAGTTTCTGCTTGTCGATGAGAGTGGCGAGGCGGTCGCCGTCATGACCAAACGCCTGGAAGCCTACAAACCCGACGTGAGCGATCCGATCGATCCGCAGGCAGGCATGAAACCCGCGATCAAGAAAGCCGCCCCGAAAAAACGCACGTCCAAGGTTGCCGTTCAGACCTGAGCTGGTCTGCAGCCAGGGACGTTACGTATTCTGCGGCTCGATCGACCTGAACCCATACGTCTCATACCGGGTGGCCATCTTGCCATTTGCCACCTCGACAACGGTAAATCCTTCCGGCGTCCCCATCCGGGTGCCATGCCACCAGTTCCCCGAGACCGCCCCGCACGTGTGATACGGAACGCCCTTCCACACGACTAGTTCGTTCACGTGCGTGTGTCCCTGCAGCACCCCGATAACGTTGTACCCCGTGAACCGGTCGATCACCTCGTTTGAGTTGATCAGGCTCAGGCCGCGCCGCGAATCCAGCGACGGCTTTGCCGCTTCATACTGGACAAATGCCGTCACCACCGGGTAGTGAATCGCCACAATCACCGGCATGTGCGGCGGTAGGGCGGCGAGGTCCGCGCTCAGCCACTGGAGCTGCGCCGCATCGACCATGCCCTCGTAGCTCCGGTCCGCGTTGACAACGATCGAGTCCAGCACAATAAAGTGGCAGCCCTTGTGATCGAACGAGTAATACGTCTTTCCAAATCGCTCTTCGTACAGATTCTTTCCATACAGGTTGTCGTTGATCGAAACCGTGTTCGACGGAGTGACAGCGAACACATCGTGATTGCCGAGCACGTGATACATCTTCAGCCCCAGATCCTGCTCAGTCTTCCCGTAGAGATCGTATAGCTGCGTCGCCCGAGGCTTGGAAACGGCGTTCGAATCGAAGACGTGGTCCCCGCCGTTGATCGCAAAATCTGCCTTGATCGTGCGGCCGTGGCGAAACGCCATCCCGGTGCCAAGCACGCCGTTGAGCTCCGGCTGAAGGTGCGCATCGGTAAAGAAGAGAAAAGTGAAGGGCTCGGAGGGAGGAGCGAGCGCGAAGGCCGGCAGCGATGCGGCGCCAAGTGTTGCGCCAGTGAGCGAGAGGAAGCGTCGGCGGTTCATCGAAGTAGCCACACGCCCATCATAAACACGGCTGTTTTCCCTGCGATCAACAACGCCGAGCCCCACCCGCGCCGGAACGATAAGATGGAGGCATGAAATATGTCCTTGCCCTGCTTGCGATGGCTGGCCTCGTCGTCAGCGTTCTTGCCCTGCGCGTGCACAACATGGATCCGAACCTCGCGCCGCCATGCGCCGTGACCGAGCACTGGGACTGCGGCGCGGTGAACCACAGCCGCTTTGCCGTATTCCCACCGCGTTCCTTCGATGAAGACCCGAAGTCCAGCAAGCCGCACATCCCGGTCGCCACCATTGGAATTATCGGCTACAGCCTCATGCTATTGCTCGCGCTCCTTGGCCGCGTTGGCCTGGTTCGGGAGCTTGCCTTGATCGGCTTCATGGCCGCCGGCTTCCTTACTTATCTCGAGGCGTTCGTGCTGGAAAAGTGGTGCATCTACTGCGTCTGGTCGCAAGGAATCGTCACCGTCCTTCTGCTGACCGCGATCGTCGCGGTCTGGCTGCAGCAACGCAGCCTCTCACCCTCAACCCGCTCCATCAGCTAGGCTGAGAACGAACATGGCCACCCCAATCATTGAAAAATCCAGGAGACCCGCCATGTGGCCCAAGATGTTGATCGAGCTCCTGCCCCACCTATCCCGTCTCGTGCCGATGTGGGAGAAGTTCCTCACCTCCCGCGCGGCCAACGACAAGGCTAGCGAGAACGCCCTCACCGCAATGGCCGAAGGTGTTCGGGGCGATCTCGGCCAGGTGACTGCGGCACACGCTGGCCTCTACCGCCAGCTTCAGGACCAGAGTGCGCAAATCGCTTTGCTCGGTGAAGAACTCAAGCTCACCCGCGACGCCGCCGAACGCGCCGAAACAGCCGCTCGTCATACCGATCCGGAGATCTTAGCCCTAACGGCGGCTGTAAAGCGCGTCGGAACGGGACTTCTCTTCGTCGGACTCCTGCTCGTCGTTGTGATCGTGCTTCAAGTCGTCTTTCGGCACGGCTAGCGCGAAACCGGGCGGGGGTAGAATATTGCTATGGGAATCAGCCGCGAACAAGCTCTGGACTGCTTTAACAGCGACGATCTGATCGGCATCGGCATGGAAGCCGACTCGGTCCGCCGCCGCCTGCACCCCGAGGGCGTGGTCAGCTACATCATCGACCGCAACATCAACTACACCAACTTCTGCACCGAGTACTGCACCTTCTGCGCCTTCTACCGGCCGCTCAAGGGCAAGCTCGCCGCCGAAGGCTACATCCTCACCTTCGACACTATCTACGAGAAGATTCGCGAGACCGTCGAAATGGGCGGCACCGGCGTCCTCATGCAGGGCGGCATCCATCCCGACCTCAAGATCGACTGGTTCGAAAGCCTCTTCACCGGCATCAAGGAGCGCTTCCCCTCCATCTGGCTGCACTGCCTCTCGGCTTCCGAGATCCTCGCGATTGCCGAGTACTCCGAGATCAGCCTCCGCGACACCATCATGCGTCTCCGCGACGCCGGTCTCGATTCCATCCCCGGAGGAGGAGCCGAGATCCTCGACGACGAGGTTCGCCACCGTATCGCCCGCCTCAAGTGCCGGACCCAGGATTGGGTCGACGTCCATCGCACCGCCCACGAACTCGGCATGCGCACCACCGCCACCATGATGTTCGGCGTCGGCGAGACGATGGAACAGCGCGTCAACCACTTCGAAGTCGTTCGCAAGCTACAGGAAGAAACCGGCGGCTTCACGGCCTTCATCCCCTGGAGCTTCCAGCCGAACAACACAGCCCTCGGCGGTCGCGGCTGGGACGAAGCCACCTCCGTCGAGTACCTCAAGACCCTCGCCATCAGCCGCATGTACCTCGATAATATCGAGAACGTGCAGTCAAGCTGGGTCACTCAGGGCCTCAAGGTCCTGCAGATGGGCCTCCGCTTCGGAGGCAACGACGTAGGCTCCGTAATGCTCGAAGAAAACGTAGTCAAGGCCGCCGGAACTGCCAACTCCACCACGGAAGAAGAACTCCGCCGCATCATCCGCGACGCCGGCTTCAAGCCCGTCCAGCGCGACACGCTCTACCGCACCATGTTCCTGAACTAGAATGAGCAGCAAGTACAAACGGGGTGACGCATGAACGAGCTTCCCGAACCTGAACTATGGACCGACGAGTACAAAGCGCAGATTCTGCTTAACGCCGCAGGCTCAATAGAAGAATGGGATGAGACCTCTGCCGAGGTACGCTCCTGGGGCCTCGATCCAGCGAAGATTCCCTACGTCGATCCGAATCACCGCGGTACGCTGCCCACCCGAGCGGAGATGTACGAGAGCATAAGACGAGCGCGAGCTGAACTCGGAATCCGTCGCAGTGCCTGATGACGAACTCATTCGGCCTTTTATTGACGCAAACGTTCTCTTCTCCGCAACCCATAAACCGGAAAATGTATTCGTTCGCATCTGGGCGATGACCGGTGTCGTTCCTACCACCTCGCTTCACGCCATTACGGAAGTACGGAACAACATCGGAGAAGCAGCACAGAGACGGCGCCTGGAAAGTCTCCTGCGCTGGAGCGTCATTGTAGGCGATCGACCAGACGACCTCATTCCGCCGAATACCGTCCTCCGCGCGAAAGACAGGCCAATCCTCTCGGCAGCAATCGGAGCGGACTGCAATTACCTTCTCACCAGCGATAAGCATGATTTTGCTCACCTCTACAAACGCACGATCAAAGGGGTTTACATCATGTACACGATGGACTTCTGTTACGCCTTCCAGTACCGTCTCGACCTCGACATGCTCGCGTACAATTTCTCAGAAGCTACCGGGTGGTAGCCAGGGAGATCAATCTGTTTCAAAACGCGCACATGGCTGGAGTCTGGCTTCTTCTTGAAGCCCCGAAGGGTCTCGGCCACTACTGGAAGACTCACTACAGCGACCCCACCTTCCGCAATCTCTACCGCCTCGAAGCCTTCGACCTCTGCATCCTGATCCCGTACTTCATCGTCATGATCATCCTGGCGTTCTACGGAGTTCACCGTTACCAGCTCGTCTGGCTCTACTATCGCAATCGTAAGAACGCGGCCAAATGGAGTGAGCCACCCGCCACCTTCCCGGTAGACGAACTGCCCTTCGTCACCATCCAGCTCCCGATCTACAATGAGCAGTTCGTCATCGACCGCCTCATCGACGCCTGCTGCCGCATCGACTACCCTCGCGACCGCTTCGAGATCCAGGTTCTCGACGACTCCACCGACGAAACCATCGAAGTCGCCCGAGGCATCGTCGACCGTTACGCCGCAGGCTTCGGCGACCTCGCCCCCCAACCCATCGTCTACCTGCACCGCACCAACCGCTACGGCTACAAGGCCGGCGCCCTCGACGAAGGCCTGAAGGTAGCCAAGGGCCAGCTCATCGCCATCTTCGATGCCGACTTTGTCCCGCCGCCCGAGTGGGTCATGCAGGTGATCCATCACTTCGCCGAGCCCGGCATCGGCATGGTCCAGACGCGCTGGACACACCTCAATCGCGACTACAGCTTTCTTACCCAGGTCGAAGCCATCCTCCTCGACGGCCACTTCGTCCTCGAGCACGGCGGCCGCTCGCGTGCCGGGGTCTTCTTCAACTTCAACGGGACCGCGGGCATGTGGCGTCGCGAGACTATCGGAGAAGCCGGAGGCTGGCAGCACGACACCCTCACCGAAGACACAGACCTCAGCTACCGCGCGCAGATGGCCGGCTGGAAGTTCAAGTATCTCCAGGACGTCGAGTGCCCCGCCGAGCTCCCCATCGAGATGACCGCATTCAAGACCCAGCAGGCACGCTGGGCGAAGGGCCTCATCCAGACCGGCAAGAAGATCCTCCCGCGCGTCCTCCACAGCGACGCAGCTTTCCACACGAAGCTCGAAGCCTGGTATCACCTCACCGCGAACATCAGCTATCCCCTGATGATCGTCCTGAGCACCCTGCTCATGCCCGCCATGATCATCCGCAGCTACCAGGGTTGGCTCCAGATGGTCCTCATCGACTTTCCGCTCTTCATCGCCAGTACGATGTCTGTCTCGAGCTTCTATCTGGTCAGCCAGAAAGAGCTCTTCCCCCGGACCTGGTACAAGACGTTCCTCTACCTGCCGTTCCTTATGGCACTCGGTGTAGGCCTCACGATCACGAACACCAAGGCAGTGCTGGAGGCCCTCTTCGGCATCAAGAGCGCCTTCGCCCGCACCCCAAAGTACCGCGTCCAGGAAAAAGGCGAGAAGTCCCAGGCGAAGGTCTATCGCAAACGCCTCGGAATCATCCCATGGATCGAGCTCGCCATCGGCTGCTACTTCGTCGCAACCGTGTGGTACGCCATCTCGAGCGAGAACTTCTTCACCGTGCCGTTCCTTTTGCTCTTCGTCATGGGCTACTGGTACACCGGGCTTCTCAGCCTGTTACAGGGCCGCTTCGAGCGCAACAGCGGCCAGTCCATGCACGAGAAGCCCTACCCCGTCGGCGTCTAGCACGATTCGTGACTAGGAGAGGAAGCCAAACAGTCTGCTTACCCCATTCAGTGGATAAGGTTCGCGGTTCAGGATGATCTCCACCATCGTCGTCGTAAATGGGTGGAAGAGCGAAGCTCCCGCATCGGCGAGCGCACTCAGATCGATCTCCACCGGAGCCGCATCCGCCGTCATATTCGTTTGCGTCTCATTGCTCCCATATCCCTGATACACCATCAACTCCGTACCGCTCGATGCGTGAACCCGCAGCATCAGCGGAACCGTGCCAGTGGAGATACCCTTGGGCAGCCGGATATGAAAGCACCGATAGCTCGGGTCGCTCTTATAGGCGTGGACGTCCGTGTACATCTCTTCGAACGCAACCCACTGATCGCCCTGTTTCGTCAGGACATCGATCAGGTAGTCTCGAACGCCATCCCCGCGCTCGTCCCGTGCGTGAATAGCGAACTGCTGCCAGCCCTCCATCTCCTCGCCACCCGCGAGATGTCCGAAGAAAGTCTTGAGTTCCCCCGTAACTCCGCCGGCGTCCTTTCCTGGATTCACCAGCATCTTCGCTTTGGCATTCTTACCGAACTCCTCGGCTCGCGCGAACCACGCATCCTGCGTCTCTTCTCCGTCGTCGCCAACCTTCAAAAAGTCGGCGATCAGCTTTACCATCGCCGGATCAGGATTGCTGATAAGCGTGGCATGATTCCGGCCCTCGACCGGGATCATGGGGATGTTTAAGCGATCGTCTTCCCACGGCGTAATCGAGATCCGGTCGATGGGCTTGCCATCTGCGCCGATCGGCGTGCGCGTCAGGTCGACAACAATCTTCCTCGTATTCAGCGCGCATCCCGACCAGCGCACCGTGCCATCCGTGCCCGGATCGTTCGCCACGCTCGACAGTCCGTCATAAGGCGTGTTCCCGATGAAAACGCACACATACGGCGTATCCGGCCCCTTGCTGTAGTAGGGCGCTGGTCCCAGCAGATCCGCCTCCGCAAGCTCCCAGGTAAAGCGGCTTCCGAGCTCCAATCCATCAAGCACCTGGTCTCCCGCGTTCAGGAAGTCCGGCCCAACCTGCTTGTCGCCCTTCACCAGCGCGCCCAACCACGTCCGCCCCTTGCTTGCCTGCGGCGAACCCCAGGTCGCCGGTGCAACCCCAATCAAGTGCTTTAAACGCTTCAACCGGTTATTGCTGTTCACCTCGGCGCCATAATTCGTCAGCCACGATCGAATCACGAGCATCCCGGTCGAGTGCACGATCGCATCGAAAGGCTGGTCCGCGTTGAACTTCGGATTCGAGCGAAAGGCCCGGTCGAGTCCCTCCGCGATGTCCTTGATCGTGATCTCGTTGTTGAGCGACACGTAGTTTCCCACGTTGATGTCGACGGCATCGATCCCCTGTCCCTGAAGTGCTGTACGAAGGGGAGTAAAGTCCAGGCCGCTTGCGGAATAGCCGTGAATGAGTACGAGCTGGCGCTTCATCTTGCTCCTCGAGCGAGCGTGAAATTCCCTGATTCGGGGGCCCCACCAGAAGATGATCCACACACGAAATTCGCGGCGATTCTTCCCGCCACGAATTCTCCTGCCCTACACCGGGCGTGTCAATTCAATTCATGAAGAAGCTACCCCTGCATTGCGGAAGCCGCCAGATAGGACTTGCAGATAACCACGAGCTCCTTCCGCAAAGACCGCACCATCTTTGGCGCGGCACCGCCTTCGAGAACCGCCCGTGTCGCCCCGGCCATCACCGCGTACAGCATGAACGTCGTGAACTCAACATCTTCGAAAGACGCATCGGGCGCGGACGCCAGCATCTTCGCCATGGCTGCGCGGCCGTTCCTGCCCACGCGCCGCATCACCTCTACCCCGTTCAACTCCGAGCTCACCGCATACAGCGCCATCGAAACATCCGGCCGTTCCATCTTGGCAGTGATGAACGCAGTCGCCACTGCCTCAGCCATCGCCTCGATCGGCTGATGGTGTTGCTCTGCACACACCTTCTCCATCGTCCGCATCAGACGAGTCAGATGTCCCTCCATCGCGGCAAATAATAGCGCTCGTTTATTCGGAAAATACTGGTAGAGCGTCCCCACCGAAACACCCGCACGTTCCGCCACCCGCGTTGTGGTCAGCCGGTCCGCACCAAGCGACAGCAGAACCTGAATGGTCGCCTCGCCAATCGCCTCAACCGTCACCGCCGACCGTGCCTGGACCGGCGTCTTTCGTACCTCGAACGTCACCTGCGCCTGCGGACTCATATGCGAACTCCGAATCTGAAGATTCCTTCATCTAATCATAAGAAGGATCAACACGGAGGAATCGCATCATGCCGGACACCACCACGAAAGTCGCTCTCATTACGGGAGCCAACAAGGGAATCGGTTTCGAAGTAGCCCGTCAGCTTGGCAAGGCCGGATTCACCGTCCTGCTCGGCGCGCGCAATCTCGATCTCGGTCGCAAAGCCGCCGGCATCCTCGAGTCCGAGGGCATTCACGCCCAGGCCATCGAACTCGACATCATCAACGCCGGCACTATTGAAGCGGCCGCGAAGACCATCTCGACGGAGTTCAAAAAGCTGGATGTCCTCGTAAACAACGCAGGCATCATTCTCCAGGGCGACGGTCTTCCCGGTGCGGCATCTCTCGACGCCGTCGAGACCACCTTCAAGACGAACTTCCTCGGCCCTGTCGCCGTTACCCAGGCAATGCTTCCCTTGCTTCGCGAGGCTCCAGCAGCTCGTATCGTCAACGTCTCCAGCGGCCTCGGCTCGATAAGCCAGAACAACGATCCCAACTGGCCCTACGCTCAGGTCAAATATCTCGGCTACAACGGCTCAAAAGCCGCGCTCAACATGTTCACCGTGCATCTCGCCTGGGAGCTGCGCGACACGAACATCAAGGTCAACTCAGCAGATCCCGGATACACCGCGACCGACCTCAACCAGAACCGCGGTCACCAGACCATCGAGGAGGGCGCAGCCGAAACCGTTCGCCTCGCGCTCCTTCCACCCGACGGACCCACCGGAAGCTTCTCCGATAACGCAGGTTCCGTACCCTGGTAACTGCTGTCGCAGACAAAAAGAAAGGCCCGGCATCCATAGCCGGGCCTTTCCGTTACTTACCAGGACAAGTTAAAAACGAAGACCCACGGTAACAGGTATATAAGTACTCGTAGCGCTGTTGCCTGGGAAGAAATTCGTCGTGGACGCTGCCTTCGCGGTATTGAAGGTATGGACAACGCGAGCCTCGGCATAGAAGCGTTCGTTCGCAAACCGCGAAAACTTATAAGTAATACCAACGCCGCCATTCACGCCGGCCGAGTTACTCGTATACAGATCGAACGTCTGGTTCGCCTGGTACTCATAGCAACCGTAGTACGGATCGCAATACTCACCCGTTTGCGGAAGCGTGAAGTTCGTGACCTTGTGATAGAACCCGCCCCCGACAACTGCGTACGCACCCATCGAATCGCCCTGGTAAAAGTTATAGGTCGGATTCAATGTGATCGACCAGATGTGCGCTCCGCCATCGAGACCGCTGAAGTCAACCGTCGTTCCATCCGAATATACGAAGTTTTGCGCGTTATAGACTGCCTGCTGGCTGGCAAGCAGCTTGCCCGGCAGCGCGAAGTGGTCGAAGTCGAACTGGAACACAACGCCGAACTTCTTATTCACGTTGTAGCCCACACCACCCTGAAGCTTGTAGCCGAGCTTCAGAAAGTTCGTGCTGTCGCCTACAGGAGTCGTGAACCCACCGCCGGCCATGAACGAGATCTTGTTCGATCCATCCGAGTTATGCATCCGGTCGCTATAGTTCGGATGTCCATAACGACGGCGCGGAGGTGGCTGCGCGGAATCCGTCGCCGCGCCCAGGTTATAGTTCTCCGCCGAAGCAAGCTCGTTCGATCCCGTGCTGCTGCTGTACGCAATCCCATCTTCCGTAAGGTTGAGAGCAGGCAGCGACGTGGACGCGGAGCTCACGAGCGGGAACAGCACCGGCTGGTGAAGCTCGGCGGTTATGATGTTCTGCTGCGCATGCATCGCGACGCTGCCGGCCGTGGCAAAAAGAGAAAGCGCTGCCACGCGGCAAGCATGGGCAGTAAAGATCTGTTTCATCGTCATCGTGGTTCAACTCCTGGAACGTGCTCTCCGGTTGCTAACCCGGCACGGCGGAATTTGTTGTGTTCCCGGCTTCAACACCGGGGGTACAGTGGGGAGCGTACAGGACCGGTTCCATGCATAGGCCCGGCTCTGTTTTTAGACGCACGAAGGGGCGCCCTGGTCTACAGGGCGCCCCCGGGCCGCTTTGTTCTAGTGAATATCGAACTGCTCAGGATGCAGGCTCGGATCGCTCTTGATGAGGATCGTCTTTCCGCACATCTCTTCCATCTCCTGCAGCCACTTTGATCCGGTGAGCTTCAACTGCTTGACAACTTCAGGATGCACCCGCAGCATCACATCGCCGCGATCAAGATGCTTATGCATCTTCCGCATCTCGATGTAGATGTCGTTGCATACCGTCACCGGCGACTTCACCATGCCGGTTCCGGTGCATACATTGCATGTCGTCGACAGCGTACGCTCCAGAGACTGCTTCACCCGCTTACGAGTAATGGCGACAAGGCCGAAATCGTTGAACGGCAGAACCTTCGAAGGAGCACGATCCGTCTTCAACTCCTCTTCCAGCGCAGCCATCACGCGATTGCGATTCTTCCGCTCATCCATGTCGATGAAGTCGATGATGATGATGCCGCCAAGGTCCCGCAGACGAATCTGCCGCACAATCTCCGGAATCGCATCGAGGTTCGTCTTCACGATCGTGTCTTCGAGGCGCGCCGTCTTGCCGACAAACTTGCCGGTATTGATATCGATCGCGACCAGAGCCTCCGTCTGGTTGATCACGATCGATCCACCCGACTTCAGCCACACCTTCGAACGCAGCGCCTTGTTGATCTCTTCCGTGATGCCGAACTGTTCGAAGAGCGGCGTCTCCTTCGTGTAGAGCTTCACCCGCCGAATCAACGACGGCTGGAACCGTTGCAGAAAGCGCAGTACCCGTTCGTACTCGGTCTCCGTATCGACCCAGATCGCCGAAAACGTGTCGGTGACCTGGTCGCGGAGAATCCGCTCAACAAGGTTGAGATCGTGATAGATCAGAGCCGGCGACTTCGACGACTCCGACCTCTGCTTGATATCCGTCCACAGGTTCAGCAGGAAGCGCAGGTCCGAACGAAGCTCTTCTTCGCTTGCCCCGGCAGCCGCCGTCCGGACGATGAATCCACCTGCAGCCTCACCCTTCTCGGAGAGGAGAATCTCCTTCAGACGACGACGCTCCGCATCCGACTCGATCTTACGCGAAACACCCGTGTGGCTCACGGTCGGCATGAATACCAGGAACCGTCCCGGAAGCGCGATGTGCGACGTAATGCGCGCACCCTTCTTCGCGATCGGCTCCTTGGCGATCTGGCAGAGAATCTCCTGCCCGGGCTTCAGAAGCTCTGAGATAGCCGGCAGATTGGTCATCTGCATCGACTGACGTCCGCCGCGTCCGCCACCATTTCGCCCACCGCGATCCCGATCTCCGCCGCCGCCCGTATTGCGTGCCCGTTCGCCCATGCCACTGCGATCCGGGTACCCGTTCGAGACGCCACGATCGCCGCCTTCGCTGCGTCCCCCTGACTCGCTGCGCGGCGCGGCCTCACGGTTACCGCTGCGATCCCGATCCCCGCGTCCGCCGCGACGATCCCCACGGCGTCCACCCTCACGACGCCTCCGCGGATCACCACTGCCGTTCGCGAACGAAGCTCCTTCGGCGGAGCCGCCGCGCTCTGTCTCCGTGCTCGCATCTCCTGCGACATACGAGGCCTCGGAGTCAGGCGTCTGGCGGAACGCGTGCCCGCCTTCCATCGGCTCGGCCTCGGCGTACTCGTGAGAGTCTTCGGCATCTTCGGCAACCTCGTCCTCACCGGAAGATTCGAAGCCCTCTTCGTCGAACTCGTCCTCTTCGAGCGTGTCCTCCTCGAAGTCTTCGTCGCCTTCCTCATCCTCCGAGAGGCCAGCTTCGGTCCGCGTAATGTGGTCGATCGACATCTCGCGGATCATCGTCCCGAGATCGGCCGCACCTTCCAGCGGCATCTGCTCCTCGGACTCGACGAACTCCTCCGCCCGCGCCTGAATGCTGTGCGTGTCGAACTCATCGTCCTCCTCGATGAAGTCTTCCTCGAGATCGCCCGTGCCCGGCTCAAAGTGCTGCAGTGAAGGCTGGTACGGGGTTGACTGCGTCTCGACCGCACCCGCCGCCTCGGCCTGTTCCACCTGCTCATCATCGCCATACACGGTCTCGGTCATCGCGATGCCGTGAGGCAGCAGGTGAGTCTCCGTCGATGGAGCCTCCTCAACCTCGTGAGTCTCCACGACCTCCTCAACGACTCCAACAGGAGCTGCGTGGAACGGAGACGGCACCTCGGAGACCATTTCGCCTGTAGGCTCGATAACCGTAACGTCATGCTCCTCGAGCACTTCCTCCTGATGAACCGCCTCGTGGAACGTGGCCTCTGGCTCAAGCACCTCCGCGGATGCCGAAAGACCCTCAATTGCCCCGCCGTGCGCCACGAACGCATCATGCTTAGGCTCAGCCTCGAACACCTCGCCCGAAGGCGCAACCTCAAGATCTTGGTGACGATCCTGCTGCCTATGCTCTTCAACGGCCGGAGCCTCGGGCTCCATCACCTCAACTGTCGGCGCGCTCTGCCGGTACTCGCTAGGCGGTGCCGGATCGACCCGGTAGGAAGCCGAAGCCTCTTCCGGCTCGTACTCCTGCTCAACCTCTGGTTCCGTGGCGGCAAGCTGCGCCGCATCGACAAACTCGACGTCCTTGCCAGCCTCATTGCCGAACACGCTGCTCTCGCCTTTGCTGTCCGCATGCGGTGCCTCGGCAGTCGCCTCCGGCAGCTCGGTGTGCGTGAAGTCGGGCGGGAACTGCTGAATCTGCTCCGAACTCTGGTCGGCGTGAACATAACCGATGACCGGCCCGGCAGACTGCAGATCGCGACCCGGCACCGACGCCGGCACCATCATCGCGTCTTGCGGATTCTGGCGCTGATCCCGTCCACGATCTCCGCGACCATTCTCCGGCCGGCGGAAGTCCGAACGCTCACCACCGCGTCCCTGCGACGCGCCTGAAGCCGGCCCGCCGCGATGCCGCGAGAGCGTCTCACCAGGAAGTGCCGCACCGCCATCCCAGCCGGTGATCGTGATCCCGCTGTCCGGCAGCGAAGCCGGAGCCGCATTAGGCTTCGACGAAGCCGTCTCTTCTCCACCCTTGCGGTACTTCGAAAGCGATTCGCCCGGCAGAATCAACGGCTCGACCGCCGGAGCGGCGTCGACCGAGGCCGAGATCGTCTCGTCCAACTCTGCGGTATCGGCTACGCCGTAAAGCCCACGCGGCGCGAATCCACGAGGCACACGCGGCGCACCGGCATTGCGGTCGCCACGGTCGTTCCGTCCACCGCGATCGTTGCGTCCGCCGCGGTCATTTCGGCCGCCGCGCTCTCCACGGTCCCGGCGCTGTCCGCCATCACCCTGCTGCGGTGCAATCGGTGCGAGCGGCGCAACTACCGGTGTAGGGGCCGAAGCAATCGGAGCCTCTTCCGCGCTGCCATCGATATCGAAGCTGCCTGCCTCATCAAATTCATCGTCGCCAACAACGGGCGCGCCGAACTCCGTCTCGCCCGAAACCGGAGCGCCGGCAACAGAAGCCTGTCCCTCAACCCGCGCACCCGTTCCACGTCCGCGACGCCGTCCGCGGCGTCCGCGCCAGCGGCGGCTGCCATCGGCACCCGGAGCGCCTTCACCAACAACGCCAGCCTCGGCCACCGGGATCTCGGGCTGCCCATCAAACCCGGCCGGAGCCGCCGTCCGCTCTTCAAATTCGTTCGCCTCTTCGGGAACCGCCTGCTGAAACCCCGGGGTCTCCACCGATCCGTTCCGTTCGCCGCCCTGCCGCTCGCCTCCGCGATCCCGCCGTCCGCGACCCCGGTTGCGTCCCCCACGGTCGTTCCCGCCACGATCCCGGTTGCCAAACTCGTCGCCCCGTCCTGCGCTCGCTACCGCGAAGTCGGATGCGGGTGTCGCCGAAGCCTGTTCCTGGTTCCTTTCGGACACATAGGCCGGGCTGCGCTCGCCCCCACGGTCATTTCCACGATCCTGCCCGTTGCGATCCCCACGTCCATTCCGCTGGCCCTCGCCACGCTGACCATCGCCCCGCTGTCCTTCAAGCGTCCTGGGCGCGCGTTGCGTATCCCCGCCATGGTCGAAGTCAGCCGAATCCCCGGCCTCCTCCATGAAGTCAGTGATATAGAGGAACGCGTCGCGCTCGAGCCCGATATCCACGAAGCTTGACTGCATGCCCGGAAGCACGCGCGTCACGCGCCCGTTGTAAATCGAGCCGGCGAGCGTGTACTCGTTCTCTCGCTCGTAGTAGATCTCGGTGAGTTCGTCGTTCTCGACGATCGCGAGCCGCGTCTCATGCGGCGTACTGGAGATATAAATTTCTTTCGACATTCTGCTCTGCTCTTTCTGCCCGTTCCGGGATCGTTCCCGAAGGAGCGTCCCAGCCACGCGCTGGCAGGCAGGCAAAAGTTGGTTCGGCCACAACCCGGTGCTACACCGGTTGCGGCACCCCCGGCAGGACGGACAAGTTGCGGGATGCAGAAGCGGCGTAACCGATCCAACCATTTGGACGTGCTGGACGACCTGGACTTGCCAACCCTTGTTCACGAGCCGCGGCAAGCGCGGAACTCGAAAAGAAGCAGTTAGCGGGGGTCGAACAGGGCAAATCCGAACAGGGGAGACCAAAAACGCTTACATGTGCTTCGAACAGTGGGCGCATTGCGGAGTTTGTGACCAGAACAGCCTCTCTGCGAGGCGGGGCCGTTATCCATCCGGATGCGATCATTCCCTGGAACCTATCCGGCCATCTGGAGTCGAACTCTTTTGCCTGGCCGGCCTTTTCTCTAAAAACTTGTGTTGCCGCTTGCCGGCGCCATGCGCCAAAGGGAGCGGGGTGAAGCGCTGAAACGGCGTCTGGCCGGTCAGGTACTGCAATCAGTATGCACGAAATCCTGTGCATGCGGCATACGGCGTTTCCCGCCGGCATCCTCTGGACTTACAAAACCGTTACGTTCTTTCCAAATCGGGCTGTAACGCTCCGTTCACACTCAGTTCACAAACCGCCGCATGCGGATGTTCATCACAATCCCAAGCGAGAGAAAGGTAAACAGGATCGAAGACCCGCCATAGCTCAACAGCGGAAGCGGAATCCCCGTCACCGGCATCAGGCCAAGAACCATCCCGATATTCACCGCGATCTGGAACACGATCACGGCAACGATGCCCATGATAATCAGCGTGCCCGGCAGGTCGGAGGCCGTTTGAGCGTTTTGAATCAAACGCATCAATATCAAAAAGTATAGCAGCAGCACCCCGAGCGCCCCAATGAAGCCATGCTCCTCGCACAGCGCCGCGAAGATGAAGTCCGTATAGGGAATCGGCAAAAAATCCCCCTGCGTCTGCGTCCCATGGTTCGCGCCCTTGCCCCATACTCCGCCAGAACCAACCGCGATCAGCGACTGCCGAATCTGGTATCCCGACCCCTTCGGATCGTCATCCGGATTCATAAAGCTAGTGAGCCGAGCCTTCTGATATGGCTTGAGCAGCTTCCCTGTATTCCAGGCGACACCCACCACAAGCAAAAGCCCGACAATCAGGATCCCAGCCTGCTTGAACCGGATCCCACCCAGGAACAATCCCATGATCAACACCGGCAGATACGTCAGCGCCGTTCCCAGGTCCGGCTGTTTCAACACCAGCAGCATCGGCACGCAGACCAGGGCAAATGCCTTCCAGACATCGCGCCAGCTCAATTCCCTGCCCGCCATTCCCCAGAAATACCGGGCCAGCATCACGATCAGCACTAGTTTCACCCACTCCGATGGCTGAAAGTGAACGCCCCCGGGGAACTTGATCCACCGCCGCGCCCCCAGGTGCTTCGTCCCGATCACAAGTACCGCCACCAGCGCAGCCACGCTGATCATGTAGGCCGACCGCGCAATATCGATCAGGCGGTGATAGTCGATCAGCGACATGAAAAACATCAGCACTACGCCGATCAGCAGAAACCCGATCTGCTTATGGTCGAACCCATGAAACTTCGTCTGTGCGGTAGCCGACCGAATCTCCAGCACGCTCACGAGCGAAAGCAGCGAGACGAACCCAAGCAGAATCCAGTCGAAGTCCCGGAAGGAAGAGAACCGTGTCATCTACTCGGCACCCGGTCCAGCCGCCGCATCGGCTTTTGTCTCCGTCACCGCGACCGCCTTCGAGGGGTCAGCCGGATTCTCCGGACTCTGCTTCGGCGCTTCCTTGGGAACTTCGGCGATCCGCAGATTATTCGCCAACCGCCTCTGCTTCGTCACGAACGCATTCACCACCTGCGAGGCCAGCTTGGCCGAGTTGAATCCACCGTTCCCATGCTCCCACAGCACCGCCACCACGATATCCGGGTTCCGCCGCGGAGCCATCCCCACAAACCACGCATTCGGCACAGTGTCATGACCCTTGTTCGTCTTCGCCAGCGCGTCGTGCCCGATCACCTGTGCCGTGCCGGTCTTTCCCGCGAAGTCGATTCCGTCGAGATGCGACGCCGCCGCCGTATGAAACGCTCCAGGCGAAGTCACCTCGGCCATTCCGTCCGTCACCGTCTGCCAGTTCGCCGGATCAATTGGAACCGTCTTCTCGCCCGACCCAGGAAAGCTCGCCTCAAGCGCCGATGCGAAATCTTTCGGCATCTCCTCCGGGAACACCAGGTGCGGCCGATGCATCACGCCGCCCGAGGCAATCCCGCCAAGCGCACGAGCCATCTGCAGCGGAGTTACCGTCACCGCCCCTTGCCCGATCCCAACCGAGATCGTCTCCCCGGCGTACCACTTGCGGTGATAGTTCTTCAGCGCCCACTGCGTCGAAGGCACCGTCCCTGAGGCCTCATCCGGAAGATCCACGCCCGTGTGCTGCCCAAGACCGAATGCCGAAGCATACTGCGCGATCTTGTCGATCCCCAACCGGTTCGCCAGCGTGTAATAGAAGGTGTCGCACGAGTACGGAATGGCGTTATGGATGTCCACATGGCCGTGATGTAAATCGCACGCGAAGAAGTGCCCGTAGAAGGTCGCTCCGCCGCTGCACCCGACATTGAGGTCCTGCGCCATCTGCTCCTGCAGCCCCGCTACCGACATGATGATCTTGAAGGTCGACCCCGGAGCCAGTTGCGCCTGGATCGTCTTGTTCATCAGCGGATGGTCCGGGTTCGTCAGGATCTCGTTCCAGTAGCTCTTCGTCAGCCGCACCGAAAACTGGTTCGGATCGAAGCTCGGACGCGACACCATCGCGAGAATCTCCCCGGTATGGGGATCCATCGCAACCATCGCGCCGTTCTTCCCATCCATCGCCTTCTCAGCCGCCCGCTGGACGTCGAGATCGATCGTCAGCTTTAGATCCTGCCCCGGAACCGCCAACTCCTGTCCCAGGTGCCCGACCTCTTTGCCATGCGAGTTGACGATGATGTCCCGCGAACCGTCCTTGCCTCGCAGCAGCGCGTCGTAGGTCTGCTCGACCCCCGAACGTCCCACCACATCACCCGGCGAGTAGAACGCATACCGCTCGTCGTTCTGGAGCATCTGCTCCGAGACCTCGCCGACATAGCCGATCATGTGCGCCGCGAACCCGTCCTTTGGATACAGCCGCCTCTGTTCGTCGTGCGTCTCAAGCTCCGGCAACTCATTCCGGTGCGCCTCGACAAAAGCCTGCTCGTCCTGCGAGATATCCTGCTTCAGCGGAATCGGCTGATACTTCGCCGCACCCTGGAACCTCTTCAGCGTCGCCTGGATCTGCTCGATCGGCAGATGCAGCCCGCTCGCGATCAGCGGCAGATCGACCGAAGGATCCTTGATCTGCTCTACCAGCAGATAGCACGAGACCGAAGGATAGTTATCGACGAGTATCCGCCCCTCGCGATCGAAGATCTTTCCTCGTGGCGCAAGCACCGGAACCTTACGAACGCGATTCGCCTCCGCCAACACCTTCCAGTTATCCGCTCCGAGCACCTGCAGCCGCCACAGCCCCGCCACCAGCACCGCGAGCAGAAGCACAATCGCGTACTGCACCCCGGCCAGCTTGGCAGCCGGAAGCTTCTCGTCGTTGTTCAACTGCCGCGTCGTCGGGGAGGAAAGAGACATAGGCACGTCCACTCCTAGTCTATCTCCCCATTCTGCAGAACACAGCAGCTCCGGCATCTATCCTGCCAACCCACCCTGCGGCCTTTCATCGACCATCAAAGAAATTCTCTTTCAACTCGCATACGCCCTCCGTGTGTGTACCCTTCCGGGTAGCTCCACCGAAAGCTTTGGACCGTCTCTTCCGGAAACGTTATCTGCGATTTCCCTCTAGCTATCGCATTTTGGCGAATCCATGGGCACTTATTCGCGCCGAATCGTTCTTGACATCCATCTTCCAGGCTCTCTATAGTTCGCGGCGAACAAAAATACCCCTTTTGTCCTACCCGGAGGCATATGAAAGTTACCCCGTCAGCATGCAAGCACCGCAGAGTGCTACCGCTCTTTTGCATCCTGTTGCTCCTCGTCATAGTGCTTTCACCGGGTAGCGCGCTCGCCCAGACTCTCTACGGCACCCTCACCGGCACCGTTACCGACGGGACCGGCTCCGTCGTCCCCAACGCCCAGGTCACCGCGCTCAACACCGCGACTGGCATCAGCCGTCAGGCCGTCAGCGGCCCGAACGGCGCCTACCAGATCGGTGACCTGCAGCCCGGCGAGTACGACGTCTCCATATCCCTCGCCGGATTCGGAACCTACCAGGTCAAGGCCTACCCCATCTCCGCCAACGGAACCGTCCGCCTGGACGCCGCCCTCAAGGTCGGCGACGTCTCCCAGCAGGTCACCGTCAGCACCGCGCCGCCCGCACTCCAGACCGAGCGCGCCGATGTCAACTACGACATCACTCCTACCCAGCTCGCGCAGCTCCCCACCAGCTCCTCAGCCGGACGCAACTTCCAGAGCCTCTACCGCCTCGTCCCCGGCATTCCCCCGCCCGTCGAGCAGAACTCCTCCGCCGCCAATCCCGGCCGCGCCCAGGCTATCAACGTCAACGGCGTCTCGAACACCGTCAACAGCACCAAGATCGACGGAGCCGCCGTCGGTTACCCCTGGCTCCCGGCCCTCATCGCCTACATGCCGTCACAGGACGCCATCGAAAGCGTCAACCTCGTCACCAACAGCTTCACCGCCGAGCAGGGAACGGCCGGCGGCGCCGCCGTCAACGTCACCATCAAGAGCGGATCCAACCACTTTCACGGCACCGCCTACGAGTACAACTCCATCTCGCAGTTCAACGCGCGCAACTACTTCTACACCAAGCTCGCGAACCCGGTCCTCCCCAAGAACATCTACAACGAGTTCGGCGGAACCGTCGGCGGCCCAATCCTCAAGGACAAGCTCTTCTTCTTCGTCGACTTCAACCGCGTCACCAACCGCAAGGTCGTCACCAACTCCTTTGAGGTCCCCCTCTCGACCTACCGCTCCGGCAACTTCTCCGCCAGCGGCGTCACCATCTTCGATCCCACCACCGGCAACGCCACCGGCGGCGGGCGCACCGCCTTCGCCAACAACATCATCCCCGCCTCCCGCATCAGCGCCGCTGCCGCGAAGGTGCTAGCCCTGATTCCCAACGAGCTCAACACCTCGACCAGCGGCGGTCTCACCACCAACTACCCCGGAGCCGCCGTCCTCGCCTACAACCGCAACTCCTTCGACACCAAGGTCAACTACAACCGCGGCGACCGCACCACCTTCTTCGGCCGCTACTCCATCCAGCCCTCAAACATCTTCGATCCCCCCGCTTTCGGTCCCGCCATCGGACCCACCTATGACGGCGGACAGCCCGGCAGCGCCCTCGGCCGCATTCAGAACGTAGGCCTCGGCGCCACCCACACCTTCACCCCCAACGTCCTTATGGATGCCAACGCCGGCTACGGACGCATTCGAATCAACGGCCAGTCGCCCGACTACGGCACCAACTTCGGCCTGAACACCCTCGGCATTCCCGGGACCAACGGATCCGATCCCTTCCAGTCCGGCTTCCCCATCTTCAACTTCGCCCAGGGCATCACCTCCGTCGGCAACACGCTCTCCTCGAACCCCTTTGAGTTCCGCGACCAGCAGTACGTCGGCAACGTGAACCTCACCTGGGTCAAGGGCAGCCACAACATGCGCTTCGGCGGCGAGTACATGCACTCTGCCATCAACCAGGCGCAGACCAACGGCAACAGCCCACGTGGCCTCTTCACCTTCAACGGCGGAGCCACCGGCAACAACGACGGAACCAACACCCCGAACTACCAGCGCGTCATCGCCGACTTCCTCCTCGGCCTTCCCAACGTTCTCGGCAAGAGCACCCTGCTCTTCAACCCCAACGGCCCCCGCTTCTCCACCTTCGCCTTCTACGCGCAGGACCAGTGGCACGCCTCGCCCAAACTCACCCTCTCCTACGGCATCCGGTACGAGTACTATCCCTTCGCCAACCGCGACCACACCGGCGTCTTCCGCTACGATCCCATCGCCGGCAACGTCCTCATCGGTGGCCGCGGCACCACACCCACTGACACCGGCGTCACCGTCGGCTGGGGCATGATCGTCCCCCGCTTCGGCATCAACTACCGCATCGACGACAAGACCGTCATCCGCTCCGGCTTCGGCATGACCGTCGACCCCGACAACTTCCGCGCCTTCCGCGACGCCTACCCCGCCATCATCACGCAGCAGACCAACGGCACCACGTACGTCCCTGCCGGAGACCTCCGCACTGGCATCTCCGCCCCCGTCCTGCCGGATATCTCCTCCGGAACGCTCGTCCTGCCTCCCGGCATCCAGACCACCACCGCCCCGCAGAACTTCCGTCGCGGCTACATCGAAACCTGGAACCTCTTCCTCGAGCGTTCCTTCGTCAAAGACCTCGTAGCCAATGTCGGCTACGTCGGAACTCACCACGTCCGGCAGTTCGTCGGCCTCGATCTCAACGCGGCCCCTTACGGCAGCACCTCCAGCTCGCAACGTCCGCTGAAGAACTCCCTCGGCCAGGTCCTCGGCCAGCAGGTCCTTCAGCTTACCCCCTTCGCCGATGAAGAATACTCCGCGCTTCAGGCTCAGCTCATCGACCGCCAGTACCGCGCCTTCCAGTTCGGCTACGCCTACACCTACTCGCACAGCCTCAACAACTTCGACGAGAACAGCACCCTCGCCGCCCTCACCTTCAACTCGCCCGGCCTGCTCAAGCGCAACTACGCCAACTCCGCCTTTGACCGCAAGCACAACAACGCCTTCTGGACCGTCACCCAGCTTCCCGTCGGTCCCGGTCGCGCCTACCTCAACAAAGGTATCCTTGGCCGCATCGTCGGCGGCTTCGACATGAACACCGTCCTCCAGTACACCAGCGGCGCGCCCTTCCAGCTCACCGACTCCACCAACGCCACCTTCGGCGACCAGGAGACACCCAACCAGCTCGGACCCGCCAACCCGCACCTCCGCGGCAACGCAGGCGGCCTCTTCTATCTCGATCCCATCAACTTCGCCAAGAGCGGTGGCCTCGTCGAAGGCAACGTCGGCCGCAACTCGGTCCGTGGTCCCGGCTTCTTCGACCTCGATCTCGGCCTCACGCGCAACATCCCCATCTTCCGCGAGTACACCGTCATCCTGAAGGCGGAAGCCTTCGACCTCACCAACACCCCGCAGTTCGCCAACCCCGGAAGCGCCAACATCGCGCAACCTAGTTCCTTCGGTCAGATCACCACGGCAAATGCCTCCCGCTCCATACGTCTCAGCGGCCGGTTTACCTTCTAACAAACCAGCGACACAAACCATCCGATCAACTATGAGAAGTCGAATGGCCGGGCGAAATGTCCCGGCCATTCTCTCGTTTGAACCCTTGACTTGGTCGTCAATCTCCGCAACCAGTCTGGCCTCACTTCCATCGACCTCACGACCGACTACGGCGCCGCCTTCCCCAGGAGCCCACAGGATCGCTATGACGCCGGGCGATGGATCGTCGAAGGTTCCCTCATGGTGATTCTCTTGCATGTCAACTCAGGGGAATCGCTTCTCTGCACCCTCAAAGGGAACATGCACACCGACGTCTACACCCTCGATGCTTCGGGCTTAATCCTCGCCGTCTCCCAGGAAGAATACCGCCGAACCCACTGATAGATCTTCTATTTCCCTGGAGGTTCCTTCTGTAGCTTGGCGGCCTGGCCCATCTTGTTCGGATCGAGATACCCCAACGAAGCCCCCAGCCCGATCATGGCCTCGGCCATCGTGCTCAACTGCGAGCCTGGCACGGTGGGATCGAAAGAAGTGCCTTGCAGCTTCCCTGTAAAGGGCGGCCCAAACGCATTGAGTCGCTTGATCGAGGCGGCGTTGGCCTCCATATCTCCGGCCATTCCAGCAAGGACCGCAATAACCCAGTGAAGATACGGATTGGCGGGTTCAAGATGATCGCGCATGCCCTCGAGCCAGATGCGAGCCTGCTTGGCATTTGTACCGATGACGGCAGCAGCATTCCGTCCGTAAGTCTCGGAAAACTGCCGCCTGTTTGCAAGATCGAGGCGCCACGTCGAGAGAAAGATATCTTCATTCTGAAGCTCGGAGATCGGAAACACCGTGAGAGAGAAACAGCGGCTGCACATGTTGAAGGCGTAGGAGTTAATGCCTGCGGCCATCCAAAGATCCGCCTGGGTGGAAAGATCCTCAACCCGGCAAGCCGCTGCCACGGCGGCGAGCTTCTTGGCTGAGATATAGGCGTCGGCCATCGCTTTCAAGGTGAAGATCAGGACGATGGTCTTCAAGCCGTCAGCAGTCGTAATGGAGTGAGTGAGTCCCTGCTGCGGAAAGACAACGTAAAAGAGCACCTCTGGCTTGAGGCCGATTCGCACCATCTCTTCGAACTTGCGGTGTGCCCCCAGGAAGTGTACGAACGCACCCTCCGGAGTGTGAGTTTGTGCAACGCACACCTGCACTGCGACCGGCTTCGCGTCAGCTTTGGGGTCGGGTGCGGGCGCCGGTGGTGTCTTGCGAGGTGGGGGATTGCCAAGGTCAAGCGAGGTCAACTTCTTGTCCTTTTGATTGAAGTTCTCGAACATGAGTTCCCCCGAATGGCCACATCATCCGCTACGATGTGTCTCACTTGCAATGTAATTCCTCTAGGCTCACGGTCAGAGCCTGAGCAAAACCGAGAGGTGCGGATGCGTCAGGGAGACGGCGACGAAGGGATCTTGGACGATACCGGGACTGGCAACGATACAGAGACGGGACAGGCCGGAGGCGGAGACATCCAGTGCCCGATCTGCGCGTGGAAGCCCGATAGCTCCTCTCGCTGGATATGCACTTGTCACCACATATGGAACACGTTCGACACGGGAGGGGTGTGTCCCGCGTGTCTCCTGCGATGGGCTTATACAGCTTGCTTAAGCTGCACTTCCTGGTCCAGACACAGCGACTGGTACCGAAAACTGTAAGTTCAAAATCCTTGCCTCCACCTCCTGAAGCAAGTACTATCAGTCCGCGCCTATGACCTCCTGATCCTCTCGCCCGCCGCGAAGCCGCCCAGTAGGGCCGCTCCCTCACGCCTCGAAGAGCCCATCAGGAGTCCCCATGCATCCAGCAGACATCCTCACCCGTCGTCTCCACCTCGTCGCCATCACACCCGCAGCCCTCCACTCCGAACAGTCCAACGACGACCGCCTGGGCTTGATCCTTCAGGCGGCCATCCCGGAAAACTGGCCCCCAGCCGACTGGGAGCCCCACGTCTTCACCATCCTCCTCGCTCAATACGAGAAGCACCCCCAGCAGATCGCGTGGCATCGCTACCTCTGCCTCCGGAATCCCGATCAGACCCGCACCCTCATCGGAGCGGCCGGAGCGTTCTGGCGCGAGACATCACCCGCCGAATGCGAGATCGGCTACTCGGTCCTCTCGCCGTGGGAAGGCAAGGGCTTCGCCACCGAGGCCGCCCAGGCTCTCATCGCAAACATCCGCCTCGATCCTAAAATCGAAAACATCATCGCCCACACCTTCCCCCACCTCACCGCATCCATCCGCATCATGGAAAAATGCGGCCTCACCCCGGATGGCGAGGGCGAAGAGCCCGGAACGATCCGCTACCGCCTCCGCCTCAATTCGTAACCTGCAATCCTGGGCGAAGCGCTGCCAGGTCCTACGATCTGCGCCGCGCTTCCCTCAGCCCGCTTCCCTCAGCCCCTAAAGACAATGCCCATCGCCAAACTCATCATCGAGCTCGAAATCCCCCACGCGCAGTCCCTCAAGGACCGCCGCCAGGTCGTCCGCTCTCTCAAGGAGAAACTCGGCAACAAGTTCAACGCCGGCGTCGCGGAGCTAGACGAAGCGCTCGTCTGGAACCGCGCCACCCTCGGCATAGTCGCCATCTCGAACTCCACCACTTACCTCAAGGGCCAGCTTGAAGAGATCGACCGCACCGTCGCCCGCCTCGTCATCGACCTCGGCGCGCAGGTCAGCGACTCCTACGCCGAGATTCTCGACGAATAAGCAGCCGCCCATGCGCCCACGAAACGACCCGATCGTGGTGTCGGCGACCCCATCTTTGTAGGCTGTCCCACCTTGGCTCTCTAGCGAACAATCGCTATATCAGGACGAGCCATCGTGGCTGCATCCTCCATCCGGCTCATGCAAGGGGAGACCGATATGTCGCCGGCCAACGCCATTGACGCCTGGGCCATGGGCCAGCGAAGTCACACTAACCGTCTCGCGGCGCTCCATGATCCTCGGCAGCGCCGCCACATAGCCGCCCTCAGCCTCCCCACCATCTCGAGTACCGCGGAAGCCGAAGCGCCACGCCCCAACAAGCACTCAGGAGCCTCCATGAATACCATCACCGTCAAAGACGGCACCACCATCTACTACAAGGACTGGGGCACCGGCCAGCCCATTGTCTTCTCCCACGGCTGGCCCCTCAACGCCGACGCCTGGGACGCTCAGATGCTCTTCCTCGGGCAGCAAGGCTACCGCGTCATCGCCCACGACCGACGCAGCCACGGCCGTTCAAGCCAGACCTGGTCAGGCAACGAGATGGACACCTACGCCGACGATCTCGCAGCTCTCTTCGACACCCTCGACCTCAAGAACGCCGTTATGGTCGGCCACTCCACCGGCGGCGGCGAAGTAGCCCGCTACCTTGGCCGCCACGGCTCCAGGCGCGTCGCCAAGGCCGTCCTCATTGGAGCCGTTCCGCCTCTCATGCTCAAGACCGGCGCCAATCCCGGGGGTCTTCCCCTCTCCGTCTTCGATGGCATTCGCGCAGGAGTCGTGAACGACCGTTCGCAGTTCTTCCTCGATCTCAGCATGCCCTTCTACGGCTACAACCGTCCCGGAGCCAAAATCTCCGAAGGGGTGAAAGAGAACTTCTGGTTCCAGGGCATGCAAAGCGGGGTCAAAGGCTGCTACGACTGTATCAAGGCCTTTTCCGAGACCGACTTCACCGAAGACCTCAAGAAGATCGACATCCCCACCCTCGTCCTCCATGGCGAAGACGACCAGATCGTCCCCTTCCCGGACTCCGGCGCGATGACCGCCAGACTCGTCAAGAACGCCAAGTTGAAGGTCTTTCCCGGCTACCCCCACGGCATGTGCCAGATCCACGCCGACGACATCAACGCCGAACTCCTGGCCTTCATCAAGTCCTAGCCAAGCGAGCGGGGTGAGCCATCACCGGCCCACCCCGCCCTTCCTGCTTTGTTTTTCTGGTTGTCATTCCCGAAGGGAATCTGCGTTTGCCCTTGCTCCGGCAGTTCGCAGAAATAGCCTAGCCGCCAGCCTTGACGCCTTCCGTACCCACATCCGCCAGAGTCGTCCGCAGATACTTATGCGGATTCACCGGCGTATTCCTCACCCGGACCTCATAGTGAACATGGTTCCCGGTAGTCCGGCCGCTATGACCGACGTACCCCACCACCTGCCCCTTCACGACCGTCTGCCCACCCATCACGGCAAAACCAGACATGTGCCCGTAGCAGGTCTCGATCCCGTGCCCGTGATCGATCACCACCTCGCGCCCGTAGCCGTTCACCATCCCGGCCGACTTCACAACCCCGTCTGCCGTAGCCCGTACCGGCGTTCCGAGCTCTGCCCGGATGTCGACGCCCTTGTGGAACTCACCTTCGCCGTTCCCTAGGATCGGATCTTCCCTCTGCCCGAAGCTGCTCGAGATCGGTCCGATCACGGGCCACAGCGAAGGAATTTCATTCTCCACATCCCCAAGCGCCGACCCGCCCACGTTGAACCCGCGAATACTCCCAAAACTCGACCCCGTCGAAAGCGAGTTGGAGATCGCCCGATCCGTCGAGACACTCATCGCCGACGACCGCAGCGCATAAAACGTATCCAGCGATTTGAAGTAGCTTTCGTCGGTCATATTTGCGCCCGGATCGTTCGCCGAAGCATCCAGCACCGTCCCGTTCGCCGCCGCCGCGTTCTTCGCATCCTTCTCGAGCTTGGCCGCTTTTCCACCGCCAAGCCGCAGGCGTCCCATTGGGACTGCCAGTTTGCTCGTCGTCAGTCCGTAAAGAGCCGAAACCTCGGTCGCCAGCGACCCGAGCGAAGCCGCCTGCACATCGCTCTCATGCGCTTTTTTCTCGAGATGCGCATAGTCCTTGCGCAGCGTGTCGTGATCCTGCCGGAGCTGGTTGAAGCGAGCCGTCTTGATCAGCATCCGCGTGTACGATCCGGCCATCCCCGTGATCGTAAACATGCCGATCGCCGCCGCCGCCACGAACACGTAGGCGTAGCGAAGCGGCACAGGCACCTTGTGCAGGTTCCCGTCCTCATCGCGGCTGACGAAAACGATGTAGAAACGCCGCTTCGAGCTTCCAAGTTTCCGAGTCAAAGAGTGTCCTTACTGCCGAACGGAATTGCCTGATCTGACCCCACCGAGCCGGTGGCAGGATACTGAGTTCCTCTGGGTCCGGGCAAATCAAGTTCGCCAATCGTCATTCGTCAAACGATTTCAAGACTAAGGAATCTTTACTGGGCGTACTCGCCAAGAATAACAAACCCGTGATCGTCCCCGCAAATCCCGCTCCCCTCTCGCGATATCCTCCGATCAGCATGAAAAACGGCGAACTAGCCCTCATCGACCAGATCCGCGCCACCTTCGCCCACCGTCCAACCCCCACCATCCCCCTCGGCATCGGCGACGACTGCGCCATCCTCCGCCCGCCCCCCGGCCACGAACTCCTCGTCACCACCGACTTCACCCTCGAAGGCCGCCACTTCCGCCGCGACCTCCACCCCGCCGCCTCGGTCGGCCACCGCTGCCTCGCCCGCGGCCTCTCCGACCTCGCCGCCATGGGAGCCACCCCCCTTGCCGCCTTTCTCTCCCTCGCCCTCCCCGCGGGCCTCCCAACCACCGCAAAAGGCCGCCGCTGGATCGCGTCATTCCTGGAAGGCCTCCACACCCTGGCCCAATCTGCGAAAGTAACCCTCGCCGGAGGAGACACCTCCCAATCCCCCTCGGATCACATCCTCGCCGACATCATCCTCATAGGCACCGCCCCCACCGGAACCGCCCTCCGCCGCTCCACCGCCCGCCCCGGCGACCACATCCACGTCACCGGCCAACTAGGAGGCTCCGCCGCCGAACTCCAAACCCTCCTCACCGGCAAACGCATCCACCCCACCCAAACCAGCCCTCACTTCTACCCCACCCCACGCCTGAAACAAGGCCTCCACCTCCGCAGCCAAAAACTAGCCACCGCCTGCATTGACCTAAGCGACGGCCTCTCCACCGACCTGACCCACCTCTGCGAATCCTCCAGGGTCCGCGCCGAGATCGAAGCCGCCGCCCTCCCTATCCACCCCAAAGCCACCTTCAACCTGGCCGTAAACGGAGGCGAAGACTACGAACTCCTCTTCACCGCCGCACCCGCCACTCGGATCCCCAAGCAAATCGCCGGAGTCCCCATCACCCGCGTCGGCACCATCCACCGAGCCTCCCGCGCCAGGCCCCAAATCACCGTCCTCAACCCCGACGGCACCACCCACCCCCTCAAGGCAGGCGGCTGGGAGCACTTCAAGGCTTAGCCGATCCCGCAGCCGACCAGGGCGGCACCACCCCATTCGACCGCGCATAGGCGATCAACTGGCCAAGATGCTCATTGTTGTGGCAGATGATCCGCAGATACATCCCATCCACATCCGCGCTTTCCCCTTCAATATTGACTTTTCGCGCCAGCTCTCCCGGCTTGAGCCCCATCCGGCCCGTCTTCACCGCCTCCAGCGATCGTTTCAGCCAGTCGATCACCTCCACCTTCGAAGCGATCTTCGCTTCCGCCCCCGGAGCCATCAGTTCCGCCGGCATCTTCGACCCCATCGGCGTCAAAAGATAGTAGTTGGCGATCACGATATGCATGTACACCTCGCTGACCGATCTCACCCCCGGTGCCGGCCTCCACGCATACTTCTCCGCCGGAATCGCCTCGGCCAGCGACACCAGCAACCGCGTGACATACCGCAACTCTCCGTCATATCCCTTCCAGATCCCCTCGTTCGGATCGCTCATCGGGGTCGGCATCGCCTCGGCAGTACCCTGGGAATAAAGGCTAGTGGTAGTGACGCTCAGGAAGATCAGGGCGAATAGGAACAGGCTCTTTGCGCGCATGCAGGCACATTACCAGACAAGCGCCCGCATTACCGCTCGCCAGCCGCCAGGTTGTTCCCTAACTTCCCTCCCCATAAACTCAACTCATGCGTGACGCCACCCGGATCATCCGCTCGACCCTCACCCCCGCGGTCGCCGGCGAGCCCCTTCACCACGGCCCCGTCTTCGCCGCTCCCTTCCACACCCCCGGCGACCCCACCGGTGTCCCCTACTCCTACGCCCGCTCCCACAACCCCACCTGGACTGCGCTCGAGAAATCCATCGCCCAGATGGAGTCCGCCCCCGGCTACCGCGCCAAGGCCCTCATCTTCGCCTCCGGCATGGCCGCCGTCACCGCCGTCTTCGGAGCCGTCCTCCGCCCCGGAGACGTCTGCGTCCTGCCCTCGAACGCCTACTTCGCCGCCCGCGTCCTCCTCCAGAAGTACTTCGCCGAGATGGGCATCGTCCTCCGCATGGCTCCCACCGCCGGAAACGCCCAGGCCGAACACCTTGAAGGCGCAAAGCTCCTCTGGATCGAAACCCCCAGCAATCCCACCATGGACATCTGCGACATCGCCGCCCTCTCAGAGGCCGCCCATCGCGCCGGCTGCCTCGTCGCCGTCGACAACACCACCGCCACCCCCCTCGGCCAGAAACCCCTCGCCCTCGGTGCCGACTTCTCCGTCGCCTCCGACACCAAATCCATGACCGGCCACGGCGACCTCCTTCTCGGCCACATCGCTGTCCGCGACCTCGAACTCCACGCCAAGATCGACTCCTGGCGCACCCTTACCGGAGCCGCCGCCGGACCCATGGAAGCATGGCTCGCCCTCCGCTCCATCGCCACCCTGCCTCTGCGCCTCGAACGAAGCTGCGAAAACGCCCAGAAGATCGCCGAGTTCCTCGCCACCCGCCCCGAGGTCACGGAAGTCCTCTACCCCGGCCTCCCCACCCATCCCGGCCACGCCATCGCCCGCGAGCAGATGACCTGGTTCGGCCCCGTCATGAGTTTCACCCTCCCCACCCGTAAAGCCGCCGAAACCTTCCTCAATAAATCCTTCCTCCTCACCGAAGCCACCAGCTTCGGAGGCATGTCCACCACCGCCGAACGCCGAGCCCGCTGGGGCGGAGACGCGATTCCCGAAGGCCTCATTCGCCTCAGCGCCGGATGCGAGGCGATTGAAGACCTCCTCGAAGACATCGCCCAGGCCCTCGAAGCCGCAAACCAGATCGAAGCCGAATGAGCTCCTTCGAAACCTGGCCCCACGTCTGGTCGGTCGAAGTCCTCACCCGCCCACCCCTCATCGCCCCCGCCCGCCAGTTCACCTACCCCCTCCAGATCGCCGGAGAAGAAGACGCCCTGGCCCGCGGAGCCCTGCATCTTCTCATCCGGTCCACCCCCGGCCAGCCACCGTTCCTCGCCACCTGCGCCCTCGGATTCCGCGACCCCACCATGCCCACCGGCGTATACGCCACCCCCAATCCTCGCGAACTATGCGCCGTGGCCGGAGGCTACGCCTACCTCATCGACACCCAATCCCCGGAGGTCTCCACCCACATCCCGCTGAAACCCGTAACCGCCATCCTCCCCATCCCGACGCACGATCTCCTCATCTTCAGCAGCTTCCACACCCTCCTCGCCTGGGGCAAACAAGGCATAGCCTGGACCACCGCCCGTCTAAGCTGGGAAGGGATCACGCTGGGCGAAACCACCGCCACCCACCTTCAGGGCAAAGGCTGGAACATGCTTACCGACCGCGAACTCCCCTTCGAAGTCGATCTCCTCACCGGCCAACACACCGGCGGCGGCTTCACACCATGACCCGGCACAATCCGTGTGTGCCCTTCCCTTCCGGCAGTCTCATCGTCGGATAGGGTATCTAGCCTGGCGAGACCCTCTCTCGACCGCTAGGCGCTAAACCTCCACGACCACCTCCCGCGTAGCATCAATCCCGAACCAAATCCCCGATCCCACCACAAGCAGCCCGATCATCGGCACAAAGGGCGCGTTATACCCATAGCCTTTCACGATGTACCCATAGGCGATCGAAGACACGAAAGCCGAGAGAAACGTAGCCGTATTCATCGCACCGGTCACCGCCCCCGCATACCTCCTGCCGCCCAGATCCAGACACACCGCGAGAACCCCCGGCTGCTGCAGCGTAATCGCCCCGAAGGAAAGCGACAGGAACACCAGGGACCACATCCTCTGCTCGGTCAGCATCGCCGCCGTCAACAGGAGCGCCGCGCTCCCTAAGCCAAAGCATCCCAGCCACCGCCGCCCCCACTTCAGCCCCAACCGCCGCGTCAGCGCTTCACTCAGGAAACCGCCGCAGAAGTTCGCAGCCGCCGCCACGAGGAACGGCAGGCAAGCCAGCAGAAGCCCCGCTTCGGTAAACCCTCGCCCCTTCATTAGGTACGTCGGAAACCACGACTGAAAAAGTAAAGCGTGTACCCATAGCTCGCCGCCATCAACATCACGCACCAGAGATTCCCACTACGAAGCCCAACCATCAGCGGCAGCGCCCGATGCCCCTGGGCCACAGCCCTGGTCTCGGCGACCTCTTTGGCGCTGATCCCCGGCATCTCCGCCGGGAAGTCCCGAAACCACCAGTACCACGCCGCCGACCACGCCACACCCAGGCACCCGAACAGGTAGAACGAAGCCCGCCAGCCATACCGGATCTGGATCGGAACAACGAGCAGCGGAGCCAACGCACCGCCCAGTTGACTGGCCGTCAGCACAACACCCCACGCCGAAGTTCGTCTCTCCAGGGAGAACCATCGTGAGATCGCGATCCCTGCGTTGGGATACGCCCCCGCCTCACCCATTCCAAAGCAGAACCGAGTCACCAGGAGGATCCCGTAGCTGGACACCGCCCCGGTCAACGACGTAAACAACGACCACCAGAGCACGATCCGCGTCAGAACCCGGCGTGGCCCGATCCGATCCCCCAGCGACCCGCTCGGGATCTCAAACACCGCATACGCAACCGTGAACATCCCCGTCACCCAGCCCCACCCCACCGGCCCGATGTGCAACGCATCCTGCATCCGTGGCCCCGCAATCGCAAGGCACACCCGGTCCAGGTACGTAATCACAAGCAGAAGCGAAAGCAGACCAAGCACACGAGGTCGGTATTTCAGTCAGGAGGCCCCTCTCAGCCGGCAGATTGTAACGGTTCCCCAACCATATCAGGACCGCCTTTGCTGTCTTCCTGCCTCTCCGGCCGCATTCTCGAAGAGTTTCCTACTCCCGCTCCCGTAGCAGTTGCAGTTGCAGTTGCAGTTGCAGTTGCAGTTGCAGTTGCCCCAATGGTTGTCATTCCCGAAGGGAATCTGCGTCTGCCGTTACCTGTTCTCTACAAAATCAATCCCGAACCGAAGGTCCCCTACTCGCAGGGCATCCGCGGCAGCCCAAAAAATCTTGTCAAGAGGCAAATCGTACAAAATCAACATAACAATGAACTTAGCAATGTCCTTTTAGTTATGGTGGATCCGATACAATTAAGAAGTAGATCGAAAGCAGGCGGAGATAAGTTGGGCTCAGGCTCGAACCCGTTGCTTTGGAGATACCCCTAAACCCTTTCCCTACTAATATTTAGGGTCTAACTCCTTTGAAATCTTATATTTACGGGCGGAAATCTGCCTTATCCCATTGTAAACAATGGACTTACACCCCGGCAATGGGAGGGGGGGGGGTGGCCCCTCACACCGAACCGCGAATGCTTGAATCCACGAGAGGAATCTCGTAAAGACTAAGCGCGGCGTCCCCCTGCTTCCGCGTGTCGACGAGCTCCAGCGCTCCGAAGCGTCCAGGCATCTTCGTCCGGCTCGCATGCTCCGCGACGATAACGGCGCCAGCAGCCAGGATCACTCGACCCTTCGCGCTGCCGAAGAAGTTGAGCGTCCCGAGATACTCTTGTTCCGCCTCGTACGGAGGATCGAGAAACACGATATCGATCGTTCCCGGAAGCTTCGCGAGCCGCTGCAGCATCGCTCCCGTCCCGCGATCCTCAAGCGTGAATCCCTGGGTAATCTTCAACGTCGCAAGATTCGTACGAATCGAACCAAGAGCCGCGACAGAGTTCTCCGCGAACCAGACATGCGTCGCCCCCCGGCTGATGGCCTCGATCCCAACCGCGCCAGTCCCCGCGTAGAGATCGACAAAACGGCAACCTTCCAGCCTAGGCTGAAGGATGTTGAACAGCGTCTCCCGAAGCCGGTCGCTGGTCGGTCGCGTAGCTGTGCCCTTGGGAGAAACGAGTTGCCGTGAGCGGTGAAGACCGCCGATAACGCGCATCCCTCGATGATATGTCGCGAACTCCTCTCACGGGCAGCGCATACAATCGGAGACATGCGCGGGTGGTCTTTTCCAATCGGTCGAGTTCTTGGTGTTGAGATTCGGATCCACTCGTTCTTCCTCATCCTGCTCGGATTCTCCATCAGCTTCGGGATCTACACCTCCGGCAACGGCGGCCGAGGCTTTCTCCTCTGGTTCATCCTCGTGGCAGCCGTCCTCGTCCGCGAAGCTGCAAGAGGTCTCGCCGCAGCCTGCTACGGCCTAGAACTGCGCAGCCTCCTGCTCCTTCCAACCGGCGGTTTGCCGACCTACGCATCGACGAGCACCTACGAAAAGTCTCCCGAAGACGCGCTCCTGAAGCGAATGACCTTCGTCGGTCCCGCCGCGAACCTCGTCTTTGGAGGAATCCTCGCAGCCGTCGTCACAGCCGTCTCGCCCGAGATCAACCTCTTCTCGCGCCCGCTGGTCACGCCTGCGAGCCTGATGAAGGCCCTCGTCTGGGCGAACCTTCTCCTCGGCCTCGTGAACCTGCTTCCCGCATCCCCGCTCGACGGTGGACGTCTCGTCCCTGCAGGCTTCAACAAGCCAGGAACCAACGGACTCCTCAGCTTCGGCCAGATGATCGCCGTTGGCCTCGTGCTCATCGGAGTCCTTTCTGGCGGCGCCTGGTTCGTCATGATCGGCTTCTTCATCATGTTCGGCTCGCACCTGGAGAATCAGGGATCGCTCCTCCAGACCAGCGTCGACATGGTCAAGATGCGCGACGTCATGCTGACCGACTATTCCACCCTCTCCGCATCAGACACCCTCGAAGACGCTCTCGAGCGCGCGATCCACACTCTGCAGGACGTCTTTCCCGTCGTCCGCGGAGGCACCATCGTCGGAGCCGTCTCCCGCCAGAGCATCCTCGAAGCCCTCCAGGCAGGCGGAAACAGCTATGTACAAGGCGTCATGGCACGCACCTTCGAAATCGCCCATCCCGAAGACGCCCTGGTCAAGACGCTTCGCCGCATCGCCGGAACGGGCGGAACGCAGTTCGTCCCTGTCCTCGAGGGCGAGCGCGTCGTCGGCATCGTGACGCCGCACCATCTCTCCCAGTCCATCCGGCTGCGGAGCCAGCTTCCCAGGCGCGGGCGGGAACGCGATGACCGCTGACGTCCCAGAACCATTCGACGACGATCTAGCCCTGGCACAGCGCGGCAAAGACCGTCCACTCGCGCCGGGCCTCTACCTCGTCGCGACACCAATCGGCAACCTCGAAGACATCACGCTGCGCGCACTCCGAGTCCTGCGTTCCGTTGATCGGATCGCCTGCGAGGACACGCGCCAGACCCAGAAACTGCTCCACTTCTTCGGCATCCAGACCCCGATGGTCAGCTACCACATGCACAACGAGTTCGCCCGCTCCGAGGAGCTTGCCGCCGAACTCCGTGCCGGAGCCCGCATCGCCGTCGTGAGCGACGCCGGGACCCCAGGCATCGCCGATCCTGGAGGACATCTCGCCGCCGCAGCCATCGCCGCCGGAGTCCCCGTCTTCCCTGTTCCCGGAGCCAACGCAGCAATCAGCGCGCTGATAGCCAGTGGCCTCTCCACCGAGCGCTTCACCTTCCACGGATTCCTGCCTGCCAAGCAGGGGCAGCGCAGATCAGCCCTGGAAGCCCTGGAGCGGAGCGGAACGACCCACATCTTCTACGAGGCTCCGCACCGCATCCTCGACACCCTCACCGACGTCTCCGCCGTATTCGGCGACGCGCAGCCGATCGCGCTCGCCCGCGAGCTCACCAAGCTGCATGAGGAGTTCCTGCGTGGGCCCGTGAAAGAGGTGAGTTCCACGCTGGCTGCCCGCTCGCTGGTTCGAGGCGAGATCGTCCTCCTGCTCGCGCCTGTCCAGGAGACCGAAGCCGCCGAAGCGGCAAGCATCGCATCCGAAGTTGCCGTGTTACAGAAAGCCGAAAACCTGAGCGAGATGGACGCTCTGAAGCGTGTCGCCAAGGCGCGCGGAATCGGCAAGAGCGAGGCTTACCGCGAACTGCAGCGCGAGCAGCGCCGAATTCGCTGAGCTACTCGCGGCCGGCTACGCGGTCGTAGAGGTATCGATCGCTCGTAGTACCAAGCGATTCGTTGTAAAGGCTCATCCCGCCCGAAGCCTCTTTCAACTCTTCGCTAAAGCTATGCAGTGAACGGAGATGATCCGCCGTGGCGGGAATCTCGAGGTGCGTCGTCTTCAGAAATTTCTGATAGCCGCGATCGACAATCCGGGCGATTTCCCCGTTTAGCAACCAGCCTGGACGAACCAACAGGTCGACTCCGCCGTCCTTCGCGGCCGCGATTTCGGCGGCGCAGCCGTATTTCCGCACCTGGAAGCTCCCTCGTGAACCCTGAGAGGCGGGAGCGACATCAAAATGCTGAGTGCCGAGCGTGGAAAGGACATCCTGGAAGGTGCGCTGCTGCGTCTTCTTTGCCATAAGTTAGACTCGGTTTAACCATCGCACATCCGCTGCCTGCCATCAATCGGCAACGCGGAGAAGCCCCGGAGAGAAACCCAGGCCAGCATGATCACCACAGTGAAATCTCTCGGCACGAACATTCTCGATCGCATCGGGAACACCCCTCTGGTGCGTCTCGACCGGCTGGCCGCTCACCTCGACGGCATCCAGATCCTTGGCAAGGCTGAGTGGGCGAACCCCGGTGGCTCGGTCAAGGATCGGGCCGCTTCGGCCATCGTCGCCGACGCGCAGGCTCGCGGATTCCTCAAGAATGGGCATGGCCTGCTCGACGCGACCAGCGGAAATACCGGCATTGCCTACGCCATGCTTGGCGCGGCGATGGGCTTTCCGGTAACGCTCTGCATGCCCTCGAATGTCTCGCCCGAACGGAAGCGGATTCTCTCCGCCTATGGCGCGGAAATCGTCTGGACGAATCCGGCTGACGGATCTGACGGAGCCATTCGCGAGGCTCGCGCTCGTGCGGCAGCGGAACCGGACAAGTACTTCTATGCGGATCAGTATTCAAATGAGGCCAACTGGAAGGCGCATTACCGCACAACCGCAAACGAGATATGGGAGCAGACCGAAGGACAGGTGACGCATTTCGTCGCCGGTCTCGGGACGAGCGGGACGTTCATGGGAACGACGCGGCGGCTGAAAGAGCTCAATCCGGCGATCCAGTGCATCTCGATGCAGCCTGACTCGCCGTTCAACGGGCTTGAAGGTTTGAAGCACATGGCGACTGCAATCGTGCCGAAGATCTACGACTCGCATCTCGCGGACGAGAACATCGAGATGCCGACCGAGAACGCTTATCAGATGGCCAAGTCCCTCGCTCGGCATCAGGGACTTCTAGTCGGAATCTCCGCTGCTGGTGCGGTTGCGGCTTCGCTTGCTCTTGGTGAGCGCGAGGCGAAGGCTGGACGTGAAGCGGTGATTGTGACCATCCTGTGCGACTCGGCCGAGAAGTACCTCAGCGAACGTTTCTGGGAGGAAGGCTGATCCATGCTGCAACTCAGCTACAAGCATTACGAAGCGCTGCGCGCCCACGGCGAAGAGACCTACCCGAACGAGTGCTGCGGCGTTCTGCTCGGCAAAGCAACCGAGGGCGGAAACGATGTGCGCGAGATCGTTCGCGCAGGCAATACCCGCACCGACTCCGCGCACAATCGCTACCACATTGCCCCACAGGAACTCGTCAAGATTCAGCGCCAGGCGCGCACTCTAGGGTTCGATATCGTCGGCTTCTATCACTCGCATCCGGATCATCCGGCGCAGTGGTCGAAGACGGATTTCGCCGAGGCCCACTGGCTCGGCTGTTCCTATGTCATTACCAGCGTCGAGCAAGGCAAGGCGGTTTTGACGAACTCGTTCTTTCTTAAAGGATCGAGCGAGGAAGACAAGAGCTTCGAAGATGAGAGCATAGAGATTGAGATCGCCGGGACGTCGCAGACCGGCGAGGTTGTTGAGATCCAGGGAGAGACGGCATGAAGATTCACATTCCTACACCTTTGCGTGCTTACACCGGCGCTCAGGAGACCATTACGCTCGAAGCAACGAGTGTGGCTGCGGCGCTCGATGCGTTGACCGACAAGCATCCAGACCTGCGCCAGCATCTCTTCACGCCGGAAGGCAAGACGCGCTCGTTCGTGAACATCTACCTCAACGACGACGACGTTCGTTACCTTCCCGAGAAGGAACAGTCGCCCGTCAAGGAATCCGACGAACTGACGATCATCCCCTCGATCGCCGGTGGTTGTTGTTGTCTGTAACACCTCTCTCCTGACCTACCTCCGATTCGACATCTGAAACTTCACCTTTCGCGCATCCCGTCGCGTCCGTTCGACGCGTTTTAGAAGGACAAACACCATGCCAACAGCAGTAGAAGAACTGAAAGCCGAGCTCCCGAAGCTCACCAACGAAGAGATCTCCCGCTACTCGCGGCACCTTATCCTGCCCGAAGTGGGCTATGAGGGACAGCAGAAGCTCAAGGCCGCGCGCGTGCTATGCGTCGGCACCGGCGGCCTCGGCGCCCCGCTCGCCCTCTATCTCGCCGCCGCCGGAGTCGGAACCATCGGCCTCGTCGACTTCGACACCGTCGACGCCAGCAACCTGCAGCGGCAGATCATCCACTCGACCGCGACCGTGGGCAAGCTCAAGGTCGATTCGGCTGAGATTATGCTCCATGGCCTGAACCCCAACCTCAAGGTCATCAAGTTCAACACCATGCTCACCAGCGCCAACGCGCTCGAGATCATGAAGGACTTCGACGTGATCGCCGATGGGACCGACAACTTCCAGACGCGGTACCTGGTCAACGATGCCTGCGTCCTGCTCGACAAACCGAACGCCTATGGTTCGATCTTCCGCTTCGAAGGCCAGGCGAGCGTTTTTGCGACCAAGGAAGGTCCTTGCTATCGCTGCCTGTATCCTGAGCCGCCGCCGCCGGGTCTTGTGCCTTCCTGCGCGGAAGGTGGAGTCCTCGGCATCCTTCCAGGGCTCGTTGGCGTTATCCAGGCCACCGAGGTCATCAAGTTGATCCTTGGGATCGGCGAGACGTTGGTGGGCCGGCTGTTGCTCGTTGATGCGTTATCCATGGGATTCCGGACGCTCAAGCTGCGGAAGAACCCGGACTGCCCGGTCTGCGGCACGCATCCGACGGTCACCGAACTGATCGACTACGACCAGTTCTGCGGCGTCCCGAAGCCGACCGAGGTTGGTCCGCTTGAGATTGCCCAGAACCAGGCTGTGGCCGAACTTCCGGTGGTCGATGGCATTCCGCAGATCAGCGTTGAAGGGCTCAAGAAGAAGATGGACGACAAGGAAGACTTCTTTCTGCTCGACGTCCGTGAACCGCATGAGTATCCGATCGCGAATCTTGGAGCGCCGTTGATTCCGGTTGGCGAGATCGAAAAACGCGTTGGCGAAATCGCCGACCAGAAACATCGTCCGGTGTTCGTTCATTGCCGTTCGGGAGCGCGAAGCCAGAAGGCCGCGGTCGCGCTCGTGAAGGCTGGATTTACGAACGTCACCAATGTATCCGGTGGAATTCTGGCCTGGGCGGACAAGATCGATCCATCCATGCCCAAGTACTAATGTTCCTTCGTCCCTGACAAGCCCACGAGTCTTCCGGATCGTGGGCTTTCTTGTTTTAGAAGTACCCCTCCCCCCTCCCATAGCCCGCGTCCAAGTCTTTTCTTTTGTGCTGTTTACGCATGGTATCCGCCTGCAAGTATTAGTAAGGAAAAGACTTACACGCAAATATTAGATATAAAACAACTTACGGCCACACCTCTCAAAATCTCCCTTGTGAAAATAACGAAAGGCCGGGGCTTGAGGCCCGGCCTTTTTCTTCGACTGCTTTAATTGTAGATCACTCACCGTAACTTAAAGGACATTTACAAGTGGCTTGTTTTGTTTACTTTGCGCGATTTAGCTCTTGACAAGATTTTTGGTTTCGCTTTTGGGGGCCTGCGGCGGGAAACGGAGCCATGCATTCCCTTTGGAATGATCGCTGGAAGGCGAGGACCGTGGCAACGGCGAGGGCAGACGCAGATTCCCTTCGGGAGTGACAACAAGAAAGGCAGCGTTCTCCCGTTCGCGGCTTAGCGGCGAAGGACGTGGGACGGCGGTTCTTCGAAGGTGTTTGCTGAGAGGCTGTCGCGCAGGCGCGAAGAGCTGTGGACGTGGGCGTCGAAAGCGTGGCGGGTCTGGAAGCCGCAGGCGCGGTAGAGATCGACGGCGCCCTGGTTGGCTTCTGTCACGGTGAGGGTGATGGCGGCGCATCCGCGCTGCGCCAGTTCGAGCATAGTGTGACGGATGAGGAGGTTGCCGAACTTGCGACCGCGCCAGTCCTTGCGCACGCAGAGCTGGGTGATGTGCGCCGTGTCCTGGCGAACGCGCGAGCTCAGGAGGAGGGCGATGATGGAGCCGTCGCGGAGGTCGCGAAGGATCCACGAGGACCTGGCGTCGAATACGCCGCATCCCGGAAAACGAACGATGTTGTGGAGGAAGCGCTGGGAGCCGTGAAGGGAGCGGTACTGATCGTTGATGGTGGCGTCGATGTGCCCGACATACGCGGCATGGATGAGTTCGGCGGCAGGCTGGTAGTCGCCGGGAACCCAATTGCGGAGCTCGAGAAAGTTCGGGAGTTGCGGCTTCGCGATCGCGCCCGGAGGAATGCCGCGCAGAGGAACGAGATCGACCTCCATGAAGAGACGGCGGTGGATCTGGAAGTTGGCGGCGCGAAAAGGCTCGTTGATACTACCGGTGTCATAGAGCAGAAGCTGGGACTCGATGCGATCGATATCCGGGGAGTGCTCCAGGACTGAAAGGAGTTGGCGCAGGAGTTCGTGCGTCGTTTCCATGGCGGGCATGACGGAGTTATCGAGGGCGTAGGCATCGCCGACGACCGCCTTGTATCCCTCGTAGACGCAGAAGGTGAAGCCGCAGATCTTGCCGCGATCAAGGGCGACGAAGCCGGGAAGGACGCGCGAATCGAGATACTGGAGGAGGAGTTCGGTAGCTTCGTCGTAGTTCCATCGAAGGCGATTCTGCCAGACGCGGGCTTCGTGCTCGAGCAGGGGCCGGAGCTGGCGTCCGGAGAAGTGACGGACGTCCAGGATCTCGAGTTCCGTCTTAACCGCCATGCTTGCCACGATGTGCCGCCCCTACCCTAGGTTACTGCATCGGGCTATCGGATCGGCCCGGCAGCGAGTTCCGCCGTGGATGCCGGCAGGGCCGACGCGGTTGCGTCGTTCGCGTACACCCGGTAGATCTCAAGCCCCTGTGACTCATACAGGAATAGAGGTTTGTAGATGCGCCCGGCAAGATAGCGATCCAGAGTTTCCGTGTCATTCGCACGGAGGACCAGCAGATGTTCACCCTGTGGAACTCCGTCGACCGGATAGTGGACAGTCGGACGGTTGCGGTAAAAGGCGAGACCGTAGTCCATGTCACGCTTCACATTTTGAAGCGCGACGACCTCGACACCGGGAGCCTGGCGGGCGATCTCGTTGGCGAGGGGGCGAGCCGAGTAGTTGAGATCAAGCTCCTTGCCGTAGAAGCCGAGAAGGAAGATGAGCGTCGCGACGACGGGGATCAGCGTCGCGTTGGTCATCTGCGTCGTTCCCCAGCGGCGGGTCATGAAGAGAACAACGGCGCCCATGGTGACGGCGGCGACGCCCGCGCAGACGAGCCATAGCGCCGAGGGAACGAGCGTCTCGTACTTCATATGCTGTGGGGCAAGGACGAGAACGAATACCAGGACAGCGCAGACGATGGCGTGGGACCAGAGAAGCGAATTGGTGAGGCCGCGGCGGCGGATGCGGTTGAGATAGTCGCCGGTAAGGATGGTGATGGGAGGGATGGATGGGAGGATGTAGCCGGGGAGTTTGGAGCCGGAGAAGGAGAAGAAGAGGATGGGAAAGAGAGCCCAGAGGACGAGGAACTCGGGAAAGGCGTCGCCGGCGCGGGAATGACCGAGATAGCGTTTGGGGTCTTTGCGGACGCGCCACTCGGCGAGGCAGACCTGGAGTGCGCTGAAGAGGGCCCGGATGGAGACGACGGTCCAGGGCATGAGGCCGAGGATGAGGACGGCCAGGTAGTACCAGAAGGGTTGATGGTGCTGGTACCGGTTGGTGGCGAAGCGCTCGAGGTTGTGTTCGAGAAAGAAGGATCGATAGAAAGTCGGGTTGCGCTTCTGGACGGCGATGTACCAGGGCAGGACCATGACGAGGTACAGGATGATGCCGGGAACCCAGATGGTTCGCCGGAGAGCCGACCACTCGCGGCGCAGGCCGAGGAAGAGGCTGATGATGGCGAGCGCGAGGAACGGGGCGACGGGTCCCTTGGCGAGGGTGGCCGCGGCTCCGAAGAAGTAAAGGTCGAAGAGCCAGAACTTCTTACCGGTCTCGTACCAGGCATACCAGCCGAGCATGCCGATGCAGAAGGGCGCGGCGAGCTGCATGTCCGTCGACGCGCCGCGGGCGAAGGCGATGATGGCAAGGGAGGACGCGGTGATCAGCGCCGCGTCGAGCTGCCCGCCCGGGCGGAAGCGCTTCATGTGCAGGTAGATCAGGAAGATGAGTGCAAAGGCACCGGAGGTGGAGGGCAGGCGGGCAGACCAGTCGGAGACGCCGAACTCCTTGAAGAAACCCATCGCGCGCCAGTAGTAGAGGGCAGGCTTTTCAAGCCAGGGCTGGCCATAGAGCACGGGCGTGACCGTTCCGCCAAGGATGCAGTGGTAAGCCGCCTCAATGTCGGCGGGGCGGAGGCTGCCGGGCCACATGCTGGTGTGAGCGGCAGCGCATGCCTCCTCGTGCGAGGCAAGCATCTCGCGCGCGATCTGCGCGTAGCGTGGCTCGTCGGCGCCGACGAGACCGAGGCGGTCGCCGCCCGTGAGCGGGGAGAGGCCGAAGCAGAGGAGAAACAGGCTGACGCCGAGGAGAATGCAAAACTCCCACACCACCGCAGGGGCGGGAAGCTGGAACACGTGACGCAGCCGGTCGGAGAGCCCGGAAGATGGTCGCGCGTCGGAATCGGCGGGTTGCTGGATCGTGGTCACGATCGTTTTGTCAAAGCGAAACAAGGCTATCAGAGCGGGTAGGCCTCGATGGCGCGCGGCGTGAACTTTTTACGGCTTCGCGGCTGGCGGGTCGGATGGGGCGGAAAATTTCTTCTCGCGTTTGCGCATGCGGCCAAGCAGTTCGTCCATGCGACCAGTCATGCGTTCGGAACGGTCGATGGCGAAGGTGAGCTCGGGAATGTGGCGGACGCCCATGCGGTCGCGGAGCTGGGACCGGATGTACTCGCGGGCGGTCATGAGGCCGGCGAGCGTTTCGTCTTCTTCAGCCTCGTTGCCCTGTACGGCGACGAAGATGCGGGCGGATTTGCCGCCGGGAGCGAGGACGACTTCGGTGACGTGTGCGGATGCAATACGTGGGTCAGAGAGCTCGCCCTCGAGCATCGCACCGATCTCTTCCGAGAAGGTGTTGGCGACGCGATTGCGGTGATACTGTCGGGCTCGTGGTTCGGGCATGGTGTTTCTATGATAAATGAGATATCGGCGGATGGTGAAGTCTTGTCCATGCGCGAGAATTCGACCTTGGCTCGCGTGAAACATCTCGGGATTGTTGGCTGTTCGGCGGAAGCGCGGGGTTTGGGTTAGGGCTTCCTCGGGGCGGGTCCCGCAGGCTCGGGACGGATGGCTTCGGTTAGAACGCGGCCGACAGCGGCGCTGGGCCGGTTCACGCGCAGGAGCGAGGCGAAAGTGGCGGCGATATCGACCGGCGCGACCATCCCGTGGTAGGTGCCGGGAATGATAGCCGTACCGAAGAGATCGAGGGGGACGTGGCGGTCGTAGCTGTTGGCGGAGAAGTGGGTGGTCCCGGTGTCGTGGCCTGGAAACTGGTATGGCCCAAAGTTGAGATGGAGTGCCCAGCCGATGTTCGGCGAATAGCTATGGGCAACGAGGCGACCGTACTGGGTATCGGGGAGCAGGCCGTCGCGCATCTGGATCGTGGTAAAGACGTGGGTGAGTGCCGGGGGTTCGGAGCGATGACCGGGGCCCGAGGCGCGGTCGGCGGCCTTGATGTCGCTGAAGACCTTTTCGAGCATCGCTTTCGTCGTGTTCTCGGCTTCTTCCTCGCTGACTCCGGCAGCTTCAAAGGCCGGCGGGTTGAGGAACAGGTAGGGATTGTCCATCTGGAGGAGGTACTCCCCTTTTCCCTTGAGCGGATATTTCGCCTCGAGCATGGATTCGAGAGGCGTGGTGAAGACGCTGGCGGAGAAGGCAGAGACGGGCATCCCGACGGCGTCGCCTGCCTGCTGGGTAACCGCTACGCCATGATCGCCGGTCATGGCGACCATGACGTTCTTGAGGCCCACTGTCGTATCGAGCCAGGTGAAGAAGCTGTCAAGGGCGGCGTCTGACTGGACGATGAGGGCTTTCTGCGAGGGGTCGTCGGGCCCGAGGGCGTGGCCGTTGATGTCAGTCGACGAGATGGAGATGGTGATGAGGTCCGGGGTGCCCGCCGGGTTGCGGCCTAGCTTTTCGGCGTCGATGAGGGTCTTTGCGAAGTCGAGCTGGTATGTGACGCTGGCGACGGACTGTCCAACCTTCTCGTAGAAGCTGCCGGTAGCGACTCCGCTCTCCTTGCGCGCCTGCGCGGCGCGGCCGCTGGCGTTGAACTTCGTGGCCCACTCGGGAAGCTGGTTCATCCAGTAGGTCGACGTCTGCCATTGGCCGGAGTCGTGATCGACCCAGAAGGCGCCTTTGCTGGCGTGGCCGCTGGTGAGGATGGCGGCTCGATCCTTGAGCGACACGCCGTAAACACGGGAGCGGCCGCCGGTGGCGAGGACGAGCTCGTCGCCAAGAGTCGTCGCCATTTCGCGGTAGGGAGAAGCGCCGATGAGGTTCTTTGTGCCCTCGGGCGCGCCGACGAGCTTGTAGCGGGGATCATCGACCGAGCTGATGGAGTGCATGACGCCATCGGGGCCAGGCTCATACCACTCGTTGAGCGGAACCTGGTGGCCGTCGGTGTAGGCCCCGGTGCCGATGGTAGCGTGGCCTGCGGCGGTGACGAGATTGGCGTAGTCGTAGTAGCAGTCGGTGAAGTGGGCACCCTGTTTGAGAAACAGGTTCCAGCCGTTCTTTGCCTTGAAGCCGGCGCGATAGCGGTCGAGATAGTCGCCGCGAAATTGATCGAAGACGAGGATGACGACGAGCCTGGGGTTGTCATCGTAGGCGTCTGCGTGGGCGGGGATGGAGAGCGCAAGGATGATGAGGATCGCGACGATACGGGTGACGAACGACATGGAGCGTTTCTCCTCGGAAAAGCAGACAGGCCTGCAGGATGTGCTCGTGAAGGAACGCTCCGCGACAGGTTCATCGTACTAAAGAAGCTTCTTCCCCCGAACTTCCCGGGGGCACCGGCACAAGGCTTCGAAACGAAAGCGCGGATGCTCTCACCACCTTCGGGATGAGCCCTGGCTGTCGGGCTGAACCAGCGTGCGATACTTCCATCCTGGCCCAAATTTCCCCTCTTTCCCGGAGTGATCCGATGCACCGTCTCGCTGGATTTTTCCTGCTTGCCTCTCCTGCCTTCGCTTTAGCCCAGGTTCCGGCCACGGCTCCGGTCGCGCCGGTTCGACCGGTTACGGACAGCTACTTCGGCACCACAGTGACCGATCCGTACCGCTGGATGGAGACAAGCACGGACGAATTGCAGGCCTATATGCAGGCACAGAATGCGGTCACGGCGCAGACGCTTCAGCCCTTCGCCGCACAGGACGCGCAGATTCTCGATGAGTTGACCAAGCTATCCGATACGGTGACGCAGACCGGAGGCGTGGTGCGTGCGCTCGATCAATACTTCTACCGTGACCTGCCTCCGGGAAAGAGCGATGCGCGGTTGATGACGCGGCCAGTCAGCGGAGGGAGTGCCCGGCTGCTGCTCGACCCGGCCACGCTGGCCGAGGGCGGCAAGCACGCGGCAATCGACTACTTCGTTCCCTCACCGGATGGAAAATACCTCGCGGTGGGAGTCTCGCTTGGAGGATCGGAGAACTCGGTGCTGCGCGTGCTTGACACGACGACGGGGGCGCTCCTGAGCGAGGCGATCTCGCGGGCGCAGGACGCCGAACCCGCCTGGACGGACGACAGTAAATTCTTCTACTTTTCACGCCTGCAGCCAATGGTCCCGGGCGCGCCGGCGTCCACGAAGTACGACAACAGGCGGGTCTATCTGCACCGCATTGGTCTGCCGGAAGATACCGACCAGGCAGTCTTTGGGCCTGATGTGACGAAAGATCCGGTCCTTCCGAAGAATGGCGACGTCTTCGTTTTGCCCGTACCGGGAACGAAGATGCTGCTCGCGGGACAGGTCTCCGGGGTCGTCGAGACGCCGGCGCTATGGCTGCGCACGACGGACCGTGGCGCCTGGACGCCGGTGGTGAAGCACGAAGACGGCATGATGGACTTCGCGCTCCACGGAACGCGCCTTTACATCAAGACCAAGAGCGGGGCGAACGGTGCGGTCAGCAATGGCCGTGTGGTCGCCTTCGATCTCGCGAAGGAGACGTTCGCCGACGCCCACGTGTTGCTGCCGGAGAGCAGCCTCGTGCTCTCGAGCAGAACAGGATCAGGCCTGGCCGCCGCAAGCGATGCGTTGTACGTCTACGGCTTTCGCGACGGGCTCGGGGTGGTTACGCGGATCCCGTATGAGCACGAGGCGGAACACGTGGAGTTGAAGCTGCCTACCTCGGGAACGGTCCTCTCGGCGGACGCCGATTATCGCAGGCCCGGCGTCACCATGGCGATGATGGGATGGACGACGCCGAAGCTCATCTATGCCTATGCGCCGGAGACACGCAGCTTCGCGGACACCGGACTGCAGGCTCCGAATCCAATCGACATGTCAGGGGTGACGACAGCGGAGGTACAGGCGAAGAGCGCTGACGGGACGATGGTGCCGCTCTCGATCCTCTACCGCAAGGGCCTCGCGATGGATGGGTCGCATCCTACTCTGGTCGAAGCCTATGGCGCGTATGGAACGTCCATTCCACCGTTCTTCGATCCTTCCCTGCTGCCGTGGCTGAATCGCGGCGGCGTCTTCGCGCTCGCGCATGTGCGGGGTGGAGGCGAGCGTGGCGAGGCGTGGCATCTGGCCGGGATGAAGACGACCAAGCAGCACACGATCGATGACTTTGTGGCGTGCGCGCAGTATCTGATCGACAGACGCTATACCTCGCAGCCGCATCTTGCCGTGTCTGGAACGAGCGCGGGCGGCATTGCGGTGGGCGGCTTCCTGACGCAGCATCCCGAGATGCTCGGCGCGGTCCTTTACCGGGTGGGCATCACGGATATCCTGCGGAGCGAGAAGCGCTCGAGCGGAGGCATGAACGCCTTCGAATACGGATCGGTCTCGGTCGAACCGGAGTTCCGCGCGATGTATGCGATCAGCCCCTATGCCCATGTGAAAGACGGCGCGAAGTATCCGGCTGTACTGCTGGAAACAGGCGCGAACGACCCAAGGGTGACGAGCTGGATGTTGACGAAGATGACAGCGCGCCTGCAGGCGGCGAACGGGTCAACGAATCCAATTTTGCTCCGCGTGGACTTCGACGCCGGCCATGGCATCGGATCGGGACGGAAGCAAGCGCTGAAGCTTCAGGCCGACGAATATACGTTTCTTGGTTGGCGGCTTGGGATGGGCGGTTTCAGCGGCGCAACGACCGCGGGCACGCATTAAGAACCGCGGATCACTCCCGACGAGAGCTTTGCTGTATCCCGCGTGCTTTCGGAAGAGCAAGGATTGTCCCGAGAAGAACCCCTATGCTGTCGGTGACGATGTCCAGCCATTCCAGACTGCTGCCGTAGATAAGGTGCTCTCCCACCTCGATCGCGAGTCCGGAGAGAATCGCCACGAAGAACAGGACAAGGCTGACCTGGCGCGACCAGGAGGCGCGCCCCGCGACGTAAGCGACGACCGTAAAGGCGAGGACGTGACCGAGGCTGTGGAACCTGCCCATCGTGTGCAGCGTCGACTTCCCACTCTCCGGCAGGAAGGAAAGAAAGATCAGGGCTGGAAACAGGACGCACCCCAGCAGGATAAAGGGAACCCTGCTGCTCCGTGACTTGGGCGCGTTCGTCTCCGCGGAAAAGGCCATTCCCCTATTGTCGCCTCATGGGTTTCGAAAACACCACTCTCGCGCGCAAAAGGGCTGTAAGAACGCCCAGATACGGAACTTGATAGAGTTAGCTTCCATGGAGAAAAGTACTGTTCGCCCGGCGTGGAAGACGCTGCTGGCGTTCGCGATTATCTATCTCGTGTGGGGCTCGACGTTTCTCGCGATTCGCGTGGGAGTACACGAGGTTCCCCCCTTTCTCCTCGCGGCAATGCGGTTTCTGGCGGCGGGCCTTGTGCTCTTCGGCTGGACGATTGCCAGGGGCGAGCGGCCGCCGAATCCGCGACAGTGGCTGTCGGTCTCGCTGATTGCGCTCCTGATCTTCGTCTTCGACTACGGGCTCCTCTTCTGGGCGGAGCAGCGCGTCCCGTCCGGCGTCGCCGCCGTCATGATGGCGACGATTCCCGCGTTCATGGCGCTCGCGGAGATCGTCTTCCTGCGCACGCAGACGCTCACGGTCCGGCTTGCTGTCGCGCTTCTGATCGGGCTTGGCGGCGTGGCGGTGCTGATGAGCCATACCGTCGTCCTCGGAGGCGAACCCATTAACGCATGGGGCGCGGTGGCGCTGATCGTCGGCTCGGTAAGCTGGGCGATTGGCTCCGTGTTGACGCGGAAGCTGCCCCTGCCGGAGTCGAAGGGGATGAGTTCGGGCGCACAGATGCTCGTGGGTGGCGTGCTGCTCGCCCTGACATCCGCCACGCTGGGCGAACTGCGCGGATTCGATCCAGCCAAGGTCTCGCGTGAGGCCTGGTTCGCGCTGCTTTACCTGATCGTCTTCGGCTCGATCATCGGCTTCACGGCCTATGTATGGCTGATCCATCACGAGTCGCCGACAAAGGTCGGAACCTATGCCTATGTGAACCCCGTGGTGGCTGTCGTGCTTGGGTATTTCTTCGGAGGCGAACCACTTGGTTTGCGGACCGTACTCGGCACACTCTTTGTGCTGGTGAGCGTGATCGTCATCACGACGACGCCAAAGAAAGTCCCGGCTCTTTCGAGCGTAAAACCCTAGTGTTTGCCGAGCAGGCCGCCGAGCGCATTCTTCAGAGGATCACCGACCACCTTGCCATCGGACGAGCCTGACTTTTTGCCGGGGATGAATCCCTGGGCCGCGCCCAGTCCAACGCTCGTAGCGATACTCCCGATCTTCGGTGCGAAGGTGGGATTGCTGGTCGTGCCTGCGATATCGACTGGGATGCCATTCTTGAGGACGTTGCCCGCGATGCCACCGATCGATCCGAGCCCGCCGCCTCCCGCCGCTCCGCCGGGGATGAATCCCGCGAGCCCGCCGACAAGTCCGGCAACACCGCCGTTGTTCGACGCAGGCGCAGAGCCCGGGGACGTGTTGACGAGACCGGTGAGCTTCAAGAGCATGCTGTAGTTCAGTGCGCCGCCCTCGCTGACGCTCCCGGCACCCGTTGCTGTTCCGACTCCGGCGACATCGAGGGCGATCTTGTCGGTGCGGATATTTCCTGACTGCTCGCGAACATCCATGCTGAGCGAGCGGACGGTCGTACCGGAGCCCGTGGCTAAGCCGATCCTGCCTCCGGTCAGCTTCGACAGGCCCTGCAGCTTGGCACCGAGGTCGAAGCCGGCGAGCTGCGTGTTGCTGAGGCTCACCGGGCCGCTAATGATGGGCGAGGCGGTGGAACCGGATACGGTGAGTGCGGCGGTCACGGTTCCTCCTTGAAGGCGCGAGCCCTGCGGAAGGCTGACGCCAAGGGCGGGAAGGAACGCCTCGATCTCATCGATCGGCATCGCGTTTCCATTAACCTTGAGGTTAATGGCGGTGGTGGGGCCACTGGACTGATAGGTTCCGGCGAGGTTCACCGCAGCGCGTCCAACGGAGAGCGCTGCATGCTGGATCTCGCCCGTCATGGCCTGCTCGTTCTGCGCGACGGCGAACTGAGCTTCGACGGGCTTCGCGGATGGACGGCCGTTTCGGGCCAGCTTGATGTTGTCGACGTGAGCGGTACCCGTCGCGGTAAGGAGCTGGCCGTTCGACTGCACGAGCGCCTGGAGGTCGGCGAGGCCGCTGATGCCGGCGTCGGGGGCGAGAACGCCGCTGGTCTCAAGCTCGACATGCTTGAGCGTGATCTGCGCGGAAAGGGGCGTTGCTGCATTGTTCTCCGCGTTGAATGGGCCAGCCTTCCCATTGGCCGCGAGGCTTCCACCGCCGGGTAGCTGCGCTGTGAGGCTGAAGGGCGACCAGCTTGTCGGCGTGAGGTTCGTTACCTGCGCATTGAGCTGCTGGTAGACCGCGGGGGCTCCGGCCTGGCCGGCGGTGGTGAGGGTGACGGTTCCGTTCTTCACCTCCGCACTATCGACTGTCAGGCTGCGAAGCATGGTCGTGCCTTCGGGGTTGGCGCCCACGGGCTTCGGCTGCTTCGGCGTGTTCGAGCGCACGATGGCGAGATGCGGAGTGTCGACGAGGAGCTTCGTCACGTGCATCTGCTGACCGCTCCAGGCAGCGTCGAGGACGAGGTTCTCGACCAGCCCGGAGATGCCGTCGGACGCGTCGACAAAGCCGGCAGCGAGCGGATCGATGTGCTTCAACTCAAGGTGTCCGGAGAAGGGCGTCTCGGAGGCGTCCTGCTGATTGATAGGGCCAGCGGTCCCATTGGCGGTGACTGTTCCATCACCGGGAAGGTGCGCGCCGACTTTGAACGGGAACGCCTTGGTGAAGCTGAACCCGGTGACGTCGAGCGTCATCTGGTCATACACGCGGGACGGCGTGCTGGAAGCTCCGGCCGCAGCCTGCACGGAGACCGTGACGCGTCCGTCAGCGACTTCCACGTGGCCAACGCTCAGGTCCTGGGGCTGCGCTCCCGGGGTTGGCTGCTTCGTGGACGCACCGCCGATCGACGAGTAGTTCCACGTGCCGTTCGCGGCGCGGATCAGTTGAACCTTGGGCGACTGCAGGAAGAAACCTTCGATGTTGACCTCGCGGCGCAGCACAAGAGGAAGCACCTCGACGCCGATCTTCACGCTGTCGGCCTGGATGAACGGCTGGCTGCTGAACCGCGGGTCGTCGGCGATGACCGCATTTTCGGCGAGTAGGCCACCAGAGAGTATCGACAGGTTTAACTTGCCGATGGTTACCTTGCGGCCAAGGGACTTCGAAAGTTCCGTCTCGATGCGAGTCCGGAAGGAATCGGCGTTGAGGAACATGGGGAGTGCGACGGCTGCGAGAATGACGATTACAACCAGCGCCGCGAGAGCGGAAAGAATGATCTTTGTGAGCTTTCCCATACGATATCCCCCGGGCTACAAACCTTTGTGATGCGGTGAACGAAGCCTCTGTTGCCGGAGCGGGCGACTAAGTCCCTCGCTTACAACGCGACATATCATTCAGGGCTTCGGCAGTGTGCGTGGTCCGGGGCCATCCATGGTCATCTTGACGGGTTCGATGTCTCCGTTCGCGTCGAAGCGCATGGGGTCGATGGCCATCAGACGTTCGTTCGCGCCGGTTGTGCCAAGCGGGTGGCGATGGTAGATGATGTACCAGTCGTCCGTGCCCGGTATCTGCACAACAGAGTGGTGTCCCGGGCCGTTTGCGATGGCTGGGTCGGTCTGGAGGATCTTCCCGGCGCGCACAAAAGGTCCGGTCGGACTCGTGCTCTTTGCATACGCAACGCCGTAGCTGGAGTCGCCCCAGTTGCCTTCGGACCACATGAAGTAATACACGCCCTTGCGCTTGATCATGAACGGCCCCTCGACATAGTGCTCGGGCGTGATCTCCTTGTACCTCGAGCCGTCCTTCATAGGAATCACACTCTTCATATCTGGGGCGAGACGGGAGACATTGCAGTGTCCCTGGCCACCGTAATAGAAGTAGATCGAGCCATCGTCATCCTGGTAGACCATGGGATCGATGGGCTGAGCGCCGTTGTGGAACTCACCGATGAGCGGCTTGCCGAGTGCGTCGATGAAAGGGCCGCCAGGCTTGTCGCTGACAGCGACGCCGATGCCACCTGGAAAGGTGTCGGTCTTCTGAATGTCGTTCGCGGCGAAGAAGAGATAGTACTTTCCGTTGGCGTGAATCGCGGTAGGAGCCCAGACGGCATAGGCCGCCCAGGGAACGTTTTTTACGTCAAGAACATCCGGGTGTTTCGTCCAGTGCACAAGGTCAGGCGAGGAGAAAGCGTCCAGCGAGGTGTGCAGGAGATAGACCGGGTGCACAACATGCCCACTGCGCAGCTTCTGCTGCAAAGGGTTGAAGGTCTGGTTCGCCTGGGCGTCTGCGCGCTGGGTTTGAGCACCCCACTGGGGATCGAAATGAACCTCCGGGCTAGACGAAGTCGGGTAGATCCAGTACTGCCCGTCGAAGACCCGAATTTCCGGGTCGGCGTACCAACCCTGCTGCGCAAGGTTTGCGCCGGCCTGCGTCCAGGCAGCGGGAGCGAGCGAAAGAGAGACAGCAAAAAAGAGTGCGGAGCGGAGCTTCTGGCGCATGGTTCTTTCATTCTAGAGAACCCAGACCAGAAGCTCTTCTTCAGGCCGGGGAGAGTGCCACGGATGCCTCGCTGGTCAGCATGCGAAACGTGAACGTCTCCTGCAGATAGAGCTTCACCGCCGTGTCTGTGTGGCTTAGATACCCGATCGAAACGTCCTGCCCGATGACAAGCTCGAAGTCGCCGCCGCGCGTCGTCAACACGAACGCCCCTTCAATCGCCGGAGCCCAGACGATGTTGCCATCCACAAGGCGCTTCACGTGTTCGAGCACGGGGTGCCCGTTGTCGCGGGTCTCGGCAAGCTCCGTGTAGGCCTTGGCTCCCAGCAGGATTGAGTACGGTCCGTTGACGCCGACAAGTCGAAGCTGGCTCAGCGCCTGCGCGACCGCGTCGGGATACTCCCGCACATCGGCAGGCAGCGTCATCATGGGGTTGCTCGTGCCTTCGCGGATGCCCTGGATGTTGGCTTCGTTATAGCCGTTGAAGATGGCGTGGTCCTCGGCGAAGGCGATCTTCCGGGCAGCGTCCTTGGCCGGTTGCCAGTCGGAGTCGTCCGAGCCACGCTCGACGTCATCGATGGCCTCGCGCGTCAGCTCGAAGGGAACGCGCAACTCGACGAGCGGCTTCACCTCGCGCTGCCTCGCGATGATCTCTTCCCCCGGAGAGGCAATCGACACCAGGTGCCCTGTGCCCACCGCCGGCAAGGCAATGCCGCTCGGCGTCGGAACATCGACGACGCGGCGGCCAGCGAGATAGCGCTTCAGCGTGCGAGTCGTCTCCTCCTCGATCTGATCCCATGCGGCGTCCGAGATTGGTGCCAACTCCCGATGGAGGTTATTCATGTCGTTCTCCTTTGAGCGAACCGATTCCAAGTGATGTGTCGCGCCGTACCGCGGGGGCAGGCGGTTCCGGGGCTGCAGGCAGGGTTGCGATTGCCGCCGCGGGCTGTTCCTCACCAACGCCGTCGAGGAACGTGACCGATGGCGCGAAGAACAGGCCGCCCGTAACCGCCTTGCTGAAGTCGAGCAGCTTGTCGTAATTTCCCGGAGGCCGCCCAATAAACATGTTCTCGAGCATCAGTTCGGTGACGCGCGGCGTTCGGCTGTAGCCGATGAAGTAAGTCCCAAACTCTCCGCGTCCCGGCTGCCCGAAGGGCATGTTATCCCGAAGGATCTTGAGCTCTTTGCCGTTCTCCTCGATGACAGTCAATGCCGTATGGGCCGATGCCGGCTTGGTGGCATCATCGAGCTCGATATCGGTGAGCTTCTTGCGGCCGATGATGCGCTCCTGCGCCTCGGTCGAGAGGGCGTTCCATGCCTTCATATCGTGGAAATACTTCTGCACGATGACATAGCTGCCGCCAGCGAAGGCAGCGTCCTCATCACCAACAAGCGCGGACTCGAGAGCAAGGTTTCCTCTCGGGTTCTCCGTGCCATCGACGAAGCCGATCAGGTCACGATCCTCGAAGTAGCGGAAGCCCTGGACCTCATCAGCGACGGTGACCGCGTCGCCGATCTGTTCCATGATCTGCGTCGCAAGCTCGAAGCAGATGTCCATCCGCCCGGCGCGGATGTGAAAGAGAACATCGCCCGGGGTAGCCGGAGCATATCGTTCGCCGCTGCGGAACTCTCGGAAGGGATGCAGTTCCGCCGGCCGGGTCCTGCCGAACAGCTTGTCCCATACATCCGAGCCGAACGACGCGATGCACGTAAGCCCCGCATCGATGTCGCGGAACTCCACGGCACGGATGAGACCCGAGAGGCCGCTGCAAAAGGAGCGCATGATTTCGTAGCTCCCCGGCTCCGGCTTCACGGTCACCACAAGAAAGATTGCCGCGCGTGTAAGCGGCCCGAGCACAGGCTGCGCGAGAGGAAGCTGGTCCGGCTGGTTGGGAGGATTCGTCATCCGCCCTGCTTCGCTTTGCTTCGGTGGTGCTTCATGCGTCTGCCCTCATCGTCCCAACCTAAAAATACCGGATCGAGGCAGCACTTGCGATTTCAAGTAGTCGAAAATCGTCGGAAATTGGCGCATCGACAGGAAAAGAGTCGTGGGAGGCCGTCAAACTCTCGCCCATCGATCACCTGCAAAAGACAGAACAATTCGTTCGCCTGCTTGAAAAAGGGCTTGGCGAAAATCCGGTATACTCTCCGCGGAGCGAACCGAGGCTGTTCCAGGCAGCACAACGCGTGATCATCGGGTTCTCGTCCTTTGCGCAACGATTCGGCCCTTCGATGCACCATCGGACAGACTATGCCAACCCATAACGGTAAGCTCCTGCTCTCTCTCTCAACGACCCCGATCCTCCTTCTGGCGATCGGCTGCGGCGGAGGCATGTCGCAAGCCGTAAGCACCACGACCGTCACGCCGACTCCCGTCGCCAGCCCGACTCCGGCCGATAGCATCTACGTCTTCCAGGACAACGATGCCTTCTCTCCACCGCAGCCCTCCAGCATCCTGCGCTTTCCCAAGGCCTCTGTCGGTCCCGCCACTCCTGCCTCCACCATTACCGGTCCGGCCAATGTCATCTTTCAGGCTCTCGCCGAAGACGCATCCGGAAACCTCTACGTGGGCGCGAACACCTACAACGCAAGCCCCAACACGGGTCCCGGCGGTGTCGACCTGCTCGTCTACGCCCTCGGCAGCGCCGGAACAAGCGCGCCCACCCGTACGATTGCAGGCTCCGCCACCGGTCTCCAGAACCTCTCCAGTAATCCGATCGCATCACTCGACGTGGACAGCGCGGGGAACCTCTTTGTCGCAGCCGACGTCGTCGTCGGTCCAAACGGCCCCGGCGGACGCATCGTCGATGGCATCTCCGTCTTCTCTCCGAGCGCCAACGGCAACGTCCCGCCGTCTCGCGTCATCGCCGGCGATCAGACCGCAATGTCCGGCGCCATCCCACAGATCGCGGTGACGCCGGCTGGAGGCGTCTACGTTGGCGTCAACGCCTACCAGACCCCAGGTTCTATCCTGTTCTTTCCGCCGACCGCAACCGGTAACATCGCCCCCACCACAGTTCTCGGAGGCCCACTCACCACCATCGTTAACATCTCAGGAGTCGCCATCGATTCTGCGGGAAATATCTACGTCGCCTCCACCACCCTGCCCACCACGAACGACATCCATACCGAAGTCCCGAGCATTCTTGTCTTCGCCGCCGGATCGACGGGCAACGTGGCACCCACTCGCACTATCTCTGGTTCCGCCGCTGACTTCGGCTTTATCCATAACCTCCGCGTGGACAGCACCGGGAATATCTACGTCCTCAGCGGATCCGAGATCCTCAAGTTCACATCCAGCGCCAACGGCAACGTCGCTCCGGCATCCGCAATTACCTCCGCCGCTTACTTCGAGCCGATCGGCAGCCTCGCACTGCAGTAGCCGCCGGGCGAGTAACAGGCGAGTCGGCGGCAGCGGATAAGGCGCACAATCCACATACCGCGATCAATGAGAGGGTACTCGGCATTTGACCGTGCGATGCGCTTGTCGGCGCTTCACTTATTTTCATCGGCGGAGCTTTTGGCAAGGCTGCTTGTGGCTGGCTCGGCGAACGCCTTGGGCTGCTGGCAATTGTACTGACCACAGAGGCGGGCACGGCTGTCGCTATCCTGAGCTTACTGCTCTTGCCGCTGAGCCCAATCCTTTTACCGCTCCCAGGAGTGATGCTGAATGGGACATCGTCCGTACTCTATGGCACGGTACCGGATCTCGTGGCAGCGGACAGGATGCTTATCCTCGCCGCCACTCCCACGAACACGAGAGGGTTGGCCTGGCGATTCAATTGAGAGCATGGTGAATCGATCGTGGCAGAGGAGAGAGCTCACCTATCGGCACTCGAGATGTTTGTGTTGTTCTCAGCGGTGCCGGGTTGGCTTGCTCGCTCCAAAACGGAGGCCATCCACGAGCAGGTCCACCATCTTGCGAGCGTATGCGGGTTCTTTCCCGTCACGCCCGTGGCACAAAGCCGCGACTGCCCACAATAGATCCTCGGGATTGACCCCGGGACGCACGACCTTCGCTGCAACAGCCGCATCGATCAGCTCCGCGAGCGCGGCGTTGATCCGTCTCAGGAAATAACCAGGCAGAGTACTGTACGCGGGATCGCCCGAATGGAGCGCGGCGGCAAGCCCACGCTTTGTGCCGAAGAAATCCATAAGGCGGTAAAGCCAGCGCGCAAGCGCGTCGCCCGGCTCATACTTTTTTGCAAGCGTGGATGCCGCGTCTGCGCATGCATCTACCTGTGTCTGCATCACGGCGGCGATGAGATCCGAACGCCGCGGAAAGTGACGATACATTGTGCCGAGGCCAACACCCGCCTTGTCCGCGATCTCCCGAACCGGCGCGTCAACTCCCGACGTGGCAAAGACCTCAGTAGCCGCCTGCACCAGGGAGTCCATTTTGCGGCGTGCGTCGGCGCGCATCAGCCGGGGCGCTGTCTCGTCCGGCTCCTTTACGGCAGACTTCTTCACGGCAGACTTCTTCACGGCAGACTTCTTCACGGCAGACTTCTTCAGATCGACGTTTCCCTGTGATTTCTTTTTCATGGGCGCGGACTTGCAAACGGAACTATGTTCCGTTTATGATCTGGAACAGGGTTCCGGCTTTCCAGTCAGGATAGCAGGATTTCCGCTTGTTGTATCAAGGAGGAAATGATGGCAAATACACGCATTGCTCTGGTTACCGGAGCGAATCAAGGAGTCGGGCTCCAAGTAGCGAAGGAACTTGTCGCGAGCGGAATGACCGTGTTCGTCGGGTCTCGCGACTTGGAACGCGGCAAGACCGCAGCCGCGGAGATCGGTACGGGAGCCACGGCCCTGCAGATCGATGTGACCGATCGCGTTTCGATCGATGCCGCGGCGGAGAGCATTCGCAAGGAGTTCGGCCGGCTCGACTTACTCGTGAATAACGCTGCTATCTCAAATACCAGAAAGGGCAACTTGTCTCTTCAGGAGTACAGCAAGACTGTTCGGGCGAGCAATGTTTCTCTCGACGAGGTCCGTGCCGTATGGGAGACCAATGTGTTCGGTGCGCTCGCTGTCTATCAGGCGATGCTGCCGCTGCTTCGCGAGTCTTCCGATGCTCGCATCGTCAACGTCTCCAGCGGAGTCGGCTCGCTGACCACGAACGCTGACCCGGCCTTCCACTATCGCAAAATGTACAGCGCCGTCTACCCGGCGTCGAAGGCGGCTCTGAATGCGTTGACGCTTGCCATGATGGTTGAGTTGGAAGGGACCGGCATCAAGGTCAATCTGGTCTCCCCCGGCTTCACGAAGACGGCCCTCAACGGATTTGAGGGAACTGAGTCTTTGGAGGATGGCTCTCGCGAGGTGGTGCGCGTCGCACTGCTTGGCCCGGACGGTCCGACAAACACATACACCCGTTGGGAAAATGCCAGCATCCCCTGGTGATCAAAATGGCGGCATCTTGTTCCTGGTTACACGTGATCCATATCGGCATCATCTCCGGCTGGAAAACGCTTGATTGATCTCCTCGCCGGAGGTGCATGCTCTCAGAATGGATGCACCCTCATGCGACCGGACGAGAGCGTCTCCAGTTCGAGACGTCGCGTCGAGGCGAGGTGCCAAACAGGCGGCTGTATTCGCGGCTGAACTGGGAGACGCTCGCATACCCTACTTCGAGCGCACCCGACTCTACGGTGGCATTGCTGAAGATCATGAGCCGGCGCGCCTCATGGAGGCGGAGTTGTTTTTGATACTGAACGGGCGTCATTCCCGTCACTGCCTTGAATTGACGATGAAACGTCGCCGCACTCATATGCGCGGCAACGACGAGATCTCGCACGTGAATCGGCTCGCGTAGCTTGTCTCGAAGAGTATGAACGGACTGAATGATCCTTCGATCGTGACCGTTTGCCATGATCATCATCTGGCGTACTCGATCGCCGTCAGGACAAGTGAGAAGCCAATAACAGATCTCACGCATGATCCCCGGATAAAGTATCGGAACTGCCTCCGGATATTCCAGAAGCCGGATCGCATGCAAGGTACAGACCAGAATTTGACGACTCACCTCCAGAACGAATGCTCCACGGGCTTCCGTCTTTCCGGATAAAGTCCGGCCGGCTTGAATCTCTTCCGCGACCTCTTGCATGATGGCGAAATCCAAGGCGATCTCGAGGCCGAGATACGGCATCTTGGAACTTGCTACGGTAACCGTGCCGCGGGATGGGATGTCGACCGCGACCATGAGTGCCTGTCCGACGGCAAAGGTGTAACGCTTATCACCAAAGGTCGCCCACTTAGCGCCTTGAAGCGTTAGATAGAGAGCTGGCTTGAACAGGCAGAGCGCGGGCCGATTGGCCCGATCTGAGCGAAGAATTGAGATTCCCTCGATCGCAGTCGGAACCATATCTCGTCCGTTGGCACTATCGGTGTACTGACGCAGGCTCTGGACCAACTCCGGGAGAATTTTCTCCGCGGATTCTTCGCGACCCTTCATAGAGACCTAGTCTACGTGACAGGATTAGGCATGGATCTGAAAGACTTCGGCATTCACGGATGCCAGTCCCGCAGCCTATGCTGAAGATAGAACTACCGGCCGGGCATGTAGTCTGATCATCTGCCTCGAATCGGAAGAGAAATCTGAATGTTTTTCAACTAACGCTGCCTCCAGAGGAGACATCTATGCCATTCGCTCGTATTGATCTACTTGAAGGGAAAACCCCGGAGTATCGCGCCACTGTGGCCGACATCGTCTATAAAGGCATCGTCGATGTTCTCAAAGCGCCGGATGGCGACCGCTTCATCGTCATCAGCGAGAAATCAAGCGACAATCTGATTTACGACCCGAAGTTCCTCGGCTGGGATCGGTCTCCTGACTTTCTCTTGATCCAGGTGACGAGTACCGTTGGAAATAACAAGGAGTCGAAGCTCGCCTTCTTCCGCTTCATTGCAGACGAATTGAAGAGCAAGCTTTCCATCCGTCCCGATGACATTATGATCAACATGGTTTTCGTTGACCGCTCCGATTGGTCATTCGGTAACGGCGAGCCCTGGGTTTAGTGGTTCTTAGCAGCCGGGAGCGACCCTGGCCGCCAGGCATCGATCGGGGTCTGAAATGCTTCCCAAAGCACGTCGAGACCCCGGCGATGGCTGGACCTAAGCAACACAAGAAAGAGTCAGAGAAACGGAAGAGCGATGCGGCTGCCAGCACCGGGATCAGCTCAACCATCAGCTTTCGCGGATACAGACCTGTTGGGTTGCAGGTCTCGGATCAGAAGCTCAAACTCTCGTTGGTATGCATCGTGATGCTTCCATCTGCTGAAGTCAGGCACATAGTATTTCAGGGTATTTTTCTCGCGGGCGGGAGCCCAGAGGCACGGACAGAAGTTGCGAGATACTAATTAATGGAGCACCGAATGGGATTTGAACCCATGAATACTGGTTTTGCAGACCAGCGCGTTAGCCACTTCGCCATCGGTGCCCGTGCCGCCGCGCAGGGAGGCTGCACGGCGGGTCGGCGCGGGAGCTTTGGGGTCTCCCTTTGCTTCTTTGATTCTACCCGCTCTTACTTGGGCTGTGCAGTCGTACGGAGATACGGCTTCACCGTCTTGTAGCCCGGGAAGATCTTATCGGCTTCCTCGTTCGACACAGCAGCCGTGATGATGACATCGCCGCCCTGCTTCCAGTTCGCCGGCGTCGCCACCTTGTGCTTCGCCGTGAGCTGCATCGAATCGAGCACGCGAAGCACTTCGTCGAAGTTACGCCCTGTCGTCATGGGATAGGCGAGAAGAAGCTTGATCTTCTTGTCCGGTCCAATCACGAAGACGGTCCGTACCGGTGCGTTCAGCGCAGGCGTGCGGCCTTCGCTCGAAGTGCCAGCGTCGGCGGCAAGCATGTCGTACAGCTTCGCAACCTTCAGCTCGGGATCGCCGATCATCGGATAGGTGACCTTGTGGCCGCCCACGTCCTCGATATCCTGCGACCACTTCGCGTGGCTCTCCACTGGATCGACCGAGAGGCCGATGACCTTCGCGCCGCGCTTGGCGAACTCGCTCTCCAGACCCGCCATGGCGCCGAGTTCGGTCGTGCAGACAGGCGTGAAATCCTTGGGATGCGAGAAGAGGACGACCCAGCTATCGCCGATCCACTCGTGGAAGTCGATCGTGCCTTGCGTGGTCTCTGCGGTAAAGTTTGGTGCGGTATCGTTGATGCGGAGTGACATAGTGTTCGTTTGCCTTCCGGCTTCCTTTTCCTAATATTTCTTGGATGGTTGGTGTTTGCCAGACAGTGAAAAACCCACCCGGCTCGGTGGCCTAGGGTGGGTTCAGAGTGCTTTCGAAGACGTTACTTCGATCCGCTCATCCACACACCCCTGCAGGGCGGCAGCAACAGCAGCGGCAGCAGGAGGTGATGTTCGAAATGGCGGAGTTGCTGGTCATGGTTCTAAGTTTTTACCGCAGCCAGCTATGCTAGCCGTGGGGCCGTTGTGCCCACGTGCGGTTACCCAAACTGTACGTCTGAGGTGTATTTGATGTCAAACAAGCCAAACTCCGAGACTCCATTCAGCCCTCGTGCCTTCGACTACGCCCAGGTCGATGTCTTCGCCGAGCACGCACTTGAAGGCAACATGCTCGGCATCTTCACCGACGCCCGCGGTCTCTCGGACGAGGAGATGCAGGCGCTCGCACGTGAGACGAACCTCTCCGAGACGACCTTCATCGTGCCCCGTGACGAGGCCGTGGAGCGCGAGCGCGGCGTCCAGGTAAGGATCTTCACCGTGCAGGAGGAGCTACGCTTCGCCGGGCATCCTACGCTCGGGACGGCAAGCTGGCTCTACTGGAATCATCCGACCCTGCGTGGCGCGGAGGAGATACGACTCGACCTCAAGGTCGGCCCCGTGCCGGTGCGTTTCGAGGCTGCGGACGGCAAGCCCGGGGTCTTTGGAAGGATGAAACAACCCGAGCCGGTCTTCGGCGCAATCCACGATCCCGCAAAGATCGCCACGGCCCTCGGCCTCGCCGTGGAAGACCTCGATCCCGACTTGCCTATCCAGACCGTCTCGACCGGCATGCCGTTCTGCATCGTGCCTCTGCGCTCGATGGCGGTCGCAGGTCGCCTGCAGATCCCCTACAGCCTCGCACAGCCATACCTCGACGCAAGCGACGCGAAGTTCTTCCACTGCATCACGCGCACGGAAGGCACGAAAGAAGCCCAGTGGCACGCCCGCATGCAGTTCTACAACGGCGAAGATCCAGCGACAGGATCCGCCTCCGGATGCATGATCGCCTACCTCGTCCAGCACCGCGCCGCGCGGAGCGATGAGGAGGTCATCGTCGAACAGGGGGTAGAGATGAGGCGGCCGAGCAAAATTTACGTTCGGGCGGGCTCCCAAAGCGGGAAGGTCACCGGTGTGTTTGTAGGAGGACGCACCATTCCCGCTGCAATGGGACGCTTTTTCCTGCCATAACACCGGGAGATTTCAACAGCGAATAACCCGTTTGGGTCAACAGGCATAGGGGGTTGCGAAAAACCGTGGATGAGCAAGCCCTAATAACTTCCTCATTTCGCCTTTTCATCGCCACTTGCCAAGCCGGTTGAAGGTTCGTAAGGTTGGGAAGCGTTGACGAGGGAAAGACGGAACCAACCGCCCGACACTCGACCCAACATACTGTTTTCGCCTGTATTTCAAACAATCTGCGATGAGAGAGACGCGCCGTCCCCAAGCGGCACGCCTCGCCCAGGTGCTCAGAAGTTCGCTGCTGCGATCGCCGCGATGTCGCTCCCTTTTGCCTGCAAAACGGGTGCGAGTCGACGGGTCACAGAGACGGCCCCACTGCGCCTGTAGAGATCGGTGCGCGGCCCTGGCCACGAGCGATCCTCTCCCATCAACCCCGCGGTTCGACGTGTTGCGTCGGACGTGGCCCTGATCTGCGCTTGATCCCGAGGGATTGAGTTGTGCATATCCGGGCATCACGCCCCTGCGCCGCCCGCCAGCCGGAACACTGCCCCTCTGGGAGCAGACGCCCGAGCTTTGCCTTTCGGCAGTCTCGGTGAGGAGTGAAGGACGCGAGAACTATCCTTCTCGCGCCGTCGCGGCCTCGTGTCTGCCCGGCCTTCGGAGCAGAGGGGAGACAAGAAACGCCGCCCGCCGGACGCGCCCTGCCAAACAGCAGGCACGCCCTCCGGACCAAAACCGCCGCCCACCGCAACGGTGTCCGTGGCAGATCGAGACTGACCAATGCGCCCGAAGAAGACCATCCTCTGCGTCGACCACAACGAACAGACCCTTTCCGTCCGCACCTTCCTCCTCGAGACCCGCGGCTACCGCGTGATCGCACTGGCCACCGCGCATGAAGCGCTCGATGTCGTGCAACAGTCCGTACCCGGCTCGATCGACCTCCTGCTCGCGGATCTTCTTCTGCCCCAGATGGATGGTAACGAGCTTGTCCGCCGCGCCAAGCAGATCAACCCCGCGCTTCCGGCGATGCTCGTATCGGGCACGGTAACGTCGTTCGAGCGCGCCAGCAGCGCCGACGTCTTTCTCCCCAAGGGCGCGTGCTCGCCGGTAGAGATGCTCGAAAGGATTCGCGTGCTCGTAGCCCGCAAACGTGGCCCCAAGAAGGCTGTGGCGCCCGTACAGCCCGCTGCACTCGCGCAGGCCTCCTAGCTTTCCCGGGAACGGGCGCCATGCTACGTTGAGCAGGCAAGATCGGAGATGCTCTGTCGATGGCGGATTTGCCGGCAGCCTTGCAGGACGAACGGGACGCTGAGCAGAATTTGCTTCGTCGGCATCCCGTTGTCACGTTCTACCTGCTGGCATTCCTCATCGCGTGGACGGGCTACATGCCTGTACTCGCCGCTTCGCGGGGCGTGACGTTCTTTCGCAGCCCGCTCTGGCTGGTCTTCCTCGTTCTGCCGGCGGCAGGCCCTGCGCTGGCCGCCTGGATCGCAGGGCCGACGGGAACAGGCGGCTTGCTCCTCCTGCGCGCGAGCCTCTTCCGCCGTGTCCCGTGGGGATGGTGGATGTTCGCCGTTCTTGCGCCCCTGGCGATGTCCCTGTGCGCCGACTCGCTGAGTCTCTGGTTCGCTCCGGCGCGATCTCCGGACCTCCCGCCTGCTCCGCCTCCCGGGGTTCTGGTAGCGGTAGTGACCTCGCTCTGCGCCAACCTGTGGGAAGAAGTGGGATGGCGGGGATTCGTCCTCACCCATCTGCAAACAAAGTACGACGGACGCCGCGCCGCGCTCATCATCGGAGTGATGTCGGCGCTCTGGCACATCCCCTTATTCTTCTGGACCGGCGGCCCGATGTCGCGCGTTCCGTTCCTGGCCTGGGCTCCGGGCGTGGTGGGCGAATCGTTGGTCCTGGCGTGGCTCTTCAACCGAACGCGCCGCAGTCTCGCGGTGGTCGCCCTCTTCCATATCGCCTTCAACATCTTCGGGGCCGCCCTCGGCGTGCGATCGCATGGAGCAACGTCCGTCGTTGAGATCGGCCTCGGTCTTGTGCTTGCCTTGTCCGCGGGGCCCAGGCTCGGTCTACAGAAGGCCGAGACTCAGGCCTCTACAAGCCCATAGCGGCGCTGCCACTGGTCGCGCAGACGGGTCCAGACTGCCTCGATCTCTTCCGGCGTAATGGCCGGGTCGGGCGTCTCGGCAAACTTCGTGGCCTCTACCTTCGCCAGTTCGAGAACCTCGCGGTCGCGTAGCAGGTTGGCGACGCGGAACTCAGGAAGCCCGGCCTGCTTCGTGCCGAAGAACTCGCCCGGCCCGCGCTGCTGCAAGTCAAGCTCGGCAAGCTCGAAGCCGTTCTGCGTCCGCACCATGGCGTCGAGACGCTCCTCGGCCTCGGGTGAAACGCGCGAGCCGGTCACGAGAATGCAAAAGCTCTTCGCCGCCCCACGGCCAACACGCCCGCGAAGCTGGTGAAGCTGCGCCAGGCCAAAACGCTCGGCATGCTCGATCACCATCACCGAGGCGTTCGGCACATCAACGCCGACCTCGATGACCGTCGTAGCGACAAGCACGTCGATCTCGCCGCGCTTGAACCGCGCCATCGTGACCTCCTTGTCGTCGGAGGAAAGACGCCCGTGCAAAAGCCCAAGCCGCAAGCCCGCGAGTGCTCCATGCTTCAGTTCCTCGAAGCTTCCGGTTGCCGAGCGAAGCGGCTCCGTGGGGAACGACGCCTGGAGTGGCTTCTTCTTCGTTTTCGTCGCCTTCTTGGCAGCAGTCTTCGCCGATGCCCGCCTCCCTGCTTTCGCCGCCGGTTCGACAGGCTCAGCATCATGGGCAAAGTCGAGCTCAGGCTGATCGTCGTTCGCGCCCTCGATCACCGGATACACGAGATACGCCTGCCGCCCCTGCGCCACCTGCTTGCGCACAAACTCCCACACCTCCGGCGCGCGCTCCTCGTTCGTCCGCCTCGTCACAATGGGCGTGCGCCCCGGAGGAAGCTCATCGATCACCGAAGCCTCCAGATCGCCGTAGAGCGTCAGCGCAAGCGTGCGCGGAATAGGCGTCGCCGTCATCACGAGCACATCCGGATCGGTAATCTTCCCATCCACCCCCGGCTTCTTCATCAGGCGAAAGCGCTGCTGTACGCCAAACCGGTGCTGCTCGTCCACGATCACGAGACCGAGGTTATAGAAATCGACCTTGTCTTCCTGCAGCGCGTGCGTCCCGATCACAAGATTCGATTCCCCGCGAAACACGCGCCCCCGGCCTTCGCGCTTCAACTCTTCCTTGAGCGACCCGGTCAGCAGCGTGATCCGGTACGGCTTCCCCGTCGTTGGACTCGTCACCTCACCCAGAAGCTTCCGAGCCGAAAGATAATGCTGCGTCGCCAGGATCTCGGTCGGGGCCATCAGCGCGGCCTGGTAGCCGTTTTCAATCGCGACAAGCGCAGCCTGCAGCGCCACGATGGTCTTACCGGAGCCGACATCTCCCTGCAGAAGCCGTCGCATCGGACGCGGCCGGCGCATGTCCGCCACGATCTCGGCCAGCACCCTCTTCTGCGCCCCGGTGGGATGAAACGGCAGAACCTGCTTGAGCGCCTGCCGAACCTCTTCGCCAGTCGTAAACGCCGTGCCCTCCCGCTCGCGGAGACTGCGCCGCTTCAACTCCAACCCAAGCTCAAGGTAAAAGAACTCTTCAAAGATCAGCCGTCGATGCGCCGGGGTCCGCGCCGACATAAGATCCGTCATCGGGGTTCCTGCCTCGGGAAAATGGATCGCCCGCAGAGCCTCCATTCGGCTTGGAAGCCCAAGACGCTGGCTCAGCGCAAGAGGAATCGTCTCGTCCGTCGCAACGTTCGCCTCGATGAGCTGCTCAAACACCGACCAAACCAGCCGCCTCTGCCACTTCGAGCCGAGCTTGGCTCCCCACGGGGTACTTGCCCCAAGCGTCGGATACACCGGAACGATCCGCCCCATCTCGAGCATCGCGAACTCGGCATCCGCGCCGCCGGAACCAGGCGCGCCAGGCATCGGCAGGATCTCGAACTCCGGCTGAATCATCTTGAACTGCCGCATGTTCGTCCGCGAGCGCTCAAGCTTGCCGTACAGCGCGACTGTCATCCCCGGCTGGAAGCGATCCCGCAGATGCGCCCCGCGAAACCACATGCACTTCACCGTGTGCGTGCCCTGCCCGACCGTGATCTCGAAGAGCGGCCCGGTGCGAGTTTCGAGCAGCGCCGATCCCCTCACTTCGCCAATCACCGACGCCATCGTGTTCGCCTCAAGCTCCGCGATGGGCTTGATGTTGAGGCGGTCTTCGTAGCGAAACGGCAGGTGGTAAAGCAGGTCTTCGACCGTGTGAACGCCGCGCTTGGCGAGGTCCTGCGCAATGCGTTCGCCGACCCGCTTAACGAACTGAATGGGGGTAGAAAGATCCACTCCTTGGATGGTACAAGCGTGATCGTAAGAGCGCGTTTGAGAGAATGGACGGATGTTGATTCCTTCGATAGACCTGATGGGCGGACGGATTGTGCAGCTTGTGCAGGGCGAAAAGCTGAAGCTCGCGTTTGACGATTTCGAGTACTGGATCGAGCGCTTTGCGAAGTACCCGTTGGTGCAGTTGATCGACCTCGACGCCGCCATGCGGCAGGGCGAAAATCGCGGCCTGATCGAGATGATCTGCAAACGCCTTCCCTGCCAGGTAGGCGGCGGCCTGAAGACCGCGGCAGACGGCCAAGCCCTCCTCGATTCCGGCGCAAAGCGCGTGATCTACGGCTCATCTCTATTCGGCGCACCCACCGAAGAAGAAGGCACACGCCGCCACAAGCTCATCCGCCTCGAGGTCGCCGAAAGCCTGAAAAAAGAACTCGGCGAGGACGCCCTATGCTTCAGCGTCGACACGAAGGCCGGAAAGGTCGCGGTCAAGGGCTGGAAGGACTCCGTCGAACTCACGCCCGAAGAGGCAATGACCTGGCTCGAAGACAGCTGCGCCGCCTTCCTCTACACCCACGTCGACACGGAAGGCACCATGACCGGCTTCCCCATCGATGTCGCCGCCATCCTCCGCGCAACGACCGCAAAGCAGTTGATCGTCGCCGGTGGCATCAAGGCCCAATCCGAAGTAGACGCCCTCGACCAGATGGGTGTCGACGCCGTAGCCGGCATGGCCGTCTACTCCGGAGCAATGGATGCCTGACCGGCCGATTAGTCGTTATTGACGCTGTCTCCCAGAGCGTAATAACCCTTCCGCGCCTGGATGTTGTATCCCTTGCCGCAGGTAAGGTCGAGCTTCCGATAGGTCCCATCGGTCTTCGGGTTCAGCGGCGTATAGCTCAACAGGTACTGCGTGCGTAATTCGTCCTGAATCTGGTCGAACGCGTCCTCGAGCTTGCGTCCGCTGTTCCCGACGTCGATGACGCGCCCACCCGTCTCGCTCGCCAGCCGTCGCATCTCAGCCGCGCCGTAGCTCCCGAACGTCCCAAACATCCCGCCGTCCGCGATCAGGATGACGTAGACGATGGCGTTCGCTTTCTGCGCCGCCTCGATCGCGTCCTTGATCTTGTACTGTGAACCCTGGTCGCCGCCATCGGTCAGCATGACGAGGATCTTGCGTCCCGCCTCCTGCCGCAGCTTGTCATGCGCCGCAAGATAGACCGCGTCATACAAAAGCGTTCCACGCGCCGCGCCGTTCCCAGTCACCGAGCCCGACCCGGTCCCCGTATTGATCGTTGCCTTATCCATCGCCCGCTTTATCTCGCGCGCGCTATTCGTATAGTCAGCCAGAAGCGTCGTGTTGATGTCGAAGGAGATTAGGAACGCCTCATCCTTGGGCGTCAGCACCTCCTTCAGAAACCGCGCACCGGACTCCTGTTCGAGCGGCAGAACGTTCTGCTGCGATCCGCTCGTATCGAGCAGGATCCCGATCGTCAGCGGCAGGTTCTTCTCCTGCGTGAAGTTCTTGATCGGCTGGTCGACCTTGTTCTCCGCGATGTTGCAGTCCGTCTTCTTCAGGTTCGTGATGAACCCGCCCTTGTCCCGAGCGCTGAAGTAGACGTTGACCAGGTTCGCCGTCACCTTCAGGGTCTGCAGATCCCCAACATCCGTCGGTTCCTGCTCCGGGGCGGCGTTCGAGGATGGCGGCGGCCCGGAGGGCGAAGGCGCTTCCTGCGCGGCGAGGCGCGGCAGAGGAAGCAGGGCGCAGGCGAACAGGGCCGCGGCGAGGGTTGGCATGGGTACGGCCTTGATCGCGGGGTTCAAAGCCTTGGTCGGAACCTTGGTTGGAACGGTGGGGCGCATGCCAACTTAGACGTGATGCGCACCGCGTAGGTTTCTAGATCGCAAAGGGATACCACAAAGGATGGTAGGTGAGAGGGCAAACATCGCGCCGGGGATCGCGTCCAATGAGAGGTATCGAGGCGAGACAGGACGATTTCGTGACGGTCCACGGCATGCGCTGGTAGTCTCGTGAGTGGGCCGATGCTTCGCATCACAGCGAAGACGCAAGAGTTTGCAGGATTTGCAGCGTTGGTAAGGATGGGGGTTGCAGGTGAACGATAGGTTGATTGCAGGGGCGCTGGCATGGATGCTGCTCGCTCAGGGTGTACCGGCAGGAGCGCAACAGGCGGCGACGCCAGACACTGCGCCAACGCAGCAGGCGATTCCCGACGCGCCAAAGCCACAGTTCTCCCCCGGAGTCACGATCACCCCCGGCAAAGGCACCACCGCAACCTCAAACGGCGATCTCGCCCCAGCCCCGGCCGATGGCGAAAAAGCTCCCGGAACGAGCCTCCCCTCCGGCCCAGCCATCCAGCAGGAAGCACACCCGGACGACGGACCGCCCCCTGAACTTCCCACTCCCGGCACCGGCGCCGAGGTCTTCACCCTCCGCCGCCGCGTGAACTTCGTAGAAATCCCCTTCACCGTCAAGGATTCCAAGAACAAACTGGTTCCCGGGATCCAGTGGCGCGAGGTCCGCATCTACGAGAACGGTCTCCGCCAGCAGCCGGCCATCTTCACCGTCGATCCGTTCCCGCTCTCCGTCGCGCTCGTCATCGACCAGAGCCTGCCCTTCGACACCATGAGCAAGGTCAACATCGCGCTCGGCGCCCTCCAGGGTGCCTTCGCCCCCTACGACGAGATTGCCGTCTTCACCTACAACAACGGCCCCAAGCTCCAGACCGACTTCACCGCCGCCCAGAGCGCGCGCCTCGGTGCCGTGCTCGAGCGTTCGAAATCGACTGGACGCGAGGCCTACCCCATCATCGACGGCCCGCTCGCCCAGACCACCGTCATCAACGGACAGCAGTTCGATCCCAACACCGCCGCCCAGCGCAACCACCAGGGCATGCAGGTCAACGCCCCCCGCGAAGTCCACACGCTCAACGACGCCATCCTCGCCGCCGGTGCCTCGCTCGCCAAGGCGAAAAAAGGGCGCCGCCGCATCATCTATGTCATCAGCGATGGAAAGGATTACGGAAGCACGGCAAAGTACAAGGACGTCGTGAAGTACCTCCAGGCGAACAAGATCGCCGTCTACGCCACGCTCGTCGGCGACCCCACCATCCCCGGCCTCGGCTTCCTCGATCGCATCCATCTCCCGTTCCAGATGCGCGACAACATCCTGCCCCTTTACACGGCAGCCACCGGCGGCCAGACCGATCCTGAGTTCCGCGTCAACGGCATCGAAACCAGCTTTGCCAGGATTTCCGAAGAAGTCCGCACCCAGTACACCATCGGCTACTACACGCACGAGCCCTTCATCGACGGCAAGTATCGTCAGATCGAGGTCAAGGTCCTCCGTCCCAACCTGACGGTGATCTCGAAATCCGGCTACTATCCCTCGGCGGAAGACAGTGCCCCCACACCCCCGGCAACCCCGGCCTCCAACGACGTGGGTCCCCAGACCACGCCGCTCGGCCAGCCGGCACAGCAGCCGGCCGGTCTTCAACAGCGTCCGCAGTAGACGAAGAAAAGTACCAAGCGGGCCGGATGGGTCTCCCGTCCGGCCCATATTTTTTGGAGGATGAGTCTTGGGAATTGCGATTCCCCTCAACGCCGTGCTCGCCCTGATAGCGGCGGTGCTTTGGGGCGGTGGGGATTTTACCGGCGGCATGGGCGTCAAGGGCGCGGGAGGCTCCATGAGCGCGGCCCTCCGCGTCGTCATCATGAGCCACGCCACCAGCCTCTGCGTCCTCATCGCGATCGGCCTCCTGCGAAGCGATCCGTTCCCGCACGGCGCACCCCTTGCCTGGGCCATCGGAGCCGGTCTAATGGGCGGCTCCTCTGTCTGCATCTTCTACATCGCGCTTTCACGCGGAGCGATGGGAGCCTCGGCCGCGGTAAGCGGTCTTCTCGCCGCCGCGATCCCCGCGCTCGTCTCGGTCGGCGTCGACGGAGCCCCCGGGACGCAGCATCTCCTCGGATTCCTGCTGGCCGGTGCCGCCATCTGGCTGATCGCAGCCGCTCCGGGCGAAAACACGGACCGCGGCACCATGAGCCTGGCGATCGTCTCCGGGGCCGGCTTCGGCCTTTACTTCGTGGCTCTAAAATTTGCGGGAGTCGCCGGAATCGTGTGGCCGATGGCCGCCGCGCGCAGCACAAGCGTGGTCTTCTGCTCGACGGCTCTCCTCGTCCTGATCGCCTTCGAGAAGCGCTCCGGAAAGCGAGCCCGGGTTCGCATCAGCCGCAATACCCTGCTCTGGGCCCTTGGAACGGCGATCATGGATACCAGTGGAAACATGTTCTTCGTCGGCGCGACCCGTGTAGGACGTCTCGACGTCGCCTCCGTGCTCGCCTCGCTCTATCCCGCCACGACGATCCTTCTCGCCGCCTGGACACTGCACGAACGGCCTACGCGTCGCCAAGGGCTCGGCATGGGCCTCGCGGCCGCGGCCGTCGTTCTGATTACGCTCTAGACGCAGCAAATCGCATCGGCCCACCATAGGACCGATGCGATTCCTGTTCAATCTCTGGAATGGGAGAGAGTCTAACGCGATGCGCGGGCGGGCACTTGGCTTGTCTACCCGGCGAAACAGCTACTTGGCGTCTTCTGCCTTCGGGGTCACGGTGTGTGCCGTATCGCCCGGCTTGATGTCGTCGGTCACGCCCTTCATGCCCTCTTTGAAGCCCCGCAGGCCTTCCCCGAGTCCCTTGCCGAGTTCAGGCAGCTTCTTGCCGCCGAAAAGCACAATCGCAACGACCGCAACGATGATCAGGTGTGTTGGTGTAAAAAGTTCGCCCATAGTCAATCTCCCTGCAGCATGACGCCTGGAGGCACCGGCTGTCGCCTGTAATTGTCGCACAGCCGTGGCATGCCTTTCTCTTTGGCGCACGTCCTAGATGTAGTTCCCCTGAAGGTGTAGTACCAGCGGAAGTGTTCAAGTCGTTTTCTCTCAAGGAAAACGACCTTCACTCCTGTCGAGCGAAACGACAGCATCAGGAGAACTGCTAGAGAGATACGATGCACATCCGGGCATAGGCACGCTGAACGATATATCCTGAAAGACGTTGGGTCAGGACGCCTGTACGCTCTTTGCGGCCCCCAGCGCGATAAAAAGAGACAGTGGAGAACGATGGCGAACTGGAAGATGCGGAAGCGGTTGGTGACGGGCGTCCTTGGCGCAGTGACGTTGCTTGTGGGAGCGAAGGGTTCGGAGGCGCAGAGCAAGCTTGGTCCCCAGGCTCCCGTCACGTACACAAACCGCTTTGAAGGCTACGGCGGCATCAGCTTCGACAACTTCCAGGCTGGGCAGAACCTGCCGACGCGCATGAACCTCGCCGGAATCGACCTGCTCGGAACCATGTGGCTCACCCAGCGCTGGGGTGTCTCGGCGGACTTCCGCTTCGACGGAGGCACTACGCCCGTGCTCGCTAATCCGTACAAGGTCAACCGGCCCCTGGTCTATCGCGAAACCGGCATGCTCGGCGGCCAGATGCGCGGATGGAAGAACCAGTACGCCGCCGCCAACCTGCACGCCTTCGGGGGCGTCTCGCATGGCACCTTCGACCAGGGCACAAGCGTTCCCCCACAGGTCGTCGGCCTCTACACCAACCGAACCAAACCTATGGGCGTCGTCGGGGCGAGCCTCGATTTCAACCGCTCGGCCCGCCTCGCCATCCGCATCTCGCCTGACCTCGTCTTCGAGCACTTCGGCACCGAGACGCGGGAATTCTTCTCGATCTCCGGCGGTGTCGTCTATCGCTTCGGACAGAAGACGCACTACTGAGAGTTCTGCACCGCTGCAAAAGGGCCGGAGAGATTTCCTCTCCGGCCCTTTCGCATTCCAGCTGCTTGCCTAGGAGCTGTGGTCCTGCAAAAATTCCGCGGACACTGGATTTTCGTACTTGGAGTAGTCCCGAGTGACTACCGTCAGGCCTGACGGAGACACAAAGTAGTTTTTGCGATCCTCATTCTGGTCATACCCGATCACGGTCCCATCCGGAATGTGAACATCCCGGTCGATGATGGCGTGCCGAATCCGGCAGTGGCGCCCGATGTTCACATGCGAGAAGATGATGCTCGCGTCGACATCCGCATAGCTGTTCACGCGCACGTCGTGCGACAGCACCGAGTTCCGAATCACCGAACCCGAAACGATCGAGCCCGAAGCGACAATCGAGTTGATCGCCATGCCCGTACGTCCAATCTCGCCGAACACAAACTTCGCCGGAGGATACTGGTAGGAACGCGTCCGCATCGGCCAGGACTTGTCATAGAGGTTGAAGACCGGCGTCACCCCCGCGACATCCATGTTGGCCTCGTAGTAAGCCTCGAGCGTCCCCACATCGCGCCAGTAGAGCGCCCTCTGCTTGTTCTCATCGACGAAGTTGTAGGCCTGCATCTTGAAGCGGCCAAGCAGCTTCGGCAGGATGTCATGTCCGAAGTCATGCTTCGAGTCCGGATCCTCGGCATCCTTGATCAGCTCCGGAAGAAGAATGTCCGTGTTGAAGAGATAAATTCCCATCGAGACATCCACCATGTCCGGATTAAATGGGGACCGGATCTTCGTCTCCTTTGGCTTCTCTTCGAACCCTGTTACCTCGCCCGTCTTCGCGACCTCAACCACACCGAACGGCGAGACCTCATCCGGCCGCACCGGCAGTGTCGCCAGCGTCACATCGGCTCCCGACGCGCAATGCTGCTGCAGCATCAGGCCGTAGTTCATCTTGTAGATGTGGTCGCCCGAGAGGATGAGGATGTGCTTCGGCTCTTCCGACCCGATCGAATAGATGTTCTGGTACACCGCATCCGCCGTCCCCTGGTACCAACTCTTCGAGACACGCTGCATGGGTGGCAGAATCTCGATGAACTCGCCAAGCTCATTCGCAACCACAGGTCCCCAGCCCTCGCGGATATGCCGGTTGAGCGACAGAGCCTTGTACTGCGTCAGGATGTAAACGTGTCGAAGATCGGAATTGATGCAGTTTGAGAGAGTGATGTCGATGATGCGGTACTGTCCGGCAAACGGGACGGCTGGCTTGGCGCGGTCTCGGGTTAGAGGAAAGAGCCTCTCGCCGGCACCGCCGGCAAGCAGAACGCCAAGTGTGTCTCTCATGTTGCACTTACCTCATAGCGTCGGACGGGCTTTGGAACCCTTGGACGAAATCACGGCCACGTGCGTCAGATGCAGAATTCGGTCTCCACGGATACCGAAACGAGAGTCTACCATCATCGTTTTAAGCCACATGGCGATGTCGTCTTGAAAACCAGGTTTTCGGGCGTTATGCGCTCAGAGACCGAGGCGCGCGGGAGACGTGCGGCGCGCAATGCCGAGAGGCACTCGGGAGAAGTCTTCTCGTCAACAACTTAAATCCGTCCGCTTATTCGGCGGCGGCACTGCCTTCGGCTTCGCTTCCCATGCTGATGCGAAGCGACTTCAGAAACGTCAGATCGTGCGTCGTAAACGGGCCTTCGATGGACTCATCGACAACTTCGGCCGGGTCGACCGACTCCGCCTCATCCATATCGACCTCGTTCAGACCGATCGTCGCCTCCAGCATCAGCAGCACATCGAATCCCTGCTCACGAATATTCTTGACGACTCCCGCTATATGCTCCGACTCCGAGACCGACTCATGGATCGCTTCGCCGAGCTTCTGGATGAGGTTTTTCACCTTTTGATTCAATGCCACCTCCGGGTAGGCCACATCGGTGAGGCGCTCGAGCCACGCTCCGGGAGGAGTCCCGGGGATGCGGCGGGAGCGGCATTGCGGGTGCAAGGGGTCCTTGCCTGTTTGGAGAATACGCTCAGCGCACCCCGCCCGCAATCATCACGATCTGGAAATGGTAGGCGAAACTCGGAGGGTGCGGCTATACAACCGTGTGGTGATCCGCCCAGGCTTCTTCAAGGCGATGCGCCAGCAGGTCGACAGGCTCGGAGGACGCGGACGTGAGGCTACGGACGCGGGCCGCGTCCCAGACCAGAAATCCCACCGCTGCCGCGCAAAAACCACCGATAACCCAGGCCAGACTCTTCATTCGTTGCATCTCCATCGCGCGCAAACGAAATTACCTCTCTGCAGGCACCTACGCGCGTTCTCTCGGCTTGGATGCACCGATGTGGACACGAGTTCCCCACACCGGCGTTTTCCTCCCATTTGGGACGATCGGCGGTACCTTCCGCACGTTTCGCCTGCACACGCCGGGCGTCTACACTAAAAGCATGGATTCGGTTCGATTCGGCCGTGTACTCGGCATCGGAACACGCCTCGCCGGCAAGACGCTCGTCCAGGCGGTCGACGCCGCAACCGCTCCAAACCCCAACGGCCCAACCACACCAGACGGTCCATCCCCCTCGCGCCCGGAACCACCCGCCCAGGGCGTCGTGATCCCCCCAGCCCGCGCCCGCGTCGAAACCGCGGCCCGCCAAGCCCGTGCTACCAGCCAGGGAGTCGCCCGAGGCAGCCGAAAGTTCGGCGACGCCGTCTGGGGTCCGGTAGCCCGGGCCTCTGGCGTCCTCTGGCTCGAGGTCACCGGAGTCTTCTTCGGCCTCATCGCCCTCTTCGGCCTCCAGGGCATGTGGACCAACCGCTTCGCCTTCCGCGCCACCGCCAGCCACACCGACCATCAGCACCTCCTGCTCGAAACCGCCCTCGCCGTGGTCTTCGGCTACTTCTGCGCCAGCAGCTTTATCCGAGCCTCCCGCCGAAGCCGCCGAGCCTGAACATCGCAACGCTCCGCTGAACTTCCCAGCCCGCGTTGTAAACGTGATCGAAACTGCCTTCCCTTCCCCTCAAAATCCCACCCTCCCGCACCGTCCTAGAGATCACGGCCCCTAAGGCAGTCCGACCTCGCTCGCCGGACTCGCAAGCCAACGGCCGGAGCCCACTCCCCGGAGTCATCTCAGAATGCGAGTGCGTCCCACCCTCCTGGCCCTGGCTTTTTCGTCCTCTCTGGCTATCGCCCAGACGATCCCCGAAGCCCACTGCACCTCGCTAGCCGGAACCACCGTCAACCTCCCCGCCGACCTTCAGGGCCGCACCACCATCCTCGTCCTCGGCTTCAGCCGCGACTCCCAGCAGTCCGTCACCACCTGGGGCCGCCGCCTCGCCGCCGACTTTGCCACATCCACCACCGTCTCTTTCTACGAACTCGCCATGCTCGAATCCGTCCCCCGCATCATGCGCGGCCTCGTTCTCCGCTCCATGAAGAAGGACGTCTCCGAGCGCAACCAGCCCCACTTACTTCCCATCACCGACAACGAGCCCCTCTGGCGCAATCTCGCCCACTACGACAAGCCCGAAGACGCCTACGTCCTCCTCGTCGCCCCCGACGGCGCCATCCTGTGGCAAGCCGCCGGCCCGCCCACCGACGCCGCCTACGCCGACCTCAGGAAGCATCTCCCCTGACCCCACGCGATGCTATCGTTGAAGTGCAACCTCCGCACCAGAAGGACCCAAGCCATGGCTGAAATCGTCACATCCCCCCCGCTCCACGAAAACGTCAAAGCCCTGCGCAAAACGGCCCTCAACGCCACCCATCGCCAGCACAAGGCCTCCATGGTCGACTTCGGCGGGTGGGACATGCCCGTCACCTACGCCGGCCTCATCGCCGAACACATGGCCGTCCGCACCGGCGTCGGCCTCTTCGACGTCTCGCACATGGGCGACATTCAGTTCCGCGGCCCCGGCTCCCTCGCCGCCGTCAACCAGCTCTGCATGAACGACGCCTCCAGGCTCCAGGTTGGCCAGGCCCACTACTCGGCCATGCTTCAGCCCGACGGCACCTTCGTCGACGACGTCGTCGTCCACAAGCTCTCCGAAAACGACTACCTCATCGTCATCAACGCCGGAACCCGCGAAAAAGACATCCAGTGGGTTCGCAAGCAGGTCGGCCACATGCCCGGCGTGCACATCAACGACTTTTCGGACTACTACACCCAGCTCGCTATCCAGGGCCCCAAGGCCGAAGCCACCCTCCAGAAACTCACCGATACCGACCTCAGCGTCATCAAGAACTACTGGTTCACCTGGGGCAAGGTCTGTGGCCTCTATAACGTCATGATCGCCCGCACCGGCTACACCGGCGAAGACGGCTTCGAGATCTACATCCCCTCCGACGAGCCCACCAGCGGCCGCGTCTGGGGCGAGGTCCTCGCCGCCGGAGCCGAGTTCGGCATCATGCCCTGCGGTCTCGGCTCCCGCAACACCCTCCGCCTCGAAGCCGCCATGGCCCTCTACGGCCACGAGATCTCCGACACCCTCAACGTCTTCGAAGCCAACCTTGGCCGCTACGCCAAGCTCGACAAACCCTCTTTCGTAGGCCGCGAAGCCCTCTTAGAAGTCCAGAACACCGGCGGCCCCAAGAAGAAGTTAGTCGGCCTCGAGATGATCGAGCGCGGCATCGGCCGCGACGGCTACCCCGTCCTCTCGCTCACCGGAGAGAAGATCGGCGAGATCACAAGCGGCTCCCCCGCCCCCTTCCTCAAGAAAAACATCGCCATGGCCTACGTCCCCATCGAATACTCTGCCGTCGATGGCGAGGTCGCAATCGAAATTCGTGGTCAGGCCGTCAAGGCGAAGGTAGTCGCTTTACCGTTCTACAAACGTCCGAAAAAAACGGCCTGATCCCACCCCGAACCCCATCTACCCTTTAGAAAGAGCTGGAGACACGGCACCTATGGCATATCCCGCAGCCTACAAGTACACCAAGGAACACGAGTGGATCTCCGTCGACGGCACCGTCGGCACGATCGGCATCACTGACTACGCCCAGAACTCCCTCGGCGACATCGTCTTCGTCGAGCTCCCCAAAATCGGTGACAAGCTGGAAGCCCACGCAACCTTCGGCTCCGTCGAGTCCGTCAAGGCCGTCTCCGACCTCTACTCGCCCGTCTCCGGAACCGTCACCGAGATCAACGAGAGCCTGACCGCCTCCCCCGAGGTCATCAACACCGACGCCAACACCACCTGGCTCCTCAAGATCGAACTCACCGACCCCGCCGAGCTCGACTCCCTCCTCTCCTCCACCGACTACGACACCTTCACCGCCGAAGAGACCGGACACTAAAGCATGCGCTACCTGCCCAAATCCCCCACGGACCGCGAGGAGATGCTCGCCGAGATCGGGGTCTCGTCCATCGACGACCTCTTCGCGACCATCCCCGAGGAGTACCAGCTCAAGCGCGATCTCGATATCCCCCGCCAGCACGCCGAGTCCGAGATCATCGACCGCTTCCGCGGCTACGCCGAGTCGAACGCGACCGGCTACTCCAGCTTCCTCGGTGCCGGCGTCTATCGCCACTACAAGCCCGTCATCATCGATTCCCTCGTCCAGCGCGGCGAGTTCCTCACCAGCTACACACCCTATCAGCCTGAGATCGCGCAAGGCACCCTCCAGGCCATGTTCGAGTTCCAGACCATGATCTGCGAGCTCACCGGCATGGAGATCGCCAACGCCAGCATGTACGACGGGTCTACGGGCGCTGCCGAGGCTATCATGATGGCCGTCCGCGTCACCGGACGCAACGCCGCCGTCATCGCCCGTACCGTCCATCCCGAGTACCGCGAGGTCATCGCCACCTACGCCCAGCACCAGCAGATCCCCCTCACCGAGATCAGCTACGCCACCACCGGCCGCGTGGACCTCGCTGCCCTCGACGCCGCGATCACCGACGACACCGCCTGCGTCCTCATCCAGTCGCCTAACTTCTTCGGAACCATCGAAGACGTCGCCGCCATTGCCGAGATCGCCCACGCCAAGGGTGCCCTCCTCATCGTCTCGATCGCCGAAGCGGTCTCCCTCGGCATCGTCCGCCCCCCCGCCGAGGCCGACATCATCTCCCTCGAAGCCCAGTCCTACGGCGTCTCCATCGGCTACGGTGGACCCTACTGCGGCGTCATCGCCTGCAAGGAAAAGTTCCTCCGCCAGATGCCCGGACGCCTCATCGGCGAAACGAAAGACGTAAACGGCAAACGCGGCTTCGTCCTCACCCTCTCCACCCGCGAGCAGCACATCCGCCGCGAGAAGGCCACCTCCAACATCTGCACCAACCAGGCCCTCGTCGCCCTCATGACGACCATCTTCCTCACCGTCTACGGCAAGGAAGGCATGAAGGAACTCGCCGAGCACAACCTCGCCAAAGCCGCCTACCTCAAGAGCGTCCTCGGAGCCGAAGGCAAAGTCCTCTTCGAAGGAGCCCCCCGCTTCCACGAGTTCGTCCTCGACCTCGGAGCGTCCGCAGACGAGATCAACACCGGCCTCCTCAAGGAAAAGATCATCGGCGGCCTGCCCCTCGCGAAGTGGTACCCCGAACTCGGCCCCAACGCCAGCCTCTGGTGCGCCACCGAACTCACCACCCGCGTCCAGATGGATGCCGCCGCCAAAGCCGTCAACGCACTCGCCCCGGCACAAGTGGAACAGACCCTCGTAGCCCGGTAAGGAAAGTAACGTCGCATGGATATCTCAGACATCATCGGGCAGGAGCTGGTCGCCGTCGAGTTCGTTCAGGACTTCGTCCGCCTCCGCTTCGAAACCCCACTCTTCACCCTCCACGAGTGGCCCTACGTCCTGCTCACCGACTTCTCCGTAGGCTACGGCGAACCCGAGTACCGCAACGCCCTCTGCGCCCAGATCGGCGAACAGGTCGCCAAAGCCTCTCTCGAAGAAGGCGAATCCCTCACCATCGAGTTCGAATCCGGAGTCGCCCTCGGCCTCTCCCTCCGCGAAGAAGATCTCGACGCTCCCGAAGCCGGCAGCTTCTCTGCCACCGGTGACGGCTCCGACGAAGAAAGTTTTTAGCAGTCTTTGCTCTTCTGGTTGTCATTCCCGAAGGGAATCCGCGTCTGTCCTTGCTCTGTCTTCCTGAATCGGGGGCACAAAAACCAGGGTGCCCCATCTTCGCCGACGGCACGATCGTCGGCTAAGGTGGGAACGTAAACCGCCCAAACCACGCACCTGCCGTTGCTTTTCTTGTTGTCATAAGGGAATCTGCGTCTGCCCATGGCTTGCGGTTGCCGGTTACCTGGGAAGCAAAAAACCTTGTCAAGCCCCAAAATCACGCAACCCCAACAAAACAAAGCGAAAAGTCGGTGTCCTTTTAGTTATGGTGGATCTTCTAAAATGGAAGTAAGAGAGAAAAAGAAGCAAGCTCCGCCGAGCAAATAAGCTAAGTCCTTTCTCTACTAATATTTGCAGCTAAACCCAATCGTATCTGATATTTACAGCCCATACCGTCCCGCATCCGTAACAAACGAAACGACTTACACGCGGGCAATGGGGAGGGGGAGTACCCCTCAAAAAGCGTAACGGAAGGACACGAGTCATGAGCGAAGCAAAGTTCCAGGGAACCCCGAAGAAGGTCTCGACCCACGTCAACCAGAACGAAGACCTCATCTTCGAGAAGTCCTCGCCCGGCAAGAAGGCCTATCGCCTCGCCGAACTCGACGTCCCCGCGATTGACGCCGCCACCCTTCTCGGCGACTCGCAGCGCAAGGACCTCGGCGTCATGCCCGAACTCTCCGAGATCGAGATCATCCGCCACTTCACCCGGCTCTCCACCTGGAACTACGCCATCGACCTCGGCATGTACCCGCTCGGAAGCTGCACCATGAAGTACAACCCGCGCGTGAACGAGGCTGTCTCCCGCTTCGAGGGTATCGCCGACGCGCACCCCTACCAGCCCGAGAGCCTCTCCCAGGGCGCGCTCAGCATCATGAAGACCCTTCAGGACTGCCTCGTCGAGATCACCGGCATGGACACCATCACCCTCCAGCCCGCCGCCGGAGCCCACGGCGAGTTCACCGGCATCCTCCTCGTCCGCGCCTATCACGAGAGCAAGGGCAACGCCCGCAAGAAGATCCTCATCCCCGACTCCGCCCACGGCACCAACCCCGCCACAGCCGCCGTCTGCGGCTACCAGGTCCAGAACCTCAAGTCGAACGCACTCGGCATGGTCGATCTCGCCGAACTCGAGCGCCTCGTCGACGAAGACACCGCCGCCCTCATGCTCACCAACCCCTCCACCATCGGGGTCTTCGAGAGCGAGATCCACAAGATCGCCGACATCCTCCACGCCAAGGGCGCGCTCCTCTACATGGACGGAGCCAACATGAACGCTCTCGTCGGCAAGACCCGCCCGGGAGACTTCGGCGTCGACGTCATGCACCTGAACCTGCACAAGACCTTCTCCACCCCCCACGGTGGGGGCGGCCCGGGCTCCGGCCCGGTCGCCTGCAAGAAGATCCTCGAGCCGTTCCTCCCGACCCCCGTCGTCATCACCCGCGAAGACGGCTCCCTCGGCCTCGAATACAACCGCCCGCAGACCGTCGGCCGCGTCCGCATGTTCTACGGTAACTTCGGCATGTTCGTCCGCGCACTCGCCTACATCCTCGCGAACGGCCCCGATGGCCTCCGCCAGACCACCGAAGACGCCGTCCTCAACGCCAATTACATCCGCGCCAAGCTGCAGGACACCTTCGAGCTCCCCTACAAGAGCCCGTCCCTCCACGAGGTCGTCTTCTCCGACAAGCTCCAGGCCAAAAACGGCGTCAAGACCGGCGACATGGGCAAGCGCCTCATCGACTACGGCTTCCACGCCTACACCGTCAGCTTCCCATTGGTCGTCTCGGGAGCGATGATGATCGAGCCGACCGAAAGCGAGAGCCGCGAAGAGCTCGACCTTCTCATCGACGCCCTGAAGCAGATCGCCCAGGAAGCCGCCGAGAACCCCGAACTCGTCAAAACGGCACCCCACACCACACGTCTCCAACGCCTCGACGAAACCACCGCAGCCCGCAAGCCCATCCTCCGCTGGAAAGCCCCCATCGCCGCGACGCCACTAGCCGTCGATTCGGCCTCGAAGGAGTGGTGAAGCAAGCTTGATGACGAAAGAAAAAGGCCGCTTCGAGCGGCCTTTTTCTTTTGCACTTGCCCTTCTGGTTGTCATTCCCGAAGGGAATCTGCGTTTCCGTCCTTACTTCGCCAACGAAACGGGAACGAAGACATCCGTCTTCTCCCACTTCACATGCAGGTCAGTCTTAGTCCCGGAGGTGTTCTCGAACGAAATCGACATCACTTCCTTCGGCGTTCCGAGATCCTTCTTCATCATCGGAACGCGCCCAAGGTCCTGATCCTGGTGATATTCCGTTCCCCACTGCTTGGTCTGCTTGTTGACGATGAGCTGCCAGTCGGTCGCACTCGGCAGCGTATAGATCGTATAAGTCCCAGCCGGAACCTTGAGCGTGCCGATCATCAGGTCAGCCGCAATGATGATCGTCGTAGCAGGATTCGCGCCCGTTCGCCAGACTTCACCGTAAGGCACGAGACCGCCCATGATGGTGCGCCCGCGGATGGAAGGTGTGTTGTAGGTGATCTTGATCGCCTTACCGCCGAGCATCACGCTGGCTGTAGCTGGAGGCGAAAGTGTGGCCTCATCCTGCGCGAGCATCGTGGTGGCAAGAAGGACCGTACAGGCAAGTGTGGAAAGAATGCGGAGGAACATAGATCGGGTTATCTCGCTTTCGCTTGAATCGCTAACCTGTTGATGCTGCGTGAGCCGCGAAGCCATGTCAACTGCGGGAAAATGGGCCTGTTGACCGTGCTACCATTCTTGCAGGCGCCCGTAGCTCAGCTGGATAGAGCGGCAGCCTCCGAAGCTGTAGGTCAGAAGTTCGAATCTTCTCGGGCGCACCATCTTAGAATCACTGAGACAAATAAAAGCGGCTCCCGAGATCACTCTCCGGAGCCGCTTCTTCTTGGTTTGGTTGTGGCGCTAGAAGAACACCTTCGCGGAGAACTGCATCTGGCGAGCGGTGTAGAGACCATTGTTCGTTCCGCTGACCGCACCAAACGCATTGAGCCGCTGGCTGACCGTTCCGCTACCCAGGTTCGGGTTTGGCGCGATGCAGCCCTGCAGCGTTGAACCAGCAGGAGCGCCGCCTGCAAGGCACGTCGCAGTCACCGTTCCGGAAGAGCTTGCCCCAACGTTCAGGTACTGCGACTGCGTGCCAACCACACTGGTGATAATGGTGTGGTTGAGCAGGTTGAAGGCATCCGCCGAGAACTGCGCGTAGATCTTCTCGTGGATCGGAATGTTACGCGAGAGCCGGAAGTCCAGGTTGTTGTAGCCCGGTCCGATGATGCTGTTGCGACCGATCTGCGGAGGACGTCCAGTGGTCGCCAGTCCGGAACCGGAGCTCATGGCGCCACCGTAGATGCCGCCATCGTCTCCATAGCTCGTAGAGCTGGTGGAACCGCTGTAGACCGTTCCAGCCATGCTCATAAAGATAGGCTGTCCTGCCGAAGCGATGTCAGCACCTGAGAAGGTCCAGTCGTCCACAAGATGCTTCACCAGTTTGTTGCTCTCGAGGAGGTGCGGCTGGTAGACGAAGCTAAGGGTGAAGCGATTGCGGATATCGATATCCGACAGGCCGTTCTCCGCCTTCTGGTTGTTGGGGTCAAGCGGAGCATCGCCACCATAGAAGGTGCCGTTCGCGCCGCCTACCTGGCCGGTATCGCTGGCGTGAGCCCAGGTGTAGTTCATCAGGACTTCCAGACCGTTCGCGAAGGGACGGCGGACGGTCGCAGCAAGGGAGTTATACCAGGTGTTGGCCTTGGAGAAGCCGGTGTTATAGGTAGCGATGGTCTGGTTGATGCGATCCGTAGGCAGGTAAACGGGCACCGTAAGCTGCTTGGTGACGTTGTTGCTGCCATCCAGAACGTTGTAGCTGCGAAGCCCGTGCGGGGTCTGGCCAAGCAGGTTTGCGTCGATGAAGACCGGCAGACGCATACCGCGTGTGCCAACGTAGCCAACCGAAAGACTCATCTTGCCCGGCAGTGCCTGCTCCACGGAGAGATCAGCCTCATGCGCGTACGGCGGAGCAAAGTTGGGATCCAGACCGTGGAAGCTCTGCGCGCCCGGGGAGGTCGGTCCATTGACGGATGCAACCGTTCCGCCGGTAGGATGGAGCGAGCCGCTGAGCGCTGGGCCAGTGACCGCGAAGGGAACGTTTGGGAAGCCCAGCTTGGCAGCAGTGGTGCCTGTGCCCGGAACCGACGGACAGGAGACCGTCGCCGTCGCCGTAGTCGTGGCACCGCAACCGGAGTAGTTGAAGTTGATCTGGACGACACCGTTTTCCACGCGGTCCGCGTAGTAGGTGCTGCCCTGGTTCAGAGCAGAGAAGACCCCGTAACCACCGCGGACGACCGTGCCGGGATTGGGCTCCCACGCAAAACCGACGCGAGGCTGAAAGCGGCTGACGTTCTTGATGGTCTTGCTGTAGAGCGGGAAAGGCGTGCCGTAGTTCAGCGGGTTGATGCCGGCGATCGTGGGCGGCGTGGTGTACTGAGGCGCAGGCGTGATCTGGATGTCGTAACGGATGCCTGCAGTGAGCGTAAAGTTCGACCGCATCTTCCACGAGTCTTCGGCAAAGCCGTCGACCATGTTCATGTAGAAGTCGTCCTTACCCTGGGTGCCGGCAGCGGTGTTCACCACATCGACCGTCTGCACGAAGCTCGTGTAGTGATACCCGGCGAATGGATCAGTATCTCCCGTCTGGCCCGCGAAGGCGTCCTGCAAATAGGACTGGAAGTTTACGTTGTTGTTCGTCCCGGAGTAGCTGTAGATTCCGCCGCCCTGGAAGAGATTGATCATCACCTCGTGGACGTTGTTGAGGTCGCCACCGAACTTGAACGTGTGATGTCCATGGGTTGTCGAGAAGACATCGGTGAACTGAATGCGGTGTTCATCCGGCTCGGCGATACGGGGCAGCGCGTTCGGCATGCCGAAGGTCACGATGCCCGTCGCCACCGAGGGCCCGGGAGCGTTGGCGCCGGCTGTTTCAAGATCACGGCCGTACTGGAAGTGAACCTGATTGACAGAAGTTTTGCCAATCTGGGTAGTGAGACCCGCGACCAGGAAGCGCTCGTGGTAGCTCGTGGGCGCGTTCGTCGAAGGCGAGCTATTGGAGAAGGTGTTGGCAGGGCTGTAGCCATACGAGGAATCAAAATCCGCGAAGTTATAGTCGACGAAGGCATCGTTGCGGCTGTTGATGTGGTAGTCGAGGCGCGGGAAGAAGAGGTTCTGCTTTTGGAAGCGGCCGGGAGCGGCGTTGGATAGCCCCTGCAGGAAGCTGATGGCGTTGACGCACTGCGTCGAGGTGATACCAAAGTTCTGCGTGTACCCTGTCGTACCAACGACCGGGCACTGGTTCGGAGTTGCCGTGTTGTTCGTGGTGTAGGAGCCGGTGCCAGTGGTCGAAATGACGTTGCTGTCCGAGTAGAGGACGCGCCCGACCTTGCGGAAGCCGTCATAGGTGAAGAAGTAAAAGAGGCGATCCGGGATGATCGGTCCGCCGACAGAGCCGCCGAACTGGTGCTGCTGATGGATGGGCTGGGTCAGCAGGAACGGTGTCCCGCCGTTATGCAGGGCCGAATACTTGCTGAAAGGATCAAGTGCATTCAGATCCGGATAGCGGAGATAGTAGAAGACATCACCATGAATATGGTTGGTGCCGGACTTCGTGATGGCGTTGACCTGTCCACCGGCGGCCTGGCCAAACTCAACCGAGTAATTCGACGTTTCGGCCTGGAACTCCTTGATCGAATCGATGGAGTACACATAGGGCGCGCCCGAAGAACGGCCACGGGCCTCGGAGAAGAGCATCTGGTTGTTGTTCGAACCGTCGACGTAGTTCTGGTTGTAGAGACCCGAGATACCGTGAAAGCTCACCAGTCCCGTGCCACCATCCTGCACCACGTTCGGCGTGTTCAGCACGAACGCGCTCCAGTTACGCGTCGCAACCGGCAGATTGGCCAGCAGGTTCGCATCGAACGTCTGCGACACCTCGGTCTTTTCGGTATCGAGAATCGGCGTGGTCGCCGTCACATCCACAGTGGTCGAGACCGAACCCGAAGTCAGGGTGGCGTCGATCGAGAGCACCTGGCCGACGGTCAGCACGAGGTTCTTGCGATCCACCTTGCTGTAGTTGCCCCCGCCAAGGACGACCTCATAGTGGCCAGGCTGGAGGAACGGCGAGTTGTAGTCGCCGGCACCGCTGGTGGTGAGCGTACGCGTGACACCGGTATCGGTGTTGATCACCGTGACGGATGCGTTAGGAACGACGGCTCCGCTAGTGTCGGTGACCGTGCCACTGATGTTGCCAACGCCTGAGGTCTGGGCCGTGGCGGAGATCGTCATTGAGGTGAAAACAAGGGCAGCGGCGGCGCTACAGGCGAGCCGTTTCAAGGTTCTTTTCGGGGTCATGGGAATGGAAGGCTCCGTGCGCGGGTAAAACTTTCCGTCCCGGCGGCAGCGCGGCTGTCAGGACGGGGTCTCGTGGAACTCTCTTGAGATCGAAAGCGGGTGTTCAGGGACACGCTTCCTCTACTTTTTCGTGATGTCTTAAGGCTCAAGCCACGGGGCGGGGATGTCAAGAACAAAGAGACGGAAAACAGCCACGTCGCATAGGCTTCAACGTATTTTCACCCACGACCGACAATTCAGAGCGGCCCGCGAGATGGCAGCACAGCATGGAACGTTCGCGCTCTTACTGAAGTTGGTCCGGGATCACCGCATGCTGAATCAGAAGCTCGAACGGCACGATCTTCAGCGTGTTCTCATGCGTCGCTTCGAGAACCACCGGGCATGCCGCGCCTGCCTGCTGCACCTGGAGCCAGCGTGCCGCGCAGACGCACCAGCGGTCGCCAGGCCTCAGGCCGGGAAAGCCAAACTGCGGATGCGGCGTCGAAAGATCGTTCCCAAGCGCCTTCGACGCCTGTAAAAACGCCTCATCGACAATGCAGCAGACCGTGTGGACGCCCAAATCATCTTCCCCGGTTTCGCAGCATCCCGTGCGATAGAAGCCGGTCATGGGATCGCAGCCGCAGACCTGCAGGGGCTGGCCGAGGACGTTCTTACCGCGCGGGACGGGATTCGGGATCTCGGATGGCATGGGCTCTAGTATCCCATTTCAGGAGGTGCCGTGCGAAGAGCATGAAAAAGCCCCACCTATCGACGATCGATGAATGGGGCCGAGGAGAGGCATGAACTACTTCGCGGCGGACATGGTCTGTTGCAGCAGGTACTCGCTGTAAGGCCCCTTGAAGTCGTCGATGGTGAAGTTCAACGGGCCGCCGTGGAAGTGCCAGATGCGCGTCGCCACATCGCTGATCAGGTCGAGATCGTGAGTGACCAGGAAGACCGTTCCTTCGTACTTCTGTAGCGCGAGGTTCAGTGCGTTGATGCTCTCGAGATCAAGGTGGTTCGACGGTTCGTCGAAGACAAGCACATTCGGCTTCTGCAACATGATCTTGCAGAAAAGCAGCCTAGCCGCTTCGCCTCCAGAAAGCGCATCGGTCATCTTGGTGCCTTCTTCGCCGCGGAAGAGCATCTGCCCCAGGATGCCGCGAATGTCTTCCTTCGTAGCAGTCGGGTCGAACTGGTGCAGCCAGTCGGATGCGGTCATGCCCTTCTGGATGGATCCCTTGTGATCCTGGGCGAAGTAGCCAATCTGAGCCTCGTGCCCCCACTTCACCACGCCTGAGTCGATCGAAACGTCCTTCTCGTCGACGCCCGGAGCGTTGGCGAGCAGAGCCTTCAGCATGGTCGTCTTACCCTGGCCGTTGCGGCCCATCAGGACGATCTTGTCGCCGCGCATGCAGGAGACGGTGAAGTCCTGGATGACGTGCTCGACCTTCCCGTCCTTCTGCGGATAGCTCTTGTTGACGCGCTCCGCTTCAAGAATTGTGCGGCCCGAGGGACGAGTCTGTTCGAAGCGGATGAACGGACGCTGAATATTCGAACGCGCGACGTCGGTGGTAGCCAGGCGTTCCACTTCCTTCTTGCGGGAATTCACCTGCGAAGAACGTGTACCGGCAGAAAAGCGCGCGATGAAGTCGTTCAACTGTGCGATCTTCTTCTCGCGCTGCTCGTTCTGGCTCTCGATGCGGGTCCGGATCGAGGTCTTCTGCTCGACCATGTCGTCGTAGCCGCCGTTGTACAGGATGATCGTCTCGTAATCGATGTCAGCGATGTGGGTGCAGACCGAGTTGAGGAAGTGCCGATCGTGCGAGATGGTAATGAGCGTCCCGTTATAGCGGACGAGAAAATCCTGTAGCCAGTTAATCGAGTCGAGATCGAGATAGTTCGTCGGTTCGTCGAGCAGCAGGGCCTGCGGATCACCGAACAGCGCCTGGCAGAGGAGCACGCGGACCTTCTGCCCACCTTGCAGCTCCGACATCTTGCGTTCATGCAGTTCGTCGGCAATGTCGAGTCCCTGCAGTAGAATGGCGGCGTTCGATTCGGCTTCGTAACCATCCTCTTCCCCGACGATGCCTTCGAGTTCGCCGAGACGGGAACCGTCTTCGTCGGTCATCTCGGCCTTGTTGTAGATGATCTCGCGCTCTTCAAGAGCCGCCCAAAGGGGCTTGTTGCCCATGATGACGGTGTCAATGACGCGGTAAGCGTCGAAGGCGTACTGGTCCTGCGAGAGCACGCCGATCTTGCGTGGGCGAACGACGTTGCCCTTTTGGGCCTCGAGTTCGCCAGTGAGCACCTTCATGAAGGTGGATTTGCCGGCGCCGTTCGGGCCCGTGAGGCCGTAGCGGCCGCCGGTCGGGAAGGTGACGGAGACATCCTCAAAGAGGAGCTTCTGGCCGTAGCGCATGGTGACATTCGAGACGGAGATCATGGGTCAATCCTGTATGGGCTGATGAGATGTGTCGGCCTCGCGGCCTGATGATTCGATTCGGGACTGCGCGCGTTGACGCAAGGAAGTACCGGGACCGCAGCCTCTTCCGCCAGACGCCCAGAAGCGCTGCCTCGCTTCGGCAACTCTGGATCTGGTGGTAGAGGGAAATTGCTGGGGTATCGCCCAGTTTTAGTATACAGGGGAGCGCAGGTGCAGGTAATCGCGTCCCCGCGCGAACAGAACAGCTATTTGCCGGTGTAGTAGCCGTCGCGCGTCTGAACGTTCAGGTTCTTCTGGTTCGGAACCGTCAGGTCGACCTGGTGATAGCCGTCAGCGGCGGTCGCCTCGTCCGGCGTGTAGCCGAGCCGGTATTGCGAGCGAAGCTCTTCGGCAATCTGCGTGTAGATCTGGTCAACCGTCTGCTTCTTCGTGACCTCGAAGAGACGCCCGCCGGTCTCGTGCGCCATACGTTCGAGGATCTTCTTGCCGTCCACACGGTTCTCGTTGCCCCCTCCGCGATTACCGCCACCACCGCCCCGCCCACCACCGCCGCCCGGGTAGCCTCCTCCGGGAAAACCGATTCCGCCGCCCCGTCCGCCGGGAAAACCGCCTCCGCGGTTGCCGCCTCCGCCGCCATTGTGCTCTTCACCCTTGAAGTAGATAGCGTAGATAATCGCGTCGGCGCGCTGGGCGGTTTCAATCGAGTGGGCAAGATTCTCCTTGCTCCCGTTATCAACACCGTCCGACAGGATGATGAGCGCCTTCCGCCCCTTCTGCTTGGCCATCAGCTCGTCCGAGCTGAGAAAAACCGCGTCGTAAAGTGTGGTCCCACCGCCTCGGCCACCCCTGCGGCCGCCGTGACCACCGGAGTTGCTCCCGGTGTCATTCGGATCGTTCGGATCGGACTGGCTCTGCTGATTGCTGTTGTCGGGAGTCGTGTCAATCTGCTTCAGCGCGGCCTGCAGCTTTGGACGGGATGGAGTCAGGTCCTGGAGAAGCTCGGTCTCGCGCGCGAACTGAATGACAAATGCCTGGTCGGCTGGACGGCCGGAGGGAGCCGTCAGCATCTGGTCGAGAAAGGATCCGCTCGCCGTCCTCTCCTGTTCGATGACGTCGCGCTGCGACTGGCTCGTATCGACCAGAAGGCCAAGCGTCAACGGCAGGTTCGCGTCGCGGTCGAAGTAGCGAATCGTCTGCGGATGGCCGTCGACCTGGAGGTTGAAGTCCGTCTTCGTGAGTGTCGTGACAATCGCCCCCTTCTTGTCCCTCACGATGACAGGAAGATTGACCAGACGCGCGGCGACGGATAGCGTCGCGGCCTTATCCTGCGGCGCTTCGTCTTTCGGCGTCTTGTCGTGCAGCGTTGGCGTCTGTTGAGCGGATACGAACGGAGCAAGGAGCGTCACAGCGAGAGCAAAGTGGCGGAGCGGCGGCATGCGCTTATAGACGTTCCGCAGCCATGGGTGTTTCAGCCTAACGTGCGGCCACAGTGGACGAGCCGGCGACCTCCCGGGCGTGTACGACCTCCGGCAGCGTCGGGTCAGCCTTGGGCCACGCCTTCAGGAACGCCTGATAGCTCGCCTTCGCTGCGGTCTGATCGCCCGAGAGCTCCTGCACCCGAGCGAGGCCGTAAAGAGGAAAGCCGGAGGCCGGCCGCTCGACCAGTGCCGCCTCGTATGCCGCCTTCGCCCCGGGATAGTCCTTCGCCTTGAGCAGCGCAGCAGCCTCGGTTTCCCCGACGGGACGGATGTAGTACGGAGGCTCGTGGTAGCCGAGCTCTTTCTCCTTGGCTCCGGCAGTAGCGTAGACCTTCTTAGCCTCGTCCATCTTGCCCTGAGCGACGAGCACCCCACCTCTCAGTTCGAGCGACTGAATCGTCAGAGCCTTCACCAGCGGACCAGACTCCGCGTCCGGCAGGATCGGGATCATGGGTGGCTCAGCCTTTGCGTCCGTGACCTTGGCGCCGGGCTTCTTTTCCTTTTTATCCTTTCCTTCTTCCTCTTCGACCTGCTTGATACGCCAGAGCCCAGCGTCCATCCGGGCAGAAGCAGCCTCTGCCTCGGGAATCGCGTTCTGATCAAGCGCCCGCATTCCCTTCGCGAAGTCTCTCAGTTCGGATGACAAGAAGCGGAGGTTAGCCGTGTTGTCCTTCTCGCCAGGCTTCAAGGCAGGCCCGGCAGGTTGCGAGTCCAGCATCGTAAGGATCGCGTCCCAGTCGCCCACCCGCAGCGCCACTGGCAGACGGCGGCTGATCCGCGACATCTGGTCACGTGCGCTCCAAATGTAAAGCGTCGCCGAAAGCTCTCCCCGCGCATTGGCCAGCCGATCGGAGAGTGCGTTTGCCTCAGTGAGCTTCCCCTCCTCCATCAGGTTCGCGATCCCGTACATCATGTTGTGAACATAGTTCCAGTCGTCATCGGGGGAGACGTGTTGCTCCCGCATGTAGGTCTCGTCCGCCACGGAAGACGCCTCAAACCACCGCTCCGCCTCCGGATAGTTTCCGACGCGGTAGTAGATGTGCCCCGGCATATGAACCATGTGTCCCGAGGTTGGGGCAAGCGAGGCAAGAAGCGCTGAACTCGGTATCGCCCGCTCCGGATGATTCCCGGGCTCGATCGCATGAATCCAGTAATGATTCGCAGCCGAATCGTTCGGAGCATCCCGCAAAATGCCTTCAAGAATCGCGATCTCTTCCTTTTCACCCGCCTTCGCCTCACCCTTGGCGTCATATCCATCGCCAACGCTCGTGGCCAGCAGGATGCGCGCCTGCAGATCCTTCGGATACTTCTTCACCAGCTTCCGCAAAATGACGATCTTTGCCTTATCGTCCCCATCACCCTTCCGGTCCGCTTCAGCCGCCTCGATGTAGAGCTTTTCCGCCCCCGACGTATGCTTCTTCAGCCGGACTGCCTCCGCGAGCGCCTTCGTCCCGTAAACCTTCTCTGGGCCGCCGCGAAAACCCTCCACCTCGGCCAGACCCCAGTAGCACATCGCGCAGTTCGGATCGACCCGTATCGCCTGCTCGAACGCCTTCGCAGACTCGTAGTCCCAGAAATCATGCATCAGCTTAAGCCCCTGATCGAACCAGGCCTGCGCCTCCGGCGTGGCGGTGATCTGAATGTGCGCGTTCCCCAGACCTGACATGTGAATCGGAACAGGAAGCTGCTCCGGCGAAGGCACGGCCTTCATTCCGGGCATCGCGTGGTTCGGTCCCATGGACATGCCGGCCATGCAGCTTTGCTGCGCAGGCGACACGGCGGTTGTGACTGCAAACGCAGCAAGCGCAAAGGCGGAGAGGGTCTTCAACGTACATCGTGCATGCTTCACGGACATAGGAAGAATCTACGCCGGAGGCCGCCACAATGCACCCTCGGCTAACGCGAATCTTAACGCGAAAAGGCGGCCGCCTGAACAAGCGCGACCGCCTTCCCGGTTCTGGGGAGAACTCAATCAGCGGCCATAACCAAAGCCGTAAGCCGGCGCCCGGTAAAAGCGGTGCTCTCGGTCCCAGCGCTCCTGCCGCGCGAACGCTTCCTGCCGGCGAAACTCATCGCGACGACGTTCGGCATAGAATCCCCGGTCATCGCGGAAACGGTCATCCCGGAAGCCGCGTTCGTACACAGGGCCGCCGTAAGGCCGACCGACACCGACGCTGACCCCGAACTGCTGCGCTTCGGCTTTCTGCGGGGCTGCCATCAGAACCGCGCCGGCAAGGACTCCGGCCGCAATGACCTTCGTGAGATTGGGAGTTTTGGCGGTTTCGATTTTCATGACATCCTCCTGCGTACATCACAGTAAACTCCCTCAGATCCAGGGAGTTGCGCGCAACCTTTCCAAAGAAAGAGGGTCGCGCGTCGAGGATGTGTAGGAGTTGGTGGGCCCACCAGGACTTGAACCTGGAACCAACGGATTATGAGTCCGCTGCTCTAACCAATTGAGCTATAGGCCCTTCAACAACTTACGCGGTTTGGAAGAATTGCTGATGGGAGGATTGATGGGACTCTTTCCCTTCCAGCCTTTCGTTCGCCCGCCCGTTCAGCGCCTCCAGCCTCTCGAATGCCGTTTCGCAGCTTTCGGGGGTTGGGTGAACGTACCGTTGGGACACCGTGACACTGGAATGTCCCGCCAGCCTCATGATTGTAAATGCATCGGTTCCAGCCTCCCCAAGCCGGGTAAGGAAGGTGTGGCGCAACCCGTGGAGGACAAACTCAGCCGGAAATTCCTGAATTCGCTTGCCCTGTAGCAACGGCTCTCGCACTTTGCTGTGCAAGTGATTAAGGCTGGTTACAAGGATTGGAGCTTCGAGCGACTTGCCTGGAAAGACAAAAGGCGACTTCGAAACCTTGCGGCGGGCAAAAAGGACCCGGGAAGCCCGGGCAGTGAGTGATAATGTGCGCTGAGCGTTCCGACTTTTGCCGCTCGTCACCCTGAGAGAACCAAACCGCGCCGCGCCGGTGGGGTCGAAACGGATGTCTTCCCAGCGGAGGTTCAGCAACTCCCCGATCCTCAATCCACTGTCGAGCATGATGGAGGCGACATCGCGGAGCAGAGGAGGGCAGGCTGCGAGATATCGAGCTTCCTCCTGGTGAGATAGAACGAACGTACGCTGATGCTCACCCTTGAGCAGTCGGATGCGAGGAGCCTTTGTGATGATCTTCCAGTCCTCAGCGAGCCTCAGAGCGCGGCGCAAGGTCGCAAGCTCCCGATTGCATGACGCGGGCAGAACGACCGCACGGCGGGCCGTTACGTAGCGTTCAATGAGGGCTTCATCGATAGCGTCGAGCCTCGCCTCCCGAAGCGGGCGGTACTTGAGCAGGCGCGTTGTCCGATCCGCGTAAAATCTGACCGTCGCTGGCTTCTCTGCGGAGCGAACCCGAATTGCCTCCATAAAACGCACCGAGAACTCACCGAACGTCGGAACCTTCTGGCGGTCGACAATCCCAACGTCGCCTTTTGCCAACGCGGTGCGAAAGGCGCGCTCAATCTCTCCTGCTGCACGCTGGCTCTTCACCTTGGTGCTCCGACAATACCTTCTGCCGCCGTAGACAAATTCGAAATAGTACGTGCTGCCGCGTTTGAAAATCGCCATTGGGGTCACCTCATTTCACGTTCTTGGTTTTGTGCAATTGGTAATTTTTTTTAGCCCAGTCTCTCCGCCGAGCTTTATCGCCAGGATCAGTTCTGTGGAATTTCTCTTTGCACTCTCCACAGCAAAATCGCTGGTGCGAGAATTTCGCAAAAAGCCAACGGCGACAGGTGGCACACTGCTTGAACCGGCTAATCTGCCCCGCTTGGGCAAGCTCGAATATCCATAGAATCCACGTGAACTCCCTAAAACTCTCCGTGGTACCTCCACGATGCCAAGCGAGTCTTCCAAATCGGCCACGGGGTGGAGTTTTCCTCCTACTGGTGTCGTCCGTGATGATGTTCGCTTCTATCGAAGGCGTCACCAAATACCGGCCCAACAAGCGATTGGCCGTATGAAACGCACGGATTACCTGGATGGGTGGCTCATATTCAGGTTGCTGCCGCAGTGTCCTACCGGCCACGTTCATGGCTTCATCCGCAGCCTGAAGACGTTTTATGAACACAAGCAGTGCCCGGACATTCAGATCCTTTCGCACGTAGCCAAATGAGAATTCGCCATTGAGCACCTCGGTCGTAATTGTGCCGAGGTATTCCTCTCGTGGCATCTCCAGCCGATTCTGGACACGGCTTGCTTGCTTGGGCATAGCTAGAAAAGTACTACGCTGTTCTGTCTTGCAGCAAGCATTATCTTTCTAGCGCCACTTGCGCCAGGAGAGTTGATATGGAAAAGCTGCTGACAGTAGATGAAGCTGCACGTGCACTTGGGGGAATCAGCAAGTACACCGTTCAGGCGTGGCTTAGTTCTGGGAAGCTGCAACGGACAAAGGTTGGGAGCAGGACAATGATCCGCGAATCGGCTCTGGAAGGAGTTCTGGTGGATGGGGGAAAATCGCAGCCTGTCAAGAGTTCCAAGTGAAGAAGCAACCAACTACGGAACGGGCGAGTGCAATTCCGTTCTCGCTTCTCCCTATGACTGAGGTTCAGGAAAGCGCTATCAACTGGCTTTGGCCGTCTTTTCTTCCAATTGGTATGCTGACGCTCCTGTGCGGGGCAGGCGGAACGGGAAAGAGTACATTGGCATTCTCAATTGCCGCCACTGTAAGCAACGGAGGAACTTTCCCGGACGGCTCACGCTGCGAGAAGTCGGGGGATACCGTTATCTGGAGCGGCGAGGATGCGCTCGACACAACAATCAAACCGCGTTTGGCGCTAGCGGGTGCTAACCCGGCCAGGGTTTACGCAATCCGCGGCGCTACGGATGGGGAAGGGGGAAACCATTCATTTGACCCTTCCCGAGATGTAGAGCACCTACGAGATGCGGTTTCCGGTCTACCTGAATTGTCACTTCTGATAATTGATCCGATCGTTAGCGCGGTCTCAGGTGATATGCACAAGGCAAACGATGTCCGCCGCAGCCTACAGCCGATTGTCAGGTTTGCTGAGGAAAAGAAATGCGCCGTTCTAGGCATCACTCATTTTGCTAAGAATTCTGCCGGAAAGAATCCCACGGATCGCGTCTTAGGGTCGCAAGCGTTTGCCGCGCAAGCTCGAATGGTCCTGGTGGCAGCGCAGGAAGAAGGATCAGATCGCCGCATCTTCACGCGCTCAAAATCAAATATCTCTATCGACACGGGCGGATTTGCTTACGCCATCGAAGCCGCAACGCTCCCAAGTGGGGTGCTCGCTACTCGCGTCATTTGGGGCGAAGCGCTGGAAGGTAGCGCAAGAGACATTCTGGCGAGCGTCGAAACCGGTGAGAAGAACACGAAGCCGATCAATATGCAGGAAGAAGCGCGGGGGTTCCTACAAGCCGAACTGAAGAACGGGCCGGTTCTCGCGCGTGAACTGAAGCATAAAGCAGAAAAGGAGTTTGGGCTGACGGAGCGAACGCTCCAGAGGGCAAAGGACAAGCTCGGCATCATCGTCACCAAGTCTGGTTTCGACGGCGGTTGGGTTTGGAGCTATCCGGTCGATTCCGGCCGACCGAATCAACAAAGGCGATGATATTCTCCGCACATCATGCATATGGCTCCCGGTACAAGTGGCATTGGCGTCGCCATCGCAGTTCCCATCGCCATTTGGATATTGTCGTATTACACGAAAATCCATGACCTCTACAACTTCGATCCGAACGGCATTCCGGGAGCTTTTGAACCGTTTCTGGCGAAGTATTTGAAGATCACGGAAGTAATTATCGGACTCGCGACCGGATCGATTGTTCTTCTAGTCGGCTCTTCGGCGCTCCATGGGCAGGCAGGACACCTCCCTTGGTTCTACGCCTCTCCACTTTACCTGCTCGCATTCTGCGTCCTCTACGGACTCGCGTTTAGCGTTTGGCTGACGTTCCACTACGAGGATTATCAGCATCGGGGAAGGCACACCAAAGCGGCATACGCATTATGCGAAACGCTCGGGTTTGCTTCGTTGTTTTGCTTCGTCCTCGGATACCTTTGGCTAATCTATCGCGTTACGTCGTAAGCGAAGACGTCTCTGCAAAGAGGGGTTGCCTTCTGTCGTCTTCAGTCACCTGTCGTCTTGGGACCGCGAAGGCGACTCAAGGCAACCGGGTCAGTGTGTCGGCTTCGTAGCCGTTTGGTATCTCATGCAGCAATTCGTTGAAGCTAGCAGCCAAATCATGCACGTTCTTGGGGGATGGCTGATATGTTTTCAACCATGCTCCCAATCGTGTTAACGTTTGTATTATTTGCTGATCCCCAGTGGACTCCTGTGATCTTGTACGGTCCATCGACCTTTGACTTGACCGAAACATGCCGGACTTCCGCGCATCCCGACGATGCCAGCCAATTCATTCGCTGTGCCAACTACATCATGGGGGTAGTGGACGCGCAAGCCGAGGGCCCTACAGAAAAAAACCCTCTAAATAGATACTGTCTAAACAACGGCATCACTACGGTCCAACTCTCAAAGGTCTTTGTCAAATACTCAGATGACCACCCTGAAATGATGAACAAAGCCACCCCCTTCGTTTTGGCCCGCGCCTTTGCTAAAGCATTCCCATGCTCCCGTTAAGTTTGCATTTGTCAGTATCTTTATGCCGTTGCAAGCTGCTGTAATGAGACACGTTATGCGTATAGCGAAGATACATATAGACGGATCCTTCGAAAGCCGGAAGACCAAGCTAATCATGTTTTGCGGCGGTCACAAACGTCTTTACAGATATAGGTCGATCTAAACACCCTCTTCGGTCGTCGCGGTGAAGGACTCTACTAAACCCCTCTCTCATCCAATACGTCCTTAGAGACGGGTGAAATGAAGCGCCGCTTAGCATTCGCTGTGGTGACTCCTATTCCGCGTCGGCACCGTACAAGTCTTCAGTTGGGCGCGCGAGGAGCCAAAGCAGTACGTGACCGCCTCTCTTCTACCCCTGGCAGGGTGTTCCACCCTACCCCCCCCCCCGAATGACACCTCTAAATTCTTAGTCGAAAGATCTGCGCCTGATCCGATTTGAGTATCCGCGCAGCAACGGACGGGGGCGATGGGCGATGCTGCTGTCGCGGGTGGTGGGGTTATCCTCCCTCATTTTCTTCACGGCAACGTCGAGGCGCACGGAGCTCCAATCCTTCAGCCGAACGCAGTACGAAGCAGAGGACTATGAGAGCATGGCGGAATGACCCCACTCTTTTGGCTCATCTTAGCTATTGGACTAGGTATCTTCTATGGCCTTTGGCAGATTTGTGATCTGCTCGTTTACATATCGCGTCAGTTGCGAGATTGGAATATCCCCTTATCTGGATCGATCTATGCTCGTAACGACTCGGCGAACCCGCATAATCTGAAAGGTTCTGAGCGCAAGCCCGGTTAGCATGATTTTCTCAAGGAGGGGATGGACTGGTCCTCGCCTATGAAGTTTTCATTCGTGACTGCCCATGTATCTGCAAACATCCTTCACCATGTTCTTGAGTGTCTTCGCTGGTGAAACGTAGAGGACCGTTCCCTTCGAGTCCGCCAATATGCTTCCGCCTGGTTGAGTTTGCAGGGTGTAGAAGGACGCCTGCTGATCCTGAGTTAACGTGACCTTTGGGCAGCTCTTCGAGAATTCAGCCATGACGACGGGTGCGGTGTGGTGCTCCCCGGACGACGCCGCTATGCCCTGGAAAGGCTTGGCATGCTCTTCGGCAACGGCAGAAACCTTGTCGACCACGAAAAGCATTCGAGCGGCATCCGGAGTGCTGCTTTGAGACAAGAGGACAAGGGATAATAAAAGCGTTTTCATGCGCCCCCATTGTTCGCTAAACCGAACAATCAGGTGGAGAATAACCGGAAACATGGCGCATGGCAATCTCTTTACCCGTGCGCTTGGGAAGACGTTTGAGTGAACTACGCGAAAAGCGGGGACTCACTCAGACGCAATTGGCGGATACGGCGGGTATCGGGAGGGCGCATTTGTCACAAATTGAAAATGGAGCGGTGGCGGCAAGGGTAGACACACTTGAAGCGCTATCGGCGGTTCTGGAGACTAGCCTCTCCGAACTCTTTAGAGGGTTGTAGTGCAGGCTTTCGGGTCCACAGTCCGGGGAAAGGGGGATCTCCCCCTTTCGGCAGATGTGCTACTAGTCTCGAAGATTCCATCGTCCCGAGTTGGCAAGGCCTGGGGGGATGTTGATGATGACTTCAGGTGCACTCGGGGCGGCCGGGTCAATCCTCATCACTCCCAAAAGCTCTGCGGCGAGTTTCGCGGCTCCGAGTCGGACCTTATGATCTGGAGTTTGAAACGAGCCTTCCAGCTTCGTAGCCTCCATCGCATCAGCTACGACCTCAGCAATTGCCTCTATCGATCCCCCGCTTCGCTTTAACGCCATCTGCATTCTTCGACGCATTTCCGGCCCCTGGAGCAAGCGGTATGGGGTTCTTGCCTGGCGTGGTGAGTATCCGGCCTCGATGGCGGACGCGGTTGCAGATGATCCTTCTATGATCGAGGTCGCCATTTTCAAGGATCTCCTGTCCTTCTCGTATCGAAGTTCACGCTGTTCCCGCTTTGTCATGACTCCACTCACACTGGGCATATAGCTGACATAATTATAGATATAGCTTTTAGCATCGGCAGAACATAAGTGCCCTTCGCGACCGGTCTCGAAGCTCTCGCAACTCATAACACCACGCGGTGCGTAGAAGCCCCCTCCTTCTAACCAGGACACACACAACGCACTAAAAGCGGAGGGCGTCCATCATTGCATGGGGGTGCTTCGAGTGAACGTAGAATTTGGGCCTCCACGCGATCACCTGTTGAGGATCGACCGCTACATGCGAGGCATAGGCTTCCTTCGTGATGACGACCTGGAGCAGATCAGCAATCCATTTTCGAAAGAGACTGTCTGGAGCGGATTGTGGCTTGGTCAATGCGCGGCTGAATGCGAAGAAGTTCAGGCTCTAGTCTTCACAGTGCTAGAGCCTGAACTTCTTCCAGGTTCGATTGGGAGTAAGCAGGCAGGGAAAACTCTAGTGACAGCATTCAAACGCTTCGAATCGATCGTCGCTGTCAATCAAGAGGGGCCGTCGAGATCGCGTGCGCTACCGATTCAGTCGTTATGTTTAAACTGGGTTTTGCGTAAGCTCGTCTGCTCTGCCAAGCCGGATTGGTTCGCTTCGTCGATCGTCCGGCTGCTTGTTATAACTCTGTTCTTCCTACGCGCTGAGGCTTCCGCGCAACACCCGATCACCGAAAAGGGACCTACCACCAACGTGAGTTCTTTCGGGGCGAAATGTGACGGCACGACTGATGACACCGCAGCGTTTCAGGCTGCGGCTAATGCTGCGCGCGACGCTTTTAGAACCGGACAAACCTCACAGGTACTTACCTTTCCAATGAGGGGCTGTGTGATCGGTGGTCAAATAACTCTCTACTCCGGAACTCACCTACGGGGCGGCGGAACGATCCTTGTGCCTGTCCAGAGGGGTCACACCCTGTATACACAGAATTCAGACGATGTGAGCATCACAGGAGTCAATATCGTGGTGATAAAGCCTGGCGTGGGAGGTCCTGACACGGCAGCTATTGCTTGGTATGCAGTGGGTGATTCTTCCCTACACACATCGTTCTATGTTCAAAAATGTAACGTTCGTAATAGTGGTTGGGGCATTTTGGCGGTTTATAACAATGGAACAGGATCACTGACCGATGTCGATATTTCAGACAACATCGTCACGAGCGACGAAGTCTATACAAATGGAGATGGAATCCACGTTGCAGGCAAGGTGTCGGGTATCAAGATCCATGACAATCGTGTTCTCAACCGGGGGGATGCTGGGATTGCTCTTACTAGTGAATTCACGAACGGCGAGAGGTATGTCCTCTCTGGTGCGATTGTCTCCAACAACATCCTCCTCGAAGACCGGGTTGGATTGGATGATTCAGGGGCGACGGATGCGGTTTGGAGAGGCAACCATGTTCGCGCCACGATTGTTCCCAGGGTGAGCCCTCAGAATCCGGCGTTCCGGCAGATCTTTTATGGCCGCACTTACCCGACGGGAGTCCAGACGCTCAACAACGATTTCACTAGCGGTGATAATTCCGGGGCATCCGCAACCGTCAAGATCGATCCGATGAATCCAGGGCAAACCAGATGGCCGGATCTTCATAGCAGTTTCGAAAAAAACGTCATCCACGGCCCTAACGCCCCTCTTTATATTCGTGGAAGCGGCTTGTCGGTCAAAGACAACACATTTTCGAATGGGGGAGCCTTCATCATCGACTACGACGGGTCTGCAGATCAGGTTGCTACGTCGAATATCGAGCTTGGCACAAATAAGTGGCTCGCTCCCGGCTCGATCAGGTTCGGTCGCGGGTGCGGTCTGTATTCGAACGTCCACCTGCAGCCGCAGTCCGGCCACAATCCCTTGCACTACGAGAACCTTCCCTGCATAGGTAAGCAAAGCTTTACTCCAGCGGATGATTCACCGAAAGGCAAACACTAACGAGCGTCCCTGGCAGATCACAGGCTGGCGGGTGGTCGGGGCGATGTTGAAGCCGGGCGGGAGCAGCTCGTCATCGGCCGGATTGCTCCGGAAGTATTCGGTGATTGCCTGCTTCTCGTCGACGCAGTAGTAGCGGCCGCACATGGCTATAGGAACTCCGCCCGGGCAGCTTTGAGGGCGGCGTAGGCAGCCTCTAGGGCTTCCTGTGCGTTCGCGATGGCCTCCGCCTGCGGCTTTGTTAGGTTGTCTATACCTGGAACATCTAGAACGGGCTGGAGAATCTTGAAGTCGTTCCAGGTCGTTTGAATCAGGTGAGAAAGCACGGCTTTGATCTCGGCTTGCATGATGATCTCCGGAAGAACAGGCTACCATCCGCTTCCGTTCGTTCACCCCCGTCAATCCGTTACGCCCCATACATGTTGAAAATCCATGCATCCAGCCGAACGGCTCCTGTCGTCATAGGCGGAGGGAGTGCACCATGAGCGATGAAAAGCCATTCGAACTAGTTGCGCTCGGAATTGTCGGGACGGACCGATTGACCGGCGATAGTCTGATCGTGGAATTCAGCGACCACACTTCGGCGACCTTTACCGCTGAGGAGCTCGCAGACTGCGCGCCTGATCGCCGCCGAACCGACACGGAATCGTTGCCCATCGAAGAGTAACCCTTCCCTGACAGCACCTTCCTTATCACTTGCAAGCGCCCCGGAGGCCCATGCTCAGCACGCTCCTTTTCCATTGCCCCGGTTGCAAACATGTCTGGCCGGTGCCGGACACCCTCGCGGACAGGCCAGCGACTTGCCCGAAGTGTGGCGAAGCCTCTGGTCCTGAGGGCTTCGCTTACACGACCCTCGCGACGAAAGGGCGTGCGGGTTCGTAACCTTTTCATCAATGACCGGCGGCCCATCTCCAAAGAGACGGAACCGCCAGCCTGCATACCCCACTTTAGCGTTTAGGGGGTTTAGGTGGTTGGATCTTCGTTTCAGGCTTATGCTTGGCGTCCTTCGCAAGGATGATTTTGCTTAGAACTCCCTGAATCTTCAGCGTCGGGGGGGTACGTTTGATCGGCATGGTTCAACTCTCCTTTGGGCGGATGCCCGTAAGGGTATGGCAGATGTTGTCGGACTCGGTCAAACCGGCAGCTCGGCGATTGTGGATTCATTCGCTTCTTCTTCGCCTAGACTGGATGCATGGGTGGACGGCGAGCAGTCCCGATCAACGACGGTTCACAGGAAACGAAACCTCGCGAGTCAGCGCCTTCAAGAGAGGCCGATCCGGAGTCGATAGCCCACATTACTATCGAGACGCCCGTAAATGCTCCACCGCTTACGCCGGACGAGCGCCAGGTGCTTGTCATGGCTTCTATCATTGCGGCAACCCTGATCGGCGAATTCGAACTGAAGGAGTTCGAGGGTGCGCGCTCACCTCGGTTCGTGTCGGCGATTCGCAAGGCGTTCTCCACGGCCCGAGCGCTGCTGGTTCACGCGCGGAACGAATCCGGCCGGGGCAAATAGAAGCCGCTGCTCAGCGGTCTCGTTTTTCGGTTAACCCCCCATACGCATCAAAACCGAATTGCACTCTCGGGTTTTAGCCGATAGTTTGGGCTAAATTACTTGCAGTCGCGCGACAAGCTGGAACCCCACTCTGACGCACCTTGCTTAGGGGGCAGAGGGTGAGCCTACCCCACCCTCGTCTCTGACACCCCGACTTCTCGCCTGAATTCACGTCATCCAGCCTGATGGACGCCAATTGGTCGAGGCACTGAGGCGGGAGGGGAGAGGGGTTAAGCCTTAGGAGTTGGCATCCGTACAGCATCGTTCTTCTGAGACGAGCCCCTGACCCCATATGGGTACCCCCAGGAATCATCTACCTAAGCGAGCATCCGACTCTCGGCTTTCGCGGCGTAACAAGAAGCGACAAGTTACCACTAGACGAGGCAAGCAGATAGTGTTACAGTTACTTCAACGTTGGTAGAAGCATATGTAACGAGGTGCGACGATGGCAAACGGGAAATTTGTCTCTTACCTGAGAGTCTCTACAGCGCGGCAAGGGGCGAGTGGCTTGGGTCTCGAAGCGCAGCGCGAGGCCGTAACCCGATTCTTAAATGGGGGAAAATGGACTCTGGTCCAAGAAGTCATGGAAGTGGAGAGTGGTAAGAAGAACGACCGCCCCGCGATCGCTGAAGCTCTCCGACTCTGCCGTCTTCATAAGGCGACTCTCATAATTGCCAAGCTTGACCGTCTCGCCCGTAACGTGCACTTCATCAGCTCGCTCATGGAATCGGGCGTGGAGTTTATCGCTTGCGACTTTCCGGAGGCGAATCGCCTAACGGTGCATATACTCGCGGCGGTAGCAGAGCATGAGGCCAGCATGATTTCCGCTCGTACAAGGTCAGCTCTTGCAGCGGCGAAGGCGCGGGGACGGATCTTGGGAGGACAGAGAGGACCCTTAGACCGTATGGCAGCAATGTCAAGGAAAGGAACAGTTGCTAGCGGTGTTGCTCGGAGTAAAACAGCCGCCAAGCGCCGGGATGACCTTCTTCCGGTAATTCTAGAACTGCAACAAAAGGGTGCCGGGTCGCTACGGGCGGTCGCGAGAGGATTAGACTTGCTCGGCTTGACCACCTCTCAGGGGGGAAGATGGTCAGCTGTTCAGGTGCAAAGAATTCTCCGTAGGAAACAGGATCTAGTTCTAAGCTCTGACCATGATCCGGACAATGTTCGGGATCCAAATCCATAACCCCGCATGGTTAATCCAAGTATATGATGTTTGACCTCCGGTACCCTTTTGATTACAATCAAGATTATGCCTAGAGTTATCAGCATGGGGCGACATCTCGCTGATTTCCTAACCGAGCTTGACGTTAGCATAAGCGAGATTGAGGGTCACATTGACCGACTAAGCAAGCTTAGGGATCAGTGGGTTGCCGCTCGCAAAAAAGCCGGTGAACTTGGGGAGCTGGTTCATCGTCGCGGAGGAGAAGAATTACCTGTATATCTGAATCAGAACGGACAACTTGCTGGTTTTGTTAGTCCGGCGTTACAAAAACCCGGCGTCAGCGATCCACTGTGGAAGCAACTCGCCTTTCTGATGCGATCAGAGTCTTTCACCATACCTGAGGCGATCAAAAAGCTAGAGGGTTCTGCAGGCAGAGATTTAGGAAAGAACGGCTACCAGAAGATAAGGAACTCGATTCTTCGGCACGGCGAAACATTTAAAAAGAATGAGAATGGAACGTACGACGTAATCATCACCGGGCTTTCAGGAGGTCCTCCAAGCTTGGAGAAGTTACTAGAGTTGTAATCAGGTGGATAGATCTGTTTGAGATGATTACCTGTTGAAGCGAGCGTTCTCCCGAGCCAAGGATGTCGTTCACCAAGAATGCTTAGGAACGGGTTTAAAACATGCGGTCGCATTTTGCCCATAAGGACGAGGTAAAGTTCACTATGCTGAGCGTTGAACCGAGAAAATTCCACCAAGTAGTTTCGGATCTGAGGAGAGCGGTATTCAGTGTGATTAGGGATAGGCCGAATTTGGCTGGAAACGTCGACTCGGCTGCCTTAGGTACTGGATTCTTTATTCGGCCAGACGTTTTTATGAGTTGCGATCATGTAATGAACCCTACTGCGGCACCCCATCAAGCGGGAGACTCGTACCGGCTAATTGCAAATCTTATGGGCGACGACGCCACGGTGCACGTTGTTCAGACTCCACAGATTGGAAGGGAGCTTTCTCTTTTTCCCGAGCTTGATCTCGCAGTCTTACAGGTTCCAAATGCCCCGGATCAGGAATTCGCCTCTATCTGTTACAGTGACGTCCTTGTCGGCCATGAGATCGGCGTGGTTGGTTATCCACTAGCCAAACTCGGAACGGACGCGGGCGGCAATCTTCTTCTTGATGGACTAATTTATAGGGCAGGGCGGGGCGTAATCACTGGGAGATTCTCAGGAGACCTCAATGGGAATGCAACCGCGATACCTCTACTAGAGGTGAACTTCATGTTCGTAAGCGGAAATAGCGGCGGTCCGGTGTTCGACCCCGAAACAGGACGCGTACTAGGCATGGTTCAGGGGATCCAATGGTTTAAGATCGCGGAACAACTCGTGGCCGTAAACGCAGCCCCCGGTCAGTTGCCGCTAGGAATTCCGCCCGTCTATGTTGCCCCGGTTCTCGCCGTCTACTCCAGAGCCATCAAGCTTGATTGCTTCCGGACGGTGCTCGACGGGTTTGGAATTACTGCCTAAATCCATGCGGTCACTGATCCGCGCAATCCTGCCAGTATTCGAGACATAGGTTATTCCACGCCCGTCGTCCATAGAGCACATGATCGTGTTGTTCAAGATAACGTTCATCGGGGCATGCCTCATCGATATGATGCAACTTTTCGTGGTGACGTGCAAGAGGGAAAACGAGGAGGTATCCAATACATTTACATTCAGCCGGAGTGAAGATCGCTCTTTCATATCGCTCTCATCGGCCGTGACTGTAAAGTCACGATCCTCATAAGAATGAAAGTTATCAAACGCTCCAAGACGGTGATGTACCACCCTCGGGGCATTTCACTACAACTTGCAGAGGATTCGAGTCCCTTTCCGTTGTCTAGCGGGCTGCTCATGGCCTGAGCCTCGCAGGTGAACCCAATCCCATGATGGGAATTTTGTAGGGAGTACCCACTTGTACCTGATTGTGTCTGCCAATACCTTCAACTGAGAACAGGGTGCAAATACAAGCACTTGCAATCGACCACAATTGTGTATCCACACCCTCTCTGAGATTATGAGTCCGCTGCTCTAACCAATTGAGCTATAGGCCCGTCGTGCAAGGTTGGGAAGACAAGCGGCCTCCAAGCCACGAAGGAAGATAGTCCCATATTAGACGATCCGGACAGCCTTACTTGACCGTCGCAGAGCCAGGACTGACATTCGCATCTTCAGGCGCGGATGGATTCAGCCGGCCAAGCGCATTCTCGGGTGTTGTCGAATGCACAGCGGTCTGCCCCGGCCCAGCCGTGGACGGGTTATCGCCCTTCGATCCGGATGGTTCGACCGCCGCCTTATGCTCCGAGGGCGGAGTCTTCAGAGGAGCGCTGACGACCCCTTCATGCTTCGCTGCGTTCTGAATCTCTTCCGGGCGCTGATTCGATTCCTGCGGCATCTTAACTCTCCAGTCTGGCCAGTCGCTATTCCTGAGTCTTCTCAGGCATGTTTGACGGCCTTTTTTCTCAGATGCGCATTCGCGAGCGGCTTGGGGATGCGGCCCTCAGTTTTTCGAAGCTTCCCCCGCCAGTACCGCGGGCTGTCGCAGTAGATGCAACTGGGGTGCAGTAAACTGATCGGGAACGTAAAGGGACTGGATTAAACGCTAAACAGGCGCTCCAGGACCTCCGGGATTGGAGTCTTGTGAGCGGAAGTAACTGCATTCTTGTAACGGGCGGCACGGGCTTTATCGGGTCGAACTTTGTCCTCGATTGGATGGGAGCGGGTCCAACCACCTCGGGTAAGCCAACCTCCGATACCGGCATTATCAACCTGGATCTCCTCACCTACGCCGGAAACCCTGCGAACCTGGCCGCTATCGAGGGCCGTCCGGGATACACGCTGGTCCACGGTGACATTTGCGACGCAACTCTCGTCGCCGAGACTCTGGACAGATATCAGCCGAAGGCTATCGTCCACTTCGCTGCCGAAAGCCACGTCGACCGTTCCATCGTCGGCCCGGAAGCCTTCCTCAAGACCAACATCGACGGAACGTTCACCCTCCTAAATGCCGCCCGCAGCTACTACGAACGACTGACCGGCGAGAAGAAGGAAAACTTCCGCTTCCTGCACGTCTCGACTGATGAGGTCTACGGCACACTCGGTCCGCACGATCCCGCCTTTCACGAGAAGACGCCCTACGCCCCTAACTCCCCCTACGCCGCTTCCAAGGCCTCGTCCGACCACCTCGTCCGCGCCTGGGTCCACACCTACAAGCTTCCCTGCATCATCACCAACTGCTCCAACAACTACGGACCGTTCCAGTTTCCCGAGAAGCTCATCCCCCTCATGATCACGCACGCCCTCAACGGGAAGCCTCTTCCCGTCTACGGCGACGGCCAGCAGATTCGCGACTGGCTCTACGTCTCCGACCACGCCAGCGCGCTCGTCGCCGTGCTCGAACGCGGCCGCATCGGCGAGACCTACAACGTCGGCGGGGGCAACCAGCGCAGCAACCTCGCTGTCGTCGAGACCATCTGCGCCCTGCTCGACGAGCTCCGGCCCGACTCAAAGTTCGCCCCTCACAGCCAGCTCATCACCTACGTCAAGGATCGTCCCGGCCACGACCGCCGCTACGCCATCGACGCCCGCAAGATCGAGTCGGAGCTCGGGTGGACTGCCTCCGAGAGCTTCGAAACCGGCCTGCGAAAGACCGTTGAGTGGTACCTCGCCAACCCCGGGTGGATCGAGAACGTGACCAGCGGCGCCTACCAGCAATGGGTCCAGAAGAACTACGGCGACCGCACCGGCATCGCGCCGGCTTCGGAAGTGGTGGCTCGATGAAGGGAATCATCCTCGCCGGAGGCTCCGGCACACGTCTTCACCCGGTCACGCAGGCAGTCTCAAAACAGCTTCTGCCTGTCTACGACAAGCCGATGATCTACTACCCGCTGTCGGTCCTCATGCTCGCCGGCATCCGCGACATCCTCGTCATCTCCACCCCCGACGATACCCCGCGCTTCGAGCAACTCCTCGGCGACGGCTCGAAGTGGGGTATCTCCATCCGCTACGCCGTCCAGCCTTCGCCTGATGGCCTTGCCCAGGCCTTCCTGATCGGCGAGGAGTTCCTCGCGGGCGAAGGATGCTGCCTCGCACTCGGCGACAACATCTTCTACGGCCACGACTTCGCCAAGGCTCTCCGTGACGCCAGCGCGCAGAAGACTGGCGCGACCGTCTTCGCCTATGCCGTCAAGGATCCGGAACGCTACGGCGTCGTCGAGTTCGACGATCAGCGCCGCGCCATCTCACTCGAAGAGAAGCCGCTCAAGCCCAAGTCTCGCTACGCCGTCACCGGCATCTACTTCTACGACAATCAGGTCGTCGACGTCGCTAAGAGCCTCAAACCCTCGCCACGCGGCGAACTCGAGATCACCGACGTCAACCTCTGGTACCTCCGCAAAGGCCAGTTGCGCACGGAACTCCTCGGACGCGGCATGGCTTGGCTCGATACCGGCACCCACGACTCTCTGCTCGAGGCTGCGAACTTCATCTACACCCTCGAACAGCGCCAGGGTCTCAAGGTCTCCTGCCCGGAAGAGATCGCCTTCCGCATGGGTTGGATCGACGCTGCCCAACTCCAGGCTCTCGCCATGAAGATCGCCAAGAGCACCTACGGCAAATACCTCCTGCGCGTCCTCGAAGAAAAGGTCTACTAGTGGCACCTTTGCGACTCCTGGTCACTGGAAGCACAGGACAGGTCGGAGGCGAACTGGTCAATGTCCTCGCCCAATACGGCGAAGTCATAGCACCCACACGCGCCGAGATGGACCTGGCAAACCCCGCCTCAGCGCGCACATTCCTCCGCGACACCAAACCGCAGTGGATCGTGAACGCAGGAGCCTATACCGCAGTCGATCGCGCGGAAAGTGAACCCGATCTCGCCTATGCCATCAACGCCGAATCAGTCGGTGTCATCGGCCAGGAGGCCGCCGCGCTCGGCGCAACCGTCCTGCACTATTCGACCGATTACGTCTTCGATGGCCAAGGCAACGCACCGTACGTCGAGACGGACAAGACCGCTCCCCTCGGCGTCTACGGCGCAAGCAAGCTAGCCGGAGAACAGGCTCTCGCCGAGAGCGGCGCAACCCATGCGATCCTTCGCACGAGCTGGGTCTACGGCTCCACGGGCAAGAACTTCCTCCGCACGATCCTCAAGATGGCACGCGAAAAGGAGCAGCTCCGCGTGGTCGGCGACCAGCACGGCGCACCCACCTGGAGCAGAGATCTCGCCCGCCTCGCTGCTCACATCATCGAGCACAAGACCGTCCCTTCCGGGGTCTACCACGCAGCCGGAACCGGAGAGACCACCTGGGCAGGCTTCGCCGAAGAGGCCATCCGTCAGATCGCAAAGCGCGAGACCGGCGTAAAGCTCGCAAAGGTCATCACGATCCCAACCTCCGCGTATCCCACCCCGGCGGCCCGGCCAGCCAACTCCCGCCTAAACGGAGAAAAACTCGCCCGCACCTTCGGATGGAAGATGATGGACTGGCAGGTTTCGCTCGCGCACGTCCTCGCGGAGATTTCTGCTGACACAGCAAAGTGAAAGGCAAGGTGAATCCTTGAGCGTTGCGGAACGAGCTCTTTTCCTCGATCGAGACGGCGTGATCAACCACGAGGTCGGCTATCTGCACCGGGCGGAAGACGTCACCTTCGTCGACGGAATCTTCTCGCTCTGCCGCACCGCCATGGCCCTCGGCTACCGTCTCATCATCGTCACCAATCAGTCAGGTATCGCGCGCGGCTACTACTCGGTCGCCCAATTCGACGGCCTCATGGACTGGATGCGGATGAAGTTCCGCGCCGAGCACGTCGAACTCGACGCCGTCTACTACTGCCCCTATCACCCTGAACACGGCATCGGCGAGTACCGCCAGGAGCATCCGGACCGCAAACCCGCCCCAGGCATGCTCCTCCGCGGGGCCGCCGAGTTCGGCATCGCGCTCGAGCAGTCGATCATGGTGGGCGATCGTTGCTCCGACATCGCCGCCGCCAACGCAGCAGGACTCCGGCAGGCCTTCCTTTTCGGCGCAACCGAATCCGCCCCCTGCCCCGGAGACTACGCTGCCGTTGCGACCCTGCCCGAGGTAGAAGCCTGGCTCCTCGATAAGAAGTAACCGAGGTAACGAAACGCCCGCTTTCGGCACTATCTCTCTGCGTCTTCCCGCGTCAGTGGCGTGGTTCATGCTGCGGATGTCCCGTGAATGCCCTATGATGGGCGGTATAGACACCGCGAGATGGAAGAAGACGTTTCCCACGGAAGGGTGTTTTCTGCATGCCGAAGGTTCTCGAACACAATTCAGAGGCGGGCATCATCACGCGCGCCATCTTCGAGCACGCCACGCGCATCAGCCGCGTGGAAAAGCTCGAAGACCTCATCCGCCTCAACGCCGACTTCGCCCGTGACCTCGCCGGCGCCGACCGCTGCAGCCTCTGGCTCACGGACGAAAAGACCGGTGAAATCTGGACGATGGTCGCGCACGGCGTCGAGACCATCCGCATCCCGATCGGCCAAGGCCTCGTCGGCGCATGCATCCGCGACGATCAGATCCTCCTCGTCAACGACGCCGCCAACGAACCCCGCCTCCTCCGCCGCATCGACCAGAGCAGCGGCTACAGGACCGAGCAAGTCCTCTGCGTCCCTCTGCGCTCCGAAGGCCGCGTCATCGGTGCCCTGCAACTGCTCAACAAACCCGAAGGCTTCACGGACGCCGACGCCGGCCTCCTTGGTCTCCTCGGCCACTTCGCCGCCGGAGCCATCGAAAGCGAGCGCCTGCGCCGCGATGCCGAGGGCGCACGCCTCATGCGCCACGAACTGAACCTCGCCCGCGATGTGCAGTCCCGCCTTCTACCTCGCGACCCCGAGGGCGTCCGCGGCATCGAGTGCTCCGGCTTCTGCCGCGCTGCTCGTTCCGTTGGAGGCGACTACTACGATCTTCTCCCGCTGCGAGACGGCCGCTTCGCCCTCACCCTCGGCGACGTCTCCGGCAAGGGCATGCCCGCCGCCGTCATGATGGCGAGCATCCAGATGCTTCTCCGCAGCCACCTCCAGCAGGGCCCAGACAATCTCGCCACGATGCTGACCGACATCAACCGGACCGTCTACGCCAGCTCGACCGCCGAGCGCTACTCGACCCTCTTCTGCGGCGTGATCTCCGAGGACCGCAAGACGCTCACCTACCTCAACGCCGGACACATCCCGCCGATCCTGCTCCACGCGAACGGCGTGCTCGAACGTTTACCCGGAGACGGCCTCCCCGTCGGCCTCCTGCCCGAAGCCGAATACCAGCAGCAGGTCGTAACCCTCCTGGAGGGTGACCTTCTCGTGGTCGTCTCGGATGGAATCGTCGAGTCTTGTTGCTCTGAAGGGGTGTTCTGGGAGGAGCAGTCGGTCGAAGAGGCGGTACGGCTCGACGGATCCGTTCCCATCGGCCAGCTTCCCGAATCGCTCTTTCGCCGCGCTGACGACTTCGCCGCCGGGGCCGAGCAGTACGACGACATGACCGTCGTCGCCGCTCGCCTTCTCTCGACCTAGCCTACTTGCCCGATACGCCGACCGGCGCTCCCGGCAGATCTGCAGCCTCAAAACTGCTCCCCACCGCATCTTTAGCCGACACGGCCGGCGTCATCCCCTCAAGCGGCCACTGGATGCCGAGCCTCGCGTCGTTCCACACGATGCACCGCTCTCCCTGCGGGTGATAGAGGTCCGTCGTCTTGTAGAACACCTCGGTGGTCTCCGACATCACCAGGAATCCATGGGCAAAACCCTCTGGAACCCAGAGCATCCGGGGCGTATCTGTCAGGTCCGCGCCCATCAGGTCGAAGCCTTCCCAGCGGCCAAAATCAGGAGACTCGGGCCGAAGATCGACCACGACATCCCAGATATGACCATGCAGCACACGCACCAGCTTTCCCTGCGGACGCCCAAGCTGGTAGTGCAGGCCACGCAATACCCCTTTGCGCGAGAATGACTGGTTGTCCTGAACGAAATGCGTTGGCAGTCCGGCAGCGGCAAAGGCCTGCTGGTTGTAAAACTCGGCAAACCAGCCGCGTTCATCGCCAAAACGGCGGGGCTCAACGATCTTGACATCACGCAGGGAGGTATCGACGACATTCACCAAGCCAGTTTACCCAAGAACACAGCCAGCTACCGAAGGTTTACCCTGACGAATAGCCGAAGGACGCATCACCTCCCTTTGGGATCGGAAAGAAGAACGCCTCAGATGCAGAACATGCGCGACCTTCTCCGCGGCACGCTTCGCCAGAGCCTCCGCGCCATGAGCCCAAACGACCGCCTCGCCGCAGCATGGCCCGTCGCCTGTGGCAAGGCCATGGCCGAACGCGGAGAGATCATCGGCTTCATCGATGGCGTCATCCAGGTCGAAGTCGCCGATGTCACCTGGCTCAAGCAGATGATGTCCATGCGCTCCGTCCTCGAACACGACCTAGCCCGGGTCGCGGGGGTGAAGGTCACCGGGATACACTTTGAATTGAAGAGAACGCTGGGAGACAGGGCACGATGAGTGAGGTTGCATCCGTAACGATCGAGGACGTCCGCCGCGTGGCGGAGCTGGCGAATCTGGAGCTCGCCGCCGAAGAGGAGCCGCGCATGAAGCGCGACCTCAATGCGATCCTCGTACATTTCGCGCAGTTGAGCGAGGTCGACACCACCGGCGTTCCGGCCATGGCGCAGGTCGCCGACATCCTCGGCGGCCTGATCGATGAAAACGGCGCAGAGCTTCGTCCCGACGACATCCGCCCCAGCGTCGATCGCACCGCCGTCATGCATAGCGCACCCGAGACCGATGGCCGCTTCTTCAAGGTGCCCAAGGTGATCGAACGGTGACGGAGACCCACGAAGTGAAGACAGAAATGGAAGCATGGACGATCGACGCCGTGCGCGGCGCGGTTGCCGCAGGATCCACGACCGCGACGTCCGTCGCCGAAGAACACTACACCCGCATCGCCAAGACCGACGGGCCCCACGGCAAGGACATTCACAGCTTCCTCGCCCTCACCCGCGAGCGCGCTCTCGCGCAGGCCGCCCGTATCGACGCCATGGCCGCAAAGGGCGAACCGCTGCCCCCGCTCGCCGGCGTCCCCATCGGCATCAAGGACGTCCTCGCCACCCAGGGCGCTCCCTCGACTGCTGGCTCACTCATCCTCAAGGGCTACACACCCCCATACGACGCCACCGTCGTCAAGAAGCTCGAAGCCGCCGGCGCCGTCATCCTCGGCAAGCTAAATTGTGACGAGTTCGCCATGGGTTCCTCGAACGAGAACTCCGCCTACGGTCCCGTCCGCAACCCCCGCGCGCTCGACCGCGTCCCCGGCGGCTCGAGTGGTGGTTCCGCCGCAGCCGTCGCCGCGAACTTCGCCGTCGCCACGCTCGGCACCGACACCGGCGGCTCCATCCGCCAGCCTGCCGCCTTCTGCGGCGTCGTCGGCCTCCTGCCCACTTACGGACGCGTCTCCCGCTACGGCCTCATCGCCTTTGCCTCCTCGCTCGACCGGGTCGGCCCCTTCACCCGCACCGTCCGCGACACCGCGACCATGCTTCAGGTCCTCGCCGGCGAAGACCCCCTCGACGCCACCAGCGCCGATATCCCCGTAGCCGACTACCTCACCGATCTCGACAAGCCCGTCACCGGCCTCCGCGTCGGCGTCCCCGAAGAGTACTTCGGCGAAGGCCTCGACCCCGAGATCCGCACCGCTATCGAGACTGTCATCGCCGGCCTCGAAAAAGACGGCTGCACCGTCACGAAAGTCAGCCTCCCCCACACTCGCCACGCCATCCCGACCTACTACGTTATCGCCACCGCCGAGGCCTCCTCGAACCTCTCCCGCTTCGACGGCGTTCGCTTTGGCCTCCGCGCCCCCGAATCCAACACCCTCTCCTCCATGTTCCGCAAGACCCGAGACGAGGGCTTCGGAGCCGAGGTCAAGCGCCGTATCCTGCTCGGAACCTACGCCCTCAGCGCCGGATACTACGACGCCTACTACGCCAAGGCCCAGCAGGTCCGCACGCTCCTCACCCGCGACTTCCTCAACGCATTTCAGAGCTGCGACATCCTCGTAGCTCCCATGACTCCGACGCCACCCTTCAAGATCGGCGAAAAGTCTGACGACCCCGTCGCCATGTACCTCGCCGACATCTACTCCGTCGCCGCAAGCCTCGCGGGCATCTGTGGTATCTCGGTCCCATGCGGAGAAACCAAGTCAGGCCTACCCATCGGCGTTCAACTCATGGGCCGCCACTTCGACGAGGCCACCCTTCTGCGCGTCGCACAAGCCGTTGAGAAAGCCCAGAAACCCACGGCGTAGCACCTGTTCGCCGCCGCAACCCTTTTCCGCTAAGCTCGTTTCAGCATGCCCACGCCCCCATGCGTGGGCATCCTTTGCTTCAGCGCGTGCCTCTCACCGAGAAGGGTGGATCGAAATGGCAGAAGACTTCACGACAACGACCATGATCTGCATGTTTCATAGCGCCGAATCAGCTCAGGCTGCGGTAGTGGATCTTCTCGCCCTGGGCCTCTCGGAGAGTGAGATCGCCGTCGTAGGCGACGCCCGCACCGAACTCACCGGCTCAACCCCGACCTCGACTCTTCAGGCAATGCGCGTCCCCGAGGGCGACATCTCCATGCTCATCGACGGCCTGCGCGACGGCGGCACCGTCGTCGCCGTCATGGCTCCCGAAGTCCTCGCCGATCGCATCGAAGACATCTTTCAGGATCAGAGCGCTGCCAAGGTCACTGAGCGCGTCATCGAGACCAATGCCGCCTATCCCGAGGTTACCGGCCAATTCGTCAACCCGGAGAAGCTGCATCTCGACACCACCGGGCACAACCGTCTCGACATCGAGTCCGGCACCGAAGAGGAAGCCGAAGAAGAGCCAATCGATGCCATCGATCCGCTGAACCGCGTCGATTAAGGCAAGGAACAAACGAGCACGGGAGACGCAGCGCATGGCGGTAGAACGGATCAGGATCTACAAGGAAAAGAAGCGGCTCGGCCCGTGGTTCCTGATGATTCCGCTGATCCTCCTGATCGCCTTCGTGGCGTATTTCCTCGCGCGCCACACCTCTGGCGTTCAATCGGCCGCGGCATCCCCCGGCAAGACCTCCAGCTACCTCCCCGACCTCGGCGTCGTCTACTTCGATCCCAGCCAGCCCACGTTAACAGCCGACGGTCAGGCCACCCTCGACCGCGCCGCCGACGCCATGCACGGCAATCCCAACGTGCGTCTCCGCCTCGAAGGCTACGCCGACACCCCGAAGCGCGCCCCACACAAAGCCACCCTGCCTCAGCAGCGAACGCTCGCCGTCGGACGCTATCTCGAGTCCAAGGGCATCGATCACACGCGCATCGCCGGTGGTACCTTCAGCCAGCCTGCGGCCAACAATGCTGAGTCCGTCGACACCGCGAGCGGCGATGGCCGCCGCGTCGAACTCTTCGTCCGCTAGACCCCCATAACTACACGCCGTATCACGAAACTCCGGCATCCCGCTGGATCGTTTCACTATGGTGTAATGCAGGGGCAGGCTCCCACCCTCGAACACCTTTGCCTCACCTTGCCCTTTTAGTCTCACCACACTCTGGAGCGTACGAATGATTGCAGATAAGTTCAGCACCGCTGGATACAACCGGTTTCTCATCACTATCGCTGGCTTCGGTGGCCTGCTCTATGGAATCGACATCGGCATCATCTCCGCGGCGCTCCTCTATCTCAGCAAGACCATCAACCTCTCCGTCGAACAGACTTCGTTCATCGTCGCCGCTGTCCTCGGCGGATCCATGGTCTCCTCGCTCATCGCCGGTCTTCTCGCCGACTGGCTCGGACGACGCCGCATGATGATCCTGAGTGGCTTCATGTTCGTCGCCAGCGTCGCCCTCATCGTCATCTCTCAGAGCTTCACCCTGCTCTTTGTCGGCCGCCTCTTGCAGGGTATGAGCGGCGGAGTCATCGCCGTCGTCATCCCCCTCTACCTCGCCGAAACCCTCGGAGCCAACACCCGCGGCAAGGGCACCGGCATCTTCCAGCTCATGCTGACCATCGGCATCGTTATCGCCTCGGTCGCGGGCTTCCTCTACACTCAGCAGGCCGAGACCGCCATCGCCGCTGCTCATGGCAATGCCGCCCTCATCCGCGCCGCCCAGGACCACGCCTGGCGTGGCATGTTCCTCTCCATGGTCTACCCCGGACTCTTCTTCTTCCTCGGAACCTTCCTCCTCGTCGAGACACCCCGCTGGCTCTTCCGTCAGGGACGCAAGGCTGAAGCCCTCGCCAACCTCCGTCGCCTCTCCCCACCCGACGAAGCCGAAAAGCAGCTCCGCGAGATGGAAACCCTCGCCAACGAAAACACCGCCAGCCAGTCCACCGGCGGAGCCGGCTCCCTGCTCCAGAAGAAGTACGTCATCCCGTTCCTTCTCGCCTGCTTTGTCCTGGCCTCCAACCAGACCACTGGCATCAACTCCGTCCTCAGCTTCCTTGTCGTCATCCTCAAGCAGGCCGGCATGACCGCAAGCCACGCTACCCAGGGCGACGTCGCCGTCAAGGTCCTCAACTGCATCATGACCGTCATCGGCGTCTCCCTCGTCGACAAGAAGGGCCGCAAGTTCCTCCTCAAACTCGGAACCGGGGGCGTCGTCATCTCCCTCCTCACCGGTGCCTTCCTCTTCCACACCTTCGAGTCGCAGCGCATCGACGTCCGCGACAAAGTCCAGGCCGCCGCAGCCAACGACGCCGTCACCATGCCCGTCACCGAGTCCACCCTCGGCCCCGCACTCGAAGGCCGTCCCATGGCCCTCACCGTCCTCTACACCTACGGCGACGGAGACCGGGTCGCCACCGCCATCAACACCGACGTCGACAACACCCTCAAGGTCGCCCCTCTCGACGAGGAGACCGGCCACCCCCTCACCATCAAGCGCGCCTCCTACGGCCCCGTCGCCGCCGAGAAGACCGGCTGGTTCATCACCCTCTGCCTCGCCCTATTCATCGCTTCCTACGCCGTCGGCCCCGGCGTCGTCGTGTGGCTCGCTCTCTCCGAGCTCATGCCTACGCGCATCCGCTCCACCGGCATGGGTATCGCGCTCCTTCTCAATCAGGGCGCCTCCACCGCCATCGCCGCCGTCTTCCTTCCCGTCGTCGGCAACTACGGCTTCTACGCCATGTTCCTCTTCTGGGCCATCTGCACCATGGCCTACTTCCTCGTAGCCACCTTCTTCATGCCCGAGACCAAGGGCCGCACCCTCGAAGAGATCGAAGAGCACTTCGAGGGCAAGCGTAAACTCGCCTGACCAGTACCAGAACCAGCTCGCAAGGAGGAAACGCCATGCTGTCCGATCACCCGCTCATTGGCTTTATCCCCACCACCGACGCCGAACGTTCCAAGGCCTTCTACGTCGACGTCCTCAAGCTCAAGTTCGTCGCCGACGACCACTTCGCCCTCGTCGTCGCCACCAATTCCTCCACCATCCGGATCGTCCGCATGCAGGAGTTCACCCCCGCCCAGGGCACCATCCTCGGCTGGGAAGTCCCCGACCTGCCGATGGAGGTCGCCTCTCTCACCGAAGCCGGCATCACCTTCGAGCGATACGGCTTCCTCGAACACGACGCGCTCGGCATCTGGACCACACCGTCCGGAAGCAAAGTCGCCTGGTTCAAAGATCCCGACGGCAACGTTCTCTCCCTCTCGCAACACTAGCCAGGAGGAGAACAGCGGCACCGGCAGGAAAGCATCGTATAGACTGGACAGAAGGTGAGGACACCCTCACCTTTGGAGTCGAACGTTGCCTACTAAGACCGCGAAGCAAGTCCACGCGAACGTCGTCCTCGCCATCTGCTGCATGAGCCTTCTTCTCGTCGGCATGGACGTGACGATCGTCAACGTCGCTCTCCCCGCCATCCAGCATGATCTCCACGCCAGGATCGCCGATCTTCAGTGGGTTCTCGACGCCTATACCCTCGTCGTCGCCAGCCTTCTTATGTTCTCCGGATCGATGTCCGACCGTTACGGGCGCAGGCGCGTCTTTCAGATCGGCCTCACCCTCTTCTGCGCAGGCTCGCTGGCGTGCAGCCTCGCCCACAGCATCGTCCAGCTCATCCTGTTCCGAGCCATGCAGGGCCTTGGCGCCTCGATGCTCAACCCCGTGGCTCTCTCCATCATCGCCAACGTCTTCCCTGAACCGAAAGATCGAGCGCGCGCGGTCGGAGTCTGGGGAGCCGTCGCCGGCATCTCGCTCGCCCTCGGCCCCGTCATCGGCGGCGCACTGACTCAGGCCATCGGCTGGCGCGCCATCTTCTGGATCAACCTGCCCATCGGCCTAACCGCTATACTCCTCGCCGCGAAGTTCGTGCCGGAATCCAAGGCACCGCGCGCCCGCAGATTCGATCCCGTAGGTCAGGCCCTTGTCTTCATCTGCCTCACGGCCCTCACCTACGGCGTGATCGAAGGCCCGCACTCCGGTTGGACCTCACCCTCCATCCTCGGCCTCTTCACCGTCGCTGCGATCTCCCTCGCCGCATTTCTCTCCTACGAACCGCGCCGCACCGATCCACTCATCGACCTGAGATTCTTCCGCAGCATCCCTTTCAGCAGCGCTGCGGTTTTGGGAGTTCTGGCCTTCTCTTCCTTCGCCGGATTCCTCTTTCTCAACGCCCTTTACCTGCAGCAGATCCGCGGATTTTCCGCCTTTCACACCGGCCTCGACACGCTTCCCCTCGCCGTCGCGATGTTCATTTCGTCGCCGCTCTCCGGCCGGATGGTCGGTAGCTACGGGCCGCGTCCGTCCGTCATGATCGCCGGTGTCGGCTTCCTGCTGAGCACGCTCATCCTCACCGGAATCAACCCAGGCACACCGATCGCTCTCTTGATGCTCGCCTACGCGCTCTTCGGAATCGGCCTCGGCATGGTCAATCCGGCCATCACCAATAACGCGGTCGCCGGAATGCCACTCACCCAGGCAGGTGTTGCCGCCGCCATCGCCTCTACAAGCCGCCAGGTCGGTGCCGCCCTCGGGGTAGCCATCGCCGGAACGGTCGTAGCGGCGAGCCGGGCCGACGATACCGACTTCTCCCGCGCGACCCATCCCATCTGGTGGCTCATGACCGCATCAGGCTCCGTCATTCTGATCGTCGGTTGGGTATCCACCACGCCCTGGGCCCGCGCAACGACCAACAAGGTCGCAATCCGTAAGCCGGGCAGGCCTTCCGCCCTAAATCGTCTGCTCAGCCAGAATCCCGCTATCGAACTCTGTGTAATTATCCAGATGATCCTTGATGATCCGATAACACTCGCACGACCGCCTCTCGAGCTTTTCGACATCGAGAATCCGAATGAGCCCGCGCGAATAGTCGATCAGAGCTTCTTCCTTTAGAAGCCCCGCCGCCACGGAAACAGAGGGCCGCGTACTCCCAAGCATGTCCGCGATGTACTCCTGCGACAGCCTGAACGTATTGCTATGCGCCCGGTCGGCGCAAAGCAGGAGCCAGCGCGCAAGCCTCTGCTCAATCCGATGCTTCGCATTGCATCCGGCCGACTGCATCGCTTGTAGGAGTTGAGCCTGCACATAGCGCAGCGCAAGCGACTGAAAGAGTTGCCCTAGGCCGAACTCCCTCCGCGCCGCCTCTAGCGAACACGAAAAGCCGCGCCCTTCGATCTGCGTGTACACCCGGTTCAGACTGCGCTTCGTTCCCATGAGCCCGGAGACGCCGATCACCCCTTCGTACCCGAACATCCCCACCTCGACCTGCGATCCGTCGCTGAAGGTGTTCGTCATCGAAGCCATTCCCTCTTCGAGGAAGAAAAGATGTTCGATTGAATGTCCCGGGGACTCGATCTCATGCCCGAGCTCGAAGATAATCGGACGCAACTGCAGACGTGCGATCGAGTCCGCATCGAGGGTTCTTAGAAGAGAGTTCTTGTAAGCAATCGTGCGCACGAGAACCTCATTCCCAATGACCGGAGTAGGCTTGATCGTACGCCTAGTACTGCAGTTCCAACGGGAAATAGCTCAAGGTTCCATCTTTCTTTTGATACTTCAAGAAGAGTTTCTTCCGGCTGTCATTGACCGTCGCCGCCACCACGACCCCAGTATCATCCCGTTTCGATACATCGACATGGAAGGTTTTGATCGGCCCTTTCCAGTCGCTCTCCGTCGTCCAATCCTCGGTAAATCGCGAGAGCGGATAGTCCTTGTGGGCATCCGGATGCTTCTGCCAGTCAGGATCGTTCCACCAGATTCCGTAAGCCTTGGCATAATCCCCAGCTTGCAATGTCTCCAGGAAAACACTCACCTTGTGCTCGACCGGGAGGTTCATAAACAGCCATCCGTGACCTGAGATGAAGCCTGCGACCGACAACAGGGCGATGAGCAGGATCGCAATCCCCGAGCCAACGAGGACATTCCGCTTCTTCGCCTCACGGGATGCGTTGTACTCCGGGGCGTTGAGCAAAGTCATCGTAGTCTCCTAGTCATTTCCAAACCAAGACTATTAGACACCGAACCCACGCCATCGGTTCCCCGATTCCTCCGCCCGCCCTTCGACCCAGCCAAAAGCATTCTCCAGAACCTCAAACTCGGGCTCCGACGCCGTCAGGTAAACCGATAGCACGTCGAACCGAGTCGCCATCTCCCCGCGCCCCGGCTCATCGAACGACTTTAGATACACCCGCGCCAGCTTCCGAAGCTGCACGCGCTTCTCTCTGTCGACCGCAACCTCAGCCGCATACGCATCGCGTGCCGTCCTCGTCTTCACCTCGACAAAGCAAAGCGTATCCCCTTTCCACCCAATCAGATCCACATCCCCTCGCACCTTCGCCGTAGCCCACCGCCGCGCCACAACCGTATACCCCAGCCGCCGCAACTCGAACAGCGCTTCCCGCTCACCAACCAACCCCGTCTGCAGGTGCGCCGGAAGCTTCGCCCCCTTACCAAGCCGCCGTGCCAGCGTGTCCAGGCGCTGCAATCCCCATCGTTCTATCCGCGGCACAGGCCGCGCCGCCAACCGGTCCAGAACCATGCCGCAGATCATAGTCCACCCGTAACCCGTTTGAAAGCCCTACGTTCCAACCCCCATTGCTTCCCCCGCCCGACCCTGCGATACTTAACCGTGCCTACACCGCACAAAATTCCTGAACATCTGAAGAGGTCGCGGACATGTCTGCAAAGTACATCTTTGTAACGGGCGGCGTCGTGTCTTCGCTGGGAAAAGGTCTCGCAGCCGCATCGATCGGCTGCCTTCTCGAAGCACGAGGCATCAAGGTCAATCTCATGAAGTTTGACCCCTATCTGAACGTCGACCCCGGAACCATGTCGCCGTTTCAGCACGGAGAGGTCTTCGTCACCGACGACGGCGCCGAAACCGACCTCGATCTCGGCCACTACGAGCGCTTCACCCACGCGAAACTCACGCGCGATAACAACCTCACCACCGGACGCATCTACGAGCAGATCATCACCAAGGAGCGCCGCGGCGACTACCTCGGCAAGACCGTCCAGGTCATCCCCCACGTCACCAACGAGATCAAGAACGCCATGCGCAAGGTCGCGGCGGACTGCGACGTAGCTCTCGTCGAAATCGGCGGCACCGTAGGCGACATTGAGTCCCTGCCCTTCCTCGAAGCCATCCGCCAGATGCGCCAGGAGCTCGGCCGCGACAACACCTGCTTCGTCCACATGACCCTCGTCCCGTGGATCGCCGCCGCCCAGGAGCTGAAAACCAAGCCCACCCAGCACTCCGTCAAGGAGATGCTCTCCATCGGCATCCAGCCAGACATCCTCCTCTGCCGCGCCGACCGCGCCGTCCCCCGCGAGATGCGCTCGAAGATTGCCGCCTTCTGCAACGTCGAAGAAAAAGCCGTCATCATCGCCCGCGACGTCCCCAGCATCTACGAAGTCCCCCTCAACCTCGCCGAGCAGGGCGTCGACGCTCTCGCCCTCAAGTACCTCCGCATCGACACCCACGATGCCAATCTCTCCAAGTGGCAGGACATCGTCCACCGCGCCTACAATCCGCAGGACGACGTCTCCATCGCTATCGTCGGCAAGTACGTCGAGTACGAAGACTCCTACAAGAGCCTCAAGGAAGCCCTCGTCCACGGAGCCCTCTCCCACAACCTCAAGCTCAAGGTCACCTGGATCGAAGCCGAAGGCCTTGAAACCCGCGGCGAAGACGGTCGCCGCAACAACGACTTCTACACTCAACTCGAAGGCTTCGACGGCATCCTCGTCCCCGGCGGCTTCGGCAAGCGCGGCATCGAGGGCATGCTCAACGCCATCCGCTATGCCCGCGAGCACAAGGTCCCGTACTTCGGCATCTGCCTCGGCATGCAGACCGCATGCATCGAATACGCAAGAAACGTTTGCGGTTTAAAGGACGCCAACTCCGGCGAGTTCGACCCCGCCACCCCCCACCGCATCATCTACAAGCTCCGCGAACTCACCGGCGTCGAAGAGATGGGCGGAACCATGCGTCTCGGAGCCTGGGCCTGCGTCCTCGAACCCGGCTCCCTCGCCGCAAAAGCCTACGGCACGACGGAGATCTCAGAACGCCACCGCCACCGTTACGAATTCAACCGCGAGTACGAGGCCATCCTCACCGGAGCCGGCCTACGCCTCACCGGCACCACCCCCGACGCCACCTACGTCGAGATCGTCGAAATCCCTGGCCACCCCTTCTTCCTAGGCTGCCAGTTCCACCCCGAGTTCAAATCCAAGCCCTTGGAGCCCCACCCGTTATTCCGCGACTTCGTAGGAGCCGCCTACAAGAACCGCCGCACCGTAGAAGCCACCGAATCCGCCGACATGCTGGTCGAGTAACCCTCAGAGCCTCAAAGTATGCCAGCTTCCGTAACAATCGTCTTGCTTAAGGGCACGGGTTCACCCGTGCCGCAAGCGCCTCACCCACGCCGCGGCTTCAGCCTCTGAGATACGCTTTCCTGCTGTATCCCGAAGCTACAGCTGTCGTACTATTACCCACGACAACCGGAGCTGTCGTGGGTGACCGCAGATCTGCGCGGCGGTTGCTCTATGATTCGTGACAATGAGACGCGTCGGTCGATTCTCGCTTGCCTTGATCTGTTCGCTCGCTGCACTTGCAGGAGCCTTTTATCTCGGTTCCCTGTTCTTGATGCTATTTGACTCCAACTACCATGATGGAGTCGCTGCGGTGGGAGGAGTAATCATCGGCCTTGTAGTGGCGGTTGTCGTTTTCAAGACGGTTGCGAAGAAGCTGACGGCTGGAGCGTAAGTCTTCCTGAAAAGGCCCCTCAATCGATCCGCTTTAAAGCACTCTCCCATATTGATCCAGCACGATACGGTCCATCACCGTCAGCATCGAGCTGGGGTTCGTCGAACCAAACCCAATAAACTGTGTTGACCCCGAGGCTGCTAGTTTCCTGTCTCGAAATGTCTCCATCCCAAGGTCCACTTAACGCAGTGATCTCTCCAGGGGGAATCGAGATCGCTCCTGTGGCTCCCTTGGCCCAGAAGAAATCCTCTGAAACCCTAACCTTGTCTCCAGGTGCAAACGAAATGTTCACCTAATCGCTCCTCACGCATTGCATCAAGCCTCAGATTCTATGCGTGCACAGGAAGGAACTCGCCTCATACGATTGCGACGAAGGATCGGCGAGGTGTGGGCTCGTCCGCTGCCGCAAATTCCAGAAGTAGGCAGGTACAGCCGCTGAAAAGCTCATTCAACCGGCTGACCGTGACCTCTGAGGACACACTCCACGGCTCTGAATAGGGCTCAAACAGATAGAGCGATGGCGGCGACCAATCAATCTGCGTGGCCAAGTCTTCAATCGACGCGGGAGGCGTCTCACTTGACTCGGACGTTAGAGAGCACATCAACGCTAAGACTTTGTCCGGCGCAATGCGACTGCGGCTTTCACGAGCGAGCTTGATCGCCTCGGAGCTTCCGTCCACCCAAGTCTCACGTTCTTTCCACTCAGGGGCAATTGTGTCTACGTGAAGATCATCTAGCCTCTCGATTCCGCCAGTATCGAGGACCATTTGCATCCATCCGTCGATTACGTTAACCCGATCAACCAATGCCGCCCCCTTCAAGTCTCGATGTTAGCGTTACAAGCGACCCGTAAACTGGCTTCGGCTATCTTGTTACCCCTGAAACGGACGTTTCAGGAGGTTCCGAGATCGCATGAGCAGATCAATTCCCGATCTACTCATCCTGAAGCACAGCCGCGACATGCCGCCCAGGTCGCGGCTGTCGTGCAGAACACGCAACACTGCAACCTGAGAACCATTCACCTGGCACACCAGAAAGTGCCTGAGAGTCATTACTTTCTGGCCGGTACCCGATCACGGCTGCCTACGAGGTGATAGCTATAGAGACCAGCCAGCAACTCCGGCCGCGCCCTCGCACCCGGACGAAAAGGGTCTTCGCTAAGATCGATCAAGGCCTGCGCAATCAGTGTCTCGTAGCGATCCGCCGCCGCCTCTCCGAAGTTCGCGCCACTCCAAGCCATAATTTCGATAAAGTCCCTGTCCGCATCGGCAGAAAGCGCGACTTCATAGACAGCCTTACTCACGAACGAGCACGCAACCCACGCGAGTGTTGCCTGATCGAGTCAGGGCCAGAAAGTGTCACGAATTCGCCACGTTCAATCGATTCGATACCTTCCTGCGCCGCCCCGCGCAGCCGCGCAATCTTCGCAAGGTCCTCGGCCTCCCGCTGCTGCATCATGCGCAACCCTTCGCGCACGACTTCACTCGCATTGCTGTAGCGGCCATCCTCCACTCCTGAAGCCACGAAGCTATCAAGGGTATCGGTGAGATAGAGATTGCGTGTCGGCATGCCGGATTTCCTCAATCTGTGAGGGTAGGGCTTTTATGGCAGAATCAGCCATAAAATTTGCAAGCCACTGACCCAGTGAGATTCCGACCCACTGACTCTGAAATTCTATTGAGCAACCACAGCAGCTTCCTCTTGCTTCGGGCGACCGCCCTTCTTCCCATTCTCCCGCGCGGCCATTGTCTTTGCTGCGCTTCTGGACCTGCCACCTCGCATCCCCATGCGGCTCGCCATCCACCGCTCAGAACCGAAGACGCCTTCGAGCAACGCCGGCAGGTAAAGGTCAGCATCAAGCCTCGGAAAGTGGAGCCCATAGCCAGAGGGAGAGATCTCAATCTCGGCAAGCTGTTCAGCCGTGGCATGCTCCAACCCCTCCGCATCCCGGGGAGAGAAGAAGATGCCAAGATTCGAGCTAAGCTGAACCACAACGCGTCGAATGTGACGGTCATATTTGGCAGACACTGCCTTGGGAACTCTGGACTCCAGTTCCTTTGCCCGCTCGTTCGCCTTCGCAAATTCCTCACGCGTAACCATGGATCCCCTCCCAGACGCGGCAGAGCGGTGGCACATGCTCTCCGAGCGCCTTCTGAATTGCGTTCAACTCGTGCCGTGCGAAGCCAAAGTTCTCACGAAGGCTGGCCGGTCCCTCAGGACAGTTAAGCTCGAAGATGGCCTCTTTTCCACTCCCGATCAAATGAACGTGCGCTGGCCTATGGTCGTTCGGATAGATGACGATGCGAAGACCGGCAAGCCGCAGAACGGTAGGCACCTATTGAGTATAGCAACCCAAACGCTTGGGTTATCGCTTGAGCGATCGAACACTAAACCGATCGGTCGCCCGGCTCGGGCTGAACATCGCGCATCAGCATCTTCTGGACTGCCTGCACGATCAGCGCCCGCAACGTAGTCCTCTCACGCGCGGCAAGCACCTTCAACTGCTGGTGAAGCGCATCGGGGATATCCACAGTCACGCGCATGCCTCAAACTACTACTCTCTTTTACCGCTTCTCCTGGTATTCCCCATCTAAGATCCAAACCGGGAAAGTGGTTCCCACGCATCCCGTATCCTGTAGAAACAACCCATCGAATCGAGCCACACATGACCACGCAGTACGACTACAACCGATCCTCCAGCGGCGGCGGCTTCTTCGTCTTCCTCCTCGCCCTCGTCATCGGCGCGACCGCCCTCGGCGTCTTCGTCCACAACGCCACCTCCGGCCCCCTCGGACGCGTCGCCTCCCTCATCACCGGCCGTACCACCACCTTCGACACCTCCGTCCCCGCCGTCGTCGAGAAGATCCAGCGTCTCAGCCGCCTCGAGTCCGTCGTCTATTCGCTCGACACCGTCGTCGAAGGCGTCCACTCCAGCCCCATCTTCCCCGACCTCCTCGCCGGCGACCGCATCCTCCTCATCGTCCACGGCCAGTCCATCGCCGGCATCGATCTCGCCAAGCTCAAGCCCGAAGACGTCCGCATCGACGAGACCGGACACGGCCGTTCTATCCACGTCACCCTCCCCGCCTCCGAGGTCTTCGTCACCAACCTCGACAACCAGCACAGCCGCGTCTACGCCCGCTCCACCGGCCTCCTCGTTCCCGTCGACCAGAACCTCGAGTCCGATACCCGCGCCAAGGCTCAGGACCAGCTCGGCAAGGCCGCGCTCGCCGACGGCATCCTCGACACCGCCCGCAAGAACGCCCGCGCCACCGTCACCACGCTCCTCTACTCCCTCGGTTTTACCCAGGTGGATGTCGTTTAGAACACTCACCGTCCCGTATCAGAACACTCCCCCGAAAGGTTGAGAGCCGGTCACCGGCAGCGTGCGTTATCATGCAACCCATGAAGTCCCTCTTCCCATTCCGCCTCTTTGCCAGCGCGCCGGAAGACAGTGAAGTCCTCCCCTCGGCCCTACTCGATCCCGCCGCACAGGCCTTCCCTGCTCCCAATCCTCTCCCCTCCGTCACCGACAGCACCCCGACCCTCTTCACCGATTCTGAGGAAGATTCGCAGCCCCAATCCGCCCTGCTCAAGACCATCGGCTGGATTTCGGCGGGCATGGGTGCCCTCGCGCTCGGCGTCATCGTCGGCCGCGAGTTGCGTATCCGTTACAAGTTCAATCGACGCACGCCGTACGACTTCTACGAGCACGCCGGCGACGAGCACGATCTCGAATTCGGAGTCGGAATTTAACCAAGCCCTCCGCCGCCCGTAACAAGGCGGCGGGCCAGGCCGCCTTCCGCTGGTTTACCATCGAAGGCGATGACCACTGCTCCGATTCTGACCGACGCAGCCCTGAAGTTAGCTCTCCTCTTTCCCGGACAAGGGTCCCAGGTCGTAGGCATGGGACGCGACCTCTATGATCGCTTCCCCACCGCCCGCGCCGTCTTTGAAGAGGCCGACGACGCCCTCGGCTTCGCCCTCTCGAAGGTCATCTTCGACGGTCCGGCGGAGGAACTCAACCTCACCGAGCACACCCAGCCCGCCATCCTCACCGTCTCCGTCGCCGCCTATCGCGTCTTCGCCCAGTCAGGCATCACACCCGCCTTCGCCGCCGGACACTCCCTGGGCGAATACTCCGCGCACGTCGCTGCCGGAACGTTCACCTTCGCCGAAGCCGTCAAGGCCGTCCGCAACCGCGGCCGCTTCATGCAGGAAGCCGTCCCCGCCGGCGAGGGAGCCATGGCCGCCATCCTCGGCCTGCCCTACGCCCAGATCAACGATATCTGCGCCCAGGTCATGGACGAAGCACTTGAAGAGCCCGGAGTCGATATCACCCCGAGCGAGTCGCACGCCGAGCGCTCCATCGTCGCCAAGGCTGTCGTCTCCCCGGCCAACCTGAACTCACCCGACCAGACCGTCATCTCCGGAGCCAAAGCCCCCGTCGATCGCGCCATCGAGCTCTGCAAGGAAGCCGGAGCCAAGCGCACCGTTCTCCTCCAGGTCAGCGCGCCCTTCCACTGCAAGCTCATGCAGCCCGCGCAGGAGCGCCTCGCCAACCATCTCGAGAGCGTCTCATTCCATGACCCCGACTTCCCTATCGCCTGCAACGTCGACGCTCGCCTCATCACCCGCGCCCCCGACACCCGCGACTGCCTCATCCGCCAGGTCACCGGCTCCGTCCGCTGGGTCGAGTGCATCCAGCTCCTCGTCGCCCAGGGCGCAACCCACTTCGTCGAAGTTGGCCCCGGCAAGGTCCTCAACGGACTCATGCGCCAGATCGACCGCAGCCAGAAGATCGCCAACGTCGAAGATGCCGCCTCGCTCGAAAAAGCCCTGGCCTTCCTCTCGCAACCCGTCAGCTAAACACCTTCACCACAGAAAGCGGCAAAACATGATGCAGCCCGGCGACGTAGTCGAAGACTTCACCCTGAATAATCAAAACGGCCAGCCCGTCTCCCTATCCGACTATAAGAAATCCCCGGTAGTCCTCTTCTTCTACCCCCGCGCCGACACCCCCGGCTGCACCATCGAAGCCTGCGGCTTCCGCGACACCTTCGAGAAGCTCCAGGCCGCCGGAGCCGTCGTCCTCGGCATCTCCCGCGACGACGTCAAGTCCCAGAAGAAGTTCAAGGATAAGTACGACCTGCCCTACGACCTCCTCGCCGACCCCGACATGGAGCTCATCAACCGCTACGACCTCATCCAGCCCAAGAACATGTACGGCAAGATCGTCAAAGGCGTAAAGCGCACCACCTACATCATCGGCCCCGACACCGGCACCGGCCAGCGCCTCCTCCACGTCTACCCCGACGTCACCCCGAAGGGCCACGCCGAGGAAGTCCTCGCGCTTCTAGCCGCGCAGAAGAAGTAGTCGTGGCCGACCCAGGTCCGCTCGTCGACGCGGCCATGGGCCTTGCCGCGGCCGGCCTCACCGTCGGCGGCTGGACCTACGCGGCCATGTACCCGCGCTCACAGCTATTCGGCCGTGTCCTCGTCGCCGGACACAACCCCGGCGAACTCGCCCTCACCTTCGACGACGGCCCCAACGGCGACACCACCCTCCGCCTCCTCGACGTCCTCGCGAAGCACGAAGCCCGCGCCACCTTCTTCGTCATCGGTCGCTTCGTCCGCAAGCAGCCCGGCATCGTCCAGGCCATCGCCCGCGCCGGACACATCGTCGGCAACCACACCATGACCCACCCCTGGCTGCACATCCAGACCGATGCCCGCATCCGCGAAGAGCTCCGCACCGCCAACGTCGCCATCGAAGACACGCTGGGTGCCCCCGTCCGCTTCTTCCGGCCCCCTCATGGCGCCCGCCGTCCCTACGTCCTCGACTATGCCCGCGAACTAAGCCTCACCACCGTCCAGTGGAACATCATCGCCAACGACTGGCGGCCGCAGGAATCCTCCCGAATCGTCAAGACCATCCAGCGCGGCATCATCCGAAACCGCCGCCGCAACCACTCCACCAACATCGTCCTCCACGATGGCGGCGACGTCGCCCTCGGCCAGCCGCGCCTCCCCACGGTTGGAGCCGTCGACACCCTGCTGGCGTCGCTTTCCAGCCAGGGGATACGCCCCGTCACCGTGGATACCTGGCTCTAGGTTCAACCGGACGCAAGGCCATTACCACCTCCAAAAGAGAGCAGCAGGGGCAGATCCGTCTCGAATGTGGACTTGACCCGTGGGACGTCTCTGTCTGTGCGAATTCGCCGGCTCTTCCGGTACACATCGATCGATCGGACACGTTCGGCAACTCTCCTCGCGTTCTTATGAACAAAGCGCTTCACGGCAAGTCTGTTGAGGCGAACGTGAGAGGAGTCACACCATGCCGTTGATTCAGGTTCAATTGATTGAAAACGTATTTACCCCCGAGCAAAAGCAGGAAGTCATTACAAAGCTCACGGATGCCATGGTCGCGATCGAAGGCGAGAACATGCGGTCGGTGACCTGGGTGATCCTGCAAGAGGTTCGCAGTGGAGAGTGGGGAATCGGCGGGCGGGCCCTGACGACAGAGGCCGTGCACGCACTTGTGTCAGCTACGAACTAAAAAAACTCGCTCATGCTCTTAGCCAAGAGTATGTCCGAGGCCAGCCGTCACAGCGCCACGGACACTCATTTGAACGATTCATTCCACGAAAGAAGGAAAACAATGACAATGCAGGCTTACAAACGCTCCCCCGCTCTCGATAATTCAACCTGGTACAAGGGGATCCTCATCAGCCAGTTAGCTGCAGGCCCCGATACGAATGGTGCCTTCGATTTCGCCGAATCGAAGATGAAGAAAGGAACCGAGCCGCCTCCGCACATTCACGATCGGGAAGACGAGCTCTTCTACATCCTCGCCGGAGAACTCAAAGTCTTCGCCGATGGTCAGGTCTTCACCGTGGCAGCCGGCGAGACCGTCTTTCTACCGAGAAACATACCCCACGCCTACCTCATTCAGTCGGACGAGTGCCATGTGCTCGCTCTCATCACGCCCGGCGGATTCTTCACGGCAATCAACAAGATGAACGCGCCCGCTCGTGCCATGACGATTCCGTCCGACATGGAGACTTACGCGACGGCCGACCTGACCGACACCATGGCCATCTTCACAAAGTATGGCATTCGGATGCTGTCGCCAGCCGAGATCGCGGAGCAGTTGCCGGCATATCCGGCCGCTCACTGATGGCCGATGCCGCGTGGACTGCTGAGATGAAAGTAGTTCACGCGGCTCAGCCCTGCACGGTCTCTCATCGCGCCGATGAAGCTAGGGTTATGGCTCATAAGACACTGTTTGCCGCCATCAGCGTAGGCTTTAGATGTTGTCGGGTTTCGTAGACTCCGGACAGCCGGAGGTTGACGTGGACGAAAACAACGGCTTGCAACTGCACCATCTTCAAAATGGCATCGAGACCGAGCCCACGTATTACATGCAGCGTCAGCAGTCGCTGGCCAGGATACTTTCCCCGGGCCGTTACCAGCATGGGGTAAGCCGAAGCAGGCTGATCGACTACTCCTACGGCCCCGGAGAGTTGATTGTTTGCAATCGCGGAATCGACGAGTTTGTCCGTTGGAAGAGCGAGATACAGATCCTCAAGGTGGACCTCCCGGACGAGGCCTTCCGCGCAATCGCCGAAGAGGCGGGCGCTGAGACGGTCGAGATACAGAGCAGCACGCACTTCGAGGACAAGCGAGTCGATGCCCTTGTCACCGCCGTACAAGCTGAAGAAGAAGGAGGCGGACTTTCCGGTCGGCTCTACATGGATTCGATCGCGCAGGCACTCGCTTCGGCTCTCGTACAACTGCGTGGAAATCTAAAACGTCGCCTCCCGCAATACCGTTGCGGTCTGACGCCAGCGCAGTTGTCGAGAGTAAAGCATCTCGTCTACGGAAGGATGGATCAAGAGGTCTCTCTTCAGCAGATGGCAAGCGCGGCAGGTCTGAGTACAAGCTACTTCAACCAGATGTTTCGCAGATCCACCGGACAGGCCGCTCATCAGTTCGTCTTGACTGCCCGCGTCGAACATGCAAAAGAGCTGCTCAAATCCCCGCGCCTTCGAGTGATCGATGTTGCGATCAGTTGCGGGTTCCAAACGTCCCAGCATTTTGCGCGAGTCTTCCGCTCGGTCTGTGCGGTCACTCCAACGCAGTATCGACGAGCCATCGGAGTTTCTGACTAACCTCCGGATACTGCATGCATCTCCACCGGTAGCTGTCCTGGAGCGCAGCAGGTCCACCAAGCAAGAGCATTGCGCAAAGTCACGACGCCTGGGTCAAGCCCGGCGGCGCGGCTCTGTGCGCGACAAATCCAAATAACCACGAGGGGTCTCACTTACCCGTCAAGTCCTTAGAAGGTGCTCATGCTTCTCCACACCCTACCTGCACTCAGCAGATCTTTCCAAACGCAGGAATTCCTTCGCCCCATCAGCTCGTTTGCCAGGCTTCTTCTCTCGCATACCGGGCCAAGCGGCGTCATCATCCTTGGTCCATCTCATTCGATCTTCGAGGGGAAGTCACTTGCATTCGCCATGCGAGACCTCCTACAGATGCTTTCATGGCTCCTTGATCAGATCCAAAGCGCCCTCGATCTGGCAGGCACCTCATGACCGGCGATCGGAAGTCATACTTAGGTGGACTGGCCGTCAAAGCATCCGAGGTCTTGAATTGGGTCTCCGCGGTCGTGGCATCAACATCACCCACGGCCTACCTGGCGGCAAGCCTCTGTACCGCGATCTTCGGATCAGACGAAGACGGCACCTAGCCTTCCCGCCTACCAACTCCCGGCCCTGACCAACTTCGTTCCTTGCGCGATCTACTCGCGCCGTGTTGCGGCTCGCGCCTCGGCGAGTTCGGGTCGTCCGGGTTGGTCTGCGCGCGCTGCAACGGCGAGTAGTTTCTGAAAATAGAGATCGGCCTTTTCGCGATCCCCTGCCCGCTTCGCCGCCTCAGCCGCTCCGTACAGTGACCAGAAGCGATTAGGTTCCTTGTTCAAAGTAGCTTGAAATTCCCTCAGCGCTTCGGCGGGCCGCTTCTGCTGTAGAAGAAGTTCTCCGAGCATCTCGCGAGCCGGCTTCAAAGGTCCAGGAGTCACCGTAGCGGTCTCTGTCTTGTCCTCCGCCTCGGCCGCGAGACGCATCTCGGTCAGCGCCTCAATCTGGTGACCTTCAACAAAACTCAACATCGCGACGAGCTCCTGCCGTTCGATATCGATCTGGTTCGCCCAGTAGGCGTCCTTCATCTGGGTGAGCTTGTTGCGTATCTGTTCCAGCGATTTGATTGCCTCGCGAACTGCGGATCCATCCTTCAAACGGGCGGCTCCAAGACCCCGCGTGAAGTAGCTGATTGCGTTCGCATACGGAAACGGGCTGGAGAGTGGTTCGAGCTTCGCCGCATCGGCCCAGGCCTGCCGCTCCAGGCAATAACGCGCCGGAATGGCCGCACGCGCGAAGAAGGCCGCAGAGGCAGGAGCCGCTCCGGTTGCGTGTGCGGGATCGAACGCAGCAAACGTCGTGGCCGATGACTCCACCAACCGTTTCGCAGCCTCATCCTGCGCGGTCTGCAGATAGGCATAGACCATGTAATCGCTCGCGTGCAGCACGTCGGCCGGCTGATGCTCGGCCTGCGCCGCCGCTGCGGAAGCGATGTTGGTGTCGATCGAAGATTGCCAGTCACCAATCCTCGTAAAGGTGTGAGACGGCATATGCAAGGCATGTGGCGTCGAGGGCGCAATCGTTCCGTAGCGCCGCGCGGCCTCTGCTGCTCGTGGCGCCAGCGCCGGCTCGTCGTAGGCATGAATGAGGTAGTGTGCCAATCCAGGATGATCGGGATATTTCACGAACAAAGCCTCAAGAAGCGCGCCGGCTTTCAACTGATTCGCATACGTCTTATCAGTGGGATCGGCGTCGGCTGCCAGGGCCAGTGCGTAGAAGATGGTCGCTTCCGTATCTTCAGGGTAGGCGGCACTGATTGCGGCCATCGAGTGTTCATAAGCCTTAACGCGCGTTGGCTGATCGATGTGACTGCTCTCGACGTAGAGATGGGCAACGGCCTCAAGATAGGCGCGCTCTCGATCCGTACTCGCGCCGATGGCACGGCCCTCTTCCACCGCACGCAGGCCCCGCTCCACCTGCGCTGGAGCTTTGAACCCGGCGAAAGGGTTTCCCCAACTGCTCAGTGCAATGCCCCACTCGGCTATCGCACACTTCGGATCCGCCTCCAGAACCGCATTGAATCCCTGAATCGCCGAACCAAACTGGAACGAGTGCATCAGAGCAACCGCACGATTGAACTGAGGTTGCACAGCGGGCAGGCACGAGGTACTGAAGCTGACGCTACCTAGCGTCTCGGCAGGGGCATGGTTGTGTACCTGGGACTGAAGGAGTGGCGAAATGCTGGCCCACACACACAGCATGCCGAAGACAAAGATCTTCATTCCCTGAACCTCTCCTCTGACCCTATGTTCCCTCTTTCGCTGAGAGCAGCACACAGACCATCAATAGGCCTTGAGCTTCACCTTCACCCACTTGCCCTCCGCCGGAAAGAAGATTCCGAAGAACACCTCATCCCCATTGAGCAAGCGGCTCGTCTGCCACTTCCCATCGACGTAAGAGCCTTCCTCAGCCGACAGAAACTGTGCCTTCCTCAGCTCCGATCCACGCCGTGGCATGAACCGCACCAGTGAATCGAAGCCGCAGATCAAAAACTCATCCGGCGCAACTTCCGCGACCATCGCCCTACCCGTCCTGTTCTTCGTAGCCGTGCCGAACAGCCCGCCATACCCCGGCTTCGGAGTACCAAACGTCACCACCGAATCGAACTTCGCAAACGGAAGCCAGAGGTCGGTGATCTGGTCCTCTTCCACCGCGACCTTGATAGCGTTCTTCTGCTGCAGTTTCGATATCTCCCCAACGGCGGGAGCAAAGAGCTTGAAGTTTGCCGCAAGCCCTCCAAACACATCCTCCTGCTTGATCCCGGAGTCCGCCGTCACCCTCGCATCGAGCCCAAACGGCGCGAACGACAGCGAATGGTACTCCCCGATGGCATAGAACATATATCTCGCCGACAAAGGCCCAAGCATCGTCTCCGGCACAAACAGCGGGTTATCCGGCCGGCTGTACTTCCGCAGAATATCCCGATACCCCACGTAGTCGAGAACGTAGTTATCCGGCGCGATCGCATCGAGCGAAGGGGTATTTGCCTTCCAAAGATCCAGCACGTTCGAGGTCGCGCCGCCGCTCGGGTAAGCATCTCCCGGCCGCTCGAAGGTCTTGCGCTCCCGAAGCCAGCAATTCACATACATCGGCAATGGATACTCCGCCTTCCCCGCGGCAGCGACCGCATTGATGTAAGTCGAAATATAGTTGGCGGCGAACGCCTCATTCGCCTCTTCCGGGCCAAACGCCTCAAGCCACGTCCCAGGCTTCTTCTTAAGCGCCTGGATGAGTTTGCCCGGAGCCGCCCCGGCAAAAAGCTTATTCGCCTCGGGCGAGTAGTCCCGATCACTCTCGAGCGACCCCGGCTCATTCTCGACCTGCATCATGATCACGGTGTGCTGCTCCGAATCGACTTCCTTCAGGTGCCGCATCAACGCCGCAAAAGCCTTCGCGTCGGCATTTCGCGTGGTCTCGGAGATAGGCGTAAGCACCCGTATCTGGTCGCCTGCCCTGTCGCGCATCCTTGGGAACTGCGCCGAATCATCCTTCACCCATTGCGGCACATAGTCCATCTCGCCGTTCTTCCATGTCGCGAACCAGAGAAGCACAAGCCGCAGGTTATTCTTGCGCGCCCCGTCAACGATCCTGTCGACCGAGCTGAAGTCAAACTTCCCTGGTTGCGGCTCGATGACCTCCCAATACACCGGGATCTCAGCCGTATTGGCGTGAAGCTCCTTATAGAGCGGCCACGCCTTCTCCAACTGCTCCGGCCACGCCGAGGAGTTCCGCACCTGCGCCCCAAGAATCAGGAAAGGCTGCCCATCCACCATCAGCCGGTAAGAACCGCTGGGGGTCTTCTCAACGTGTGGCATCTCGGAGGCGAACAACGCGGCGGAAGAGAACAGAAGAGCAGAGGCTAGAACCGACAGGAGAATTCGCATAAAGAAATTGCGATGAGAATACGCTTTCCGAACTAATGCTGAAAGCGCTTTCATGGATTGGATAAGATTGGACGCGCCGCAAATCACACGCGGCCAGGCAGCATCGCACCCCGGAGCAATGGATGAACCGCAGAAGCTTTCTAGGTACGCTGGCAGCGATCCCGCTCACCCCATCCCTCGCCTTCGCGGACAAACACCCTCCCGCCAGCACAGCCACCCCCGAATCCGACCGTTTCCATCTCACGCTAAACCGCGTTCTGCACGGCTCGAACCCCGCCTACACCCCCGACTTCCTCCTCGAAGACATCCACGCCACCCCTGGTCGTCGCTTCACCGAGTTCTCCGGCGACGTCTCCGGACGCTGGGTCGGTGCCCTCGCCTCCGCTTCATCCGAGTACGGCACCCCCTTTCCCATCCTCGACGAAGTCGTCCATCGCGTCATCGCCGCCCAGCATCCCGACGGCTACTTCGGCTCTGCCTTCCATTACGACCAGCCCACCGACCGCGACCTCGCCCTCCTCTGGGGCAACGGACGCCTCCTCGTCGGCCTCATGGAGTACCACTCCCTCACCAAAGATCCCGCCACCCTTGCCTCAGCCCGAAAGCTCGGAGACTTCCTCGTCCGCATCGGACCTGAGTTCAACTCAAAAAAGATGGCCGATGACTTCGGCGCCGCCCATTTCGCCTCGAGCTACATCTGCTGGACCCAGCAGACCGAAGGCCTCGCCGCCCTCTACGCCGTCACCCACGACGATCGCTACAAAGACCTCTGCGCCGCCATCTCCGAACGCATCGAGCGCCGCCCCTCGGACCACGTCCACGGCTATCTCTGCAGCCTGCGTGGCACAGTTGACCTCTACCAGGCCACGCACGACTCCACCCACCTCCGCCGCGCCGAAGACGGCTGGCTCAGCGTCATGAACTCCGGCGACGTCCTCGTCACCGGCGGCGTCCCCGAAGCCTGGTCTCCCAAGCGCCTCCGCACCGAAGGCTGCGCCGAGTGCGACTGGCTACGCCTGAACCTATCTCTATGGCGCGCCACCGCCAACCCAAAGTACCTCGACACAGCCGAGCACATCCTCTTCAACGAGTTCTCCATGAACCAGTTCTCCACCGGAGACTTCGGCCATGCCACCCTCGACGAGTCCGGCATCCCGCAAATTGTCTCGGTCCGCGCCTGGTGGTGCTGCACCCTGCACGGCCTGCGCGCCTTCCCCGACGTCCACCGCACCGCCTTCCGCTCCACCGGCCAGAGCCTCTTCTACGACCTCCCCGTAGACAGCACCTTCACCCAGGCCGGTCTTCACGTCGAAGCAAAATCAAGCCTCGCGCAAGACGGAACCATCCAACTGAAAGTAAAACAGTCCCCCGCCGGCCAGAGACTCACCGTGCGCCAACCCGCCTGGGCTGAGACCATCCATCTCGACCGAAACGGCCACCCCGTCCCGGGCCTCACCGTCTCCAACCTCACCCCCAACGACACCATCACGATCACCTATGCCATGGAGAAGAAGCAGACCCCCTCTCCCGGCAACAAGGGCCAACTCTTCACCTACGGCCCCTGGCTCCTCGGAGCTCCCTCAGCCGTGAACCCCGGCTACTTCAACGAACTCCACCCCAGGAACACCCTGCTACCCGCAACCCTGCAAACCGCATCCGAGCCTGCACAAAACCTCTTCGCCGTCCCGGTAGCCGCCGCCCAGTCCGCATACATCCCCGCCGAGTTCCCCGAACAGCCCTCCCAGGTCCAACTCCGTGCCGTAGCCGAGCAAACATCCATGCTTCCAACACCATGGCAGATCGCCTTCCAGGTAAAGAAAACAAGCTAATCCGCTGCCTGCTAAAGTGGCTCGCTATGCGACCTCACAGCATCGCGCTCCTCGCAATCCTTCTCGCCGCCCGCACCCACCCACTCTCAGCCCAAACCGTCCCCGACTGGGCCCAGCCCGGCTCCGCCACGCACAATCAGGTCCCCCCACCCGCCGACTTCCACCGCCCCACCCGCACCTTGGCCGAGCCCATCGGCATCTTCCAGGGCCAGTCCGACATCGGCGCCGCCGTCGTCCCCGGCAACTCCACCTTCGATCCGGCGGGCAAAACCTACACCATCACCTCCGCCGGCTACAACATCTGGTACTCCCGCGACGAGTTCCGCTATCTTTGGAAAAAGGTCTCCGGCGACCTCTCCCTAGCCACCGATCTTTCCTTTCCGAACCCCGAAGGCTACGGCGATCGCAAGGTCGTCATCGTCATCCGCCAGTCGCTCGACGACGACGCCAAGGAAGCCGTGGCCGGCGAGCACGGAACCGGCATGATTCACCTCGCCTGGCGTCCCGAAACCAACCAGCAGATGAAGGACATGTCCTTTCGCTTCGGAGGCACGCTCAACAACGTCCACGCCAAACGCATCGGCATCGAGAAGCATGGAGACGAGATCGCCCTCTACGTCAGCTTCCAGGGCGAACCCATGCACCAGCTGGGCCCACCCCTCAAACTCCCCTTCGAAGGCCCGTTCTACGTCGGCATAGGCTTCTGCTCCCACCTTCCCGCCAAAGCCGACACCGCCATCCTGTCCAACGTCATCCTCGAAGACACCGCTGGCAAGGTAAAGTGAAGCCTCATAACGCAAAAAGGAGGACCGAAACCACCGGCCCTCCTCCCGCTACCCGAATCGGAACAACCTACTTAGGCGTAACCCGGAACACCCCACCGCCCCGAGCATCTTCAAGCAGCCAGAGCGCCCCATCCGGAGCCTCTTCAACATCCCGGATCCGGTGCCCAACCTCCCAACGCTCGGCAGGCTTTGCCCCACCCTTGCCATCGAACGTAACTCGAAGAATCGCCTTCGAAGCCAGCCCGCTGATCAGCGCCGACCCGTTCCACTGCGGAAACATCGAGCCCTTGTAGAACATCAGGTTGCCCGGAGCAATAATCGGCGTCCAGTAGATCACCGGCTTGGTCAAATCAGGCCGCGTATCCGGACTCGGAATCGGCACGCCGTTATAGTTCACCGCGTACGAAGCCAGCGGCCACCCATAGTTCTTCCCCGGCAGAATCAGGTTCAGCTCATCCCCGCCCTTCGGCCCATGCTCCATCTCCCAAAGCTTGCCGTCCGGTGCAAAGGCCAGCCCGTAAGGCGTCCGGTGCCCCATGCTCCACGTCTCCGACTGCGTCAGGTTCGGCCCCGGAAACGTATACGTCTTCACCACAGGAGCCGTCTTCGCCGCTTCGGTATCGTCCGGCGGATCGATCACCGGCACGCTCGCCGCACCCGTCTTGCCCGCCATCGGGTTCCCCGGGGCAGGCTTTCCATCGAGCGTCAGCCGCAGGATCTTGCCCAGAGGCTGGTTCGGATCCTGGGCCGGTGTCATCCTCTGCCGATCCCCAACCGTGAGATACAGGTACTTCGAGTCCGGCGAGAACGCGACTGCCGCCCCGAACTGCCCGCCCTGGCCCCGCTCGCCATCCCGCCAGATCACCTTCAGGTCGTCGAGGCTCGCCGAGCCCTGCCCAAGCGTCAGCTTCGCCCGCGCCAGCGCCAGGCTCGACCCGCCCTCACCCGGCTCCGAATACGTGAGGTACACAAAGTGGTCCTTCGCATAGTGCGGCGAGAGGTAGATCCCCAGCATGCCGCCCTGTCCCCGGGCCAGAACCGCCGGAGCATTCGCCACCGGCGTCTTCTCTCCGGTCTGCGTCACAACCCAGATCGGTCCAACCTTCTCGGTAATCAGCATCCGCCCGTCCGGCAGGAATGCAATCCGCCACGGCAGGTTCAACGTCGTCACCTGCGTCAGCGTAAACGGAACATCCGCCTCGGGCTTCTGCTCGCCCGCATTGATCTGCGCCTTTACCTGGGTCGCGGCCAGAGCCAGAAAAACTCCCGCGATCACGATCTGCTTCATATCTTTTCCCTCGATCCATACGGATTGGTACGGCGTTAGCGATACTCGTTGGACGCAATCAGAGACCGGATCCGCTAGGATGGACGCGCCTCGACCAGCATCCTTTGTACAACACTTCTGTTTCATCGTTGAGCACACGCAGTGTCGATAGGCAGACGGTCGATCCTGCCGGAAAGTCTCGCGACCTGCGATAGTGGTTGGCGGAGACTCAACCGATGATACGTCGTGCTGCCTTCGCGCTCTTCTCGATCACCCTCGTAGCCGCCGCCCAGGAGAACCCCGCAACCAGAATCACCGAAAACCACGCCGTCACCGAAGCCGACGGAACCGTCCGCATGCAGCGCGTCATTCCCCTTCCGCAAAGCCTGAGTCCCGAGGCCACGGCATGGCTCAGCCGCCCCCTCGCCACCGACGCAAACGTCCCCCAGACCATCGAGCAGCGCCGCACCGCACTCGACGCCTCCCAGGCCCGCCACCGCGACGAGCTGCTGAAGCTCTTCCCCGGAACCATCAAGGACACCACGCTAGCAGGCGTCCCCGTCCACGACGTCACCCCAACCACCCTGAAGCACAAAGACCGCGTCCTCATCTGCCTCCACGGCGGCGGTTTCAACGCCGACTCCGGCTCCTACTCCGAATCGATCCCGGTAGCCGGCCTCACCGGCGTACGCGTCGTCAGTCTCCTCTACCGCCTCGCCCCGGAGCATCCCTTCCCCGCCGGCGTGGACGACGTCATCGCCGTCTACCGCGAGCTCCTCAAAACCTACAGGCCCAACCGCATCGGCATCTTCGGCAGCAGCGCGGGAGCCGGCCTCACTCTGCAGGCCGCGGTCAAGATGAAGCAGCTCAAGCTCCCCATGCCCGCCGCCCTCGGCCCCTTCTCCGCCCCCGCCAGCATGGCCGACGGAGGCGACTCCCGCTCCCTCTACAACACCGACGGCCTACGCGGCTACGTCCCCATCATGGACGGCACCCTCGACACCGACTACGTCGGGAAGACCGACCCGCGCGATCCCGTCCTGTCGCCCATGTACGCGGACCTCCACGACATGCCGCCAACGCTCTTCCTCACCAGCGAGCGCGATCTCCTCCTCAGCGCGACAAGCTCCCTCAGCCGCGCCTTTATCCGTGCCGGAAACCAGTCGCAACTCATCGTCTTCGAAGGACTCCCGCATTGCTTCTGGAACAACAGCACCCTGCCGGAGTCACACGAAGCCTGGGGATACATGGCGAACTTCTTCGACCGGGAGTTAGGACGCTAAGCAGGCGATACCAACAATAGAGACAAAACACGGAGGCGACAGATGCAAGGTGAATCGAAGACCGGCCGACGCAATTTTCTCGCAACCGCAGTAACGGCAGCCACTTCAGCTCTCACGGCTGGTCTCTCTCATGTTGACACTCTCGGCCAACAAGCGGGGGCCCACCCGCACCCGACGACATCGTCGCCTCTCTCCTTCGACAATCTGTACGACACCTCAATCCTCGCGACAGCACTGAAAGGCGAAGCCGCCGACCGCCTCGCCCTCCGTCGGCTCGTCGACGCTTGGGCGCACTGCGCCGACAGGCGCCTCGCTGAGCAGCAATCAAACCTCTTCGTCCCCGACGGGGCCATCCTGAACTACGAAGGAGATCCCAAAACCCACGAGCCACACTCGACGATCAAGGGCAGAACCGCCATCCGCACGGCCCTTGCTGTCCTCAACACCTTCACGGTCACCTTACACATGAATGGTCAGAGCGACGCCGTGATCCAGGGCGATCACGCCATCGGTGAGACATATTGCCTGGTCCATCAATTCACAGGGGCAAACGAGCAGCGCAAATGCCAGACCCTGGGAATCCGCTACTACGATCAGTTCCTTCGCCAGGACCACCGCTGGTTCTTCGCGGAGAGGAAACTCGTCATCGACTGGTCCGACACGCGCATGTCCGTCCCGTGACAACAAACGGCCCCCCGCGGGCACCCGTGGGCGAGGTACGGCGATACTTGGCGTCTAACGACCCGCCAGCAACAGGTACGCAGCCGAGGTGAGGATCATGAAAGCCGCCGCTCCGAACATGTAACGATCTTCGACCGTCATGAAGCGCCTCCGAGTGGCAAATCTGCCATCCGGATATATCGACTGCGCTGCTGGCCCAGTTCAGTTCCGGGCGCAACTCTTCTCAGTTCGCTCAGTCTTTCACGCAGCTGCATCGATTGCTACTGAGGCCGCCCTCGTGATGGCCACGACTGTGATGTCATCGGATTGCCCCCGCATTGCTTCTGGAACAACGACACGCTGCCCGAGTAGCACGAAGCCTGGGGTTATATGGCGAATTTCTTCGACCGGGAGCTCGATCGCGGACACAACGCATGACAGAAGTTCCAGCCAGCCTCGCATCGATACGCTTAGGCGGGCTGCCACAGCTCGACACGATTTCCTTCCGGATCCGTCAGCCACCCGAACTTTCCAAAGTCATAGCTCGCCCGTTCCGGATCGACCGTGACACCTTCCGCGATCAAACGGTCCATCACGCCATCCAGGTCATCTACCTGTAGATTGAGCATCGCCTTCTGGGCCGGCGGGAAGTAGTCATTGTCCTGTTTGAAAAGGGAGAAGACAATCTGGGGATGTTGCGTCGGCACAGGAAACGCAAAGGCTCCGTCGGGCTTTGTCAGACCGAGATGCTGCTCGTACCAGGCATACAGGGCCTTCGGATCGTTCGCTCGCAAAAAGATACCGCCAAATCCAGTGATGGAAGCCATGCTTTCTCCAGGGAAACCTTTGTTATCCAGATTGAGTGGGTGGCGGACGGGAGGCTCGGGCTACGCCCCGGCCTCTTGATTTGTTGTCATCATAGCGGCAGACGGTTCAGCGGCGCCCTTGCGGCGAAGGATGGCTGCCGAGATCAGAGTAATGATAAGGCCGACCGGCAGAGGCTCCATGAAGGTGTAAGCCATGTTCACAAAAGGGTTCTGGTAGAGCTGCTGAGAGCGCTGGATGGCAGCGACCTTAGCGGCTGCGGCGGTCGGGTCAAGTCCCGAGGACTGGACCATGTGAATCTGCGCGGCGAAGTAGCTGTCCATGAAGTGGGGCATGAAGTTGAAATAGAGAATCTCCCACATCCCGACGTAGAAGACGCTGCAGATGAGCGTGATCAGGATGCCGCAGGCAAAGGCCCGCCCAAAGGAGATTTGGCCCCCAGGCGTGTTGTCGCGGTAGCTGCGGACTCCGAAGTAGACCAGTAGGAATGACGCCACCATGTTGGTGTAGCCGAGAACCATGCTGTGGGCTGAGCCAAGCTTGCTCGCGAAGATCAGCGAGGTGCCCATCAGGACGGAGATCATGACGCCGGAGATGAGCCCGAAGGTGAGGACGGTTTTCTTCATATGAGCCTCCTGATGAAAGTCCCGGTGCGGGTGCGACTGGAGTCACGATGCGATCAAACATGCCCGAAAGTCGTCATTCTTTCGAGTGATTTTGCGGAAACGCAGCCAAAATCGTACTTTCGGGTGACGCCTTCACGGCAGGAGCCCCAGTTCTTTGCCCCGGAGAACAGCCTGGGTCCGGCGCGCGGCTCCAAGCTTGTCGAAAGCGCGGGCACAGTGTGTCTTGACTGTGTTCTCCGAGACGAAGAGCTGCCTCGCGATCTCGCGATTGCTCAGCCCCAGCGCGACCAGGTTGAGAATCTCAAGCTCGCGCGCCGTGATGCCGGTGGTCTGCTGCTGAGCAGTATCGGGAGCAAACGGTTCGGCAGCAGGGGCCTGAGCCGGCACAACCACCTCCCTCACCACGACCGTTTCCCGGATGGTCTCACGGCCACGCGTGATGCGAAGGCCAAGCCAGATCCCAAAAGCCGAGAACAGCAAAGCCACAAGCGCACCGTACAGCTCGACGGAGTGCTCGATGACGATGAATCGGTATTCGGTGTACTGCAGCGTGGCGATCAGCACGCCGCCGACGACACCGAAGATGAGGACGTGGCGCTTCATGATGGCGTTGTGAAGAAGTATATCCACACCGGCCCGAACCCACGCCTTCATCCGGACCTTACTTCTTTGGAACGGAGATGGTGATATTCCGGTACTGGATCACCCCGTGGTGATCCCCCTGCAGGTAGAAAGGCCCAGGCTCAGCCTCATTGCTATCCAGCGCTCCCCCGGTCGGCCCGGGAATCTCGACGTTGTCGTGATACATCTTGCCATCGCGCAAAACCGTTACATGCCTGCCCACCAGCGTGACGTCGAAGGTCGTCCACTTTCCCAGACCATTCTGCGCACCCTCTGGCGGCGGAAAGTAGCTGTAGATCGCGCCCATCTCATGCGATGGCAGCTTGCCGCCTTCGGTCCCCACCTGCAACTCGTACCGTCCGCGCAGGTAGATGCCGCTGTTTCCACCCTCCGGGCAGTTCACCTCGATATGCAGCTTGAAATCCTGGAACTTCTCCGTGGTCATGATGTTGGCAGCCCCATGCCCCCGCTGACCGGGCACCTCCGGATTGTCATTCACCAGTTCCCCATCCCGGGCCACCCACTTGTTGTTCTCGACATTGCCGATCGGCTCCCAGCCTTTGAGGTCCTTGCCGTCGAAGAGCGCCCTGGGTTTGGTCCACTCCTTCGGCACTGGCCGATCGATCAGGGGCGCCTTCACCCCGGCGAGCATCGGCCCGTCAACGTCACCCTTCTTCTCGACGCCCGCCAGCTTGCCCGCGCTCGGAGACGTGAGCTCCCACGTAAGCGCCGAGCCCGCCCCCGCATCCCCAACGACAACAACCAGCTTGCCCGACGCGATATGAGCGTCCGTGATCGGATGCCATGCACCACCCCGCGGCTGAACCCGGCCTTCGATCTTCCCGCCGTCCTCCGTAAGCTCGATCCATTGCGGATACGGTTTGCCGGTGGCGGGAGTGACCGTCATATCCCAACGACCGAGGAACTCTTTCACATCTTGCGCGAAGAGCGGCGAGGCGAGCGAGGTCGCCAGGAGAGAGACAAACAGGATCTTCGTTTTCACGCGTTTGAGTGTAACGTCTTTGGCCCCTACCATGTCACCTGCTCCCATTAAGACCCGTTGAAAGCCTGTTTTTATTGGGGTCAGGCGGCAACGTGGATGGCCACAGGGGTCGTCCTCGTGATGGCCACGACGGTAATATCATCCGACTGGCCGAAGTGCTTGGCCGCGGCAGCGATCTCAGTCGCCGGATGGGTTGCAATCTTCTGGCTGCGATCGAACCCGAACAGTTCTCCCTCGCCATTCTGTGCCTCGACGACGCCGTCGGAATAAAAGGTGACTCGGCTGCCTTCCGGGAGGAGCACGCGCCTCACCGGAAACGCCGAGCGGCTCAGGATTCCGAGCGGCAGCGCGCCCTCCAGGTCCAGTTCCTGTCCGTCGATGTAAGGAGACAGATGGCCCGCATTGGCTATCTCGACAAAACCATCCGGCGAGAAATACGCAGCCAGCGCCGTCGAGAATCCTCCTCGCGACCGTCCCAGCAGACGTTCATTGAGGCTCGCCAGGATCTCTTGAGGATTGTGCGTAAACTCCGCCGTGGCGCGGATGGCGCCGACGACAACCGACACCAGCATGGCCGCCGGCAGGCCTTTCCCGGCCACATCGCCGATCACCAGAAGCAGTCCCCCGCCAGCAATTGGCACGATCTGGAAAAAGTCGCCGCCAACTTGTTGCGCCGGGACATAGACGCTCTCGATCGCGAAGCCCGGCACCAACTCGATCTGCTCCGGAAGAATCACCTGCTGCACCTCGCGCGCGGCTTCCAGCTCGCCCTCGAGCTGCGCCTGCACGCGGCTCGTCCTGCTGGCGCGAAGCACCATGATGATAGACAGGGCGATCGTCGACAGAATCCCCGAAACATCGTTCAGTGAGATCGCGAAGGGCCCCGCCGGAAACCGCTGGATCAGATTTAGACCGCGCCGCGCCGCCGCGCTCCAACCCGGAATGTTAAACAGCAGCGCCAGCGCGTAGTTGGCGTAGATATACAGGCTGAAGGCAATCGCCGGGATGAGCAGGATGCCCGCCTCTCGGTTGCCGCGACGAAGATGTACTCCGAGAACGATCGGAATCACTGCCGCCAGCAGGGCCACGAACAACAGATTGGTCAGCAACCCGTAGCTGCCCGGTAAGTTTGGCAGAAGACCCTGGTTCGCCAGATTGCTGTAAGCATTCAGCAGCCCTGCAATCCACAGAAAGACGCGGAACTTCCGACCGATCCTGACACTGACGAAGGCGAAATACATCGCGGCGGTGAGAAAGGGCAAGAAGATCGTGAAGCCGGCATTCAGGAATCGCCACCCGATCGGAATGTTATGAAAGAGGGAAATGACCCGGACAGGAAGTTCAGCCAGCGACACCATCCCAAGGCCGAAGATCCACAGGTATTCGCGATGACGCCGCTGAGAAAGAAACAGCGCCAGTGCAACCAAACCCAGGGCGACCGTGGTAACCGAATCCACCATGCTCCCGAAATTCTCGCCAATAACTTCGAGCCAGTCCTTGTCCGCCAGTGCCCCGTCCGGACCGAGCGTAAGATTACCGGTCGAGAGTCCGGGAAATTCGAGGCCCCACTCCTCCTTCGCGATGCCGGCGCGCACCGCCACAACCAGGTGCCCAGTCGCGACCATGCGATCCGGAATGCGTACAAGGATCGGGGCGTTGTAGGTGTAGGGGCGGAGCGGAGCGACCTGGCCTGAGGCCATCAGCCGTTCTCCGTTCACATAGATCTCAAAGGCGCGGGCGAGCGTCTCTTCCCGCAACGCGATACCCGTCTGGGCTGGATCGACCCGCAGGCGGACCCGATACCACACGATCGGCGGATGCGCCCCGTGAAGGAACGCCGAAAGAGAACGATGCAGGTCGAACGCAGCCCACGTGGAATCGTCGAAACCCGGCTCGGCATAGGAGGCACTGTCGCCGGGCTGCGCCAGCCAGCCGTCATCGAGGTCGCGCGGGACAGCAAGCCGCGTGGCGTCGAAGACCGCTGGCCGGGCCTGCGCCTGAAGTTCCGTCGAGCCGGAAGCCAGGATGAGAGCGAGACACAGTCCGGCCATTCGCCACTTGGTCATCGCGAAGACAGCCTCGCGTAACAGAGTCTTCAATCGTCCTCCCAGGGCTCCGTCTGCAAAAATACCTCAAGCGGACAGATAGGCGTCACCCCCTGCCCCGCAGCGCAACTCTTCCTTGATGATTCCACACCCCGCGAAGTCCTGTTCGCAGCCTGCCAAGGACCCAGGACGGCCAGGAGGAACGAAGTTGTCGAAAACGCTGTTTATCATTCGTGCTGAAGGATGACGCCCATATGCGTTTACTCGTCCGATGCCACCTGGCCGTGATTCTCGTTGCCGCCCTTCTCGTTTCGGTAAAAAGCATCGGACAGGAAACGCCGCCCGATACTCTCCAAATCGAAGTTGTTAGGGACAGTGGAGCGCAAACTGCCGGGCCTCTTTTCAAGGTCGAAATGCGCAACAAGACGAATCATCCGCTGATCCTTTACCTTGGGTTGAACGTCGGCGGAAAAGACTACGCCGGTGAAATCAAGTTTTCGCTCACGGACGTAAACGGCAGGGTACATCATCTGGTGAAACGAGATCCCGCCTATATCGCGGGTAGGATGGGGGCTTATTCAGTGACGCTCCCGGTCGGCGGCACCTTCGAGCTACCGGCGATTGATCTTGAGGACTACTGGTCTTACGAACCAAAGATAGCTGCCTTGGAGCTTCCTGCTGGCCGTTACTCTTTGTCTGCGGAATACACGGGCCACAATCCTAATGACGATTTCACCATTGAGAAGGGCAAGCCGCCCTTTCATGAAATCTTCTGGATCGGAACCGTTCACTCCGGGACTTTGCAGTTCGAGCTAGCCTTGCCAATGAGCTACAAAGACAAACGTTGACCAGTGTGAGGGAGGATTGTTAGCCACTGCTGCGGAGACTGGAGCGAAGTCAGTGCTGTCGCCAACTTCGATTTTCAACGCACTCCGGACCAGCCGAAGTTGGTCAAAACGCCGTTTTCAGGGAGTGGAATAAGGCGGGCCGTTTAGACTTCTTCTGTGCAAGCTTTCGGCAAGCGGTTCTCAAATTGGTGGTTGCTGGCGCTTGTTCCAATTGGACTCATCGCCTTGCCTGTCTTGCTTATGGGTTTCTTCATGGCGAATAACTTGGCTGGGGCTTTGTTTGGCCCTCCTGCGATCTGGAACCGCCCATGGCGGGTTCCACCACGCGACGAGCTTGTTGGTCACTACATGGAATCTGAACGCCATCTGGACGAGAGCAGACCTCCCGCTCCGGCCAGCCTAACCTTGCAGGCAGATGGGTCGATGACAGTTGCTAATCTACCGGCTGACTTCGGCACATCCACTTGTACCCTCTCTGGGAGAGGAAGCTGGGCAGGGCCTGATGATGACGGTATTCGCTTGACGGTTGTTTCAGACGAACATCCTGGCTCGTGCCAAACCGGTTCATATGCAGGGCTAGAGCTGGCAGGACATTCAAAGCCCTATCGCTTGTACTGGACAGTCGGAGACCCAGATTCAGGCACAGGAGTCTGGTTTGGGAGAAGGTGAGAGCGGGTCACTCCCGCAAAGTCGGTTTTTCGGAAACTGTGTCGGCAACAGGCCACCGAACCAATGCAGCTTCCCATAACCCCGTTTTCAGGGCGCGACGATGTACCCGGAAGCATTGGTTCAGCGATCACCTCCTCTACTGTGGCGTGCGAGGGGTGCTTTGCGGAGGTCGCGACGCATCTGGAGGTGCAGCGACCTGAGTGTTCTGGAAGGAGTTCAAAAGCCAGCGCCCTCCCTCTTTGCTCAAGATGTACGTGCTTCGTGATTCGCTGGGTGGCCCATCGCCGTGACGATCGACGTTTGTGGTGATAACAACGGCGACGTCGGGACGGATGAAGCGGATCTTCTCGACAACTGTGTGCCTCTGAATATCGTGAAACGGTCCGGCCTGGAGTTTGGTCATGACCCCCACAAAAGGTTCCCGACCTTTTATCCAGCCGCCAGTGAGGTTGATGTAATCTGCATCCGCTACCGCCGTCTGCGCATTGGTGATTTGCTGAGCGTCATGATGACTCCAGGCTGTGTCCAGGTCGGCGAAGCGTTGCCTAATTGCCTGTTCGTCACCCAGACGGGGCTCCTGGGCTGAGACGTGAAGCGTTGTAAGCGTCACTACGGTAGCAACGCAGTAGATAGATAGATAAAGGTGAATCGGGCGCATGAGGAAAACTCCTTTTGGGCAAAGATAGTCGGGACCATTACGTGGACTATGGATGAGCAATATTCCCATTACCAGTCCCCACAGAGCCTCAATTCCTTCATCAAGAACACTCAATTTATCTCAACCGTCGTATGTGATTGAAAGCAAGCCATTATTACTCGCGACGATACTCGGCCCTACGATCAGAAACGCCTAGTAGGGACTTTAGGGCTGGCTTCGAATCGATATTGGCTCCCGGGTCCAATGTTCGTTTGGACATTTAGCTCCGACTGAGGGCACGCAATCGGCTCGGCGTTCCCCGAAAGTCGTTGTTTTCGGCAAGCCCGGCTAACCACCGCTAACACGGGCATCAGCGTCACTGCCAGGTGCGAGCACCCCCGGCCCTTGCGGTGCGGTCTCAACGCCCGCGGAGATAAACCTGAGCCGCTCGCACGCCGTCCACATCTAAACCGCAAGTTAGGTCGCGCGCTAAGATCACAAAACCCATGGCCACCGCTCCAACCTCGCCGGCACCCGAACCTCTCTCCATGGGCGCGGTCCTCCGCATCCCCGCGATGCGTCGCCTCTGGTACGCCCAGATCGTCTCCACCTTTGGCGATTTCCTCGCGCTCTTCGCCGTCATCGGCATCATGACCTTCAAACTGGCCGCCACGCCCCAGCAGGTCATCGGCGTTCAGATCGCCTATCTCGTCCCCATCGCCATCCTCGGCATCGTCGCCGGAGTCTTCGTCGACCGCTGGCCGCTCAAGCCCACCATGGTCGCCAGCGACCTCATCCGCGCCGCCCTCGTCCTGCTTCTCCTCTTCGCCACCCGCGTCAGCCACTACTACGCCGTCCTCGCTGCCATCAGCGTCGTCTCCAGCTTCTTCGGCCCCGCACAGGGAGTCGCCCTTCGCTCCATCGTCCCCTTTCACGGCCTCCGCTCCGCCAACGCCCTCATGCAGCAGGTCATGTTCGTGATGCGCATCGCCGGCCCCTTCGTCGCCGCCATGCTCGTCTCCGCCTTCGGAGCCAAAAGCTGCTACTACGCCGACGCCGTCAGCTTCGTCGCCTCCGGATGCCTCATCGCCAGCGTCGCCTTCGGCAAGCTCACTGCTCCCGTCACGCCCGCGACACCCGCCGCCGCATCCGAAGCCACCGGAGTCACCCGCATCTGGCTCGACATGAAGCAGGGCTTCGACTTCATCATCCATCACGCGGCCCTTCTCTTCACCCTGCTGGCCCTGTCCTCCGGAATGTTCGTCCTCGGCTGCTTCGGCCCGCTCATCGCCGTCTACGTCCGCGATAGCCTCCACGCCTCTACCCGCACCTTCGGCTTCGCCAGCTCCGCCATCGGCATCGGCATGCTCTGCGGCATCAACGGCCTCACCGTCTTCGCCAGGAAGGTCAAGAACACCTACCTCGTCTACGCAGGCCTCTCCGGAATCGCCGCCGGCCTCGTCCTGCTCACTCTCGTCACCCGCTTCTGGACCACGATCGCCGGAGACTTCGCCATCGGCCTCTCCGTCTCGGGCATCATCATCCCCGCCCAGACCCTCATCCAGCAGGAGACCCCGCCGCCCCTCATGGGCCGCGTAGGCTCGACCGTCATGTCCTTCATCTTCGGAGCCCAGATCCTGGGCCTGATCGTCTCGAGCGTACTCGCCGAGCGCATAGGCGTCCGCCACGTCTTCGCCGTCTGCGCCGCCCTCCTCGCTGTCCTGGTCGTCGTAGGCCGCCTCTGGATGGAGCCCCGCGAGTCCGCCTGACCCCCAAAGTCTTGTCAAGCCCCTAAACGGCTTAACTTATTCATTCTAAAAGGAAAATAGAGTGTCCTTTTAGTTATGGTGAGTTCGATACAATTAAAGCAGAAGGAAAAGAGAGAACTCGCCGCCCCAGGGCCGGACGACTCTTCCTGAACTCGCACTTGCCTTGCTGGTTGTCATTCCCGAAGGGAATCTGCGTTTGCACTTGCTTTTCTGGTTGTCATTCCCGAAGGGAATCTGCGTTTGCATTTGCCCCTCCAGGCCTAAGTCCTTTGATAACTAATATTTGGACGCAAGTCCCCTGCAATGAGTCATTTACAGGCCATCACCACCCGCATCTCATTGCAAGAAAAAGACTTACGCCAAGGCTATGGGGAGGGGGGGGTACCCCCGCAGCGGCACCAAACCGCGGCTAAAGCCTGACGAGCCGCCGAAAGTGCAAACGCCACCTCTTCCGGCCCATGCGCCATCGACACAAACGCAGCCTCGTACTGCGAAGGAGGAAGCCACACTCCCGCATCGAGCATAGCCCGATGAAAACGCGCAAACGCCGCCGTATCGGACATCGCAGCCTGCGCAAAGTCCTCAACTGGCATCGGCGTAAAGAACCACGTAAACATCGACCCGACCCGGTTAGTCGTAATCGAGATCCCAACCTCGGCAGCCAGCGCCGCGACGCCCTCCGCGATCGACCGCGTCGTCATCTCCAGATGCGGATAGATCACATCCGCATGTGCGATCAGGTGGGAAAGCTGCGCGATCCCGGCCGCCATCGCCAGCGGATTCCCCGAGAGCGTCCCGGCCTGGTACACCGGCCCAAGCGGAGCGAGGAAGTTCATCACATCCTCCCGCCCGCCGAACGCTCCACAAGGCAGTCCACCGCCAACGATCTTTCCCAGCGTCGTCAGATCCGGCTCGATCCGATAAAGCTCCTGCGCCCCACCAAGCGACAACCGAAACCCCGTCATCACCTCATCCAGAATCAGAAGCGCACCATACCTGGTAGCCAACTCACGAAGACCCTGTAAATACCCGGCCGCCGGCAAAATTGTTCCGGCATTTCCCACCACCGGCTCCACGATGATGCAGGCAATCTGATCCTGATGATTCTCGAACGCAAGCTCAACAGCAGCCAGATCGTTGTAAGGCAGTGCCAAGGTATGCATCGCCGTCTCGGCAGGAACTCCAGCCGAACCCGGAATCCCAAACGTCGCGACGCCCGAACCAGCCTTCACCAGCAGAGCATCCGCATGTCCGTGATAGCAGCCCTCGAACTTGATCACGAACGATCGTCCCGTAAATCCCCTCGCGAGCCGAATCGCCGACATGCAGGCCTCGGTCCCTGAGCTGACGAACCGCATCTTCTTCACCGACGGAAAGCATCGCTGCACCAACTCCGCCAGATCCGCCTCACCCGCATGACTCGCCCCAAAGCTCGCTCCACGAGCCGCGGCAGACTGAATCGCCTCCGTAACCGGAGGAAACGCATGCCCCAGGATCATCGGTCCCCAGGAACCGAAGAAGTCCAGGTATCGGTTCCCATCTGCATCGTAGAGATAAGCACCATCCGCACGCTCGACAAACGGCGGATCGCCGCCAACCGCCCGGAACGCCCGGACCGGCGAATCGACACCACCCGGCAGAAAGGACTCCGCTCGCTGTTGCAACGCCCTGGAACGGGTAAGAACGCGTGAACTGGAAGATGACATTCGTACCAGTATAGGTCGGACAACCAGACAATTTCCCTGTAACGCCGAGCGCTTTGCTCTCCCTATCAGGATCATGGGAGGATATTTTCAGTGAGCGACCAAACCCCGGCGATACGGGAAGACAAGAAGGCGAACGAGAGCAAATTGAGGTTGTTGAAAGCACCCCTGCTAGACTGGCATCTCCAAACATTCACCGCGATCAGCCACTGGAGCAAGACCTTGCCGGACGAGACACTGCCGCCACCTGATGTTCAAACCGAGAAGACGACCGGCTCTGAGCAACAGTCCGCAGCCACTGGTACCGAGACACCCGACGTCGACGCAGGCGTATTCAAGCCCCTTTATCCCACAGACTTCGATGACATCACTGACTTCGGCGCGATCTGGAGCGTCGGTCCCAGCGGCCACGTCCCAGCGATCCGCCCAAGAGACGGACGCGGTCCCGGTGACGCAACGGTTGTCCACGGAACCCGCGGTCCCGCGGAAGGTGGAAAGATAGGCGAGCGAGAGAGACGGAAGATGGAGCGTCGCGCCGCCAGCGCGCAGACCCTTGAGATCGTTCCGGCCAAGGAACAGAAGACTCCTGCAAAGAAGGCATCGGTCAGCTATGCCGACGCGGGCGTGGATATCTCAAGCGGCGACCGCAGCAAGCAGCGCATCAAGATGCTCGCCCGCAAGACGTTCAACAAGAACGTCCTCAGTGAGATCGGCGGCTTCGGTGGTCTCTTCGGCCTCGACCTCGAGAAGTTCCCCAATCCCGTCCTCGTCTCGAGCGCTGATGGCGTCGGAACCAAGCTAAAGGTCGCCTTCGAGCTTGGCATCCACCACACCGTCGGTCAGGACCTCGTCAACCATTGTGTGAACGACATCGCGGTGCAGGGCGCAACACCCCTCTTCTTTCTCGACTACCTCGCGACCGGCGCGCTCGATCCAGCCATCATCGAGACTGTGGTAACGGGTATCTCGGAAGCCTGCCGCGCAAACGGATGCGCCCTCATCGGCGGCGAAACTGCCCAGATGCCCGGCTTCTACTCGGATGGCGAGTACGACCTTGCCGGTTTCATCGTCGGTGCGGTCAGCCGCGACAAGATCATCACGGGCTCGACCATCGAAGTCGGCGATGTGCTGATCGGTCTTCCGTCGAACGGTCTACACACCAATGGCTACTCGCTGGCCCGCAAGCTCCTGTTCGAGGTCGCGAAGTACGGTCCGGATCAATACGTCAACGAGTTGAAGGATAAGACCGGCGCGGCGCTGATGCGCACGCACCGCAGTTATCTCGCCATCATCAAGAAGCTCTGCTCGTCCGAAGTTGTGAGCGGCATGGCCCACATCACCGGCGGAGGGATCACGGAGAATCTGCCGAGAATCCTGCCGAAGGGGATGGGCGCGAGCATCGATCTCGCCTCCTGGCAGGTTCCGCCCCTTTTCGAGCATCTCCAGGAACTCGGCAACGTCGAAAAGGACGAGATGCTCCGTACTTTCAACATGGGCATTGGCCTCATCTGCGTTGTTCCGGCCGAAAAGGTGAAGAAGGCTAAAGCTGTCCTTAACCGGGCAAACGAGCGGCACTGCATCCTAGGACGCGTGGTACGCGGCGAACGGAAGGTCAGCTACACCGGATGACGCGGATCGGAATCCTGTTAAGCGGGCGTGGATCGAACTTCGTGGCCATTGCCGAAGCTATTCGAGACGGGTCTCTACCCCATGTCGAGATCGCGATCGTTCTCTCAAACCGGGAGGACGCCGGTGGTCTCGAAGCCGCCCGCGCAATGGGAATCCCAGCCCGCGCAATCATTTCCAAGGGCATGAAGCGGGCCGAGCATGATGCGCTGATGATCCAGGCGCTACGCGGGGCTCGCGTTGAACTTGTCTGCCTTGCCGGATACATGCGAGTCCTGACCCCGGATTTCGTCGGAGCGTTCCCGGGTGCTATCCTCAACATCCACCCATCGCTCCTGCCGTCCTTTGTGGGGCTTGATGTCCAACAAGCAGCGCTCGACTTCGGCGTCAAAGTAGCTGGCTGCACCGTCCATTTCGTCGATGAAGCTGTGGATCACGGAGTCATCGTGCTCCAGCGGACCGTGGATGTGCTGGACGAGGATACAACCGAGACGCTCTCGGCACGGATCCTTGTCGAGGAGCACAAGGCATACCCCGAGGCAATCCGCCGCGTAGTCAGCGGCGACTATACAGCCGTCGGCCGCCGGTACATCCGGCTCACCTAGCTGTTGAACATGCCGTAGTTTCCGCGTGTGAGGTCGGGAGCAGCCCACATGATTGCTCCCAGCGCAAAGAGCAGCAGAGTGAAAACGATCATTGCGCGGCTGCTTGGCTGCTCCGGCGAAGGACCGCGAACAGCACGCCATGTCATCCCTGCAGCGATAGCGAGAAAGACCCATTCCCGTAGCAGCGCATAAAGCAGGACCGACGTCACGATGAGCAGGTACCGCTGCAACCGGTTGAGAGCGAAAGTGGCCTGTGCACCATCAAGCCCGAGCACCGGGACAAGATTGAACAAGTTAAGAAATGCCGCCGAGTATGCTAACGCCAGGAAAAGCTGCGAGCTGTAAACATGAGCAAGAGTCACGAAGCCGACAGCGGTAAAGAGTCCGAACAGCGGACCCGCAAGGGCAATACCCGAGAGAATCTCAACAGAGACACCCTCGTGATACCACCGCACATAGGCACCGAGACCAGGGATAAAGAGCGGCAGATCAACCTTGAGACCGTAGCGCCGCGCGGCGATGTAGTGGCCGATCTCGTGGATGAGGATCGCGCTGGTGAATCCCAACCCGAATCGCCAGCCGAACAGCGCCCAGTACACTCCGAAGAACGCCAGAAAGCTGAAAAGGAACTTCAGCTTGAAGATCGCGAAGAGAAACGTCTTTGCCTTTAGCAGAAAAAAGGCAATCGGCGCGAGCGGGCCAAGCCGCTTGGTCCAGCGAGCCTTCCGCTCGTCTTCTGACCGGAAACGGGCGTCGATCTGGGCGATGTGATCGCACACGGATTTAGCCTGGGACGACTCAGGTGGAAGCCAGGCAAGCGCCTGCTGCCATGTCGCGCGCGCCGGGCCCCACTCCGACGCCGCCTCCTGCTGCGCGGCGGCCGTGGCGATACGATGCAGGTGCGCACTATAAATAATCATGTGACATTCCGGGCATTGCAGCGTGCCGGGAGGAAGCCACAGCGAACACTCGGGGCAGTTACTAATCGGAACAGCCGCTTCGATGAGGATCGAGGTCTCGCTGGAGGCCTTGAAGGTGGCTGGAGAATCGGTCTGAAGTTCTTGCGGAGTCACCTGTCTATTAGACGACAAGAATGGGATCAAGATGCAGCGATTGACTTGCCGCGCCAGTCAGTTGTGTCCAACACTCCTTCGCTCGAGCCCGAAACACGTCTACGCCTGCGGACCGGTCGGCACATCTCTCGCATCGCTCAAGGTGACGCGAACGTCCATGCGGCGTCTGCCGCGGAAGATCGAGAGTGTCACGGTATCCCCAGCGTGATGCGAGTTTAGGGCACCCGAGAGGTCCTGAGCCGATTGGACGTCCTGTCCGTCGATCGCCACGATGAGGTCACCGCCAAGCATCACCGGGGTGTTGCCCTGGTAGGCACGCTGTGTCCCCCCCTTGAGCCCGGCCTTCTCGGCGGCGCCACCGGGAAGTACCCGCTCTATAAGAATGCCGTAGTCCGAGGGAAGACCGATCTGCTCCGCGATATCAGGACCAATCGGCAACGTAGAAATGTCGAGAGCAGGGCGACGAACGCGGCCATATCGAGCGAAGTCGTCGATGAATGCCTTGGCCGTGTTGATCGGAATCGCGAAACCGATACCAGAGGATTGATCCGCCCCGTTCGAAGCGATCAGCGTTGTAATGCCGATCACCTCTCCGCGCGAATTGAGAAGAGGTCCACCTGAGTTGCCGGGATTAACGCTCGCATCCGTCTGAATGGCGTCTTCAATCGGATTGTTCTGCGGACCATGAATCGACCGTATCGCCGAGATAATGCCGCGAGTCATCGTACCGGACAGACCAAATGGATTGCCAATCGCATACACGCGCTGCCCCACGATGAGGCCGTTCGATTCTGATAGGGTCGCCGGGGTCAGGTTCGGGGCGTTGATCAATAACAGAGCAAGATCATGCCCCTTATCGACCCCTACAATGCTGGCTTTGTATTTGTGTTTATCGGCGAGGGTGACTTCAATCCTCTGCCCGCCATCGATCACATGGTTGTTGGTGAGGATATGTCCCTGCTTATCAAGCAGAAAGCCCGACCCCTGCCCCTGCTGAGGCACGGGACCATAGAAGAAATCATAGGAGACCGTCGTGGACGTAATGTTCACAACAGAAGGCAACGCCTTCTTGTAGACAGCGATATTCTGCTGTTCCTCCGTATCGAAAGCGGGGGCGGCGGAGGCTTCAGTTAACTCGAAGGCACCCAGCGGTCCGGTCACGTTTTCTGTGTGGAGCGCGTTCGATGCGGCCGCCGGTAGCAGATTGCGGACCCAGGGACGCGGCGCTCCGGACGATGCTCCGCGCGTGGTCAGGTAATAGAAACCTGAGAGGAGAACGAGGACCAGGAGGACGGGACGGTATTTCATGGGCTTCAAGGGTTCTGTTCCCTTCTTCCCTTTCGGAGCGAAGAGTGCTTTCTCGGAGTGTCGGCCAGCCTGCCTCCAAAAATGGTTCGACGCAGCCCGGTTCTCCCGGGTCTCTAGGTTCGACACGTTCTTATTGTAGCGATTCCGTGGAGTCCTGGAGCAACTCAGGAACTCTGGCAGCATCCGCGAGGATGGGCCAGAGAGCCTCAACTTGCCGCTCGAGGCCTCCGAGCGAGCCATCGTTTCGAATGACGTGATCGGCCAGGGGAACAGCGACTTCGTCGGAAACCTGAAGCGCGAGCCTCCGCCGGGCTTCAGCCTTCCGCACCTCAGGCCGGTCCGCAGCAGAGCCGGTGCGCCGCAAAAAACGCTCTAACTTGTCGTCTTCGGACGCGGTGACAAGAAGAATGCGGGCAAAACGGCCCGCTCGCGGGTCCCTTGACGGATGTTTCGGGTCAAATAGCAGGGCCGATTCCACAAGGAGCACGGCTGACGGGTTCTGGGCCTCAATAGCCTCCGCCAGTTCTCCTTGCCGGGCGATCACCGCCGGATGGACGATAGCGTTCAATTCCTTGGCATGGCCTTCGGCAAAGGCAATGCGGGCCAGAGCTGGCCGATCGAGCGTCCCATCTGGCTGCAAGACGCCTGGGCCAAAGAGCGCAACAATGGCGTCAAAAACTGGCTTTCCCGGCTGCATCAGCTCTCGACCGATGGCGTCGGATTGAAGCACATGAGCCCCCCGCTTTTCGAATAGGCTGGCCACGGTGGACTTACCGCTACCGAGATTGCCGGTCAAGCCTACGCGGAGCATAGTTGGTCCTTGCGGGCTGTGCGAGCCCTACTTCTTTCCGCGGCGAGCCTTGGCGGCTGTCACCGTGTTTTGCATGAGCATCGCGATGGTGAGCGCACCGACCCCACCCGGAACAGGTGTATACGCCCCCGAGAGCGCAAATGCAGCAGGATGAATGTCTCCCACGACAGTCGACCCACGCTTGGCAAAGAGGGCGGCGCGGGCTTCGTCGTTCGGAAAGAACCGAGCGACTTCAGATGCATCCGTCACGCGATTGATTCCAACATCGATGAGCGTCGCACCCGGCTTAATCATCTCCGGCGTGACGAAGCCCGGGCGCCCGATTGCAGCAACGAGGATATCGGCCTCTCGCGTGTGACGAGCGAGATCTGCGGTGTGGCTGTGGCAAACGGTAACCGTAGCCGAGGCATTGATCAACATCGAGGCGGCCGGCTTGCCAACGATATCTGAACGGCCAAGCACAACGGCGCTCTTCCCCGCGATAGGAATCTCTGAGCGGCGGAGGATCTCCATGATGCCGGCTGGAGTACAGGGAGCGAGTGCCAGCTTGCCTGACTTGCTCGTCGCGCTGCCCGAGTAGCCCTCGGCCAGCAGACGCCCGGCATTGATCGGATGGAAGCCGTCAACGTCTTTCGCGGGATCGACGGCTTCAAGCAAGCGGCGCGTGTCCACGTGTGCCGGGAGCGGAAGCTGGATGAGGATGCCATCGATATCCTGCCGTGCGTTGAGTCCCGCGATCAGATCAAGTAATTCTTCGGTCGTAATCGTCTCAGGCGGCGTGAGCATCTCGGAATAAATCCCCAGTTCCCCGCAGGTCTTCACTTTGGAACGAACGTAAATCTGCGAAGCGGGAACCTCGCCTACGAGAATCACCGCGAGACCCGGCGTAATACCTTCAGGTGCAAGGGCGCGAACCTGTTCGGCAACTTCGGCCTTGATACCGGCGGCAATGGCGATGCCATCAAGAATGCGTGGAGAGTGGGTGAGTGAGGCTTTCGATTCGGGAATCATGCTGTCCCTATCGTATCGCGTACCAGATTTCGGAACCTCCTAAGGAAGTATTCACCTCAGTTCGGGACAAAAGAGTTGATCTACGTCTGCATCACACTGCAACCCGAGGGCGGGAACGTGGGTCTCAGTACCTAGACGTTCGATTCCTCTGGACTTGTATGACATAGCCGAAAGTGAGGAGACCACGTGGATACCTTGAAGATGAGTGCGGTGGAGAAGTTTCCGATGGCCGATCTATCCGGTCTGCGCGACGAGTTGATGCAGTCGGGCCTCGATTCCTGGCAGATCGCCGAGTTGATCAGCAGCTTTTTGATCGCGCGTGGTTATGGGGTATCGAACGATGCGGCACGGAGTGTGGCTAACTCCATCGAACTGACCGGATGTTCCCTACAAAACATGCAGGACGAACTGGAGAAGCTCGCCTTTGTCATGTAAACACTGGCTGTTGTCATGTAAACAGCAGCCTTGCTATCTGGGACGCGCGCGATTGTCTAACCTAGAGGAATGAGTTCCCCAGTCTGGCAACAAGTGCCGAGAGACGAAAGAGAAGATAGGGTAAGCACTTCGCTGCGGAGCCGCATAGCGGGATGTGCGCTGACAGGAGTCCTGGCAGTCTCGTCAGGATTGGCAGCTCAGACGCCAATCACTCAAGAGCCATCTTCATCCTCAGCGGGCCAGCCCTCGAAGGACGGGTCCGGCAAGCAGCAGCTTGGCGTCCAGACGCCTGGGCAGAAGAACGGGGGAACCCAGATGCCGGCGGCTGGCACGGACCCAGCATCGGGCAGGGCGGGTGACCAGGGCGGTCCAAGCAAGTCGGCCAATGGTTCTGCCAGTGGGGTTCCCTCAACCGCACCCTCGGTTCCGCCCCCCGGTCCAAACGGTCGGCGAAGGATCGGAGTGGCTCTCGGTGGCGGCGGAGCACTCGGCCTAAGCGAGATTGGTGCGCTGCAGTGGTTCGAGGAACACCATATTCCGGTCGATGTCATCGCAGGAACAAGTATGGGCGGAATGATCTCGGCCCTCTATGCGACTGGCAACTCAATCGACCAGTTGAAGGCCGTCATGAACGACCAGGTTTTCGGCTCCGTTTTCCGCATTTCAACGTCCTATGCCAGCCGGAGCTTCCGACGCAGAGAAGACAGCCGCGACCTGCCCAACGGACTCACGATTGGCCTGAAGCATGGGGTTTCCTTCCGCAATAGCGTGCTGATCGACCAGGGCCTCAATTCGTTCCTCGACCGCGAGTTCCTCCGCTACGATGACCAGGTAGACTTTAACACCCTGCCCATCCCCTTCCGCTGCCTCTCGACGGACCTAAACGAGGCACGCACAGTCACCTTCGCGCGCGGATCCATCCCAGATGCGGTGCGTGCGTCTATTTCGATTCCGGGCATCTACAGGCCGTTCGAGATGAACGGGCATGAGTACGTGGATGGCGCCGTTCTCCAGAACCTTCCGGCCCAGACCGTACGCAACGATCTCGGAGCCGATGTTGTTATCGCTGTGAGTCTTCCACTCGTGCCTGTCGGGAAAAAGGATCTCGACTCAATTGTTGGCGTCCTGCAACGCAGCTTCAGTGTCGCGATTGAAGGCAACGAGCGTGCTTCACGCAAGCTCGCGGACGTGGTGGTGGAGCCAGACCTTACGGGCTTTTCAGCAGGCGACTATCTCAAATCCGCGGAGTTGGCGGAACGTGGCTATGCTGCCGCGGAGAAGATGAAAGATTCACTTCTCCCCTATGCCGTAGACGACGCAGCATGGAATGCTTACCTTGCACAGCGCACGGCTCGCAAGAGGGGACCGGCAGGAACGCTGCTGCGGGTACGTGTCGCAGCACCAAATGAGGGTGTGACGAAGAACGTCGAGCGCATCTTTGCTCCCCTCATCGATCAACCTGTGGCGACCAATAAAGTTGAATCGCTTCTTGCCGCCATTCGCAGTGACGGTAGGTACGACGCGGATTACACGGTTGGGTATGACAAGGGGCCGGACCGGCGCCCAGTCCTTCTGGTGACGGTGCAGGATAAGAAGACTGGCCCGCCTTTCCTTGAGCTGGGAGCAAACGTTGCGGCGCAGACCGGTGGCATATCGCGAGCGACGATCGAGGGCATCCTGCTCGACCAGGATTTTGGCGGGTACGGCTCGGAGTTGCGGTCTCACATCAAGCTTGGCTATCTCACCGATTTCGATTCAGAGTACTTCCGGAAAGTGCCAAACTTCCTCCAGATTCGCCCGGCGTCGCCGGTAGGGACCATGTTTGTGGCGCCGCACGGGGGTATTCTGCGGCAGCCCTTCCCGATCTACCAGGGCAAGACTCGGGTCTCGGAGCGGGAGCTACAGAAGGCGGGTGGCGGGGTCGACATCGGCTGGACGGATGGCCGCACCACCGAGATACGGGCGGGATGGGAGGAGAACGACATCCGCTGGCATGAGCAGATCGGCATCCAGGATGGACTGCCGAATGTCTATGGAAGCATGCAGCGGGCGCGCGTCCGCTACGCGCTCGACAGGCAGGATAAGGCATTCGTGCCACAGTTCGGGTATCGCGTGACGGCGGAAGGGGGCTATCTGTACGACGCAGCGGGTGGGGCTAACGCGCCGGTCTTCGACACCCAGATCACACTGGGGCACAAGTTCGGCAAAGAGATCGTGGCGTTTGGCACGGAGGGCGGGACGATGTTCGGCCGGAACGTGGCGCAGCCATATCGCTTTACGCTTGGCGGCCCGCTACGCCTTTCGGCGAGCGCTCTCGATGAATTGCGTGGAACCGACTACTTCCTGGTGAGGCCGGTGATTTTGCGAAAGGTGGCCAGCCTTCCGGCTGTTCTGGGGCAGAGTATCTATGTCGGCGCGGCCTATGAGGCGGGGCAGATGCGGGCTCCGGACTTCCGGACGGCGACGCGGCAGGATGTCTTCTTAGGGGTTCTGGCCGAGACGCCTGCGGGTGTGATCTCGTTCGGACCTGCGCTTGGCGATGGCGGCCGTTACAAGCTCATCTTCACTCTTGGCAAGCTGTTCTAAGGTATCCCCCTCTCCCTATGAAAACCCTAAAGTCTTCGAACGAAAGACTTTAGGGTTGGACTTCGAGGATTTCGCCCGCTAAAGTCTTGAAAATAAAGAGCCTTTATTTGTAAAGTCTTGATTCTAAAGAACCTATCCACATCACGGGAGAGGGGCGTAAATAGCTCATCCGGGCGTTGGCGAGCAGAAGTGGGTGGAATGGAGCTCTCCGTAGATAATCGTCGTTATGCCGTCTCTATGGAGTCCAACCGATTGGCCGCAGCGTCTCGCGGAGCTGCAGGCCGCCACTGGTGATGTGAAAGAAGTTCCGCTGCGCCGCGATGTTCGCTCGCTGGGCATGCTGCTTGGCGAGGTGCTGCGTGAGCAGGCCGGAGAGCCGGTCTTTGAGGCTGTCGAAGAGTTGCGGAAGGTCGCCATCGCGCGACGGGAAGAGGATGCCGAAGGCGATGCGGCGGGGGCGCGGAGCCATCTGCAACAGGCTTTGTTTCGTGTTCACGGGCTGGACCTTGCCACCTCTTACAAACTTGCGCGAGCGTTCGGGTTCTACTTCGAACTGATTAACCTGGCTGAGACCAACCATCGGAAGCGGAGGAGGCTGGCGAGCCAGTTGCAGGTGGACGCCCCGCCGCAGCGTGGATCTTTGCGCGGAACGCTGCGGAGGATGAAGGCAGCCGGATTGAGCGCCGAGGACGCGATGGCGATGCTGCGGCGGGTGTGCGTGACGCCGGTGTTCACGGCTCATCCGACGGAGGTGGCGCGCCGGTCGGTAATGTTCAAGCGCAGGCGGATTTCGGATTTACTCGAGCAGTTAGACAGAGTTCCGCAGCCGGAGGCTACTCTCGAAGGGCTTGAGCGGGATGTGCTGGCCGAGATCACGGCATTGTGGCAGACGGACGATGTTCGCAGCGCGCGGCCGACCGTGCGAGACGAGATCCGGATGGCTCTCGACTACTACGAGTCCTCCCTCTTCGATACACTTCCGGTTCTGTACGAGGAGGTTGCCGCGGCGTTCTGTGCGGAGTATGGAATCAAGGAGACGGCGCTGCCGCAGCTCGTAAGCTTCGGATCCTGGATCGGCGGGGATCGCGACGGTAATCCGTTCGTGACGCCCGAGGCGACCCGCGAGGCGCTGGGCATGGCGAAGGCTCTGCTCTTTTGGCACTATGGGCAGCGGCTGCAATGGATCTTCGAGCAGTTGGGGAGCTCGACGCAGCAGGCTCCGGTTTCGGGTGAGTTGGAAGAGCTGCTCAAGCGATATCAGGCTGAGATACGGCTGTCCGGCCAGACGGAGATCAACTCCCGCTTCCCGTTCGAGTCGGTTCGGCTTGCAATCGTTTGCGTCATGATGCGGATTGGCGGGGTCCCTCAGGCTGCCGTTCTGAGCGGCGTAACCGTGGGGCTGAAGCCTTATGTAAACGGCGCGGAGATGGTTGCGGACCTGTTGATCGTTCGGACGAGCCTCGTTGAAAACCGTGGTGAACGGCTGGCGCGGATGCTTATCGATCCGCTCATCATGGAGGTGCGGACCTATGGGCTGCATCTGCAGACACTGGATATCCGGCAGCATGCGCGCGTTCACGCGGTGGCGATCCAGGAACTTTCGGCCTGGAGTGCGCCGGTCGCGGGAAGACCCCTCAGCGTGCCGCCCGGGCTGTCGCCACAGACGCAGGAGGTACTCGATACCTTCCGGGCGATAGCGCAGTTGAAGACAGAGTACGAAGCGGAGACGATCCGCACTTATGTGATCAGCGGGGCGACGTCGGCCGAGGATGTGCTCCAGGTGGTGTGGCTTGGGCGGCTTGGCGGCGTGAGGATCGAGGCTGTTGAGGGCGATCCGGGGCTGATGCCGGTGCCGCTCTTCGAATCGATCGAAGACCTCCAGAATGCCCCGGCGATCTGCCGCGAGCTTTGGTCATCGGAGACCTATAAGCCTCTGCTCGAATCGTGGGGAATGAGGCAGGAGGTCATGCTCGGCTACTCCGACTCGAATAAGGATGGCGGCATGATCGCGAGCACGTGGGAGATCTACAAGGCTCACCGCGCGGTCCATGCCGTGGCGCGTGAGTGCGGCGTGACACTGCGGCTGTTCCATGGCCGAGGCGGAACGGTGGGTCGGGGCGGCGGGCCTACGCACAGGGCGATCTACGCGCAGCCGCTCGACAGTTTTTCGGGCGAGATGCGCATCACCGAGCAGGGTGAAGTGCTGAACTGGAAATACTCGGATGTGGTGCTTGCGGAGAGAAACCTTGAACTGATGATCGCGGCTTCGCTCGATGCCGTGGTTCGGCCCGATCGTATCGTCGCAAAGCCCGGCACGGCCTGTCTTACGGGCGAGTTGAAGCCAGAGTGGGAAAAGGTGCTCGATACGCTCTCCGAGACGTCGTATGCGTTCTATCGGAAGCACATCGTCGACGATGCCGAGGTCTTTACCTACTTCGAGCAGGCCACGCCGGTATCCGAACTGGAGCATGCGCAGATCGGCTCCAGACCGGCGCGCAGGACAGATAAGAAGGCCAAGCGGTCGATGGCCGACCTGCGTGCGATTCCGTGGGTGTTTGGATGGATGCAGAGCCGGCAGCTTGTTCCGGCATGGTTCGGCGTCGGGCATGCGCTTGCGAACTTCGCGGAGCAGCCTGATGGGATGGCTCTGCTACAGGTGATGGCGCGGGAGTTTCCGCTATTTCTTGACATGGTGAGAAACGTAGAGATGGCGCTAGCGAAATCGGACTTCGGGATCGCGCGTCTGTATGCGTCGCTGGTGGAGGACGAAGGCCTGCGGGATCGGGTGTTCTCGATGCTGGAGGCGGAGTTTACGTTGACGCAGAAGATGATTCTCGGCATCACCGGACAGACTTCGGTGCTGGAGAAGAATACGGTTCTGGAGCGGTCGATCCGGCTGCGGAATCCTTATGTCGATCCGATGAGCCTGATCCAGGTGGAGCTGATTCGGCGCAAGCGGGCCGGGGATGACTCGCAGGAGATGAACCGGGCGATTACGGCGACGATCAATGGGATTAGTGCGGGGCTAAGGAATACGGGTTGATTCTGTGGCGAGTTCGGCTCAGGGTTGGGCACCTGTGGCTCCCACCTTAGCGACGATGGTGCTGTCGCGAAGGTGGGGCACCCGGGCATCGTGCGGAGGGTGTCGGGTGCCTCACATCTCAGAGGCGAGATGTGAGGCACCGAGTTTTAGGGGGTTACTTACTTCGCTGGGAGGATTACGTCTTCGCCGTAGAGGGTGAGGAGTGGGTGTTTGAGGACGGCGCGGTACTCGTAGTGCTCGGCGGCATCGGGGTGGAAGGTGGCGGTGAACTCGCCGGGGTGAGGAGCGGGCTGGGTGGGGAGATGCTGCCAGCCGTGCAGGCGGGAGCGGGTGTCTTCGCCGGTGATGATGCGGTATTCGAAGCCGAACTCGGCTCCGGGAGCATCTTCAGGTGCGGACCAGCCTCCGTGGAAGATGACGGCGTCCGGCGTGACGGTCGCGGGCAGGGTGTGGACGACGGGTGGAGTGAATGCCTCCTCGACGTCGGTGAGCTTGATGACCGAGGGGTACGGCCACTGGTCGCTGTCGCGCAGACGCTGGGCGCGCATCACGTGGACGTGGAGACCATCGGCTTCCTGGTGGAAGGTGCTTTGGGGGTCGAGGTTGGGACGGTACTCGACGATCTTGTCGTTCTGGCCGAGGACGCCGACGGTCGTCTTCGGTGTGGCGCGAACGGTCTTGAGGACGAAGTCGCGGGCGGTGCCCCGCTTCCAGATGGGGGCGTTGTCCTCGTCGTCGACGATGGCGTAGAGGGCGTGGTGGTCCTTGGAGCGGGTGTACCAGACGTCGCCCTCGTTGGTCACGACCCAGGGGCGCGTGGCGTAGATGCAGTCGGAGTTGATGAACATCCAGGAGCCGAGGGTTTGGAGGGCTTCTTCCTGCTCGGGGGCGAGGGAACCGTCGGGTTTGGGTCCGACGTTGAGGAGGAGATTGCCGCCTCGGGAGCGGGTGTGGATGAGGATGCGGAGGAGATCGTGGACGGATTTGTAGTGCTCGTCGGAGGGCTGGTAGCCCCAGGCGGTGCCGATGGTCATGTTCGCCTCCCAAGCTCCGGGTAGAGGAGCGCCGGGGACGTTCTGCTCAGGGGTTTCGATGGCTCCGCGCGTGATGACGGTATCGGGCTGGAGACGCCAGACGATGTCGCGAAGGCCCTTGGGCTCGCCATCGAAGAAGACGGCGGCGATGGGGCCGTAGTGGCTCATGAGTTCGGTCATCTGGTCCTGGTCGAGCTTAAGGAGACCGGGGTTGGCGCTCGGCTGCACGCCGGGAACGAGGCGCTCGATCTGCTTGTGGTTGGTATGGAGCCAGAGGAAGTCGTCAGGGGAGAAGTAGACGCCGGGAGCTACACCCTGCTTGCGGAAGGCGGTGAAGAGTTCGGCGGTGACGTCCTTGCCGTAGGGAGTGTGCATGATGTTGAATGGCACGGTTTTGGTGTCCCACATGGCGAAGCCGTTGTGATGTTTGGTGGTGAACATCATGTAGCGGAAGCCGGCGAGGCGGGCGAGGCGGGCGAGGGCGTCGGGGTCGAAGTGGGTTGGGTCGAAGGTCTGAGGGAGATCCTTGTAGAAGCGGTCGACGTACTCGTCGCTGGCGCCGGCGAGCGAATGGCTGATGATGACGCCGAGTTGCGAATCGATGCTCCAGTGGATGAAGAGGCCGAGGCCCTGGTCACGGAACCACTCGAGGCGCTCGGCCTTGTTCGCGTCCTGCACCGGTGCCTGGGCGGATGAGGCGGTGAGAGAGCAAAGGAGGGTGAGGCAGGCCAGGGCGCGCGTGCGGGTGAGCATGGGTGGAGTTTACCCGCAGCGGCTCGGAATTTGTCTGCGGCAGATGACCTAGGCGACCGCTATTGGGTGGAGGCAACGCTCGGCCGGAGAGGATCGAGGAGTTCGGTGACACCCATGGAGACAAACTTTTCCGAGAGCGCCGCGTATCCGCGAAGGCGCTTGAGGATCATCTCTTCGGGAGTGCAAGGAAAGACGGGCAGAAGCCAGATGACCTCATCGTCGCCGGCTTCGATGGCGATGAAGTCCTCGGGCATGAGCAGGGGCTGAAGCATGGAGACGCCGGTGAAGCGCCCGGCGAGGTCGAGCGCGTGGGGAATGGGGACGGAGTGGCCGTAGCCAAGCCAGGTGTCGTGCTCGAAGGGAAAGCGGGCGCACTCCTGGAGGAGGAAGAAGGGCCAGGCGAACTCGGCCTCGCGCCAGCCGCGATTGATCATGCTGAGCGGCCAGTCGGCGGGGAGGCACAGGAAGCACTCGGCGCGGGCGCTCTCATCCATGCCGGCAGGGACGTTCATGGGGCGATTGCTCATACCGGAGGTGACGATGATGAAGTAGGGCCGTGCTTCGGAGGGCATCACTACGTGAAGGCTCACGGGATTGGGGAGCTTGCTCTCTTCGTGGAGCACGAACATCTCAGAGCCAGAGAAATAGGCCTGGAGATGATCGTCGATAGCTTCTAAGCCGAAAGGCATGGTCTTCCTTGGACGAGCGGGGAGATGGTTTGGAGGGGGCCGGGAGACCGGCACGCAGGTTCCGCAAGGCCTCGGGCTGGGACGAGTACCCGTGGGTCTAAACCTCGAACCCAGAAGCCTTGTGACTCTCGGACACCCGCGCGCACATGGGAGAGGGTCTCTTCGTAAAGATTCTTAAAGGACCAGCTAAGTTGTCCAAATGACGGAGTATTGCTGAATTCACTTAACTAAAGCGAGCCGCCCTCGCGGATGGCAGTCGCCTTATCTTTCTCGAAGGTGACGGTGACAGGATGGCCCTGATGTTCGTAGACAACGCTGCGGTTGCCGTAGTCGGTACTTTGGCTGCTGCTAACCTGGCCAAGCGAGAGTTGGGCCTGGCGCTCATTCATTCCGGGGATGGCGCGGTGTTCGTCGATGGCCTTCCAGGTGTCGGAGGGCCACTTTTTGTAGAGGTTGTGGGGATCTTGGTAGAAGAAGATCTCGTCGACGTAGAAGGTGTACTGGCCTTTGTCCCGGTAGCCGATGGGAACAGCGTATTCGGCCTGCGAGCCGGGCTTGGTGAAGATGAAGAGGACGTGGCGGTCGCCGCCGGGGATGCGGAAAGTGGCGGCCTTGGGTGCGACGGCTTCGATGGCATCCTTAATGTCGATCCTATCGGCTCCGAGGAGGATACCGGCAGAGTGAGCGTAGTCGACCTTGTGCGCGGCATAGGGGAAGTAGTCCATCTGGCCGCCGGCGGAGATCCAGAGCGGCTTGCCGGAGAGGTCTTTGACGTCCTGCAGGGTGGAGGGGCGGGTCTTCTTGAGGAAGACCATATCGTCGTCGGAGACGGTCCAGGTCGAGGAGGTCTGCGTCGGTGCGACGGCTTCATGGCGCTCACGGTAGATGAGACCGACACGAATCCCGACGGCGGCGATCAAGATAAGCGTCCCGCCAAGTGCCCACTTCTTGCCTGAATCCATACTTCCTGTCCTCCGGTTCAAAACATCACGATAGAACAAAGCCTAATCGGCTGGCTCGGCGATGCTCTGTTCCCAGTTCGATTCCATCAGCGACTCGGCGGTCAACTGGTCTGCGTTGCGAAGCCGGGGAAAGAGGACAGAGGCCCCGGCTGTCACGAGGAGTGAGCCGATACCACCGAAGACGACAGCGCGGACAGCTCCAAACCAGTGCGCGGTCACACCGCTTTCGAACTCGCCAAACTCGTTCGATGCACCCACGAAGAGCCAGTTCACCGCGCTGACGCGGCCCCGCATCTCGGGCGGGGTGGCGAGTTGTAGGACGCTAGACCGGATGACGACGGAGACCATGTCGCTTGCGCCTATGGCAACGAGCGCGACAAGAGAGACCCACAGGTTCCGCGAGAGGCCGAAAACCACCGTCGCAAAGCCGAAGATGGCGACGCAGGTGAGCATGCGGATTCCCGCACGGCGCTGGATCGGCCAGATGGTGAGGATAAGGCTCACGGCGAGCGCTCCCATAGACGGCATGGCGCGCAGCAGTCCAAGCCCGCGTGGACCGGCGTGAAGGATGTCTTCGGAGAAGATCGGCAGAAGCGCTACTGCGCCACCAAGCAGAACGGCGAAGAGATCGAGCGAGATCGAACCGAGCAGAAGTTTCGTGCTCCAGACATATTCGAGGCCAGCGAGCATCGTGTCGAGCGAGAACGCTTTCTTCTCATTCACCACCATCTTCGGATGGATCATGCCAATCAGAATGAGGAAGCCGCAGAGCATGAGCACGGTGAACCCGTACACAATGGGCGGCCCGTTCCAGCGCCCGATCGCGCCGGAGAAGCGCAGGGTGAAGAGGATGCCGCCAAGTGCAGGACCGGCGATGTTAGCGGTCTGGAAGATGGTCGCGCCCCACGTGACGGCATTGACGAAATGCTCTTTGGGCACGAGGCTTGGCAGAAGTGCGCTCGCGGCGGGACCGCTGAAGGCGCGTCCGGTACCGATCCCAAAAAGCACAAGGTAGATCGGCCAGATGTGCTGTCCAGGATGGAGACCAAGCCATAGAAGGACGCTCGAGCAGATGGCCTGCAGGGTGTAGCAGGCGAGGATGACCATCCGGCGGTCGTAGCGATCCGCGATGTGTCCAGCAGGAAGAACGAAAAAGAGTCCCGGGACGAACAACGCGAGCCCCGTGTATCCAAGGGCAAGTGCGGAGTGGGTGATCTGGTAGACGTGCCAGGCAACGGCGACCGACTGCGCTTCCGCGCCAAGGATCACAAGGAGGCGGGCCGCCTGGTAAAGAACGAAGTCCTTGGAGCCAAACGCACTGCCTGCAGCCAGTTTGCCCCGTTTTTCACCGTCCGCCATAACCTCTATGCTTTCACACTTCCAGCGCTGCTCACGAGAGCCGGAGATCAGTGACCGAGATAGGTCTTGTACTGCGCCTCGACGACACCGATGTTTCGCGCCAGCCCGAGCTTCGCCTGGTTGTTCTGGAATGTGCTGTTGATGAGGCGGGCCTGAGCGTCGGCTAGTGTCGCCTGCGCCTGGACTACGGGCAAGCTATCGTCGACCCCCGCCTTATACCGCTGTACAGTGTCATCCAACTCCTGCGCGGCGAGTTCGACATTACTCTTCGCGTATTTCACGAGCTCCGCGGTCGACGCGACGTCGAGCATGCTGGAACGAATCTGCTGATCGATGGTGATCTTCGTCGACTCCGTCTGCTGCCGCAGGCTCGAGAGCTGCGCGTCGGCGACCTCGCGCTCTCCGCGGAACTGCGCTTCTTTGAAGATGGGGATCTTCATCGTTCCCTGGGCAGTGAAGACGCCGTGATAAAGGCCAGTCGTCTCGCCGAGAACGCCGTAGTAGCCGTTGAACGCCAGCGTGGGCAGATATTCGTAGCGTGCCGCCTTGCGCTCGCGCTCGGTGGCCTGCGCTTCGACATCGAGCATTTGAAGATCCTTGCGGTTGGCAAGGGCGAGCTTCAGGGCGTCTTCATGCGACATGGCCGCGAGGTCGGCATAGGGAATGGTGTCCGTAAGAGTCAGTTCCTGGTCAGCCGGCAGACCCATAATGCGGTTAAGGGCAATCTTGTCCTTCTCCCAGGTATTTTCCGCCTGGATGACCGCCTGCTGCTGTGTCTGCTGCTGCACATGAGCGCGAAGCACATCGATATTGGGGGCGATGCCAGCGTCGTGCGAGAGTGTCGCCTGCCGCAGGACGGCGTTGTCAGCATCGAGGAGAGCCCGGGCGTCCGTGATCTGGGAGGCGTCGGCGATGATCCGGAGATAAGCGTTTCCGACCGAGAGAACGACTTTGTCGCGCCCATCTCCGACTCCAAGCCGAGTGGCATCCGCCGCCTTCTGGGCGGCGCGATACAGGAAGTAGGACGGTAGATCAAAGAGAGCCTGGTCGACGTTAAGCTGCGCCGACGTCGTGTTGACCTTGACGATGACCGGGATCTCTCCGGGGGTGAATCCGAATGCCGCGAGAGCCGAGGGCTTGAAGCCCATGGCGGCGAGGTTGAGTTCCTGGGTATTCGTTTGAGCGGTCGCGGTTACCGTGGGGAGGAGCGCGTTTTCGACCGTGAGGATCTCGCCACGAACGGCGCGATCCTGGATGCGGAGTTGCTGAAGCTGGTAGTTGCTCTTCATCGCGAAAGCGATCGCATCTTCGAGAGAGAGCGAGAGCGGACCGGCTGTCGCCCTGGGAACGATTGTTCCACCCGACGTCTGAAGCGCTCCGTTCGAGGCGGCAACGGCGCTCGGAGCCTGAGGAAGCGCATCAGCCGACGGCGATGGATAGGCGATGTTCGCGCTTACCAAAGGGGCTGGAGTCACATTCTGAGCGCCGGCGGAGAGCGCGACGGAAAGGGCGGCCGAAAGCACGCCAAAGCCCTTGAGAGGGGTAAGGACAGCCGTCCTGCAGCTCAATCCGGAGCGCCGTTTGGCGTCCAAGGTGCGATTCTTCTTTGAGTTCACACCTTTTAGAGTGCCACGAGGCCCCGGCGGTTGCGAAATGACGCAAGGAATTGTGGCGGATAGGCGCGCCTGGCTTCCGGGCTGCTCGGCTAGAATACGGAAGGAACTCTTATGCGTCAGAACACTATGAACCGTCGCCTCTTCGCCGCCGCTCTCGCCACCACAGTTGTCCTTTCCCTGTCCGGTCCCGCGGCGCGAGGTCAGGCCTCCGCTCCGCCGAACACCGCCAACAGCTTCAAGGACACCTCGATGCTGAAGCCGCCGGCCGGCTCACGGGTGGCGATCATCGAGTTTGAAGACCTCGAGTGCCCGGCCTGCGCACACGCGTTTCCGATGGTGCATGACGCGGTCGATCATTACAAGATACCCTATATTCGTCACGACTTCCCCTTGAAGATGCACGTCTGGAGCTTCGACGCGGCGGTGACAGCGCGGTATCTGCAGGACAAGGTCAACCCCGGCATCGCCGAGGAGTATCGTCGCGCAGTGTTCGCCTCGCAGACGGCGATCGGCAGCAAGGATGACCTGCGGAACTTCACGCAGCGCTTTTTCCAGGCGCACGGCGCGGCAATGCCGTTCGTGGTCGACCCCCAGGGGACGCTGACCAAGGAAGTGCAGGCGGACTATGCGCTCGGCGAGCACATCGGCCTTTCACAGACGCCAACGATCTGGGTGGTGACGCCGCAGCAATGGATTCAGGTGACTGATCCAACCATGCTCTACCAGACGATCGATACCGCGCTTGCCCAGACCGCCGGGCCAGCGAAGGTGGCAAGGACTTCGGCTTCCTTGAAGCACAAGTAGCCCTCTGCATCGGCGGTGGTTGAGACGCATCTTAATTGTGTGGCGCTGATTTCCAGCCGTCACGGGAGCGTTTATGCCAGTCATTCGGGCTTGTAGTCATTGTGGACAAAAGAATCGCATCACCGGCAAGCACCTTGCCGACACTGGCCGTTGCGGAGCGTGTAAGTCTGCGTTGTCGCCGGTTGGCGAGCCGCTCGCAGCCGATCAGGCCCTGTTCGACGAGATCGTGAAAGACTCGCCGGTACCGGTGCTGGTGGATTTCTGGGCGGATTGGTGTGGGCCTTGCCGGTCGGCAGCCCCCGAAGTCTCACGCACTGCTGCAGATATGGCGGGCAAGGCCGTTGTTCTAAAGGTCGATACCGAGGCACATCCGGAACTTGCCGCCCGCTTCCAAGTTCGAGGCATTCCGAACTTCGTCGTGCTGAACAAGGGACGGACGGTGATGCAGCAGGCGGGTCTCGTCGGACACCAGCAGATGGAGCAGTGGCTGAGAACCGCGGCCGCAGCTAACGTGGTGTAAAGATCAGGAAGTAGTCCTGGCCGTCGGCCTTGGTGAAGTCGTAGGTGCCGGTTAGTTTGTAGCCTGCTTCCGCCATCTCTTTCAGAACGACGTCGCGCGGCAGCCCGTGGTCGGTACCGTTGCCATTTCGGTCGATGATACCGATCCGAGCTCCGGGGCGCAGCGCGGCGTGCAACTTCTTCATCACCGGGATCGGGTGGGCGATCTCGTGGTAGACCTTCAGCATCAGGAGCGCGTCAATGCTTGTGGGCGGCAGGGAGGGATCATCGGGCGTACCGAGGATCGTTTTCACGTTCGACAGGCTCTCTTTTTTCGCGCGCTGGCCGATATAGCGTACGGCGTCGGCGTTGATGTCCTCGGCAAAGACAACTCCCTGAGGGCCGACGCGGCGGGCCGCACGTACGGAAAACCAGCCGGACCCAGCGCCAAGATCAGCGACGTTCTTTCCCGGGGTAATGCCGAGCAGGTCCATCACGCGGTCGATCTGCAGCTTTCTGTCGCGGTCCGGGTACTCGAAGATCGACAGGTCGCCGGAGTAGGGCGTGCTCGTCGGGCGTTGGTCCTGCGGGGGAGCGGGCGATGCTGCCTGAGTTGGCAGCACTCCGAGCGCAACGAACAGCACAGCGGCGAAGAGGCTGGAGCGCGAAGACGGGCAGAGGGAAATCATGAACGATGATCCGTCTTGGAACTCAACCTAAGCAAGGCGTTTCGCTTCGCTAGTCTCTATACACGTGGGGGAAATGCCGATAGTGTAGGAGTTTCTCCTCAAATCCTTCGTCACCTCAAGGTGAACTTGTTTCCGGGTCCCTCTCACTCTTCGCGGCGCACATGGCTACCAGGCATCCTGACAGCTCTGCTCTTCGGTGTGATCTATGCCATCGTCGACCTTGCGCTGAACCGGCTCGCGTTTGCCAGCGGTTGGACGATCCTTTGGCCCCTGAATGGCGTCTCAATCGCTATTCTCCTGATGCGCCCCCGCTCAGATTGGCCCGCCATCCTGATCGGGATTGGGGCTGGGGCTGGTATCGGGGAGTGCATGGATGGCAACTCCATCAGGATGGAGCTATTGCTTCGACCGATCTCGCTCTCCGAGGTGACGATCAGCGCCTTGCTGCTACCGCACTTCTCGACCCTCGGAGACTGGCTTCGAAAGCCACATATCTTCAAACGGTTCCTTGGCGCGCTCGTGCTTGGGCCATCGATTTCCGGCGTTTTGGCCGCGATCGTCTTCCACGTCTCCGCTCACCAGGGGTACCTTTCCGCCTTCGACGACTGGGCGCCTTCGGACGCGCTCGGGATCGCCGTTACCATGCCGCTGGCGCTGTCGCTGCGCACGCCGGAGATGCGCGACCTTTTCCGGCCCGTTCAGCTTCTCAAGACGGTCAGCGTGCTGGCGCTCGCTTTTCTCGTCGCGGGCCTGGTGTTTGGCGTAAGCCGCTATCCTTTGCTCTTTTTGCTGTACCCGGCACTGTTCCTGGTGGAGTCCCTGCTTGCTTTCTCAGGTTCTGCTGTTGCGGTGCTTGGCGTGGCGTTGATCGCGGTCTACCTGACCGACGGCGGCCGGGGGCCGTTCGGGGTCTGGCCGAAGGATCTCCCCGTCTCGCGCGATGTAGCGATCCAGATCTATCTCGGCTTTCAACTGCTTGCGCTCTTCCCTGCCTCTATCCTGCTGCTGGAGCGCAGGCGCATGGCCGCAGAACTCCGCGACACCAACGAACAGCTCATGATGCTTGCCTCGCTGGATGGACTCACCGGTATCCCGAACCGCCGGTCGCTCGATGAGCGGTTCGCTCAGGAATGGGGCCGCGCGGTGAGATTGCAGACGCCGCTTGGGCTCGTCATGATTGATATCGATCACTTCAAGCAGTTCAACGATCTCTATGGCCACCATGCCGGGGATGAGTGCCTGCGGGCCGTCGCAAGCGTCCTCTACGGGGAGGTACGCCGGACGCACGATCACGTCGCGCGCTTCGGTGGCGAGGAGTTTGCCCTCCTGCTGCCGCATACGGATGTCGACGGAGCTTTCCACATGGCGGAGATCCTGCGACAGGCCATCGTGAGTCTGGCGATCGATCACCGGGGATGCGCAAACGGAGTTGTTACGGTCTCGATCGGATGCGCCGCGATGACGCCGAAGCTCGGAGACAACCGGCTTTCGCTTCTCCAGGTGGCCGACGCAGCGCTTTACGATGCGAAGCGGAGCGGGAGAAATCGAGTCCATATCGGCGAAACCGCGAGGCAGATCGTCCGTTAGCGAATCTGCACGAGTTCCGGGCTTGGCTGGTGGGTACCTTGCCCCGAGCCGGGCGTAATGCTGGTGTGCTGCGGCGCACGCCAGTGGTCGATGTAACTTACTTGATGCACGCAGCTGATGGTGCAGTTCGGAGCGCAAGACTTCTCGGTGAGGAATTCGCGCTTCACATCAGCCGTCTTGTAGTCCGCGATTGGAGTACCGGGGTAGCCACGCTGCTGCGAGCAGTAATGCACCAGACCGTTCTCGCAGATGTACAGGTACCGGCTGCCCGCACGGCAGCGCCAGTCATTCGGCTGGCCGTTGGCGATGGCTTCCTGAAAGTGGTTGAAACGGGAGTAGCTCCGGCGCGTCAGGTTGCGGACGCGGTCCCAGACGTTTCGTTCTGCTTCGCCGAGCGGCTTCAACTGCCCGCTGCCGTCGTGAATGATACCGATGGTCGAGCTGAACCCAAGGGCAAGAGCGCGCTGCGAGACCGTGTAGGCATCCTCGGGGTTGGCAATGCCCCCGCCGACAACCGAGTTGATGTTGACGTGAAAATCGGCGTGCTCGGCGAGCATCTGGAGCTTCTTGTCCAGCACTTTAAGGCTCTTCTTCGAGACCTCGTCGGGCATGACGTTGTCGATCGAAATCTGCATGTGATCAAGACCGGCGGCGTTGAGGCGCTCGATACGCTCCGGCATCAGAAGGTAGCCGTTCGTGATCATGCCGGCGATCGCGCCGGTCGAACGAATGCGCGCAATGACCTTGTCCAGATCAGGATGCAGGAGGGGCTCGCCGCCCGAGATCGTGATCACCGAGGTTCCGAGACGTCCAAGGTGGTCGATGCGACGGTACATCTCGTCGATCGGGACAGGATCGGAGAAGTCGTCGAACTCATTGCAGTAGGTACACGCGAGGTTGCAGCGGCGCATGGGCACGATGTGCGCCATGTAGGGATGATCGGTCGCGGCGACGGCCGAGGCGATCGAACCGAGTTCACGCAGTTTGCGCGTCACCGCCTTCCAGCGGCGCTTGCCCGCGGAGGACTTTGGGACGGGCGGCTTGGTTCTGGCAACGATTTTCGGCTGCGGCGTGGTAGTGGAAGACGTCATGCTCTATCTATTGAACCATACCCGGCCCCCGCCAGCCGAGCGCGTCCCGTTACATCATCGAGAGGGTTCCCAAAGCCACACAAGCCTGCTCCACCTGCGACGCCGGCTGGAAGGTCGCACGCGAGCCTCCGAGGTGCGGCCACATATCCGGAATCAGGCTGGAGTGGTGTTTCGCGTTCGGGACCATTGTCAGGGTCTGCTCCTGTCGGTCACGCAGCACAATGACGTTCACAGGCCTACCCTTATTTTCCCGAATCGTCTTGAACCAGTCGCTGCTGCTCGCAATGTTGTTTCCGTTGACTCGCATGACGACGTCGCCAGCGTGCAAACCGGCGACGGCTGCCGGGCTGTTCGGGTCGACACTGCGAACCAGGAGGCCGGTCTTTCCCTGTGCGCCAAAGTACTCCGCCAACTGGGGCGCCATCCTCTCGAGTAGCACGCCGGTATAGCCGGGACTCAGACCGATTCCGCCGAAAAGATTCCGGCTCACCCGTCCGGGTGACGAGAAGAATCCGGTCCCCCTGCGCTCAATCGTCTCCGGAGCAGGAGGCAACGGCTCAGGATCGGAGATCTTCACGTGCTCCTCCCACGCCTCGCGCTCCACGTCCTCGCGGTTACCCATCTGCGCAGCGATCGTTTGCGACTGTCCATCGCGGTTGATCGTCAGAGTCAGCGAGCGGCCCGGGGGCGCATCGTGGAGCAACCGGCGCAATTGCTCCCCGGTGTCGATTGCCTGTCCATTCACCTGCAAGACTATATCGTGCTCGTGAAGACCGGCCTTGCCGGCGGGACCATCGTGATCGACGCGCACGATCTCGGCACCACGCGGGTCCTTCGAATCCTTGGCGGTCCTCGCTCGTGCGGAGGCCAAAGAAGCTTCGTTCACGTCGCGAATATCGACCCCGAGGTATCCCTGGTTGCTTCGTCCGGCGGCTGCGGTCGGCTGGAATGCCGCGCCATGCAGCACCGGAAGGCCTAAGTGGTCGGGAAGGCGAAGATGCTGCGCGAAGGCAACGCTTCCATGGCTCAGCCCCGCGAGCACGACGGCTGCAACAGCCGTCTGTGCAAACGAACCCTCATGCCAGCCTGCCCGAAACCTCAACGTCCTTGCGTCCTTCATGGCCCCTCGTCCGGAGATGCTTCCATCCGTCGCATCCGCTAATTGCTTCCGATCGCAATTGGGAGACGCACCCTGTCGATTCGACGCCTCGCCGTACGACCCGTAAGCGTAAGTTGCTGGGAGACTTACTTTATTACCAAAACCCATTCGTGGCAACGGGCATTTGGCCCGTTCGTCGACGCCCTATTGAAGAGCGTCCATGCCCTGCAGGGCCTGGAACGACGCCGTCCGGATGTATGGGTTGTCATCGCTGGTCGAGACCGTTCGTAGCACCTGCCGTACGCTGGAGTCGGCCTGTACGGGCTGCAAAAGCCCGATTGCCTCCGTCCGCACCTGGGGGTTGGTGTCATGCAGAAGCGCATCGAGGACCGCGTCGCGCACATGGCGATCCTGTTCGACGTAAGGCTCAAGACCGTCGAGCGCCTTCATCCTCACGCCGGAATTCTTGTCGTAGCGCAGGGAAACCATCAGAGCGCTGCGGACATCCTTGCCGTCGGAGTCGCCCTTGCAGCCATGCGCAGAACGGCACTCATTCGCCAGGTACGACACCGAATCCGTCCGAACCCCGTTCGCAGCAGCGGCGCGCGTGCCCATCAGTAAAAGCTCACGAATCTGCGGATCGTTGAGGGAACCTTCCATCGACTCCGGGACGACACGGTTATAGAGCACCTGCACCACGTCCGGATTCGCGGTCCGCACAATACCGCTGACGTTAGCAATCGCACCCTCGGTAGCGTTCGTCAACACAATGGGTGGCTGAGGTTTAGGGGTGTGCTCGTCCTGATAACGGTGAACGTAGTTTCCGGCCAGAAACCCGAAACCAAGTAGAAGCGTCGCCAGAGCGGGTGCGCTTTGGACATTTCCCACCCAGCGAAAGAAGTTCGTACGGAGCCGCGCAAAAAAGCTGTGGGACGGAATCTGGTCGAGCGCCTCGTCGAGACGCATGCGCGACTGTGCCAGAAAATTCGGGTTCAACTCGACTACGGGGCGCGTCTCAAGGGTCGAGAACATCCCCTGCACCTCGGCAAGCTCCTGCCGGCAGGTCGCACAATCCTGGAGGTGTCGCTCCAACACGATTGCCTGGTCATCCGGCAACTCGCCATACGACGCGAGGACCATACTCTGTTGCGCCATCTCACACTTCATTGCCTTTTACCTCGAACCAGCCTCGAAATTTTGCTTCCTGTTGCGCCGTTCGGGGTTCGAGTCTTATCGGATCCGCCTTTGCTGTCTGCGGCCGTCGCCCAGTTTCCCGAATCTCTCTTTTGGTGATACGCCCCGATTCTCCGGGGTTTGCTTCCCGTCCAACCTGTTCAGAGATCAGGCGCGGAGGGTCGCGAGATTTGCGCGCAGCTTCCGCGTCGCGCGGAAGAGGGTGTTCTTCGCCGTCTCTTCCGTGGTGTTCAACATCTCTCCGATCGTCCGGAGCTTCAATCCCTGGTAGTGCTTCAGTTCAAACACCGTCCGCTCCCGCGGGGTGAGTTTGTCGAGCGCGTCGTTGATGCTGACGCCCATCTGCTTGCGTTCGAGTTCGCGGGCCGGATTCGCCATCGCGCGGTCGTCGGACACATTGGAGAGCAGATCCATCTCGTCACCGCTCGCGTCGAGAACGGTCGCCGGATCTTCGCGACGGCTCTTGCGGCGGCGAAGCTGGTCGAGGCAGAGGTTCGTCACGATGCGGTAGAGCCAGGTATAAAACGAGCACTCAAAGCGGAAGTTCCCCAAGTGCCGGTAGGCCTTGATGAAGGCTTCCTGGTGGACATCCTGCGCGTCCTGCTCGTTGCCAAGCATATGCAACGCGAGCCGCAGCACGGACTGGTCATATCGCCGAACGAGCGCGTCAAAGGCCATTCTCTGGCCGGCCTGCGCCTCGCGGATCAGGTCGTCATCCTCGGAGCGCTGCTGGGCGCGCGCGTCAAGCTGCGCCTGGGTGAGCTTTCCACCGCGTACTCCGGGCTGGGCGAGGGGCTTTGCCATCCGTACAGGGGATTCTACCTGTCTGGCATCACCGTCGGGAACCTGGAGCGCCCCGGAAAACACCTGCGACCGTCCGACGCCCACTAAGGGCATCACCGCTACCATCTCGCCACCAAGGTCCATGCCCATTGCCTCAGCATTCATCGTGATGAAAACTCCGCTTCCGCGAAATTGACTGCCGCTCGACGGGGCTGAACCCGTCCACTCGATAGACCGCCGATTTGCGGAAAGGTGAGCAACCCGGCGTGCCGTCCGGGGCATCGACGCGGGCCTCTCGGATACACTCTCCCCATGCCGTCCCGTACCCCCTCGTCCAGCCTCTTCGGCGACCCCGCCCCGCCTTCCCGCGTTGCAACACAAGGAACCTGGATCAACGCTCATTGCGATGGCGGAGCCCGCGGCAACCCCGGCCCGGCGGGCTACGGAGCGCTCATCCAGGATGACTCCGGCATGGTTGTCGCCGAACTCTCCGAGTTTCTTGGATTGAAAACAAACAACTTTGCAGAGTATTCCGGGCTGCTCGGCTGCCTGGCGTACGCCCTCGAGCACGGCCACGCCCGCCTTCGCGTCGTCTCCGATTCGGAGTTGATGGTGAAGCAGATCCAGGGTAAGTATCAGGTCAAGAGTCCGGACCTGAAGCCTCTGTACGAAGAAGCGAAGCGCCGCATCGCCAAGCTCGATGGCTTCGAAATCTCGCACGCCTTGCGGCACAAGAACAAGGACGCCGACCGCCTTGCCAACGAGGCCATGGATCGTGGCATGAAGCGTCCACACGCCGCGGGCCAGCCCGCGCCCGCTCCCCTGAAGGCGACGCCGTATCCTTCAAAGGCTGAGACGCCGGTCGAGCCACGCAGCTTCGCCCGCCCGGCAGCATCTGCTCCAGTCCCCGTCAGCAAGGCCGACACGATGCTCCGTGGCTTCACCCGCGACGGTGTCGTCCACGTCCTCGGCGGCACCCCCCTGCCGGATGGCATCTTCGTGAAAATCATCCGCGAGTGACCGGCCGTTCCAGCGATCAGCTAGAATTCGTCATTCCCCTGGAGCCTCCATGCACCGTCGCCAGTTTCTTTCGACCTCTCTCGCCGCCTCTGCCCTCTCGCTTGCAAAACCCGGAGAAGCCCTCGCCGCCGTGCCAGACAAAGTCGCCCCCGAGTTCTACCAGATTCGCAAGTACCGCCTCGTAAGCGGACCCCAGACCAAGCTGACCGAAGCCTACTTCGCCGAAGCCCTTATTCCCGCGCTCAACCGGATGGGCATCACCCCCGTCGGAGCCTTCACGGTCTACTTCGGCCCCGAAACACCGACCTTTTACCTCCTGATGCCGTCGAAGACGGTCGAAGCGCTCGCCACGGTGGACCTCGCACTGGCGAAGGACGAGACCTTCATGAAAGCGGCAGCGCCCTTCTGGAACACGCCTGCCTCCTCGCCCGCGTTCATTCGCCTGGAGAGCCAGCTTCTGCGGGCGTTCGAAGGCTTTCCCATGCTCGTGCCGCCGGCGTCTTCGGCCACCAAGGCTCCGCGCGTCTTCCAACTCCGCACCTACGAAAGCCCGACGATGCAGGATCACGTCCGCAAGGTCGAGATGTTCCACTCGGGCGAGTTCGAGATCTTCGCACGCGCGGGCTGCACCCAGGTCTTCTACGGAGACAGTCTCATCGGTGCACGGCTCCCGAGCCTGACCTACATGCTCACCTTCCCCGACACCACGGATCTCGAAGTCCGCTGGAAGGCCTTCTCGAGCGATCCCCAGTGGAAGAAGCTTTCGTCAGACCCGCACTTCGCCTTCGAGCCGACCGTCTCGAACATCGACAGCTTGATCCTCAAGCCGCTTTCCTGTTCTCAGATCTAGCCTGCTCTGCGGCTGATTGCAGATCGGCCTAGATCGCAATCAGCCCGGCGCGGATGGCCATCAGCGAAGCGACCGCCACCACGATCCAGAGCGCCACGCCCTGCACCATCGGCCGCACGCCCACCTTGCGGAACATCTCCCGCGAGAGTCCCGTCCCGATCAAGAACAGCGTGACCGCCATCCCGCTGCGCCCAAGCCCACTCAGCGCGGTATAGATTCCGTGTAGCGTCGGAAGGTATGTCCGAACAACCGCGGCGACACAGAACAGCAGGATGAACCAGGGTATCTTCACCTTCGCCTTGCTCTTCATGGCGTACGCCGTCGCGAAGGACAGAGGGACGATCCACAGTGCCCGCGCCAGCTTTACCGTCGTTCCGATCGTCAGCGCCACCGCCCCATACTTCGCCGCCGCGCCCACCACGGAACTCGTGTCGTGGATCGCGAGCGCCGCCCACAGGCCGAACTGGCTCTGGGTCATATGCAGCCGCGTTCCGACAAAAGGAAACAGCACGAGCGCAACGGAGTTCAGCGTGAAGACAGTTCCAAGAGAGATCCCCATCTCCTCCTCGTTTGCGTCCGTGATCGGTCCAATCGCCGCGATTGCGCTTCCACCGCATATCGCCGTTCCGCAGGTAATCAGAAACGAAGCCTTCCCGGGAACGCGCATGACGCGCCCGAGCAGAAGCCCAAGCAGCATGGCCACGGAGATGCTGACCGCCGTGTAGACGAACCCTGACCGCCCCGCATGGATCACCTCATGCAGGTCCATCCCAAAGCCAAGCGCAACGACCGACGCCTGAAGCAGAAACTTCGACAGATCGTGGCTCTCCATCGCGAACGGATGCTCGACCGTCAATGCGAAGACAAGCCCTGCTAATAGTGCGAGCGGGGGGGACAGCACACCCGCCGCCGCAAGGATCAAACCAAGAAAGAAGATGTTTTTCGTACTCATGGCATTCGCCTCTGAGACCAAGTATTCCGTTCTCCAGAGGGCGCGTCCAAGCAGCAATCATGATGTGCGATAAGCCGCGCTTATCGCTTTACGCGGGCTTCTTTCTTCGTCGCGCCAGAGCCTGTTCCCGCAAAAACTCCAGCAGCACCGACGCGTTCCCGCGAGGCTCCGCGCTGCGCATCGTCACGAACGATAGGTCCCTTCCGATCTTCAACCCATGCACGGGAACCTGCATAAGCGTTCCGAGACGTAGCTGGCGTCGGATCGCCGCACGTGAGTAGAACCCAACGCCGAGCCCAGCCTCCACGCAGGCAAGCAAAGCCTCCGCCGAGTTCAGCTCCATCGCGACATTCAGATCCTTCGCGGCAAGCCCAACGGCTTCCAGCGCAGAATCGACGATCTCCCGCGTCCCCGACCCACGCTCCCGCAGCAGGACAGGCATCCCGCGAAGCTGCTCCGGCGCAATCGCCGCGAGCCCGGCCCACGCATGATTGCTAGCGACAACCAGAACAAGTTCATCCCGCAACCACGCCTCCAGCTTCAATTCCGGACGATGCACCGGCCCTTCGACCAATCCGACGTCGACCGAACCATCGAGCACTGCCGCGGCCACCCCTTCGGTGTTGGCACTCCGCATCCGCAACTCAACCGCCGGGTACCGTCGCAGAAATCTCCCGAGCATCGGTGGAAGCACATACTGAGCAATGGTTGTCGACACAGCAAGCCGCAGCGGACCGGTCACCTGCCCTTCGAGCGCCGCAAGCTCTGCTTCGGCCCGCAGGAGAAGCTCGTTCCCTTCTCTCGCATATCGCAGAAGTATTTCTCCGGCAGCCGTCAGGACGATCTCACGTCCCGCCCGGTCGAAGAGCGGCACAGCGATCTCCTGCTCAAGCGCCTTTATCTGCTGCGTCACCGCAGGCTGTGTCAGGTACAGCAACTCCGCAGCCCGCCGAAAGCTCCTCTGCCCGGCAACCGCGCGAAACACCGTCAGCCGGAAGTTCTCGAGCGCTGAGCGGGAGTGACTGGAGCGGTCGGTCACGTCTACTCCTCGCCTCGAAGGCTACTTCGCCAGTTCGGCCTTGAGAATCTCGCTGACCATTTTGCCGTCGGCCCGTAGCCCGCTCGAAAGAATTCTCTGCTGAACGACCTTCATCGCGGGTCCAATGTCCTTAGGACCAAGCTTCGCCCCGCCAGCCGCAAGATGCTCGATTGCACCGTGAATGATCGTCCGAACCTCATCCTCGCTCGCTGCCTGCGGCATGTAGGCCTCGATCATCGCGATCTCTTCCGTCTCCTTCGCCGCCAGTTCAGGACGCCCGCCCTTGGTGAACGACTCGACCGACTCCCGCCTCTGCTTTAGAAGCGTCGTCAGGATCTGCGTCTCTTCGGCATCGGTCAGCGGCTCCCGCTTGTCGATCTCCTTGTTCTTCAGCGCCGACTTCACCATCCGCAGCGTGGTCAGCTTGTGCTCGTCCTTCGCCTTCATGGCCGTCACAATGTCAGTCTGAATCCTCTTGCCAATACTTTCGTCACTCATCGCGTAGTCCTCAAGTGCCCATTATAGAAACTGTCTGCTCACCGCACCGCGAAAGACCGGAGCCTCCAAGCACCCCCTTACAATAGCCCCATGATCCACAAGCCCCGGCAGTTCACACCCGGCCCCACCGCTGTCCTCCCAGCCATCCAGTTTGCCATGGCCACCTCCACCATCCAGCCCGGGACTTCGGAGTTCCGCGCCCTTTATACGCGCGTCCACATCCAACTCCAGCAGTTCCTCGGAACTACCCACGACGTGGTCCTCCTCTCCAGCTCCGGAACCGGCGCCATGGAAGCCGCCGTCTCCAACCTCACTTCTCCCGGAGACCGCGTCCTCGTCCTCATCGCCGGCAGGTACGGCGAACGCTGGAGCGCACTGGCCAAGAACTTCGGATGCGCCGTCGACGAGGTGATCGCTTGCCACGGCCAGACCTTCTCCCCGGATGCGATCAAGGCAGCTCTCAAACTTGAAACCCGCGCCGTCTTCGTCCAGGCTACCGAGACGTCCACCGGAGTCCAGCACGACATCGCCGCCATCGCCCGGCTCCTCAAGGACGAGGCCTCCGAGGCTCTCCTCGTGGTCGACGCCATCTCCAGCCTCGGCAGCAGCCCGCTCGACATCGACATATTGGGAGTCGACATCCTTCTCGCGGGCTCGCAGACCCTGATGGTCCCGCCCGGCCTGAGCTTCCTCGCCGTCTCCGAAAGCGCCTGGGATCGTATGGAGGCCACCTACAACGCCCGCTACTACTTCGACCTCCGCAAAGAGCGCAAAAGCGCCCGTCGTGGCGAATCCGCCTACACTCCTGCCACCTCGCTCATCGTGGGCCTAAGCGCCGCGCTCGACGTCATCGCCGCGCAGGCCATCGGAGACCTTGCCGCCGGCCGCCGCCTCCTCATCACCAACGCCGAAACCTCTGCCGCCATGACGCGCGCTGCCCTGCTCGCCATGGGTTTCCAACTCTTCGCGCCTGAAGCCTCGTCCGCCGCCGTCACCGCTGTCATCCCTCCCGACGGCGTTGATGCCGCCCATCTCATCGATCAGCTCCAACTCCGCTTCGGAACTCGGATCGCTGGCGGTCACGGCGAACTCGAAGGCCGCATCCTGCGCATCGCCCACCTGGGCTTCACCGACTACATGGACACCATCGCGCTCATCGCAGCCATCGAGCAGGTCCTCGCCTCAACCATCCTGCACCTCGCCCTCGGAACAGGCCCCGTAGCCGCTCAGAAGGTCTATGCCGAATACAGCGGGAATCTGTCCTCTGAACCCGCAACCAGATAAACTCCTTCGGAGCACACTTCAATGAAACGATCGATCCACGTCGCCGCGCCTCTCCTGGCCCTTGCCGCTTCCGCCATGATCGCGGGCTGCCGCAAGCCGGAGATGCGCCGTTGCGTGGATGAGCACAACGTCGTCGTCGCCGACGCTCTCTGCGCCGCCCAGGAAAACCTTCAGCAGCAGAACCATGGCGGGGGCGGAGGCGTTGTGTTCCTTCCCTATCGCTACTACTACGGCGGATACGGCGGCTTTGGCCTCGGCTCTTCCGTCGGCGGTGGAGGCTTCACCGCCGCACCCGGCCGGTCCTACGTCAACAGCAGCGGAGTCCGATCCGGCACCGCCCGCGGGGGTTTCGGAGGTTCTTTCTCCGAGGGTGGAGCCCACGGCGGCGGCGGATCCGGCGAATAAGCAATCAACTCTCAGGTGACCAAATGAAGCGCATCTCCCTCGCTCCCCGCCCCGACTGGCAAAGCAAAGTCGAAGCCGTCGGCCTCACCTACCACTCGCCAGAAGTGATGCCCTATCCCTACTGGGACGAGTCGGCCGCCTACGAGTTCACTTCGTCCGAGGTCGATACGCTCGAAGCCGCCGGAAACACGATGCAGGAGATGTGCCTCGCCGCTGCCCAGCACATCATCGACAACAAACGTTACGCCGAACTCGAGATTCCCGAAGCCGCCATCCCCGTCATCGAACTCGCCTGGAACCAGGAGCCGCCTGCCCTCTACGGGCGCTTCGACTTCTCTTGGGCAAGCGAGCACTCGGGCTCCGCGCCCAAGCTGCTCGAATACAACGCCGACACCCCAACCGCGCTCCTGGAAGCAGCGGTCGTTCAGTGGGACTGGCTCAAAGAAGTCACTCCAAACCTCAAGCACCCCTTACACGGCGGCGACCCAGATCAGTTCAACTCCATCCACGACAAGCTCATCGCCAAGTGGAAGGACCTGATCCCCTATCTCCAGCAGCCCCTCTACTTCGCCGGAATCGACGAGCCCGAAGATCAACTTACCCTCGTCTATCTTCGCGACACGGCGCAACAGGCTGGTTTTCAGACCCTCCAGATGTTTATGGAGGAGATCGGCTGGAACGCCGACGCGCAGGCCTTCCTCGACCCCAACGAAGACCAGATGTTCTCTGTCTTCAAGCTTTACCCATGGGAGGCAATGGTGGCCGAGGAGTTCGGCCAACCGGCTCTCGAGACGTACCAGCAGATGCGGTGGATTGAACCCATCTGGAAGATGCTCCTATCGAACAAGGGAATCCTGCCCATTCTGTGGGAGCTCTACCCCAATCACGAACTCCTTCTTGAAGCACACTTCGAGCCAGCCGCACCCGCCACCAGCACCAACGGAGCCTCCGCCCCCGCTGCCACAGGCTGGAGCGGCGTCAACACCGGCTTTGGTTCCGGCTCGGCTCCTCACTCGATCATCCCAGCGCCTACGGGACCGGGACGCATGCGCAACTACGTTCGCAAGCCCCTGCTTTCCCGCGAAGGAGCCAACGTTACCGTAGTCCGCGATGGGGCGACGGTCTTCGAGACCGCCGGAACCTACCTTGGACGCCAGATCCGCCAGGCCCTCGCTCCGGATGCCATCTTCCCCGATGCCGACGGCAAGCCGCGGTATCCCGTCCTCGGTGTCTGGATAGTCGACCAGGACTGCTGCGGCATGGGGATTCGTGAATCCCGCACCCCTGTCACCGATAACTTAAGTTCCTTTATCCCTCACTATTTCGTCTAGAACCGTTACTGACGGATGACGAAGGTGTGACGGACTCCCCGCATTTCTGAGATATACATGGAGGGCGCGGGGAGCCTCAAGGAAATGACGTTGCTAAAGGTCGGGATCGTCGGCTGTGGCAAGATTGCCGACGGGCACGCCGAAGTGCTGAAGTACATGGAGGGCGCTCAACTCGTCGCAGTCTGTGACCGGGAACCGATCCTTGCCGAACAGTTAGCCGTCCGCTTTGGCGTGAACCATTGGTACGGCAGCCTGGACGAGATGCTTGCGGCGGAGCAGCTCGACGTCGTTCACATCACAACACCGCCCGCCGTCCACCTTGCCCTCACGCGCCAATGCGTTCAGGCCGGAGCGCACGTCTTCCTCGAGAAGCCCCTTGCCTTGCGGGCCGCCGAGTGCCGGGAGCTGATCGACGCCGTCACCTCCGCAGGGCGTCAGATGAGCATCAACTACTGGCCGAACTTCGATCCACCCGCCATGGAGTTGAAGCGCATGCTCGCTTCCGGCATCATTGGCGATCCCGTCCACGTGGAAGCCTTCATCGGCTACGACCTCAGCGGAGCCTACGGTCAGGCGCTCATGACGGACCCCGCGCACTGGGTGCATCGCCTGCCTGGCAAGCTCTTTCACAACATGATGGACCACATCTTCAATCGGATCCTCCCGCTCTTCCCGGACGTCGAGCCCGAGGTCCACGCCTTCGCCCACAAGCGCCGCGAGGTGCTCCGTGGCGACTCCACGGACGCTATGCTGGACGAGCTTCGCGTGGTCCTGCGTGGTGGTGGCGTCTCAGCCTTCGGCAGCCTCTGCAGCCACGCACGGCCGGTCGCGAACCTGTTGAAGATCTACGGGACGAAGAACACCGCCGTGCTCGATTTCTCGAACCGCACGGTAGTCCTCGAAACCACACAACAGTATCCCGGCTCCATCGGCAGGCTCATCCCCGCGTTCCAGATGTCCTCTCGCTATCTGAAGGGCGGATGGAGGAACATCAAGGCATTCAAGCGGCATGAGTTCCAATTCTTCGCCGGCATGACAACGCTGCTGGAGTTGTTCTACGCGAGTATTCGCAACGGTACCGAGCCTCCCATCCCCTACATGGACATGGTGAAGGTGTCAGAAGTGATGGATACGGTGATCGAGCAGGTATATCCAGTGGGGGCGGCACGATGAAGATCCTGGTCACGGGGTCGAGCGGGTTTCTTGGTAAATGTCTTGTGGAGCGTCTCCTGGCACACGGCCAAACCGATCTGCGATGCATGGTGCGAAGCCTCGGCAAGGGCGCGCCGCTGCAGGGGCTGGCTGCCGCCTACCCTGCGGCCGTAATAGAACTTTTCGTTGGAGATCTGAGACACAAAGAGCAGGTGGACTCGGCAGTGGATGGCGTAGATCTTGTCATTCACGCCGCTGCAGCATTGAAGGGCAGTCCAGCCGAGATGTTCATGGATTCCGTCGTATCGAGCCGCAATCTTCTGGATGCAGTCGCTGCCCGTGGTATTCGCGTCGTCATCGTCAGCTCCTTTGGCGCAATGGGAGTTGCCGACTTGGGACGCGGAGCCTTCGTCGACGAAACCACCCCCATGGAGAAGCACCCCGAGCGTCGCGACGTCTACAGCTACACCAAGCTCCGGCAGGAGCAGATGTTCTGGGAATACCGGGACCGGCACGGATTCGAACTCGTGGTGTTGCGCCCGGGAGTTATCTATGGGCCGGGCAGTGGACACTTCTCGAACCGAGTGGGATTGAAGCTCTTCGGAAGGTTCCTCCATCTTGGTGGAAGCAATCTTCTGCCCCTCACCTACGTCGAAAACTGCGCTGAGGCGATCGTCTTCGCAGCCCTGTCAAAGGAAGCGGCAGGACAGATCTACAACGTCGTCGATGATGATCTGCCCACCTCCCGCCAGTACCTGTCGCTTTATCGGCAACGGGTGAAACGAATCAGTACCATCCCGATACCCTACTGGCTTCTCCTTTGGGGATCGGGAAAGGTGCAGGCGTATTCCAATCGATCCAAGGGACAGCTTCCAGCGATCTTCACCCCGTATAAGACGAGGGCCATGTGGGGCGGAAACCGCTTCTCGAACGCGAAGCTCAAAGCCCTAGGATGGAAGCCCATCATCCGCACATCCGAAGCACTGGAACGCACCTTCACATCGTTTAGACAAGAGACCACGACTCCATAGGCGATGTGTTGAGGCTGCAGCAGTGGCCCGCAAAACCAGGGGCCCCATCTTCGCCGACGGCTCCATCGTCGGCTAACTTGGGCTGCCCATGCCTCTTCCCGGTATCCTAAGCAGGACGCCGCTAAGAGTCGAAGGCCTGCTCGCCGCCGCAGCTCCCACTAAGCACCCATGCCAATCGCTCCCCGCAAAGCCGCCCTACTCCTTCTCCTCGCCGCCATCCCCCTCAAAGCCCAGCAGACCCCGCCGCTTCCTACCGCCGATCCGTTAGGTGCGGCCATGTTCACCGCCAGTGGAGCCACCGGCATGGTTGTCGTCGTCGTCCGCGACGAAGGCATCTACATGCAGAGTTATGGAGAACAGCGCCCGCACTCCGGCCAGCATCCCGCTCCCGATTCCCTCATCCGCCTCTGCTCGCTGACGAAGATCATCGCCACTGACCTCCTCGTCAAACTTGCCGTCGACCACCTCGTCGACTTCACCGATCCTCTGCAGAAGTTCGCTCCCGCAGGAGTCACCGTCCCCACCAAGACCCTCCACGGCGAAGCTGAACGTGGCATCACTCTTGGCGACCTCGCCACCCACACGGCCGGTCTCCCCCGCGAAGTCGGTTGGCCTCCCGACGACACCCCGCACTTTACCTTTCCCGATCACGCCTACCGCTGGGACTGGCTCCCGAAACAGCGTCTCCGCTTCTCTCCCGGCAAGTTCTCCGCCTACTCGAACATTGGCTTCGACCTGCTCGGCGACGCCCTCGAGCAGGCCTCCGGAAAACCCTATGCCCAGCTCTTCCAGGAGCGTACCGCCGCCCCGCTGGGCCTCCGCGACACCACCCTCACGCCCACACCCGAGCAATGCTCCCGCCTCATGGTCGGCTTCAAGGACGAAGGCCCATGCACCGACACCCAGGCCTCAGCCGGAAGCGGCGGGATGTACTCCACACCGAACGACATGGTCCGCTGGCTCCAGTACCTGCTCAGGCTGCCTAGCGTTCCCGTTCAGCAGAACACCGCCGCTCAGGCCGTCTACATCCTGCCCAGCCAGCTCAACGGCATGAAAGGCCTCAGCCACGCGGGCGAGCCGTCCGGCATCGGACTCGGCTGGATTCGCCTCGGCCTTCCCGAAGATCCCGGCATGATCATCCAGAAGACCGGCGGCGGTGGCGGCTTCACCACCTACATCGCCCTCCTGCCTTCCCGCCGTACGGGGATTTTCATCGCCATGACCGAGGGCCGACACTCAGGCCACGTTAACGTCTTCCACGAAGCCAACAATCTCGTCACCATTATGGCTGGACTCCCTCCACTTCCGCCCGAGCCCGTCGCCGATCTCCCCTCGGATTCTGTCCAGGCTCACGCCAACCTGCCCGTCCACGCGAAAACACGCGCAGCGACCACGAAGGCCCGCGCAGCTACCGCCAGGGCACAAGCCGTTCATCGCCCTGTAAAGAAGGCCCGAAAGCCTACCCGGTAAACGGACGCTAAGTCCCCGAAGCCTCCGGCCAGCACCTATACTGGAAGACGGCAGAAGTGACTCGAATCACCGTATTTCGCTCTCCTCTCGCGTTTCCTCCGCGTTGAGTCTTCCGAAAGTCCCTGAAGTACCAAGGAGCCGTACACCCGCATGAAGATCGTCCTCGCCGAAAAAGTCTCGCCCGCCACCCTCGCCGTCTTCCAGAAAGAACCGGGCTGGCAGATCGTCTCCCCCGACCAGATTAAGAATGGCCTCGCCGCCGAACTCGCTGACGCCGACGCCCTCGTCGTTCGCTCCGCCGTCCAGGCCGACGCCGCCCTCCTGTCGCACGCCCCCAAACTCCGTGTCATCGGACGCGCCGGAGTCGGCGTCGACAACATCGACACCGATGCCGCCACCCACCAGGGCATCGTCGTCATGAACACCCCCGGAGCCAACGCCGTCGCCGTTGCCGAACTCACCCTCGGCCTCATGATCTCGATGGGCCGCTCCATCCCCCGCGCCAACAACACCATGCACGCGGGCAAGTGGGATAAGAAGACCCTTCAGGGCTCGGAACTGCGTGGCAAGACGCTCGGCATCGTCGGTCTCGGACGCATCGGCCTCGAAGTCGCACGCCGCGCCCACGCCTTCGGCATGACGCTCATCGGCTACGACCCCTTCATTGCCCCAGTCGTCGCCCGCGAGAATGACGTCACGCTCGTCTCCATTGATGAGATCTTCAAGCAGTCTGACTACCTCACGCTCCATGTCGGCCTTACGACCCAGACTGAAGGCCTCATCAACGCCCATTCCATCGGCATCATGAAGCAGGGCATTCGCATCATCAACTGCGCCCGCGGAGAGCTTATCGTGGACGAGGCGCTCGTTGAGGGACTCAAGTCTGGCAAGGTCGCTGGAGCAGCGCTGGACGTCTTCCGCCAGGAACCGCTCAAGGAGTCCGCCTACTATGGCCTCGACAACGTGCTTCTAAGCCCGCATATCGCCGGAGCCACCGACGAGGCCCAGGAGGCCATCGGCATCCAGGTCGCCATGCAGGTTCGCGACTACCTCAAACTCGGAGTGGTCCAGAACGCCGTCAACGTCCCTTCGCTCTCGCGTGAGGAGTACGTCGAAGCCGCGCCTTACATCGAGATGGCCGAACGTCTTGGCAGCTTCCTTGCGCACGCTACTCCCGGCAATCTGGAGAACATCCAGATCACCTACTCCGGACGCCTCGCCACCGGCAAGACCGACCTCATCCGCAACGCGGCCATCTGTGGCATTCTCGCCGACGAGGAGAGCGTCAACCGCATCAACGCGGCAGCGATCGCGGGCGAACGCGGCATCCGCATCCAGGAAGACAAGAAGGAGTTCACCACCGGCGGTACGGGCTCGGTTCTCAAGCTTGTCCTTCACAGCTCCGACGGGGACACCAGCGCTTCCGCGACGGTGCTTCACGGCTCCTCGCCGCGTCTGCTCACCTACGATGGCATCGACATCGAGGCTCCGCTGAACGGAACGCTTGTGGCCATTCGGAACCACGACGTTCCCGGCGTCGTCGGACGCATTGGAACCATTCTGGGCGAGCAGCAGGTCAACATCGCCAACTTCGCCCTCGGTCGCGCCACCTCGACGACACGGGCGCAGCGGGTTCCGCAGGGTCAGGCACTTGCAGTTGTGCAGATTGACGTTCCAAGCGCAGCTTCCGCCAACTCGGCCGTCGAGGCTCTCCGCAAGGTCGAAGCTATCGCGAGCGTTCGTCTCGTCGAGCTTCCGAAGGCATAACCTGGCAGCGGGCGATGTGCTCTCCACATCGCCCGCCGCAATTCGGTAAGCTATCAGCAAGGAACAAGAAGATGCCGCTCTACGAATACGAATGTACGACCTGCCACAAGCACACCGAAAAAATCCAGAAGTTCTCCGATCCTGAGATCACCGTCTGCCCGCATTGCGGCGGACACCTGGAGCGCGTCATCTCCGCGCCTGCGATCTCCTTCAAGGGAGGCGGCTGGTACGCGGATGGCTATGGCAACGCCAAGCCGTCAGCTTCAGGCGAGAGCAAGAGCTCGAGCGAGTCCGTCAGCAAGGACAGCACAAGCAAGCCAGCGAGCGACAGTGCGGCTCCGGCCGCTGCGCCAGCGGCAGCACCTGCGGCTGCTCCAGCGAGCGCGAGCAAAGACTAGGAGCTCAGTGGACCTGGTTCAGAGATGGCACCTGGTCACCTTCCTTCCGAGCCTCGGAGAGCGCGATCGCGATAGCCTGCTTCGGGTTCGTGACCTTCGCTCCGGATCCACTCTTCAGCTTTCCGGCCTTCATGGCCTTCATCTCCGTTTCGACCTTGGCTCCGGCTGCGGCGCTATACTTTGCGCCTTTGGCGGCTTTCTTGGAGGGAGTCTTCTTGGCTGCGGTCTTTTTAGCTGCTGCCTTCTTTGTGGCCATCCAGTTCACCTCTCCACGTCAGACTGAGACGGCGATTCCTGAGTTGCACAGGAATCAGTGCTTTTGTTCCGAGTTCTTCCCCTTTCGAACACGGCCGACGATGCCGAGAAGAAGTAGCCCGACGATTCCCCATAGCGCGGCTTTCAGTGCGGTTTGCCGCCAGCTGTGCGTGCGTTCGAGCGTGCCGTCTGTCCAGGCCTTATGAACGGCGACTAGGTCAGCGCCGAAGCCGGGGATCGTCACGCCTTCGAGGTCCTCTGTCGGTAATGAGCCGAAGATCCTTTCCGGCTGAGGCATGAGGCCGTCGCGGTCCTTTGGGATCGCCTTGATGAGAGCGTTGATCTCGGCGTCCTTCGGGTCGTCGAAGAGAGCTCCATCGGCGGTGTTGGGGAAGAGCGTGGCTTTCCCGGTCATCTTGAGCTCGATCGCGGCGACGACATCCTGGCAGACTCCGAGTGCGTAGTAGCCGCCGAAGGGGAGCGTTGGGCGCTCACGGTGGAGGCGAGCGTAAGCTGCGACCATCGCTCCGGCGAGCCGTGTGACCTCGATGGCTTCGGCGTTGCGGTACTCGTGAGCGTGGCGATCCATGACCCACGGCTGATCGAGCTGGTCCATGACGCGGAACTCGGACTTGCCGTCGATGCCGAAGTAGTGCGCGATGCTGGCGTTGATGACCGGACCGCGAATCTGCCACTCGTATTCGGCATGACTTACAGGGACGAGAAGAGGGCGTTTGGTGCCGGGAACGACGATCTGGGAGTTGACCCAGAAGGGCATCATCACGTCCTGGCCTTTGTAGTGGAAGTGGCCGAAGTTGGCGAAATAGCGTGAGTCGGAGACGACGACCTCGTGTCCGGTGGCGATGAGGACCGCGATGAGATCCTGCGGCGTCGAGACGGTTCTGCCGTTGATCTTCGCCGTCATGTCGGGAGTGATGTGATCTCCATCTTCGAAGCCGTTGAGGCTGAGGCGATTCAAGACCTCGGAGAGGCGCTGGCTTTCGGCGTGCATGGGCGCGAATCGCGGGTCGGGTCCGTCGCCGCGAACGACTCCTGCTCCGATCTCGTTTACCAGGCCTTCGCTTGAGAATCCTGGGCGATTGGATGGTTTGTTCAGGTCTTCGGTGTGTGCTTCGTCCAGATCGTACGGGCCGAAGTCGACAAAGGTGCTCATTTTGGCCGAGACGATTTTTCCGGGCTTCGCGGCTCCCTCGGCGGTGCTGCCGGGGTTTTTCGCGAGTGTGGTTGCGTCGGCGTCTTTTCCTGCGACGTGGCCGACGACGCGAACCGTGGGGTTGATCTGGCGCATGGTCCAGCCGGGAAAGCGATCGAGTCCCTGCCAGTCCTTGCCGAGGATCAGTTCGCGGAGGTGGTGGAGAAGATCCGGTGTCAGGAGCGCGGCTCCGACCTTGGACTGCTTCTGCAACTCGTCGAGCATGGCGTCGGTGAATCCGGGACGAGCGGAGAGTTCGCGCATCATCTCGGAGAGAAGAACAGTGTTTGGAGGCATCTGGCCGGGAGGCGCGAGACGCTCCGAACTTGCGGGTCCCATGCAGGTCACAAGTGTTGCGATTCCAGCCATTCGTACTCCAAGACGCGCGGTTCGCGGCAGCTTCGCCCAGAGGCTGCCTACTTTGTTTCCCAGCGAAATCATTGGTTCATTAGACTATGGATTCGCAGCCTGCAGACACCCCCACCCCCCTCCCCATACGCGGGGCGCAAGTCGTTTCGAATGATGGATTTGCGACAGGGTTGCTCCCGCAAATATCAGTATCGAAAGGACTTAGCTGCAAATATTAGTCAGCAAAGGACTTAGCGGCGTTACGTCGCACCCGTGACGTGGTTTTCGCTCGTTTTCGATTCCTGCATCCAGTGTATCGAACTCACCGAAACTAAAGGGACACGAGATTTCGCTTTGTTTTGTGTTAGTTACAGGTTTTGGGGCTTGACATGCGTTTTTGCCGGGAAATACGCGGAATTTATTTTTAGGTCGCTTTGCGCGTTTGGACCGGCGTGAAGGAGTTGCACCTTGGACTGATCTGCGCGAGGGGTGCAGCCGATATATCCGAGTGGCGGATTGCCACTCGGGGGTGAAGGATGAAGGTCGAAGATCGTTACATGTTCGGAGCGGCAGTGTTCATGGTGGTCACCTCGGCGGCGTACTTGCTGCTGGCGGGACAGTAGAGTCGCTGAAAGAGTCGGCGCGATGGTCGAATCCTGCCGCTACGTCAGACTAAGACGTCCGTCTGACGCAGCAAAGGCTATGGCGGACGTTTAGGATATCGAGGATGAAGACCTCACCGATCGTGCCGGGTACGCAGCCTCGGTTCGTCGCTCTCTTCGCTGCCATGGTTCTCTTGAGCGGATGTGCTGCCGCGCAAACGAACGCCGCAGCGCCTACGGCGGGTGAGGCGTGGTCACGCATCCAGAAGCGATATCTTCCGGCCGCGCCTCCTGACACGGTGGACACCTTGAAGGCAGGGGACCCAGCGACTCCGGTGACCGGAATCGTGACCACGTTTTTGGACACCATGGCGGTGCTCAAGGAGGCGGTGCGGTTGGGCGACAACCTTGTCATCTCCCATGAGCCGACCTTCTATAACCATCGCGACGAGACGAAATCCCTGGCCGATGATCCCGTCTACAAGGAGAAGCTTGCTTACATCGAGCAGCATCACCTTGTCGTGTACCGGCTGCACGATGAGATCCATGCCGACCCGTCCGGGGATCATATCTTGAAGGGCGTGTACGAAGCCCTGGGATGGACGGCTTATCCTCATCCCTCGGGGCCTATGGGCGAATACTTTGTCACGATTCCGCAGACGACTTTGGGCAGGCTTGCGCTCACGCTCAAGGACACTCTCCACGCTCAGACCATGCGAGTGGAGGGAGATCCGGATCTGCTGGTCACGCACGTGGCACTCATACCCGGAGCCGCAGGCCGGGAAGAGCAGATCCGTGCGTTGAATGCGCCCGGTGTCGAGGTTCTCATCGCCGGGGAAGCGAGCGAGTGGGAGACGGTGGAATATGTAAGGGATGCGGTTACCCAAGGCCGCAAGAAGGCGCTGATCCTGCTCGGTCACGAGGTGTCGGAGGAGCCGGGGATGGAACGAGCGGCGAAGGAATTGCGCCTGCTGTTTCCTGGGATTCGGGTAGACCATGTTCTTGCTGGACAGCCACTTTGGAGCCCGGAACATCCGGTGAAGCCTGGGAAGTTCTGATTGCCGATAACAACTTGCTGAGGATAGGTTCAGAACGACGTATCGGCCCAAGGCGGGTTTACCGATATGCGACTTCTGGGGACCATCAAAGCGTAGACGATGAGAACGGCGTTTATCAGGAGTTAAGAGTTCGGTAGTTCCTCAAAGCTGACACATCTGGCTTTCAAAGATTTCGTCGTAAGTAACGATCTCCACATTTATTTCCCGCTTTCGAATGTCGAAAGTGCTCGCATCAGTGCGATTTTGTGGACTGCGGCCAATCAGCACCGCGAGGCGCGAATTCTGCGGTGAGAAACCAAGGCTTTTGGAGATCGCTTCAAGGTTCGTCGGATTGTGCATCGCACGCTGATAATCACGGATTTGGTTGATGGAGGCATGTACCTTATGCGCAAACCCAGCATGGAACCCGCGATTCACAAGCCTCTCGCCGGGTCCTTTGAGCTCGAGCAAGTCCAGATTGCCGTCTTCTGAACCGAGGATTGAGGAAAACACGAAGTCAGGCTTTTGATTTTTAGGTTCTGTGAAGTTTATTTCGTGAGAGAGGGGTATTCTGCCCCTTGCTTCCATGAGAATCGCCGGATGTTGCACAAAGAATTTGTGCATCTCTGTTTCAGTCGCGTCTCTACTAAGCAGTTGTTCGAATAGTGCCACATCGTTGGAGAGGCCCTCGCGGTCGCGGCTGAAGGTTACCCAATCACTTAATTTGCGACGGTCGCCTGCGGCGTTGTAGTGCTCCGTATTACTCCGGCCGTGCTTTCGTTTGAGTGCGGGCTTGATTTGAGCCCGCCCCATTTCGTGCCGAACAAGTAAGCCGCAGCATTCGTAATCAGAGAGCAAAGCTACGTGATGTGCTTTCACAGCAGCCTCGATATGGAACATCATCATTCGAGCTGCGTAGACGTGGTGGAAGCCAAGATAGAACAGGGCCTGGGTACTTACCTTAGCCGCCTGAAGCAGCCATGGTGCGACCGGGCCATGAAAAATGATGAATGGAAGCGAACGCCATTTGCGACCGTCCCTAGTCGTGCAAGCGTCTGGCAACATTCGCGCCTCTTCTGCCAAATAAACCGCAGTGTCGAAGGGATAGTGCGCCTCAAGCTTGTCATCTCGACTCCATCCAAGCTCCACCCCATTCGCGGAGCAAACAATTGCGTCGATGAGTGCCAGGCTGCTACCGGTCTCAAATCGAAGATAGCTTGTCAGCCTGAACCAAGGCATGAACTCAACCAAATGATGAGCAGCACGTAGTTGCGCCATCACCGAATTCGCTTCGGCTTCTTCCAAACCTGGCGTGTTGGTGTAGAGCAGGTTCACGTCTCTGAGTCTACGAGCATCGGTTTGGGTTATGCACGTAACAGTACAGCTACCAGAGTTACATCAGCGATGATCGGGTTGCTCAATCCCACTCAGATATCTGAATTGATGTCATGTCAGTCCTGATATGTCGGCATCTCGGCAGTGGTCCTGCACCGCAAGAAGGGCTCTGCAACTTTGGTTTCGTGCACCCGCATGGGCTTGCCGCATCCAGTACAGAACGGAATGCCGGTTGGGGTAGACCCACCCTATATGGATCCCTACGGAAGAAAGCGTCCTCAGGCAACAGGCTCGTCTGAGGACGCCTTTTCAGGCACGTTTGCGAGGCGACGGCGCATGGACGCCGAAATGTGTTTGGGCTCGAAGATGATTCGGTCGAAGCCGTAGGCCAATCGGATATTTTTCTCCGGGCAGAAGAGGGCATAGACGATCACGTTGTCGCCGAGGTCCAGGACTTTCTCGAACCGAAGTCTCATATCGCCGATGCGGCCTTCGGCACCGAGTGCGTCTTCGATGTGTTCCAGGTTACGCGTCGCAAGGCCACGCTCGGGATCATCGACCCAGCGGATTCTGCTTTGCCCTTCGGTCGGGTAGCTCCACTGTGTGGTGCTGCCCCAGCGTATGGCGTGCGATGTACGAATGCAGATCTTGGGGTATCCGATGTGGACAACACCTTTGATTTCAAGGTCGATATAAAACTCGAACTGGTAGAAGTTTCCGGGGACGAGATTAGGCTTACGCGGAGGCGGCGAAGCCGGCACTGTGGCCGGAGGGACTTTGCGCGGCATGGAAGAGGCAGGCGGCAGGATGGAGAGCGAGGGCGGCTCCTTGCTGATGCCACCAAAAAGGCGCTTCAGGAAATCACCTGGCATTGTTTTTCTCCGCCGGGCCATGCTAGCAGGGTTTGCTCGGGGCGCTAATGCCTGGCTGCATCAGGGGATTTCAGGAAGTTTGCCGGGGGGAGAACGGTGTTGGTGAAGCGTGCGGCGTAGACGTCGCCGGTGAAGAAGTCGCGCTTGTCGATGCGGGTTCCGACGGATGTGGTGCCTGGGGGGAGAGGCGACAAGGTGATGGGGATTTCGCCCTGCAAGGCTCCGTCGACGTAGCCGCGCAGGGTCTTGCCGTCGTAGGTCGCGGTGACGGCGTACCAGCGATCGAGTGGGTGGAGATGCGGTGGGTCGCAGGCGATGGTGACGCCATGCTGCTCGACACCGTGATCGAAGTTGATGCCGACGGTATCGAGACACCACTGGTGATTGACGATGCGGATCTCGAACATGCGGCGGGTTTGCGAGTTGCGGTCCTGGAGATGGAAGAAGCGCTGCGCGGGTGCGCCATGGGAGGAGGGGCGGAAGAGGACGTCGAAGGTGTAGGTGGGGGCGCCGGAGAGGGGCGCGGTGTCGAGGAGGAGGGCGTCGCCGGCGGGGTTGCCGCTTTCGGGGTTGGTGGGGTTGGTGTTTCCGTGGCCCTCGAAGTGGATGGCCTTGCCGATGGGGGTGTCGATGACGTGAGGGGTGCCGATGGTGGTGACGGGAGTGTCGCCGATGCGGGTGAGGTTGTCGAAGCGCCAGGTGGTGGCTTGCTGGGCGAGGGCGGGGATGGCGAAGGTGAGGAGGGCGACAGCCAGGAGTTTCATTGCAGATCAGCATACGCAATCGGCGGCGCGGCTTCCCGGTGGGATGATTTGGGTGATTTGCGCACAGACGCGGGGGTTGGCGTGACGTAGGCTTTGCGGATGAAGATACCTGTCCGCTCGCTCTCCGTCTGCGTTCTGCTCGCTTCGCTCGCCTGTGGGGCACAGACGCCTGCACCGCTTGCTCCGGTGCCGACAACCAAGATCCTGGCGATTGGCCGGCTGAAGGCTGCTCCGACGGCGGAGCAGAGGAAGCTGCTGGGCTCCAAGGAAGTGCCGGAGACGGTGAAGCTCTATCTGGCGGGGAAGATCGACCAGTGGTACTCGATCCGGAACGACAATGGGGTGGTGTTCGTGATGAACGTGTCGACGGTGGAGGAGGCGCATGCGCTGCTGGAAGCGCTGCCGCTTGGACAGGCGAAGCTGATGACGTTCGAGCTGATTCCGCTGGGGCCGCTGAGCCCGCTTGCACTGCTGGTGCGGGAGCCTTGAGTGAATTGGAGCTGAAGTGTCCGATAGGAGACACGCAGGCATGTGCACGGCGAGTGGTCTGAGTTGCAGCCGGATACAAGCATTACGGCAGGTTTCGGACGATAATGCTGATGTGAGACTTATGCATAAGGCCTCAAGAGGCTACTGAGTGAGTTTCGGAACGCCGGGCTTATGCGTTGAAGTCAAGGATGGCAGCAGATGGAGAGCATTTCTTGAACAGGGCCAGGAATTGTTCGTTGCCCGTTGCCCTTGTGACCGGCTCTACTTCTGGCATCGGTGCTGCGATTGCCCGCCGGTTATCCAGCGAGGGATATGCCGTGGTCCTTCACTCGCGCAGTTCAGCAGAAGCAGGCAATGCGCTGGCTACTGAACTTGGAAACGCTATTTACGTTCAAGCTGATCTGGCCGAGGATGCCGATAGAATCAGGCTCGTGAGGGAGTCGGTGTCTCGCTGGGACCGCCTTGATGTCCTTGTTAACAATGCCGGCATTAGCCGCGTTATTCCCCACACCGATCTTCTGGCGGCTTCGCCCGCCATCTGGCATGAACTGCACGAAGTCAACGTGGTGGCCCCGTTTCGCCTGGTGGCGGAAGCTGCAACCGCTCTGAGAGCTGCGGCCACTCGCGGCCGACCGGCATGTGTTGTCAATATCAGCTCACACGCTGGCGTCCGGCCCAAGGGCGCGTCCATCCCTTACGCCGCATCCAAAGCAGCACTAAACCATGTCACCCGCCTGCTCGCGTTATCGCTCGCCCCGGACATCAGAGTGAATGCCGTAGCCCCTGGTCTCGTGGACACGCCGCTGACAGCGGATTGGACAGCTGCCCAAGAGCTTTGGCGAGACCGTTCGCCCATGCGACGGCCAGCCAGCCCGGCTGATATCGCCCAAATCGTCATGATGCTGATAGCCTCCGACTACCTCACTGGTGAAATCGTCGTCTCGGACGGAGGCCTGAGCCTGACGTAGCGGCGAGATCAGGCGGGATTGACGCATCGGAAACCGGTAACAAAGACGCGCTTCCCGAGGCAAATCGTCAATACACCTTCTCAAAAACCGTGAGTGCCTATAAGCATCTCGTGGCGAGTGGATCAGATCGCTGTGTCGCCACGATTCGACTTATCAAGAACCTGCCGAGCGAAAAGCGGCCAGTTCTATGTTTTGGCGCAACCCTCAACTCGATCATTGCCACCGCAAGGGGCTTGTAACGGATGTCCCAGGTCCACAACGTAATGCATGTCGCGGTACACTCACTCCCACGGGATGACGGAGGAAGGATCCTGCGCGTATTCGCCATGCGCTGGTTGAGTTCCGCTGACTGCTCCGCGCGGTGATGGCCGGTGATTGCGCCTCGATGGCTTCCCAGAGCGCGTCCAGCAGATCGAATTTTTCCGCGACGGAGAGAGTACGATCTGGCTTGGAAGACTGTTCGTGGGTTTCAGCTTAGGAAAGCTGGAGAGCAGGGTCAATCGGCTCTCAGAGGGGTCCCAGGGCATCCAGTTTCTTGGTGACGAGCTCGTTGAGGAGGGCGGGGTTGGCCTGGCCTTTGGAGGCGCGCATGACCTGGCCGACGAAGAAGGCGGCGACGGTCCTCTTGCCCTTTCGATACTGCTCGACCTGATTGTCGTTGGCGGCGATGACCTCGTCGATCATGCCCTCGATGGCGGAGGAGTCGGAGATCTGCTGGGGCTTCTCACGCTCGTAGACGGCGGGAAAATCCTCGCTGTTGGCGAAGGCGGTGTCGAGGAGCTGCTTGAGCATCTTGCTCGAGAGGTCGCCGGATTCGAGGAGGTCGGCGGCCATGACGATGCCGGCCATGGAGACGGGGGACTGGTCCTGCTCGAGGTCGGCGAGGCGGAGACGGCTGGTGAGCTCGCTCAGGATGAGGTTGGCTACGCGGCGGGGATTCTTCGCCTGCTTGGCGGCGTCTTCGAACTGGTCGGCGAAGGCGCGGGTGGCGGTGAGCGTCATCGCGTCCTGCTCGCTGATGTCGTAGGCGGCGATCATGCGGGCGCGGCGGGCTTCGGGAAGCTCGGGCATCTGAGCGAGGATGGAGCGCTGCCAGTCGGGACCGACGACGAGGGGCGGGAGGTCGGGCTCGGGGAAGTAGCGGTAGTCGTGGGCCTTTTCCTTGGAGCGCATGGAGTAGGTGCGACCCTCGGCGTTGTTCCAGAGGCGGCTCTCCTGCTGGACGCGGCCGCCGTCTTCGATGACGCCAATCTGGCGCTCGATCTCGTACTCGACGGCGGAGCGGATGTAACGGAAGCTATTGACGTTCTTGACTTCGGCCTTGGTGCCGTACTCGGTGGCACCCTTGAGCATGACGCTTACGTTGGCGTCGCAGCGGAGGGAGCCCTCTTCCATGTTGCAGTCGCTGACGCCGGTGTAGAGGAGGATCTCTTTGAGCTTGGTGAGGTAGTCGAAGACCTCGTCGGCGGAGCGGAGGTCGGGCTCGCTGACGATCTCGACGAGCGGCGTGCCGCAGCGGTTGAGGTCGATGTAGGTCTTGTTGATCGAGTCGGCGAAGCCATCGTGGACGCTCTTGCCGGCATCCTCTTCCATGTGGAGGCGGGTGATGCCGATGCGCTTGGGTTCTCCGTTGGGGCCGGGCACGAAGAGATGGCCGTTTTCGGCGATGGGCTTGTCGAACTGCGAGATCTGGTAGCCCTTGGGGGAGTCAGGGTAGAAGTAGTTCTTGCGGGAGAAGATGCTGCGCTCGCGGATCTCGCAGCCGATGGCTTTGGCGGCGAGCACGGCGTACTCGACGGCCTGGCGGTTGAGGACGGGCAGGGCTCCGGGAAGGCCGAGGCAGGTGGGGCAGCAGTGGGTGTTGGGGTCGCCGCCGTACTGGTTGACGCAGCCACAGAAGGCCTTGGTGCGGGTGAGGAGCTGGACGTGCACCTCGAGGCCGATAACGGGCTGGTACTTGGCGAGAATCTCTGGCGAGAGTGCGGCTGCGGTGGGCATCAACTGAGATTTTATCAGTGGGGAACAGAACGAAAGCCGGTGTTTTCCCTACGCGACGGGTGTCCGGTCGAGGCGGAGGCGGCGTGCCAGTACCAGCCCGACGTGTTACCGAGAATTAACAGAGTGTGAGGTACCGAACGGTTACTCTTGGGCCTTGCCGAAGAACGTCAGGGAGGCGAATGGAAGCGCAAGAGTTGTGGTGTGAGGTGGAGAAGACCACTGAAGATAACGGCGGCCGGCTGGCTACGGTGACGTGCCATGGACGTTTGGTTGCTGGAACATCGGAAGCCATCAAGGCAACTGTGAAACCCCTGATCACCGACGGTGGCCGGATCATCGTGGATGTCGGCGACCTGCAGTACATCGACAGCATGGGGCTCGGTGCACTGGTGGGTTTGAAGGTTTCGGCGATTGGCGCTGGATACTGCACGCTGGAGTTCAAGAATCTCTCGGACCGCTTGCAGGCGTTATTGCGGATCACGAATTTGACGGATCTGTTCAAGTCCTAAAGGTCTAAATCGAACACAGGGGCAGGGATTCCGTAAACTACCGGATTCCCTGCCCCTGTGTTCGTTTGACGATGGAGACGAGGATCTCGTGCCGGAGTGCGGGCTGCGGTGGGCACTCCCGTGGCAGTGGGAAAATGCCCGAAAACGCCAATACACGAGGCTTTTCCCTGGGGTACGGTGTCTCCAGCGCTTAAGATCCGCGGGCTGCTTCCTGGCCTGCGAATACCTCCCCGGAACGCAACTGTCCCCGAATCAAGGGACCAGGTACATGATGAATTCGACCCACGGAACCCTGAAATTTCGCTCCAGCGACGCGGTCTTGTTCGCGGCGATCGATGCTCCGCCACTCAATATGCTTGGGCCTGAACTGGTCAGCGATCTTGTCGAGCTGATCCAGTTGCTCGATAAGGGCGAACCCTACAAGGTCGTGGTCTTCTCGAGCGCAAACCCGAACTTCTTCATCTCTCACGTGGACACGACCAAGATCAAGGAGTACCGGCAGGCTGCCGCGGCGTTGACGGGAGAAGCATCGATTGCCCTGCTCTTCCGGCGCCTGAGCCGTACGAAGGCTGTCAGCATTGCTCAGATCGAGGGGCGGGTTCGGGGTGCCGGGAGCGAGTTTGTGATGGCGTGCGATCTCAGGTTCGGAGCCAGGGAGACGGCGATTCTTGGGCAAAATGAGGGCGGAATGGGCGTGCTGGCCGGTGGAGGTGCGGCTCAATATCTTTCGCATTTGATGGGGAGGGGACGCGCCTTAGAGATCATGCTGACCGCTGACGACTACAGCGCCGATCTGGCGGAGCGCTATGGCTGGATCAATCGCGCGGTGCCCCAGGCGGAGATCGACGGATTTGTCTCGACGATGGCTCATCGCATTGCGCGCTTCCCAGCGAGGGGGCTGTGGGAGATCAAGGCGAGGATGAACGACCTGACGCTGAACCCGGAAGACAACTTCCGTCGCGATTCCGACGCATTCGCGCAGGGCCTCAAGGATCCGGAGGCCCAGGCGGTGATCCAACAAGCGGTCGAAAAGGGCTTCGGCACGTCCGAAGAGGCGGAGCTCAACCTAGGCAGGATGCTGGGAGAGCTTTAGGAGTCCTCCCGCGAAGACAGAAAAAGGACCCCGATCGGGGTCCTTTCTTGTCCAGTCGCACAGGGTTTCACTCTTAGCGGTGGCCCCCTCCGCCGCCGCCGTGGAATCCGCCGCCGCCAGCGAAGCCTGAAGCGTGGGCTACATTGCCGTTGCCGCCGGGGCGAGCGCCCGGGTTAGTGCCTGCGCGGTAAATGCCAGTTCCGCGGATGCCGCCACGGTTATAGAAGCCGCCGCGCCCGTACCCATAGCCGCCGTAGATGAAGCCACCTCCGTAAAGATAACCGGGCGAGTAGAAGCCGTAGCCGAAGGGGTTCCAGAAGAGGCCGTCACCGGGAAGCCAGGAGTAGCCGTAGGGGCCGCCGGCCCAGTACCAGCCGGGGTTGAAGTCGGCTGCGCCTTCGTATTCGGTGGCCAGAGAGAGGTTCGCTTCGCCGAGGTACTCGGAGCGGAGGCTGCTCCACTGCAGGAGGTCATCCTGCGATTTTTCCTTGTCGAACTTCTGCGGCTTTGCGGGCTCTCCGTTGAGGGCGAGCTGGCGGCCGTCCTTCACATCGATGGGCTTGATGTCGGTCTGGAGATTCGTGCCGGGGTAGACGGCGGCTTTGCCGTCGAAAACACGGACGGTTGAGGTGCCGGAGTCGAAGGTATAGAGGCCGTTCTTGAGGAGGTGCGTCTGGCCATTCTTCATGTCGACGAGGAGGCGGTTCTGGGGAAAGAGCTGATCAACCTCGACGTCGGCGCGGCCTTGCTCGAGACGGATCTCGGTGTGCATGAGATCGGGTGAGACCATCTGGACGGTGCTGTCTTCGGCGATGCGCAGGAAGACGCCGGGGGTGAGCAGGATTTCGGCTTTGCCTTTCGCAGTGGCGAGATACTGACTGGCTTCGAGTTCCGTGGTGCCGATGGAGTGGGGAGTGAGCGGGCGGCCCTCGATGGAGGCCTGACCTTCGACGTAGTTCAGAGTCCCTGGGCGGGCTGGGTTTGCGTTTTGCCCGAAGGCGGACGCGCACAGAGTCGCCAGGGAAAGCATAAGGGCTTTCATCCTTGGCATGGTTACTACCTCTGTTTCTTTAGATGTGCGTTTGGGGGAAACGTCACACTTCCGGCGCCGTTTCGGGCGATTATCGCATAGCGTGTGCGATATCGAGAGTCAACGCCGCAGGTGGATTGCGACTCTAAGCAAAGGAAGATGGAGGCCTTACGACTTGTTGAAGATCACAGTGGCGGATGAGGCGAAGCAGTGCTCTGAAGCCGGTGCACGAAGCGTACGCTCGGTGCACCGGATGCCGTTTGGGGCGGAACTGCAGGCGGATGGCGGGGTGCGGTTCCGGGTGTGGGCCCCCGAGGCAGAGTCGATGCGGCTTGCGCTGGATGGGCGCGCGGAGACGATAGCGATGGAGTGCGATGCCGGTGGGTGGTACGAGGTCGTCACGTCCGAGGCAGGCGTTGGGTCGCGGTATCGATTTGTGCTTCCGGATGGCACCTATGTTCCGGACCCGGTTTCACGGTTTCAGCCGGAGGACGTGAGCGGGCCGAGCGAGGTGATGGATCCGGCGGCTTATGCCTGGAGGAATCTGGAATGGCGCGGGAGGCCATGGGACGAGGCCATCCTGTATGAGCTGCATATTGGGACCTTTACGCCGGAGGGGACGTTCCTGGCAGCGATCGGGAAGCTGGATCATCTGGTCGAGCTTGGGGTAACGGCAATTGAGATTATGTCGGTAGGCGACTTTTCGGGGAGGTGGAACTGGGGGTATGACGGGGTTCTGCTGTATGCGCCGGACTCGACGTATGGGCGGCCGGATGATCTGAAGGCGCTGGTGGACGCGGCGCACGATCGCGGGATCATGGTGATCCTCGATGTGGTCTATAACCACTTCGGACCGGAGGGAAACTATCTGCCTCAGTACTTTCCGCAGATCATGACGGACAAGTACCCGACGCCGTGGGGGCAGGCGTTGAACTTTGACGACCGGCAGAGCGACCGGACGCGCGAGTTCATTCTGCACAATGCGCTGTATTGGGTGGAAGAGTTCCGGATGGATGGGCTGCGACTGGATGCGGTGCACGCGATCATCGACACGAGCTCGACGCATATTCTCGATGAGCTTGCGCTGAGCGTACGAGCGGTCGCGGGGGATCGGCGGGTGCATCTTGTGCTCGAGAGCGATGACACGATGTTGCATCGGCTGGGACGGGACAGCGAGGCGCAGCCGCTGACGTCGACGGCGCAGTGGAACCACGATATCCAGTTGCTGGCGCATCTTGGGATGGCCAAGGGGCAGACCGAGGCGCAGGACCGCAGGGATGCGAATCGGCTCGGGAAGGCGTTGGTGGAGGGGTTTACGGCGGCGACGCAGGGGATCTATACGCCGGCGATCGATAACGGGTTGATCCCGCCGGGTGGGTTTGTTTCGTTTATCCAGACGCATGATGTTGTGGGTAATCGGATTGCCGGGGAGCGAGTGACCGCGCTTGCCCCGCCCGAGGTGGTGCGGGCGATGGCCGCGGTGTACCTGCTGGCTCCGCAGGTTCCGATGCTGTTCATGGGCGAGGAGTGGGGGGCTTCGACACCGTTTCCGTACTTCTGCGACTTCAAGGGTGAGCTTGCGGACGCGGTGCGGAAGGGACGGCTGGAACAATTTGGGGATGTCGCCCGGCTTGAGGACCAGGCATACCTGGCGGGGGTTCCGGATCCTCTTGCCGAGAGTACGTTCGTATCTGCCAAGCTGCGGTGGGATGAGGTTTCGCAAGGTGTGCACGCGGAGTGGATGGACTGGTACAGGCGGGTGATCGCGGTGAGAAGGGCGGAGGTGGTTCCGCTGCTGGCGCATCTGCAGAAGATGGCGGGGACCTATGTGGTGCGGGGGCCGAGGGCGGTGACGGTGCGGTGGGCTTTCGAGCAAGGGTGGTTGCGGTTGGATGCGAATTTGTCGGATGTGGCTAGTGGGGCGTTTGATGCGGTGGACGGGCGGGTGATTTGGCAAGAAGGAGTGGGTGGGGTTGGGGGTGAGCTTGGGACCTGGGCGGTTCGGTGGTCGGTGAGGGATGACGCTTTAGAACGGGTAACGGCAACCGCAGATTCCCTTCGGGAATGACAACCAGAAAGGCATAACGGCGGAGGCAATTTCTCAGGCTTCGAGACTCCAGCGGATGGTCCAGGAGTTGAGGTTGTCGTTGTCTTCCGAGCCTTCGAGCCAGAGGGTGCGGCCGGTGGCGGGGCCGAAGGTGTTGGGCCGGTCGCAGAGGTTGGCATTCAGGTGGAGCTTTGCGCCGGATGGGAAGATCCAGCGGGCCTTGAGGGCTCCGGGGGCGATGACCTCGTAGGTGCCGCAGGCGTCGGGGAGTGAGGCCAGGAGCGGAATGATGGACTCGTGGCGGACGGCGAGAATGCGCTTGTACCAGTCGAACCAGGCGGCGTGTGCGGGCTGATCGAGCTCATCCCAGAGGAGTTGAGCGGAACGAAGGGTGGCGTCGTCCTGGGGGTTGGGGGCGCGCGCGAGCTCTTCTTGACTGGGCGCGGGGTCGAGCTTCGAGAGCTGGTCGCAGCGGCCTTTGCGGACGGCTTCGGCGAGGTCGCCGTGGTAGTCGCAGAAGAACGGGAACGGCGTGGTGGCGGCCCACTCCTCGCCCATGAAGAGCATGGGGATTTGCGGGAGCAGGAGACAGATCGCGGCGATGGCGTGGAGCTGATGCGGGGGAACGAGCGCGGAGATGCGCTCGCCGAAGACGCGGTTTCCGATGAGGTCGTGGGTCTGGATGAAGGCGATGAAGGCTGTCGGGGGAACGTGGGGCTCGAGTGGCGCGCCCTGCATCTGCGCGGCGATGACGAAGCCTTCGGCGAGGGCTTTCGCGAGCTTGCCGGTCTCCTCTTCGGCCCCGTCCTTGCCCGAACACAGGTTGCCGAAGGCGGCGCTGAGGAGGTGGGTGATGTCGTGGTTCCACTGGGCGGAGTAGTTGGTGGGCTTGCCCTGATCGTCGCGCTGGAGCTTGTTGGCGATGTTTGTTTCGTTCTCGAGGATGAGGTGGATGTAGCGGTTTTCGGCGTTTGAGAGGGCGTCGACGCGCTCGCGAAGCTCGTCGAGGATGTGCCTGGGGCTGTCGTCGATCATGGCGTGCGATGCGTCGAGGCGGAGACCGTCGGCGTGGAACTCCTCGAGCCAGTAGAGGGCGTTGTGGATGACGTAGTCGCGGACGACGTCGGAGTGCTCGCCGTCGAAGTTGAGGGACTGGCCCCAGGGGGTCTTGTGGCGGTCGGTGACGATGCCGGGGAAGTACTGGGGCATGTAGTTGCCCTCGGGACCAAAGTGGTTGTAGACGACGTCGAGGATGACCATGATGTGGCGGGCGTGGGCGGCGTCGATGAAGGCCTTGACCTCCTCGGGGCGGCCGTAGGCGGAGTCGGTGGCGTAGAAAAGGGTGCCGTCGTAGCCCCAGTTGCGGTTGCCGGGGAACTCGGCGATGCACATGAGTTCGATTGCGGTGATGCCGAGGACGGCGAGATGGTCGAGCTTCCTGACCGCGCTGCTGAAGGTGCCCTCCTTGGTGAAGGTGCCTACGTGGAGCTCGTATAGGATGGCCTCGTTCCAAGGGCGGCCGCGCCAGCCTTTGTCGTTCCACGCGTAGGAGCGCGGGTCAATGACCTCGCTTGCTCCGCTTACGTCTTCGGGCTGGTAGCGGGAGACGGGATCGGGGACCTGGGTGCCGTCGGCGAGCAGGTAGCGATAGCGGCTTCCGGCTTTGGCCTGATCGGTGGTGAGCTCGTGCCAGCCGGTTCCGTCGGCATGCATCGGGAGGGGTTCGCGGCCCTCAAGCGCAAGCCTTACCGACGACTGTGCGGGCGCGTAGATACGGAAGCGGACTCTGCCATCCTCTTCGGTTTCGGCGCCGAACGGCATGCGGTGCACGCGGAGGTTTTCCTGGGATGATGTGGCGATCAAAGCGGGGAAAGCCCTCCGAGTATCTTTGCGTGCGGGTGAGAAGATCATGAATATCTGCGTCTTCTGCAACGGTAGGATGCTGTTCGTACCGGTCGCGCCATCGGTCGCAACTATGCTGTTTCAGAACGGTACTTACCAGCCTGGAGGCGGAGCACAATTTGAAGCTGTCTTACCTTTTGTCACTGATTCTTATCGTCCCTGGCGCGCCAGCATTCGCCGTGGATAGGCCGTCACTCCCTCCGACTGCTCAACGGCCTTTCGTGCGGGAGGCGGTTCTTGTGGAGCGGGACTTCCCCCTGCTTGCGGCGATGCTCGGTAGCGCTCCGATGCGGTCAGTGCTGCTGCAGGACGCGGTGCTGAAGGCGGAGACGGCTAAGCGGTGGGACGAGGTCGCAGAGGTGAATCGCACGTGCCAGAAGGATGCCGTATGCCGGTCGAAGGCGCTGCGGTTTACGCCGGAGCAGGTCGATGAGGTCTCGGCGGAGTTGAGGAGCCTCTACGAGGCGAATGCTGCGGTGAAGGCGTTTGTGCGGGAGAAACTGCAGCCGGCGGCTGTCTTCAGCCTGGACCCTTCGCAGCCCGATGAGGCTCGGCTGGTCGATAGCTGGGTGGCGACGGCGAAGGGGTTGAACCTGATGATCGGGACCTACTGCGATGGCGTGCCGCCGCGCTATGCCGCGATCGATTCCATGACGCTGCAGGCTGGGTCGCCGGGGCTTGCGTCGTTGACGGGGCTGATTCTCGACGGGCTCGATTATGAGGAGACTGCTTCCGGGGCATCACGATCCAAGGAACAGACGCTGTTCTTCGAACCGACGATGCGCTTCGCGATTCGGATCATGGAGGCCAATGAGCGGGATGAGGCGGGACGGCTGTGGCCTATTGAGAAGACCGAGAATGCGGCGGCGGTGAAGGCGGTTCGTTCTGTGAAGTGGGCTAAGTATCCGCACTCGGTGATCGTGGTGCTTGGCGCGGGCGGCGAGACGCCGAATGTGCCGTTATCGCCGCGCGGCAAGGAGCGGGTGCGTGGGGCGGTCGAGGCGTATCGCAAGGGGAGCGCGCCGTTTGTGCTTGTGTCGGGCGGGTATGTTCATCCGTTGCAGACGCCGTTCTCCGAGGCGCTCGAGATGAAGCGGTACCTGATGGAGGTGTACGGGCTCCCGGCGTCGGCGATCCTCGTCGACCCGTATGCGCGGCATACGACGACGAACCTGCGCAATGCGGTGCGGGAGATCTATGCGTATCACATACCGGTGAAGAAGCCGATCCTGATCGTCTCGGACGAGGCACACATTAACTCGGTCGCGAGCGAGGCTTTTGCAACGCGGAACGAGAAGGAGTTGGGGTATCAGCCGGTGGTGATCGGGGCGAGGGTGACGCCCTCGAGCATCGAAGGGATCCCTTCGGAGCGGTCGCTGTACCGAGACACTACGGATCCTCTCGACCCTTAGTGCGACGGTAAGGTGGGAGCCCTCAACAAATAGTGAGGGCCCCTGATTAGAGAGGCGTTACGACCGAAGGATCGCTCTGCTTCCGCGCTTCTTCGGTGGGTTGAGCCTTGGGTGTCCTTTCGGCCATGCCGAGGATCTCGAGCCGCACCTTCGCAACGCCTGCGCGAAGGATGCCGAGGTTCCGGGCTGCTGCCGAGGACAGATCGATGACGCGATCCGGATCGAGGACGCCACGATCGTTGATCTTCACCACAACGGACTTGCCGCTGTTGACATCGACGACGCGCACCATGGTCCCGAAGGGGAGCGTGCGATGGCATGCGGTCATCTTGTCCTTATCGAAGATCTCGCCGCTTGCGGTGCGGTGTCCATTGAGGACCGAGCCGTACCACGAGGCGATACCAAGGTTTGCCATGGCGCGCAGGGGATGCCATTTCTTCCTGCCGCCCGTTACTACATTTGCTGGTGCTCCATTTGTCGCACTGACACTCGCCTGGGCGGGTACATCGATTGCCGAACGTGTTACCGAAGGTACCGGTACGAGGGGAGCTGTTGGAAATGCAAACAGGCTCGCCACCGCCACGCACGCCGCGATCAGGTCCATCTTCAGGTATTGAATCAAATGTTCTCCCTACCGGTGATGTTCCGGCCATCCATAAGTTTACTGATATTCGCGCAGGATGGCACCCACGGATGCCTCGGAAACGGGGCACGGGAGGCTGGTTCCGGAGCGGGGAAAAAGCTCTAAAATTTGTCCCGGAAGTGGTTACATATTCGATAGTCCGCTGCCTGAGCGAGCTTTGTCCTTCTTGACAGGAAACTCAGCTTTTGAGGCAGGTTTTATGAATCGATTCAGACTGGAGCAAATAAATTTCAGCCGGCCGCATCCAGAACGCCACCTCCCGGGGGTTCGATGGCCCATACGCTAGGATTTGGCGAGTGACTGAAACTTCGCCGCACGAGTCAAACGAGCCGATCCCATGCTGTTGAGCACTCCCGCCTTCTTTGTTTTCTTCCTCCTCGTATGGCTTCTGTACTGGGCTGCCGCGACCCAGCGCGCCGCACGGGTGACTTTCGTACTCGCGGCAAATCTGTTCTTCCTGGCCAAGTTCGGACTGCTGTACCTGGCGCTTCCGGCCGCGGCTTCGATCGATTTCCTGGTTGGGCGCGGGCTTGCGCGGGAGGGTGAAAGCAAGGGCCGCAGGTGGGCTTTGCTGTCGGTGTCGCTCGCGCTGAATGTTGGGCTGCTGCTGGCGACGAAGCTGATCCCGGTGGCTGTTGGGGATCGCTATGCGTGGCTTCTGACGCTGTCGCTTTCGTTCTATTGCTTTCAGTCGCTTACCTACACGGTCGATCTCTTCCGGCGTGAAGAAGAGGCCGAGGCTGCGCCGAGCTACCTTGCGTATCTAGGAGGGGCGCTGTTCTTTCCCGTAATGATCGCGGGGCCGATCCTGCGGCTGCATGACTTTCTGAAGCAGCTTTGGCGTCCGGCTTCGTTGACACCGGAGCTTGCTGGGCGGGCGCTTCTGCTGATCGGGATCGGGCTGGTGAAGAAGCTTCTGATCGCCGACTATCTTTCGGAGAATCTCGTCACCCGGGTCTTCGATACTCCGACCCTCTACAGCGGCCTGGAGGTGCTGGCGGCGATCTATGGGTACGCGCTGCAGCTCTTCTTCGATTTTTCGGGATATACGGACATCGCGCTTGGCGTGGGGCTGATGCTTGGGTTGAAGCTGCCGGAGAACTTCAACCGGCCTTACCTGGCCGTGAACCTAATGGACTTCTGGCGGCGGTGGCACATCAGCTTTTCAACTTGGCTCCGGGACTATATCCAGGAGCGTCTGCCCCAGAGGCGGAGGACGCATCCGCTGGCTTCCTACTGCTATTCGGTGATGGTGACGTTTCTGCTCGGTGGGCTGTGGCATGGGATCGCTTGGACGTTTTTGACGTGGGGTGCGCTGCATGGGGTCGCGCTTGCCGCGGTGCGGGTTTGGAAGAACAGGCGGAAAGGCATCAAGCCGACGACGGCCGGGACGGTGCTGGCGACGTTCGTGACGTTTCACTTCGTCTGCTTCACGTGGATCTTCTTTCACGCGTCGTCGATGGCGAATGCGTGGGAAGTGCTTGGGCGGCTGGCTTCGTTGCATACGGCCCAGAGCTGGAGCCATGACAACCTGACACCCGCGATCCTTGGCGTGCTTGTGCTTGCGGCGGCGCTGCACTGCCTGCCGATCAAGCTGCTCGACGACAGCGCGAAGCTACTCGGACGGATGCCGTTCTGGGTTCAGGGCGCGGCGCTGGCGGGGCTTGTGCTGCTGATCCAGACACTCTCCGGGCGGGGCTTGGCGACCTTCATCTACGGGAATTTCTAGCCATGGCGCATGAGCAGATCTTCCCGATCAAGACGGCGCTTGCGCTGGTGACATGTGTGGCTGCGCTGGCGGTTTATCGGCACTTCGACCATGGCAAGGGGCTGAGCCCGGCGATCTTCGGCGAGGCGGCGCATGTGACGCTGATCCGGCATGATCCCTCGCTGACTCCGGCGAAGGCTTCGACGGCAATACCGTTGAACGGCGTTCAGAAGGCGCAGGCTGGACCGGTAGCAGCGCCTCATGTGGACTCTCCCTGTCCGGAGGCTGCGGGTGGCAAGCCGCGAGCGCCGATCTCGCCTTACCTGATCGATGATTGTGGGGACCTTGATCCGTTCTTCGCCGCGCTGCATGGGCTTGAGCTTCCGGCGGTGGCGGGTGCGGCGGATGTGGTGACGGTGCTGCATTATGGCGACTCGCCGACGACGGCTGACCTGATCACGGGGGATGTCCGGTCGATGCTGCAGGAGAGGTTCGGCGACGCAGGGTATGGGTTTCTACTGACCGCGAAGCCGTGGGCCTGGTATCAGCATCGGGGAATCGAGATTACGGATACGGGGTGGAAGACGTCGACGGCGGTGGGTAAGGGGCGCGAGGAGGTCTACGGGATAGGTGGGGCTAGCTTTGAAGGCGATACGGATGCCTCGAGCAAGGTGAGCCTGAAGGGTGGGGGGCAGGCGACGATGGAGGTCGCGTACCTCGAGAGGCAAGATGGCGGGACGGTCCAGGTTTCGGCGGACGATGCTTCTGTTGACTCGTTCTCGACGGCCCACGATGGGGCGAGGCCGGCCTGGCGGGCGGTGCGTTTGCCTGCAGGAGCGAAGGCGGTTGAGATCAAGCCGGCGAGTAGGTCGGTGCGGCTGTTTGGCGAGACGTTTCGCACGGGGCGGCGGGGGATTCTGTATGACTCGCTTGGGCTGAACGGAGCGTCGACCACGGTGCTGTCGAATGGCTTCAACGCAGGCGCGTGGGCGGCGGAGTTGCAGCATGAGGGGCCTCGGCTGGTCATTATCAACTACGGGACGAACGAGAGCGGCTTCGATGCGTTCGTCGACAAGCAGTATGAGCCGGTGCTGCGGGCAGCGATCACGCGGGTGCGGGCGGCGCTGCCGGGAGTGCCGATCCTGGTGATGAGCCCGATGGATCGGGGCAAGCGGACGGGGGTCGACCAGATCGAGACGTTCGATACGATTCCGAAGATCATCGCGATCCAGAAGAAGGTGGCGGCCGAGCAGAAGTGCGCCTTTTTCGATACCTTTGATGCCATGGGCGGAGACGGCACGATGTCCCGCTGGTACACGGGGCACCCCAGGCTTGTGGCCGGCGACCTGATCCATCCGACGCCGCAGGGAGCCGCTTTGGTGGCGCAGCTTTTCGTGAAGGACCTGCTGCTCGGCTACGACCGGTACATGCACCGGCAGACCAATACGGACCTGGTAGTCCCGCCGGCTCCCAACCAACCCGGCAAAATGGGCATCCCAAAGGGAGTAGCCCCGGCCGCTCCGGGATTGACGTCTTCCCCGGCTCCTGTTGCGAAGCCAAAACCATCCGCCGCTGGCGAGCCCGTCGCGACGCCCAAGCAAGCAGAACCAGCGACACCGCAGCCTGCAAGTACGGATACACCGCACGCATGACGACGCCTCCCCCTCAGCTCGATCGGAACCGGGTGTTTCGCGACCGATCCGCACCGATGATTCGGACGCTTCTGCTTGTGGCTCTTTTCTGTTTTAGCTGCCTCGCGTTCGCGGTGGTGGCCAAGAAGGCTCATAAGGCGATCACTGGGGCACGGCCGAAGACGGTGGCCCATTCCAAAGGAAGATCCGTTGCGCGAGGCCAGCGGAGCAATGCGCCGGATATTAGTCCGGAGCGTGGGACCGCGGCGGCGGAAGCGGCGCAGGCCACGCTGGCGGAGACGCCGTCCGCTCCTTTTCTGTATCCACACGCGCTCGATCCGTTCTTTCGCGCGGTCGCGGCGCAGCAGACACAGGCCTCGGGGCCAAATGCACTGAATACCATTCCTGCACTTGCCTCGACGGTTCGCGTGCTGCAGTTTGGCGACTCGCATACGGCGGCCGACATCTTTACGGGAGAGATGCGGGCGCAGCTTCAGGGACGGTTCGGGAACGGCGGGCTGGGATTCCAGTTCCCCGGGCATCCGTTCGCGGGATATCGGCTCGCAGGGTCTTCGAGGTCGCAAAGCTCGGGATGGTTTACCGAGGGCAATAAGTTCACGCATCTCGGCGATGGAGATCTTGGTCTCGGCGGCATCAGCATCACGGCGAATCGGCCGGGTGAATCCGTCACGCTATCGACGACGTGCTCGACGATGCAGGTGCAGTACCTGCGGCAGGCAGAGGGCGGGCATCTTCGCTTCACCGACAACGGCACATTCATCTCCGACATCGATACGAGCGTCAGCCAGTCCGCTGACGCAGCCGTTGGACAGGCGGGCGGAACATCAGCGGGAACGATGACCTACGCCTGCACCCCCGGTGTCCATGCATTTGAACTCACCACGCTCGATCGCGCGCCGGTTCGGCTGCTTGGGCTGGTGACGGAGCAACCGGGCATCACCTACGAGTGCCTCGGGATCAATGGCGCGGTCGCTCCGTTGATGCTGCGGTGGAACCAGGAGATCTTCGCCGACTACCTGCGCGAGCGTGATCCGAATCTTATTGTTCTTGCGTACGGGACCAACGAGGCCGCGAGCGGCGCGGGGATGAACGAGGAGTATGTCGAGCAGTTCAACCGGCTGCTCGAGAACCTGCACCGCATTGTGCCGAAGGCGGCGGTGCTTGTGCTTGGTCCGTATGACCGGGCGACGCGCGTTGGCCGCGGACGCCGGGCCTTGTGGCAGACCTTCCGCGGAACGGATCGAATCATCGCCGACCAGAAGGAGGCTTGCCGTATCCACCACTGCGCCTTCTACGACGAACGCCAACGCATGGGCGGACCGGGTGCGATGATCCGCTGGGTCTCGGCGGGGCTCGCGCAGCCTGACCGAACGCACCTGACAGGGACAGGTTATCGCGCGCTCGCCGAAGCGTTCTATCGCGACGTGCTCGGCGCTTACAAGGCTTACCAGAAGACGGCCGGGGATGCGGGTACCGTGTCTCGCGTTTACTCCTTTCCGGCTGACAACCACATCGACAACTCGAAGAAAGAGATTCACCATGGATAAGAAACCAGGCATCCTCAAGGTCCTCCAGGCTGTTGCCGAAAAGCCCATTACACCCGCGCAGGACGAGAGCCTTTTCACTTCCGGCCTGCTCGATTCATTTGCCCTTACCGACTTCGTCACGGGCCTCGAGAAGGAGTTCCAGGTTTCGATTCCCGACTCCGACTTCTCCGCGCGAAAGTTCGACACGATCGCCAAGGTCGAGCAGTATCTCGACACGAAGGCCAAATAGATGGCCTTTCTTCGAGCTTTCGGATCCTGCTTGCCCGAACGCATCGTCACGAACGACGAACTCGCGCCACGTCTATCGGTTGAGCCGGATTGGATCTTTTCGCAGTCGGGCATCCGTGAACGCCGCTACGCCGCGCCGACCGACACGGTCGCCTCGCTTGGACAGGCGGCCGCGCTCGACTGCCTTGCGAGGGCTAAGGTCGCGCCGGATGACCTCGGGCTGATCCTCGTGGCGAGTGGTTCACCGGACCGCTTCTGCCCGGGTCCGGCAAGCACCATCGCTTCCCTGCTGAGTCCGGCGCTAACCCCGGCGCTCGACGTTCCGGTGGCGAGCGCGGGATCGCTGGCTGGGCTTGCTCTTGCGTCGCGGCTGACGGCTACGATGGGGAACATCCTTGTGATCGGCTCGGAGATTATGTCACGGCGCATCGACTCGAGCCCGGAAGGACGGAACACCGCGATCCTCTTCGGCGACGGCGCGGGCGCGGCGCTTGTCTCGCCGAACGAGGGCTTCGCCCGTATTGTCGACTCGTGCCTGCATACGGACGGCAACTCCGCCGAGGCGCTCGCGGTGCATCATGACCGCGTCCACATGGAGGGAGCAGTCATCATCCGGCACGCGACACGGCGGATGCCGCAGGCGATGGTGGAGTTGCTGGAACGCAATGGCCTGCCTGCGGAGGCGATTGGCACGTTCCTGCTGCACCAGGCGAACCTCAACCTCATCACACGGATCGCGCAGACGATGAAGGCTCCGCTGGAGCGGTTTTTCGCGAATATCGATCGCTACGGCAATACGAGTTCCGCCTCGATGCTCATCGCGGCAGCCGAGTGGCGCGAGGCGAACCCGGCCCCGCTCACCGCGCCGTTGATGTTCTCCGCGTTCGGCGTCGGTTTGAACTGGGGCGCGGTCCTGGCGGTCCCTGCCTGAGGGATCGCCGCTTCAGGCGTAGGGATTGTAGAGATCATCTGGATAGAACGCGCCGCTGAAGAGGCCGACCTGCGAGCGGAGGGAACACCGCTGCACATGATCGGCATCGACGAACGAGTGATGGACTCCGGGAGCTCCCCAATCGCCTCCCCAGATGAGACCGTGGATCTTGCCGAGCACGCCGAGAAGAGAGAAGTCACCCTTCCATGACGGTTCGCCGCCGATATTCTTCACCAGATCGCAGGCCAGCCCGTAGTGATGCACCCCGACCGTTTTGAGCGTCGAGGCGCCCTGATCGAAGAGCATCTGCTGTCTCTCCTGGCTGCGATAGGTTTCAAAAGGCATGAGGGCGATACCGTGAGTCTGTGCATCGTTGATGAGGGCCAGGACCGCAGCCCGTGTGACCGGTTCGAGCAGACTCATATCGGCGATCCGTGTCGTCGAATGAAACCGCGGGTCAGGCTGAATGACATCGAGAAAGAAATTGGACATGCGCACTCCATGGCTGCCGTGTGTGGATCATGGCCCGTTTGCCGAATGAAATCATGGATTTGCGGGAAAGACAACTACTTTTCTCGACGACTTCGGGGAACGCTGCGGGGGACGGCGTTCCCACCCTCGACGCAGCCGTCCTATACTGATCCCGCTGCAACGTCCCCAGGCCTGGTACCGCACGGCCACTTACGATTGAAAGAGGAACTTCGCCACATGGCACTTCACCACCGGCTGGTCTGCGCTACGCTTCTGATTGCCACCCTCACCACCCTGCCCGTATTCGCCCAGACGGCGGCCGAAAAATCCGCGCTCGTTGGAGACTCTCCGGCCGATCCCGGTCCAAAAGCGAGGCTCTCGGGCTCGACGCGTCCGGACGAGGTCCGCGCTGCCGAGAAGCTGGTCGCGGACTGGGAACTCGGACGCATGCAGGGCAAGTACAGCCAGGACTGGACGATCGCGACGCTCTACGCCGGGTTCATGGCAGCCTCCAAGACGCTCGGCGACAACCGTTATGCCGATTTTGACCGCCAGGTGGGCGAGCACTATAGCTGGACACTTGGCCCGCGCCGCATTCATGCCGACGACCAGGCCATCGGACAGGCATACCTCGAGTTGTACAAGCTGCACCCCGATCCGAATATCATCGCGCCGCTGAAGGCACAGTTCGACGACATCATGACGCAGCCGGACGATCCGAAGAAAGAGGTCTGGTGGTGGTGCGATGCGCTCTTCATGGCTCCGCCGGTCTGGGCGAAGCTTTCGGCCGCCACGGGCGATCCGAAGTACGACGCTTACATGGATCACGAGTGGAAGATCACCGATAACCTGCTGTGGGATAAAGAGGAGCACCTCTTCTATCGCGATGCCACTTACTTCCAGAAGCGGGAGAAAGGCGGGCAGAAGATCTTCTGGTCGCGCGGCAACGGCTGGGTGATGGGTGGCCTCGTGCGCGTGCTCGACGTGCTGCCGCCGACGGACCCGAACTACAGCTTCTACGTCGAGCGGTTGAAGGATATGGCCGCGAAGGTGATCACTCTCGAGCGGCCGGACGGTTTATGGAGCCCGGGGCTTCTGGATACACCAAGCTATCCCCTGCCCGAGGTGTCGGGTTCGGCGTTCTTTGTCTATGCGCTGGCGTGGGGGATCAACCATCATCAGCTTGATGCCAGGACGTATCGACCGGTGGTCGAGCGGGCCTGGAAGGCGCTGGTCGGCAACATCTACGGGGATGGACGACTGGGAAGCATTCAGCCAGTGGGTGCCGCTCCTGGAGCGTTTACCGCGGCGTCGAGCTACGCCTTCGGTACAGGAGCGTTCCTGATGGCCGGATCCGAAGTCGTGAAGCTGCCACAGGCCAGGAGTGCAAAGTAACCCACGCGGAAAATAGCCTGGGGGCCGCTGGCTTGCATCACACCAGAGCATAGCCGGTGGTCGAACGGATGGTTCACGCATCTCGTCCTGGTTTTTGGGTTCTAAATAAGTTCCGAATCGGTACGGTGGTGCTACTTTCGCTCCACCGTGCTCTTGCAAACCGGTCTTGACTGACGCAGGATCAGGTTTTATGACGGTTGGTTCAGAGTCATCGAGCTACGCGGAATCATTCCCATGGCAGGCGCTTACGACCAGCCCGATCATGGGCCGGGGCGAGGTCGCGGACCTGATTCGCTCCCATGCATGGGACACAACCCCGCTTGGCCCGGTCGAAGGTTGGTCGGAGACGCTGCTCGCCATCGTCAACCTCATCCTCTCGTCGCCCATCCCCACATACATTGTGTGGGGTCCGGAGATGATTACGCTCTACAACGAGGGCTATGTCAGCATCCTCGCGGCGCGCCATCCACAGGCACTCGGACAACGATTCTCGGAGGTCTGGAGCGAATCCTGGAAGTTGGTGGAGGAGCAGTTCCTTACCGTGCTCACCCATGGCAAGTCCATCACGGAAGAGAATGTGCTGATTCCGGTTAACAGTGGCGAGCGGCTGCAGGACTTCTTCTGGAACTACTCGCGGATGCCAATCTACGAGAATGGGCGCATTGCCGGGCTTCTGAATGCCGTGCAGGATGTGACCGGAACGGTGCTGGCGACGCGCATGCTCCTCGCCAGCGACGATCAGTTGCGGATGACACTGGTCGCCGGAAGTTGCGTCGGAACCTGGGAGTGGAACGTCCCGGACGATATCGTCTCGGGCGATGAGCAGTTTGCGCTGCACTATGGCGCCGATCCACAAGTAGCCTCCGCCGGCGCGCCGACCGCTGTCTTCACGCAGAAGATCCACCCGGACGACGTCAAGAGGGTCGAAGCGGCCGTTCAGCGATCACTTGATAGCCACGAAGAATATTCCGCCGAGTATCGGCTGATCAAGGACGACGGTTCGATCTTGTGGGTGCTTGCGCGGGCTCGATGCCTGTATTCGGAGGATGGGACCCCGATCCGGCTGCGTGGCGTCTCGATCGACATCACCTCGCGCAAGCAGGCCGAGGAGGCCCTGATCCAGAGCGAACGGCTGGTCGCGGCGGGAAAACTCGCGGCGACGATCGCGCACGAGATCAACAACCCGCTCGAGTCGGTAACGAACCTCCTTTACCTTGCACGCAACACGAACGATGCGGCCGAGCGAGACGAGTACCTGTCGATGGCGGAGCGCGAGGTGCGGCGGGCGGCGCTGATCTCCCGACGCACCTTGCTCGTGCATCGGGAGGCGGCGGCGCAGGCTACCCCGGTGGACGTCAACGGGCTTATCGAAGGCGTGCTCGCCGAACTGGCGGACAGAACGCGGCCGCTTGGCATTGAAGTCGACACGCGGTGCCGGGCTGGTCACCTGCTGGTCTGCCGCGAGCCGGAGATCCGGCAGGCGCTGCTTCACCTCATCACCAATTCTGTTGACGCGATGCAGATTGGCGGTGGGCGTTTACTCGTGCGATGCCGTGACGGAAGGAATTGGGCCAACAGCAGGGCCGGTATCGTGATCACGATTGCGGACACCGGAACAGGCATGACCGCCAAGACCCTCGCCGAGATGTTCGATCCCTTCTTCTCGACCAAAGGCCACGGAGGAACGGGCCTCGGTTTATGGGTCAGCAAGGAGAGCGTCGAGCGGCACGAGGGTTCGATCCGGGTGCGCAGCAGCGCCTGGAAGCAGCATCACGGAACGGTGATCTCGCTCTTCCTGCCGTTTCCAAACGCCTCGTAGCGCTGCTACTCCGCCTTGCCGAGCCCGTCGCTCTTGTAGGCCTTCTGCAGGATTCCGAATGCTTCCTTCTTCTCGCCCTGGTCGGAGATGAGGCCCTTGCGGTTGAAGCCGTCCTGGATGCCGGGAAGCTGGCGAACCGGCGAGCGGAAGTCCATCAGGATCCACGGGGTGGTGCCGCGCAGAGACGGAATCCGGTTCAGCATGGCGATCTGGTGGCGGAAGATGTTGGCCTGGTACTCCTCGGTCCAGCGCTCGTGCTCGCCGCCGTGCAGCCCGGCCTTGGCGTCGCCGCCGAATTCGCTGACGATCAGCGGCTTGTCGTAGGCGATCTTCCAGTCGGTCTGATCCATCGCTTCGGGAGTCTTCTCGTACCAGCCGATGTACTCGTTGAAGCCGATGACGTCGAGCGCCTTGCCGAGCGGGTCGTCGATGATCTTGGTGTTGCCCTCACCACGAACAAGCAGAGCGGCCGTCACGAGGCGCGTCGGATCGAGGCCGTGCACGTAGTTCGCCGAGCGGGTGAGGAAGGTGGTGCGGGCCTCGGTGCTTGGAGTTTCGTTCGCGATGGACCAGAGGATGACGGACGCCTTATCGCGGTCGCGGCGGATCTCTTCCGAGAGCTGCCCCTGCGACTTCTTGAAGACCGCCTCATCCTCGAAGTGCAGCGCCCAGTAGACCGGAACCTCCGACCAGACGAGGATGCCGAGCTTATCCGCCGCGCGCTCCATGCGCATGTCGTGCGGGTAGTGGGCGAGGCGGACGAAGTTCGCGCCGAGATCCTGCACCCAGCCAAAGAGCGTGGCGACGTCCTGATCGGTGTTGACGCGGCCGCCGCGATACGGTGCCTCCGCGTGAATGCAGATGCCATGCAGGACGATGGGCTTGCCGTTCAGCAGGATGTGCGTTCCCTGGGTCTCGATGGTGCGGAAGCCCATGTCGTCTTCAAGCGAGTCCGCGCCGGCTTTGAGAGTGACCTTGTAGAGTTTCGGATTGCCCGGAGCCCAGAGCGACAGGCCCTTCGCGGGCATTGAGACGGCGGCTTTTCCATCGGCGTCCGTCACGCCACTGAAGGCGAGCTTCGCCTCAGGGATCGTCACCGAGACCTTCGTGCCTGCTGAAGCGCCTTCGACGTGGACATAGCCCTCGATGACCGAGCGGGTGGCGCGGTCGAGGTGCAGGTCGAAATCGTCGATGAAGTTCGCGGGGGTCGTGATGATGGAGACGTCGCGCGTGAGGCCGCCATAGTTGTACCAGTCCGTCTTAAGCGTGGGAATGCCATCCGCCATGCGCGTGTCGTCGACGTAGATGACGGCGTCGTTCTCGCCGGGTTTGACGAAGTCGGTCACCTCGCAGTCGAAGCTGGTGAAGCCGCCCTCGTGTTCGCAGGCTTCCTTGCCGTTCACGTACATGCGGGAGCGGTAGTTCGCCGCGCCGATGTGCAGCCACGCGCGGTGTCCGGCCTCGGGCTTGTAGTCGAACTCGCGCTCGTACCAGAGCGGCCCCTCGTACAAGCGCAGCCACTCCTTCTGCATGTTCCAGTCGCCCGGAACCTTGATGGTCGGGCTCTTGGCGAAGTTGTACTCGACGAGCGTGTTCTTGCCCGGCTCGGCGACCTGGTCGTTGAAGTAGCCGTTGGCGATCACGTGGTTGTGGAAGTCGTAGAGACCGGCGACGTAGGGATCGGCGATGATGTGCCAGTCGCCGTTGAGGCTCGTGGTCTGACGCCGGTCGACGTCGACCAGGACGATTGAGGGCTTGCCCACGCCCGGACCGGCGCTGGAGCCGCGCGCCTCATCCTGTCCAAACACAACGCCCGAACTCACCAGGGCGCAGACCACTCCGACAACCAGACCATTGACCTTCGATTGCATGACGTCTCCCTAAGACCTCGAAGTTTACCACCCGATTGGTACGACCTGTTTCCGCGCGGCTCTTACCGAGCCCGGGGCCAGCGCTCTACGACCCACGCCGCGAGTTGATCGATGAGACCGCCGGGGACGAGAGCGGTATCCGGTGCGACCTGGATGTTCCGGACGATGCCGCTGTGGTCCACCACGACGATCAGCGGGAAGTCGGTCGCCACGAAGCTGTTCAGTGTCTCCTTCGGGACCGCAAACGTTGGCGTTTCGACGAGAAGCGCGGCTGCGGTAGGCTTGATGGTGAGCGAAAGATCCACGCGCGGCAGACCGGGTTTTTCGCCGGGAAGCAGGGTTGCCGGGGCAGCGGAGCGGGTGGATTTGCCGCTCTTCGCGTTCTCCTTGGGGGCTGGCTTCGGCGGAGGAGTCGCCTGCGCCAGGAGCGCGTAGAAACGGGCTTCCGTCTCGTTGAGCCTGTGTCCCTGCGGCGCGAACCTCGGCCCCACGGCCAGGCACTGGTTGCACCAGTCAGGAAAGAGAAGGAAGACGGTGGCCGCACCGAAAGACGTCTGCGGGTCCGGCATCGCGGGTGCCGCAGGGTCCAGCAGCCAGGCCGTGGTGGTGAACTTCGGCAGCGGGCCGCCGAGCAGCTTGTACTGGCGGCGCGTCTCGGCGATCAGGATGGCGTCGTCGGAGGAGATGTCGGCGGGAAGACTCGCCTCGAGCTCGGCGAAGGAGCTTTCGGCGTCCTTCGGCTGGTTGGCGAACTGCTGCATTGCGGGCAGAGCGATTGCGTCGGCGTAAAGTGCGTGGGCCGGGGGACCTGTGGTTGGGTGCGCTTTCAGCAGGGCAAGGAGGATCGGCTGCCGCTGCAGCAGCAATGAGACCGCATGCTGGTTCTGGATGAGCTGAATGTAGCGCACCGTGCTTCCGGTCGCATCCGACGCGAGGCCGTCCCAGGGGACCGTCCGCAGCATGTCGCGAGAGGTGGCCAGGGCGGTGTCGGGGTCTTTGAGGTGCAGGCTCGCCTGCACTTTATAGTCGAAGGCCTTTGACAGGCTCGGAAAGTCTTTGGCTCTTGCGTCCGGATCGGCTTTCTCGTAGGCGGCCAAATAGAGCGACGAAGCCACCTGGACCGGAGCCCACTCCTGCGCGAAGGCGCACAGAAGGGCATAGGCAAGGAAATCCTCCCCGGCGAACTGGTCGGGTGCGCGCGCGTGGCAACTGGTCTTTGCCTCCTCGGTCGCGATCTTCAGCGCGTCGAGCTCAGCCTCGGACCAGTTCTGCGGCGAGCGCCTTGTGATCTCCAGCGGGCGGACGGCCTGGTCGTATGCCGCCTGGGGAGAGAGCTGCGGCGTAGCGTTTGCGGGAGCCTGCGCGCTCGCCCGGGCAAGGCAGAGCGCGACGAGAAGAGCGAAGAGCTGGCGCACGGGCATTTTCGACGGGCCTTCGGCGTGGATTTCTATCCCGCAGGTTCGGGGCGCTTCAATCTCCATAGTACCGAGCAGAATCGTGTCGGGACGGCCCGCGGTCCTGGTCCGCCAAACCGGATAAACTTGTAAGTGATGGTTTTGCCTTTCGTCCGCGACCTTTTAGCCGACCTCGAACGTTCCGAGACGTTCGAGCGCGTGCGTCGACACCTCGCCGCGGGCTCCGGACGCCGACGCATCGCCGGCCTCACCTTTACCGCCCGCTCGTTGTATCTGCCGTCGTTCGTGAAAGCGGCGAACGGCCCGTGCCTTATCCTCGTGGCCGACAACAAGGCGGCCGAGGCTCTCCACCTTGCCGTCACCGCCGCCTGCGAGCTGACCGGGGCGCTGGCTCCCGAGTCCGTGCTGCGCCTGCCCGGGCATGATGTGCTGCCGTTCGAGAACCTGTCGCCACACCCCGAGATCCAGGAGCACCGGGCCGCCACGCTCTGGAAGCTGTGCGAAAAATCCGCCTCGAAGACCTCCGCCACGCCGCGCCTCATCATCGCGCCAGTCGAGGCGGCATGCATGCGGCTCTTCCCGCGTGACTTCTACAACGGCCTCGCACTTCGCCTTCGCACCGGCGAGGAGTACATGCCGGATATGCTCGTCGACCATCTGCTTTCGGTCGGCTATACGAAGGTCGACGTGGTGGAGATGCCCGGGCAGGTGACGCTGCGCGGCGGCATCCTCGACGTGTACTCGCCCGAGCAGGAACGCCCCGTCCGCATCGATTTCTTCGGCGACGAGATCGAGTCCATCCGCAAGTTCGATCCGGAGACACAGCGCTCCTCGTCACCGACGGATCACGTTCTTCTTCTGCCGCTTACCGAGTTCCCCATCACGGAAAAGATCCTCGCCGCCGTGAACGCCAGGCTGACTCGGTCGGGTTCGGCGGCCGGTGCGAACCTAGAAGGTGGTGAGCAACCGCGCGAGTTACAAACTCATGTAGCCACACGCAGCGGTGAGGCGACGATCTTTCCGGGATGGGAGTTCTTTGCACCCGTAGCCGGGGCTAATGGGACGCTGCTCGATCTGCTTGGGCCGACGACGCGCGTCTTCATCGAAGAGCCCGCGATGGTCAAGAACCAGGGCGAGCGCTGGTGGAACAAGGTCGAGCAGCGCCACGAGCGTGCCGGCATCGGAAACCTTATCCGCCCTGAGGACATCTACATCTCGCCATGGGCACTTGATGACCGCCTGCGCGATTTCAGCGGATGCGAGCTCGATCAGCTTGGCGCGGTCGATATCCTCGATGCGGATCGGTCAGACCTCTCCGAGGTCGACTTTCACACGCGGCCGACGCAGCGCTTTCATGGGTCGATCCCGACGCTGATCGAGGCCATCAAGGACCTTACCCTTGGCGATACGCGCGTTCTGTTGACCGCGCCGAATCAGGGCGAGGTCGAGCGGCTTGCGTCGCTTCTGCAGGAGTATGGCGTACCGTACCGGCTCGGCTCGCGCAACACGCAGCCCGGCTCGACGACGGTCTATTCGGAGTCGAGCTATCTTGGCGGCGATCTGCGCACGCCGGTCATCGTCAAGACGGCCATTGCGAACGGCGTGCAGGTGCTCGACCTTGATAAGGCGACGGCTCGGCAGATCGTTCTCTTCGGCGCGCAGGATCTTACCGACGACGCCGATGTCGCGCCGCGTGTTACTCGCCGTACGAAGTCCAAGACATCAGCGTTTATCTCCGACTTCCGCGACTTAGCCGTCGGCGATTACGTTGTGCACGTCGAGCATGGCATTGCACGCTACTGCGGTCTGCGTGTGCTCGATGAAGACCCCGCCGCCACACCGCTCGAGCTGATGATTCTTGAGTTCGCGGATGAAGCGAAGCTCTATGTTCCGCTGACGCGACTGGATCTTATCCAGAAGTATCGGAGCACCGATACTGGACCTGCACCGCAGCTCAACAAGCTCGGCAACCCCGCGTGGCAGAAGACCAAGGCGCGGGTCAAGAAGGCCATGGCCGACATGGCCGGCGAGTTACTCAAGCTGTACGCGCAGCGCAAAGCCGCGCAAGGAACGCCCTTCTCTCCCGACACCAACATGCAGCACGAGTTCGAAGACGCCTTCGACTTCACCGAGACCGACGACCAGCTCTCCGCCATCGCCGACATCAAGCGTGATATGGAATCGACCCAGCCCATGGACCGCCTGCTCTGCGGCGACGTTGGCTACGGCAAGACCGAAGTCGCCATGCGAGCCGCCTTCAAGGCCGTGCAGGATGGCAAGCAAGTGGCTGTGCTTGCGCCTACGACGGTCCTCAGCTTCCAGCACTTCGAGTCCTTCAAGAAGCGGTTCGCCAACTTCCCCGTGAACATCGACATGCTCTCCCGCTTTCGCACCGCGAAGGAGAAGGCCGAGGTGATGGAGAAGTGCGCGGAAGGCAAGATCGACATCCTCGTAGGCACCCACGCCATTCTCGGGCAGTCGCTCAAGTTCCAGGACCTCGGCCTGCTTATCGTCGACGAAGAGCAGCGCTTTGGCGTCAAGCACAAGGAGCGGCTCAAGCAGATGCGCGCGTCAATCGATGTCCTTGCGATGTCTGCAACGCCCATCCCGCGCACGCTGCACATGTCGCTCATTGGCCTGCGCGATATGTCGGTCATCGAGACGCCGCCGAAAGACCGCATGGCCATCCAGACCATCGTCGCCAAGTTCGACGAGAAGCTCATGCGCACGGCCATCGAGATGGAGTTAGAGCGTGGTGGCCAGACTTACTTCGTGCATAACCGCGTCGAGACCATCTACGAGTTAGCCTCAAAAATCCGCGAGTTAGTTCCGAGTGCACGCGTCGTCGTTGGCCATGGCCAGTTGCCGGAAGCCGAGCTCGAGCGCGTCATGCTCGCCTTCATGAACCACGAGTATGACGTGCTCTGCGCCACGTCGATCATCGAGAACGGCCTCGACATCCCACTCGCCAACACCATCATCATCAACCGCGCTGATCGGCATGGACTGAGCGAGTTATACCAACTCAGGGGACGCGTCGGACGCTCGAATCGCCGCGCTTATGCCTATCTTCTCATTCCACCCGAGACGGAACTCACCGAGATAGCACGCCGCAGGCTAGCCGCGCTTAAGGAGTTCTCTGACTTAGGCGCAGGCTTCAAGATCGCCGCGCTTGACCTTGAGCTAAGGGGTGCGGGTAACATGCTTGGCGGCGAGCAGTCCGGCCACATCGAGGCCATCGGCTTCGAGATGTATACGACGATGCTCGGTGAAGCGGTCGCCAAGCTCAAGGGCGAGGACGGCCCGACCGAGGAGACCGCGACCCTCAACCTCGGCATCTCGCTGCGCATCGACGCGACGTACATCCCGGAAGAGAACCAGCGCCTGCGTATGTACAAGAAGATCGCCGGAGCACCGGATGAGGCCACGCTCGAGGACGTTCGTGCCGAACTTGCCGACCGTTACGGGGACATTCCCGACTCCGTAAAGAACCTGCTGTCCGCGGGCGAGATCCGCATTCACTGTGAGCGCCTCGGCATTGCCTCGCTCGAGCGTAAGCGGACAGCCATTGACCTTCCGGCAGACCCCAAGGCTGCCGCGAAGCCCGCACCGACGATCAACGGTCGTCAAAGCATTCCCGGGCGCTACGGGCAGGCTCCCGTCCACAATCCGCTGCAGCACACCTACCGTGCGGTGGCCTCGCGGCCGGTTACGAACGCGACCATGGCCGTCCGCGCTACAGCGGGAGCACGCCCCGCGACGCCCGGGCAGGCGGGCTCGATCAAGCCCATGCGCGAGATGCTATACGTCAAGTTCACTGAGAGCACCCACGCCCCCGCTGAATCCGGGCGGCAGAAGATGGGCATCGACCCTGGCCTCTTGATGAAGCTCGTCAGCCGCAATACCAAGAACGGCGCGCAGTTCACGCCACAGGGTGTCCTGCGTTGGCCACTGACTTCAGCGAAAGCCGAAGACGTTCTTACTGAGACCCGCGCGCTGCTCAACTCCCTTGATCCTGCGTCGTGAGCGCACAGCCTGCACCGCCGCGAGGTACAGTATCTGCATGCGCATCCGGCTCCTGCTGACGGTTCTCCTGCTCTTCCCGATAGCGTCGCCGGGACAGCAGCCCCAGCCAGCGGCAGACGCCAATGCGACCACCAACTGCGTGCTTGTCTCCGCCGTCGCGCCTACCTACCCGCGCAGCCACTTCAAGAACCCCGAGCGCGCCGTCCTTGTCGGCCTCACGGTCAACACTGAGGGCGTGCCGGAGAACGTACATATCGTTCGCACCGGCGGCGACCGCTTTGACAAGAACGCTCTTGCCACCGTTTCGCAGTACAAGTTCAAACCCGCCCTCAAGTCCGGTCAGCCTGTCGCCCAGGAGATCCAGATCGAGGTCGCCTACAAGTCCCCTCACTAGCCTGGAGCATCGTCCCGTATGAAGCGTCTCTTTCTCCTCATCCTGCTCTCAGCTTTCGCCGCGCCCCTCGCTCCAGCCCAGCGGATCTCCGCCGACGGCGGACCGCAGACGCTCGACTTCTACGCCGAGCACTTCTTCTCCGACATCTACTTCCACTTCTCGCCGACCAACGGAACCTCTGCCGGTCTGCATCAGTACGACACCCAGCTCGAGGACTACTCCGCCAGCGCCGTCCAGCGCGAGATAGCGGCCCTGCATGCCATTCAGCAGAAGATCGAGGCTATCCCCGCCGACTCGCTCGATGCGCCCATCGCCGGCGACCGTGAGATCCTCCTCGGCAACATCCGGTCCATGCTCCTGAGCCTCGAGGTCATCCGACCGTGGGAGAAGAACCCGGATAACTACTCTTCTGGCATCACGCAGTCGGCGTTCGTCCTCATGAGCCGCAAGTTCGCTCCGGCGAACACGCGGCTGCGATCCGTGATTGCCCGCGAACAACTCATGCCGCAGGTGTTGCTGGAGGCGCGCAAGAACCTCAAGAATCCTCCAAAGATCTACACCGAGATCGCGCTCGAGCAGATTGACGGTTCCATCAGCTTCTTCCAGAACGATCTCCCCGCAGGCTTTGCCGACGCTACCGACCCCGCCACCAGGGCCGCCTTCGCCAAGTCGAACGCCGCCGTCATCCAGGCTCTCAAAGACTATGCCGCCTGGATGAAGAGCGACCTGCTCCCGCGCTCCAGTGGCGACTTCCGCTTCGGCACTGATACTTTCCGCAAGAAGCTTGCCTACGACGAGATGGTCGACATCCCGCTCGAAAGCCTGCTTCAGATCGGCTATGGCGACCTGCACCGGAATCAGCTTGAGTTCGCCAGCGTCGCGAAGGAGATCGATCCCACGAAGACTCCGCAGGAGGTCCTCGCCCTGCTCGCGACCATCCATCCTCCGCCGGATAAGCTGCTACAGACCTTCCAGGACCAGTTCTCCGGCCTGATCGGGTTTATCAATTCGCATCACATCATCTCGATCCCGAGCGACGTGGAGCCCACGCTCGAAGAGACGCCGCCCTTCATGCGCGCCACCACGCAGGCGTCGATGGACCCTCCCGGCCCCTTTGAAACCAACTCCACCAAGGCCTACTTCAACGTCACGCTGCCCGAGAAGGACTGGACCAAGGAGCATATCGCCGAACACATGGCCTCCTTCAACGTCGGCACCATCACCTCAACCGCCGTCCACGAGGCTTACCCCGGCCACTACGTGCAGTTCCTCTACCTGCCGCAGTTCTCCTCGAAGATCCGCAAGGTGCTTGGGGCAAACACCAACATCGAAGGCTGGGCGCACTACTGCGAGCAGATGATGCTCGACGAAGGCTACCTGCCCACCCTCACCGGCTCTCCCGAGGAGCAGGCGAAGCAGGCCAAGCTCATCCGCCTCGGCCAGCTTCAGGACGCGCTGCTCCGCGACGCGCGCTTCATCGTCGGCATCCGCATGCATACCGGCGTCGGAGGCCCACTTACCATCGACGAAGCCGCCGCCTTCTTCTCCAAGGAGGGCTACCAGTCCCCCTCGATCGGCATGATGGAGACCAAGCGCGGCACCGCCGACGCCACCTACCTCTACTACACCCTGGGCAAGCTGGAGATCCTGAAGCTCCGCGACGACGTGAAGGCAAAACAGGGCGCGGCGTTCAACCTGCAGGCCTTCCACAATGCTTTCATGCAGCAGGGCTTCGCACCACTGAAGATTATTCGCAAGTCGATGCTGCATAACGACTCGCCTGTGCTGTAAGGTCTTGCATCGAATATATAGGCGTCCCAGGAGCTAAGAGTTATGAAGATCGCCATCCTCGCATCCCGCGTCATCCTCGGACTTCTCTTCTTCGTCTTCGGCCTCAATGGAATCCTGCATTTTATGAATGGTCCCCTGCCTCCGGGAGACGGTGGGATCTGGATCGGCCTCATGACGACGCACAAGTACACCAGCTTCGTCGCGCTCCTGGAAATTATCGGTGGGCTTCTTTTGCTGGTCGGCCGTTACGTTCCGCTTGGCCTGACCATCCTTGCGCCGATCCTGGTGAATGTCCTGTGCTTCCATCTCTTCTTCAGCGTCCCGGGCATCGCTGCGGGTATCGTCTGCACGATCCTCGAACTCTTCCTGATCTTCGCCTACCGCCTGAGCTTCCGCGGTCTGTTCGACGCGGCGCCGGAGGTCTCGTAGCCTCGTTTTCCTCGCGTATTCTCCGTTTCTTTACAACCCGTTTTACGATCGCGGCAACTGAACCGTAGGGGCACTTTGGTACCATCAATCCAACCCCCGACCGGAGAAACTTACGACTGATGCCAACTCCCCAGAAGATTCGTAAAGCGGTGTTCCCTGCAGCGGGAATGGGAACCCGTTTCCTGCCAGCGACCAAGGCTACCCCGAAGGAGATGCTTTGCCTGGTCGATAAGCCCCTGATCCAGTACGGGGTCGAGGAAGCGGTCGCGGCTGGCTGTACCGAGATCATCATCGTCACGGGCCGCGGCAAGACCACCATGGAGGATCATTTCGACCGCTCGCCCGAGCTCGAAGCCTCCCTCGAAGCCAAGAACAAGACCGCCCTGCTCGAGATCGCCCGCTCGGTCTCGAAGCTCGCCAAGATCACGTATACCCGGCAGTCCGAGCCGCTTGGCCTGGGCCACGCGGTCCTGATGGCGAAGGAGATCGTCGGCAACGAGCCGTTCTGCGTTTTGCTCCCCGACGACATCGTCGACGCCGAACCCGGCTGCATGAAGCAGATGGTCGACGCCTTCGCCGAGGTCCAGTCCAGCATCCTTGGCTCCGAGGTTGTCGAAGGGCCGGCCATCTCCGCGTATGGCTGCCTCGACTGCAACCCGCATCCGACCAACTCACGCCTGCTCGACGTCAAGGGCATGGTGGAGAAGCCGAAGTTCGAGGACGCTCCGTCGCCGAACGCGATCATCGGACGCTACATTCTCACCCCGCGCATCTTCGAGATGATCGAAGGCATCACGCCCGGCGCAGGCGGGGAACTTCAACTCACCGACGCTATCAAGGCCCTGCTCCAGCACGAGAAAGTCTACGGCTTCAGCTACGAAGGCAAACGCCACGACGCCGGCGACAAACAGGGTTTTCTTCGCGCCACGGTGGAGTTGGGGATCAAGCACGCGAGCTGCGGCGAAAGTTTCCGCGCGTGGCTCAAGGAACAAACCTTCTAGACGTACCTCTTCAACTGGACGGCATCCATGGCTCTCCGCAACCCTGGGTGCCCTTCCACGCTCCGGTAGACCGCGCCTGTTTGCTGGTTCTCCGCCATCAGCATCGTCAGCCCAAGGTCGATCCCGACGACGTCATTATCGAACCACCCTCGGCTGTCGTTTGCTCCGGGGTTAAACGCATCGACGAATCCATAGCGGCCGAAGGACTTCGGGTGGTGCTCCCGCATCGCGACCAGGGCGACGATGCACTCCTCCGGAAGCAGCGTCAGCGACCCGCCGGCGGCATGCGGCGAGAGCGTACCGTCCCATTCCCCGATGATCGGCGGCGCGGCCCACGCCATGTACTCCCGCCGCTCTGTGTCACAGGCTGAAAACCCCCACACGCGCTCGTCGACCCATTGAAACCTTCCGTGCTGCATCAGGCAATAGGTCTTATGCGCCCGCACTGCCGCGACAGAATTCTGGTAGTAGTCCGCGTAGGCGTCCTTCAAACCGCGCAGATCGAGCCAAACGTGCGGATACTGGTGGATGAACAAGGCTCCGAAGCTGGAGATGAAGCGAATTCCGCCGTAGTCGTAGGTATTCCGCTCGATCGCGTTCCAGATGCCGGCGGGAAGGGGATGTGTCGGCGAAGCGATCGCCAGCAGATACATCAGCATGCATTCCGAATAAGAGGACCACCGGGCCTGCAAGAAGCCCGACCCCGGCAGCCAGCCCATGGATAACATCGCCTCTTTTCCGGAGGGAACTGCATTTGCGTTCAACATCCACGGCCAGTCGATCCGTTCGACGATCGTCTTGACCAGCGCGGTCCCCTCCTGCGAATTCAGGCTCTCACCCGCATGCACCGCGCCGGCTACCAGGAGCGCCGTATCGATCGACGAAAACTCGGACTCCTTCTTCCTTGCGCCCGAGCGGCCGTCGAGATAATGCGCAAAAAAGCCGCGCTCATGTTCAGCCCGATTCGCCAGGAAGCGCAGCGAGGTCATCATCCGCTCCTCGCAACGAGCGGCAGGAACATATCCGTTCCGAGCGGCAATGGACAACGCACTCAACCCAAAGCCTGTCGCTGCAATGGACGCCACACTGTACTGTTCCGCATCGCTCGCCCCATCGGCGGGAGCGCGGTCGAAGGCCAGTCCCGTTCCAGGATCAGAGCGTTCGATGAAGTAGTGGGCCGCACGCTCCCGCACCTCTTCCAGCAATCTGACGGCGCTGGGGCTGAAGTTCGACGGCTGATTCGCCACGGGCCGCTTGGGAAACAGCGCCTGCTCGGGGTGCTCCGGCAACGCCCTATCCGATCGCTCGGCCGCGCCCTTGTGCTTCCCGCATCCCGTCTCCAGCAACGAACTCCCGGCAAGCGCGATCGGAACACTGCCGATCGCACGAAGTGCGTCACGTCGATTCATCCGAACTTGGATGCAGGTCGAAGCCAAATCGACAAAGCTCTCCGTCGACCCGGTCGAAGCTTCTCCACACGCCTGCATTACATTGAAAGAAAGCAGATAAACCGCAGGAGTTCGGATGAACCGTCGCCATTTCCTCCAGCAAGCCGGAGCCACCGCTGCCCTCGGCCTCGCCGGATGCACTCCCCGCCTCAAACCATCTGCATCGACCCAGCAAGCCCCCACGCTCTACACCCCGATCGCGCCCATAAACGCTCAGACGGACCGCCTCTTCCGCATCACCGTCTGCCTGCGTCCCTTCCGTGCCATCGGGCCGCGACTCGACACCGAACAGATCGCCGGCAAGCTCGTCGTGCACAACTACGGCCACGGCGGCTCGGGCTGGTCGCTCTCCTGGGGATCGAGCACCATCGCTATCCAGAAAGCGCTCTCGAACGGCGACCGCGACGTCGCCGTCATCGGCTGCGGAGCCCTCGGCCTGACCTCGGCGACGCTCCTCCAGCGCGCCGGAGCCCGGGTCACGATTTACGCTAAGGACCGTCCGCCCGACGTCCGCTCTTCGCGCGCCACAGGCTCCTGGACCCCCGACTCCCGCATCGCCCTGGCCAAGGACGCACCCGCCACCTTCCCCGCCCAATGGGAGCAGATGGCCCGCACCTCGTGGGCCATGTACCAGTCCTACCTCGGCATGCCCGGGAACCCGGTGGAGTACACCGATCGCTACAACCTGTGGGATGGCGAAGACGGACCGCGCGGCACCCCCGAGCCGTCCGACCCCGGCTTCCTCTACTTGAACGACCGCATCCACGACCTCGCCCACGCTGCCGAGGAACTGTCGCCCGAGGCGAACCCTTTTCCGACAAAGCATTGCTCCCGCGTCACACGCCTTCAATTCAATGTCGCCGACTACTCCCGCCAGCTCGTCAACGACTTCCTCATTGCCGGAGGCAAGCTTGAACCAGCCGAGTTCCACCAGCCCTCCGACTTAGCCGGTCTCCCGCAGAAGGCCATCATCAACTGCACCGGATACGGCGCTCGCGCGCTCTTCAAGGACGAGTCCATCACGCCCGTCCGGGGCCAGATCGGCTGGCTCATCCCCCAGACCGAGGTCAACTACGGCCTCACCTACGGGAACCTCAACGTGCTCTCCCGCCGCGACGGCATCGTCGTCCAGGCCAGCGAGCAGGGCGAGGCCTCCGGCTGGAACGACTCCAACGAGCAGCCCGACCAGCGCGAAGCCGAGACCGCTGTGAAAGCCCTCGCCGACCTCTACGCTCGCATGAAGCAGCCGGCGCGCCGCGCCTGATACGTAACGGAGCTTGCCACATATCGAACAAAGCGGAGCCAATCTCGTCTAATACCCCGTAGACACCCGTAGACGCATGCGTGGAGGCCCTTCTGTTTTTTCTCGAGAAACGACTTCCTCAAATCCCTTTTGCCGGCCGATTCGCGCTCTTTTCTTCTTTCTCCTCAGCTCCATCGTCTTCTCGCCCTACGCCGAAACATCCGGCGTGGGCTACTACGCCTTTCGCATCATCGGGGCGCTGATCATTCTTCTCACCGTCTGGGCTGTGACCTTTAGCCGTGGCCTCCTCGTGCTCGTCATGGTGCTGGCGGTTCCGTCGATTCTGCAGCACCTGTTCTTTCACCCGCACTCGCTGGGCATGCTGCCATTCATCAATCGCATCCTCTCGATCGGCTTCGATCTCATCATCATTGCCATCATCTCGCAGCACATCTTCAAGACGGAGCAGCCGAACTCCGAGACGATCTTCGGCGCGCTCTGCATCTATCTGCTACTCGGCTTCACCTTCGCCAGCATCTACTCCGCTATCTCCAACCGGGTGCAGGACGCCTTCTACCTCGCCCCGACGCTCAATCACCACGCCATCCCGGATCGCTTCGACTTCATCTACTTCAGCTTCGGGACGCTGACTGAACTAGGAACACCCGGCATTACAGCCGTCGCGCCCCTCGCCCGCTCGATCTCACTGCTCGAGGCCATCCTCGGCGTTCTCTATATGGCGGTGCTCCTCTCGCGGCTCATCAACGCCTATCGCGGCGTCGAGACAAGCAATATCGGCCGAGAGGAGAAAATTTATGCCGCCCGGCGCGGGTCGCGGGAATAGCCCTACATGGCATTGCGAGGGTCGGCGCGGTGGCGATGAGGTATCCCGGGCTGCCGGTATCTCAGGTAGCCCAGACCCACCCGCATATTGTGCGTGACATACCCAGGCACGCACACCGCGATCGTGATCCCGAGAATCGCATGCGACAGCGCCAGAGGGTAGAGATTGCGATAGCGCAGGAAGTGCCAGCAGCCTACAAGACCCCATACCAGCGTCAGCACCGTCAGCACAGGATTGGGCAGGTGCGCCAGGGCAAAGACGCCTGCCGCGGTCAGCACCGCGTAGGCAGGTCGCGTCGATAGACGCAGAAAGCGCGGCAGAAAGAAGTCCATCATCAGGAACTGCTGCACGAACGCCCAGATCGCATAGCCGATGTAAGACTTCGCGAACCACACAACACTCGCCTGAGCATGGAGCGTATGCAGATGCGCCGCGACCGCAACTGTGATCGCCGACAGGCAAGCCGCAACGCCGGCGATCCAGAACGAGCGAAGAAGGTTCGCCGTGCGCAGCCCGAGCGCCGCAACATTGTCAAACGAGAGCGCGGTCGTCCCGGCGATCCAGAGAACAGGAAGCCAGTAGAGATAACGCTGCCACGGTCGAGGCGTCCACAGCACCGCCAGGATCAGAAGGTAACCAACACCCACCTCGATCAGCGCGCGCCGCCTGCCCTGCTCGTCAAGGTTCGCTCGGAGACGACCGTTCACGTTGTGAGCATATAGCAGGAGTCAATCGTGACCTCCCGCCTGCGGGCTACTTCAGCGAATTCGCTCCAGCCGGGCTCGTCGCCGAAGCTGACGGCGTCGCCGATTGGATCGGCACGCACGGCTGCGTCGCGGCCTGAGCTGGAGTCATACCCGCTGCCGTCATGCGCATCTGTCCCGACGGGCACGGTTCAAGCAGCATCGCCGGCCTCAGGTTCTCCGGCAACGGCGGAGCCTTCACCACACCTTGCTCGACATGATCCTGCTTCGCACCGGGCCACGCGTACGGAGCGACTCTCAAATCCCCATACCCCACCACGGGAAACTTCGAGTGCACCACGAACAAACGATCCACGGCCACGAACGCCGATTCAGGCTTACTTCCAAGCAAGCGCGTATCCGAGTTGATCTGGAGCAGGTGATCCTCCACCTTGACCGTCAGCGTCTTATCATCGAACGCGTTCGGTTGTTCCTTCGCGCCCGGGAACGTGGCATTCGAGACGATCGTCGTCCCGATCCCGGGCACGTAAAGGTAGATGTAGTGCAGGTTCTGGATGTCGTAGTTCAGCGCCGCCTTGCCGATCATCCCGTCCACGGTCATCGTCCCATGAACGATCGAGAGAGATACCGTCTTCACCGGCTTCTCCTTCTTGACCACGATCTTCTTTCCATGCTCGTCGTATCCGAGGTTGTCCGCCGTCTGCATCAACGGCTTGCCCGACGCGCTGAACATCGGATGGCCCTTGCTATCCCGCAACTGCCGGACCGGCGGGTTGAACATCGGCTTCCCGTCGGGATCGAGCCTTTGCCGCCCCTCTTCATCGAGCATCGGAGTCGGAGGCAACTCCACCACGGTCATCGGCCCGGTGTACTCGCCCTTCTTCTCTTTTTCTTCCTTTGGTTCCTTGACCTTGGCTTCCTTGCCCGGCTTGGCGGAGTCACCCTTCTTCGCCGCGCTTCCCGCCTTCGAGTCGGCGGGAGCGCCCCCAGCGGCCTGCCGCTCCTCGTCCATCCGCTTCTGATACGGCGTTCTTGTATCCGACTGCGTGGAAGCCCCCGCGCTTCCATCCTGTTCCTGCGCATATCCCGAAAGGGAACATGCCAGAACAACCGCCAGAGCCCCTGTTACCAAACCTATTTGCTTCATCAACATACAGCCCCCCGAAGCGCATCAAAGCGCAAAGAACAGCAAGTGGTGCCACGAAATCCAGAAAGACAATCCCAGTATGGGAAACAGTTGCGAACCAAAGCATACCTGCCGACCACGCCACAGGGAAGCATTTTCCTTGCGCCGGTTCACACCAAAGGCATCCAAGAGTCATGCGCTCGGCCCTGCTGAACCTCTCGCTTGAAGAGCCCTCGGTCTCAAACCCCGTCATTCCCGGCGATCACCCCGACCCAACCATCCTCCGCGTCGGCCAGCGCTACTTTGCCTCGGCGACCTCCGGTGAGTGGAGCCCGCAGTTCCCGCTCTTTGAATCCCCCGACCTCACCCACTGGTCCATGACCGGCGCAATCTTCCCTATCCAGCCCGCGTGGGCCGAAGGCTCCTTCTGGGCGCCGGAACTCGTCCACGACGGCAAACAGTTTCTCGCCTACTACGTCGCCCGCGCGCGTGGCGGGCCGCTCAGCATCGCCGTCGCCACCGCCGCCTCACCGCGCGGCCCATGGACCGACCACGGCCCCATCCTTGCTGAACCCCTCGGCTCGATCGACCCCGCCTTCGCCCGCGACGAGCATGGCGACCCGTTCCTCATCTGGAAGACCGACGGCAACTCCGAGCAGAAGCCGACGCCCATCTGGGCCCAGCCCCTCACGCCGGATCTGCTCCACCTCACCGGAACTCCTACCCAGCTCATCACCAACGACGAGCCCTGGGAGGGCGGAGTCGTTGAAGGCCCCTACATCCTCCGCCACGAAGGCCGCTTCTACCTCTTCTACGCCGCCAACGCCTGCTGCGGACGCGAGTGCCAGTACGCCGAAGGCGTCGCCCGCGCCGACCGTCTGCTCGGCCCGTGGGAGAAGAACCCCGCCAACCCGATCATCGCCGACAACCACGGCTGGCGCTGCCCCGGCCATGGCACCATCGTCCACGGGCACACGGCTCCCGGCGAGACCTACCAGGACTATCTCCTGTACCACGCCTACCCACGCGAAGGAACGATCTACATCGGCCGCGAAGCCGTCCTCGACCAGATCGCCTGGAGCCCCGACGGCTGGCCCACCATCAACGCCGGCCAGGGCCCGAACGAGCGTGGCCTCGACCGTCTCGCCCCAGTCGACTTTGAGGACAACTTCGAAAGCCGCACCCTCGCCCCATCCTGGCAGTGGCCCGTCAACACTTACCCGACGATCACCACGGGCCACGGCGAACTCCACCTCACAATCCCGGCAAACCGCCAGTCCGCGATGATCGCCGTACCTGCTCCTGCCATCCCCGGCTACACCGCGACCGTCTCCCTCTGTACCGCTGCGGAACCTAGCGTGGTGCTCTCTTCGGATAGCGCGCAGCCCGACACCCCGACCTACAATCCGCCGCCCGAGACGACGTGGTCCGGCCTGTCGATCGTCGGCGACCCCTTCAACACCATCGGCCTGGGCCTTCGCAGAGGCGACCTCGAGTTGTGGCAGCGCAAGGGCGATACAAGCCAGATCGTTTGGTCTCAGCCCATCGACCGACCTGAGACTCCCCTCTGGCTCCGGGTTTTCTCCTCCGGCGATCTTAAGCTCGACTTCTCGTGGAGCCACGATCAGCAAACCTGGTCGAAAGCGGGAGACACCATCGACGCCTCCGACCTCCCCGCCTGGGACCGAGGCCTCCGCATCGGCCTCATGATCGAAGGCCCGGGACGCGGCACCGTTACCTTCCGGCATTTCCTGCTCAAAGCCGGATAGCCGGCATCTTATCCATCAGCCCGCGACACAACGTCCCGGCACAACCATCGGAGAAATCATGTCGAACGAAGCCACCCCCATCACTCGCGAGAAACTCATCGATCTGCTCAACGAGGATCTCTCCCGCGAATACCAGGCCGTTATCGCCTATGTGAACTACTCGGCTGTCCTCAAGGGAGCGGCTTACATGAACATCGCCGCCGAATTGGCCGTCCACGCCACCGAAGAGCTCGACCACGCGCTCAAGATCGCCAATCAGGTCGACTATCTCGGCGGCATGCCCTCCGTCACCCCGAAGCTCGTCAAGACCTCCGAGAAAGCGGAAGATATGCTCCGCTTCGACCTAGAAAACGAGATCGAGACCATCCGCAACTACCGCCGCCGCGTCAAGCAGGCCGACGAACTCGGCGAGTTCGCCCTCTCCGAAACCATCCGCGAGATCCTCCTCGAAGAGCAGGATCACCTCGTCTCCCTCGCAACCGCCCTCAACGAAGACACCCCCAACCCCGGCATGGCTGACTGATGCGAGATGCCCTTTCCGCGTTCCGTATGATGGGACGCGGAAGGGGAACTGTATTGCCTAGAGTTCGAGGTGACATCACGTGGGTGGTTGCCGCCTCACTGCTTCTCATCCTGATCTGCGAGATCGCCCTCTCCACCCGCCAGGAGTCTCCAAGCTGGGACGAAGGCGACCACATCTTCTCCGGCTACATGAACTGGAAGAACCGCGAGTACAGCCTCAACCCCGAGCACCCACCGCTCGTCAAACTCATCGCCGCCCTGCCTCTGCTCCCGCTCGACCTCAAGGTCGCTCCGCGCAAAGGCCGCTTCTTCAAATCCGAAGCGTACTACGGAGGCCGCGAACTCCTCTTCCGCAACGACCCACGCTACGGCGGCCACTACACCGCCGATACCCTCCTCTTCCGCGCCCACATGGCCGTCAGTGTCTTCGCCCTGCTGCTCGCCTGTCTACTCTTTTTTGCGGGACGGGAGATGTTCTCGCCCGGCGCCGGTGTGATCGGGATGATCCTCTTCGTCTTCGACCCCACCATCCTCACCAACGCACCGTTCGTCACCACCGACACCGCCGCCGCCTGCTTCTTCTTCGCTTCCGTGTACGCCTTCTACCGCTATATCCAGTCGCCGACCTGGCAGCGCATCCTCGCTTGCGGTCTGGCCGTTGGGCTCGCGCTCGTCTCGAAGCACTCGGCCATCATGCTCCTGCCGATTCTGCTACTGCTCGCCGCCGGAGAACTCATGGGACGCTGGTACCCCACCCGGGCTCTTCCGCCAAAGTTCGCAGCCCGCCTCGCCTCCGCCATGGCCATGATGGCGGCTATTTCCATCTTCGTCCTGTGGGCCGTCTACAGCTTCCGCTATGCGATGCACCCCGTGGGCGTGAATCTGCCCCCGCTCGGCGAAGAGGCCGCTAAGCTCCCCGCCATCCCTTCGCACGTCATCCTCTTCTTCGCCCGCTTCCATCTCCTGCCCGAGAGCTACCTCTACGGACTCGTCGACGTCCAGCGCGTCGCCCAGGGCATGCCGACGTACATCTTCGGCAAACTCTACGCACACGGCCAGTGGTTCTACTTCCCCGTCGTGCTCTCGCTGAAGTGGTCGATCGGCATCCTCGGCATCCTGGCGATCGCCATCTACGCCTTCGCCTCAAGCCGCGTCCGCAAGCCACGCGAAGTCTTCTTCCTCGCCACACCCGCACTGTTCTACCTGGCCGTGGCAATGGTTGAGCCGCTGAACATTGGCGTCCGCCACGTGCTTCCCATCTTCCCCTTCACCTTCGCCTTAGCAGCCGGAGGTGCCTGGTCCCTCGCTCAGCAAAAGCGTCTCTGGCTCTACCCCATCGCCGCCCTGCTCCTATGGCACTGCATCGATTCCCTCCGCATGTTCCCCAACTACATGCCCTACGCCAACCCCCTATGGGGCGGTCCCGCCAACACCCACAACGTCCTCTCCGACTCCGCCACAGACTGGGGCCAGCAACTCAAGTGGACCAAACAATACGTCGACGCACACCACATCCAAGACTGCTGGTTCGCCTACTTCCCCGCGCCGTTTCTGCTGCCCAGCGACTACGGCATCCCCTGCAAGCTCCTCCCCACCGTCGACACCCTCTACGAGTTCCAGATCGACATGCCGCCCGTCATCCACGGTCCGGTCCTCATCAGCCTCGCTGACCTCAACGGCTTCGAGTTCGGCACCAAGGTCCGCAACCCCTATCAGAGCTTCTTCGAGCGCAAGCCCGACGCCCTCATCGCCAACGGCATCGCCGTCTTCAACGGAGACTTCGCCGTCCCCCGGGCCGCTTCCCTCGCTCCTATCTGGCGCGCGAAGGAGATACTCGATGATGACGACCATCCCAACCCATCGGCGGCCCTCGCCTATGCTCTCCAGGCCCTCGCCATCGACCCCGATAGCTTCGATGGCAACATCTACGCCGGCGACGCCCTCCATGCTCTTCACCGGGACCCCGAATCCCGACCCCACTACGACCGCGCCATGAACCTCGTAAACACCATGGAGCCCACATCGCAGCAGAAGTGGCGTCCAGAGATCGCCGACAAGCTCGACGACCTCAACCCCTAGCCAAGCCCCTCTATGATGGCGATTTTTCTGCAAATGACTCCTGTAAAAGAACTTGCATTCCTCCCAGGCTCAGACATAATGGCAAGGTATTCGCGAGCCGGGCCGCTCGAGCAATCGCACCACACTGAGGAGTACGTGATGAGACTGGATCTTTTTCGGCGAATCCAAGCAGCCTACATCGCCACGGCGAGGATTCTGTTTCTGTCCATGATCGCAACCAGCGCCATCGCCCAGGGTGCAGACCCATTCGCCGGAACCTGGGTCTGGAATCCCAAAGCAAGCCAACTCGCCAACCAGAAACTCTCGATCACCGCCACCGGGGATCACAAATACACCATCGATGATCACTTCGGCGTCGTTACCACGCTCGTGGCCGATGGCACGCCGCAACCATCGGCTGGAGGAACGCTCTCCCTGAAGCAGATCGACGCCAACACTTGGCAGAGCACATACACAGGCGCGACCGGCACCTCGGGAACCTACAAAATCTCTCCCGACGGGCAAACCATGAAGCGGGACCAACTCATCACTTGGGCCGACGGCGGGAAGGAGAATCGCGAGAGCGACTGGCAGCGCCTCGGCAGCGGCAAGGGCCTCGCCGGTGAATGGCAGAGCAAAAGCGTCGACACCAAATCGGAGAGCAAGCCGTTCAAGTTGCTCATCACTCCCGCCGAAAGCAGTTCCCTCGTCTTCACCTTCCCCTCCATGAAGCTCAGCTATCTCTACAAGTTCGACGGGAAGGACTACGCCGACCCCGATCCCCAGGCTCCCAAGGGATTCACCCTGGCGACGAAGAGGACAGGCACCAGTACGATCCACGTCGACACAAAGATCAATGGAAGCCCCGATGGAACAGCGGACTATGAAATATCCTCCGATGGCCGAACCATGAAGGTTCGGGAGGTCAACAAAGGTCAGCCTGCGCCGATCTTCTACACGCTGGAAAAGCAATAGGCATCGCTCTCGCGATCCAACTGAAACGCTTACGCCCCTGCCCACACGATCTATCCAGGAGATAGGACTCGGCGACCCCGATCACCGTCTCCCTATCTCAGATCGCAACAGGAGCATCCCATGACCACTGCAGCAGCCGCACTCAGCACACACCTCGCCGCCACCCATAAGGGCGACGTTCTCGAAGTATCCGGCAGCTTCCTTATGCCGACCCCCGGCTTTCATATCACCCTCACCAAGGCCGAGCCGCAGGGCTCGAACTCCGCGGTCCTTCTGCTCAAGAAGCATGTCGTCGCGCCCAAGGGCCCGGAGCCGGATCACATCGTCCTCGTTCCCGTCTCGTTCTCCGAGCACACCAGGCACCACTACACCGAGGTCTCCATCATCCCGGACAACATCACCATTCCGGTCAAGACGATCCGGTAACGGAAGCACATTCGTTCCACCGGCCTGCCTGCCCCCAGGCCGCATCCACCACGATGCGGACAGGCAGGCCGAAGTGGTAAACCTGAGATGCAGCCGTACCTCCGCATCGAAAGGTTCTCCCCATGGCCACCGTAAAGCTCTGGACCGACGAAGAAGTCTCCACCGACCCGCGCGTCCAGGCCGTCTTCGACGACATCCGCGCCACCCGCAAGTCCGACTTCGTGAACAACTTCTGGCGCGCCCTGGCCAACCAGCCCGACCTGCTCGAACGCATCTGGGCGAACCTCAAGACGGTGATGATCGCCCCGGGCACGCTCGATCCCCTCACCAAGGAGTTGATTTACATCGCCGTCTCCACGATCAATAGCTGCACCTACTGCGCCCACTCCCACACCGCAGCCGCCCGCGCCAAGGGCCTCACCGATCAGCAATACGCCGAGTTCCTCTCCGTTATCGGCATGGCCTCGCAGACCAACGCCCTGGCTAACGCGATGCAGATACCGGTCGACCCAGAGTTTTCTGTCCGTTAGCGGAGCCCAACTCCTCTTCCAATTCGTAACTGCTCCGCTCGCAGGATAGGTGTTAGACTCGCTTGCACTTTCCCGGAGGCATTGGATGAAGTTCTATCGCCTAGCGGCCACACTCCTCTTCACAGGTACCGCCATGGCGCAATCAAGCGATCCATTTGTCGGAACCTGGGTCTACAACGCTGACAAGAGTCCAAAACCCGTCATTACCTATGCCATCGATGACCGAGGAAATGAGCGTTACGCCCTCACCGGCAGTACCGGTCTAACCGTGGAGATTAGAGCAGATGGCAAACCGATAAAGTCTCCTACGGGAGCCACGTTGTCGTTCGTCAAGGTAGACGATCACACCTGGCATATGGATCGGGTGGACTCCCGAACCATGTCCAGGGTCTACACCGTCTCGCCGGACGACCAGAAGCTAACCCTCGTCGACGAATTCAAAGACGCCAACGAAATTACCGAACGCAACATCACCCAATATCACCGGACGTCGCCAGGCAAGAGCATCTACGGACAGTGGAAGTCGTTTTCCATGGAAATCGAGGTGTTGAAGCCAGAGTCGATCGTGATCCAGCCATTCGAAAAAAATGGGCTCAGCATCACGGAGTTACCAGAGGAAGTTCGGACCGACATGTATTTTGATGGCAAGGAGTACAGGTCGCAGGGACCAGGCGGCCCCTTAGCTCGTTCAAGATCTGCCAGGCGCACTAATCCCTACACCATCGAAATGGAATACCAGGATAAGGGCGAGTTGTCTGGGACGCAGGAATGCACGGTCTCGAAGGATGGAAAAACTCTGACAACCACCGGTAAACCGGTTACGTCCCCCGTAAGCTTTACGAGCGTATGGGACAAGAAGTAACCCGTCGATACCTGAGAGGTGTAACTCCTCTCAGGCGGAGCCAGGTCTTAGCGTCACCGTGCTAAACTCCCGCATGCCTCTCATACTCATTCTCGTAATCCTGTTACTCGTCTTCGGCGGCGGTGGCTATTACATGGGCCCCGGCATCGGCTACTACGGTGGTGGCGGGCTGGATATCATCATCGGCATCATCATCATCTACCTGCTCTTCGGACGCGGACGATCCAGCCTGTAACTCAAAAACCAAAGCGACCGCGCGATAGATCAGTCATCGCACGGCCGCTCGGATTTGCCTTTACTGGAGGACGTTCCCTGAGGACGATCCTTAGCCAGTAATTCCCTTATTCACGACAATCGTCACAACCACACGCCGGTTCTGAGCCTGCGCGTTCCGCGTGTGTTCGGTGGCGACCTGGTTCGAAGTGCCCATCGCGGCAGGAGCAAGAATCCGTGTCATGGGAACAACGCCGGTCTGCTGAATGATGGCCAGCACAGCATCAGCCCGTTCCGCGCTCAACTTCTGATTCAATGCCGCCGAGCCAACGGTCGAAGCATAGCCTTGCACCTCGATCATGTATCCCGGGGTATCCGCGGCTGCCTTCACGAAGTCAGTAAGCTGGTCCTTATCCTTCTTCGTGACCGTCGATTTCCCGTTCGCGAAGTTGACCGTAATGCTTCCCTTGGTCTCGAACTGATCCAGCGCACCGAAGCGCTGATTTGCGCGGCCAAGGCCCTTAGCATTCGTAGCCGTGGCATCGTTCGTCGCTGCAAGCCCCTGCTTCGTCGCGTCGATATCCTGCGAGTTCTTCGCAATATCCTGCTGGGTCTGATCGATGTCCTTCCGATCGCTCTTGAGGTGATCCTGCGCCTCTGCCATCTGCTCGTTCGTAGGATCCAGGCCCGCTTCAATCTGCTTCGCAACGCGATAGGAGTTACGCGAGAACGTGATCTTCTTCGCCATCAACTGGTGATCGGGGTTATACGCACCCTCGACCTTCACAGTCAGGCCCGGAACCAGCTCGGCGATGCCAAGGTCTCTCTTGCCGAGACCGAGAAAGCCGCCCTTTTCTGTCGCCTTCGTCGTATCGGATAGCAGGACGGTCAGCTTCGGGCTATCCGCCGTCTTGACCGACATCGAAGGTCCGCTTCTTCCGGTGACGATCCCTTCGATCGTCGCTTCCTGGGCCATCGCCGTAAGGCCAAGCGACGTGAACATCGCCAGGGACAAGGCCACCCCACGGGTGGTGCTAAGTTGACGCTGAATGAACATAACGTACTCCCTCTTCTCTGATTTGACCGGTCATCGCCTGGGGAAATGCGAGGTACCTCGACCGTTCGCCAATGCCACGCAGCACAAAAGATCAACTGCGGCCATAGCGCTTTCGTGTTAGACGCGCAGAAGCCCGGAAAAGTGGGCTGCAACGGTTAATCAAAGATGCTCCAGACTCATTCGAAAGGACTTGCGTCGATCCTGCGCCACGGATCAAGATACTTCACCCGAACTCAAAGTGTTGCGATACATTCGATTGCGACTCCGGATAAGACCACTGGAAGACTTAGATGAGGGTAGCTCCCATGCGGAAACGAATGCTTGCCCTTGGAGTGCTCGTGCTGCTCGCACCCGCCCTAAACGCGCAGAAGTCAGCCGACGAAGCAGCCGTCCGCGCCGTCATTGCCCGCGAGACCGAGGGCTGGGACAAGTTCGACAGCAGGCAAGTCGCCTCCGTTTTTACTGAAGACGCGGTCTGGCAGAATCCCTTCGGAGTCCGCCTTCACGGGCGCGCCGATATCGAGGAGTTCCTCACCAACCTCATGGCACGCCCCGGATACCGGTCCGCGACGGACACCAGCGCGACGAAGATCCTCGACCTCCGCATGACCTCACCCACCACCGCCTCGGTCTGGAGCGACGAGCAGAGCAAGGGCCAGGTCAACGACGCCAGCGGACATCCCATGGAGCCCCGCCACTCTTATTACCTTGAGGTCCTGGTCAAGAAAGACGGCGCGTGGAAGATCAGCGATTGCCTCATCATGGACCTCATCCATCTCAAGTAACGCTGAAGCTCAAGCAACGCTGAGGAATTCCTCCAGCAAGCACTACCTGGACACGTCGACAAGAATCTTTGCGTTGGCGCTGGCCTCGACACGTTCATGAGCTTTCGCAATTTCCGATAAAGGAAATACTTCAACCTGCTGATGTTGCAGCGCACCTCGTTCCAACAGGGGGGTCAGCAAGTCGATTGCGGCCTTCCTCACCGGAAGGGGCAGGTTGTAGACAATAAAGAAGCGCAGATTGGCGAAGCTCACAATCATCGGCCGGAAGGGAACCTCAACCACTCCGGCCCCGGATCCGTAGATGACCACATCGCCGCCGAACTTCAGCAGTTCGCCATACTTGCTGGCATTCGCGGCCGCATCGACTTCAATGATGGCGTCCACGCCTTTGCCGTCCGTGATCTCACGCACCGCGGCGACCACATCCTGCTCACTCCGATTGATCGCCCACTCGGCTCCGAGCCGGGATGCGAGCTGGCATCGTTCCGTGCTTCCCGCAATGCCGATGACTCTCGCGCCCGAGAGCGCGGCAAGTTGCGTCGCGTAGCCACCCACCGCTCCGGTCGCCCCGTAGACAAGAACCGTCTTCCCGAGAAGACTGCCACAGGCATGCACTGCATACCAGGCCGTCAGGAGCGGAATGCCAAGGGAAGCCCCTGTCTCCATCGAGACGTTCTCAGGCAGAGGCGCAATCTGGTTTTCCGGCAGGGCAATGAGGTCGGCGGCGGTACCAAAAGGGCGCTTCCACTGCCCGTTGATCGTCCAGACCCGCTGCCCAGCCAAATGCGCCGGAACGCCCTCGCCGACTGCTTCGATCACGCCGGCGCCATCGCTGTGCGGAATGACGCGAGGGAACTCCATCGCGGGATTCGAGCTGCCCGAACGAGATTTGACGTCGGATGGATTCACGCCTGAGTAAGCGATGCGCACCAGGACTTCGCCACGTTGCGGGACTGGGTCAGGCTGGTCGCCGACCATGAGCACGTCGCGGGCAGGGCCCTTGGTGGAGTAACAGGCTGCTTTCATCGTAGGTCCATCTCCAGTTGGTTCTTAAGCAGCAACTCCTGGCAACGCTTCGTGCTCTGGATGTCAAGAGTCATCCCTGCGTGTGACAGAGACACATTGCGTATGTGATGTGCAGTAACAGGAAACGATCTGCCGAACCTTTGGAGTTCGGCTACTGCGTCGTCCCGCCCGTGAAGACCGTATCCGATCTGCCGCCGATCACCCGGAACAGCGCGAACTGCCGCGAGGTCTGCCCTCGCAATTCAAACAACAGGCTCGCCCGGTTCGAAGCCTCCACATCGACCACGTCGACAAACCGCATCCACGCCTGCCGGTCGAGATGTGCCGCGTCCGTCACCGAATGCACTGCCATTTTCAAGCCGTTCACCCCATCGGCCTGCGCCACGATCGTGACGTAACGCAGCGCCGCACCCGTCCCCAGCGTGTGCGCCGTGTACACATACGTTGCCGCTCCGCCATAGCTAAGCGTGTAACCCTTCAGATCCTCATCAACAAGCTGGTACTGCGGGTCCGGAGCAGCAGCGGCAGCCTTCTTCGCCTTGGCCGCAGCCGCTCTGCGTGTCGCCGCCGTCTTCGGAGTGGCTGCCGTACCCGTCTTTGTCGCAGCAGTCCTGGCGGTTGCAGTCTTGGCAGGTGCAGCCGGAGCAGCTACAACCGGAGCCGTCACCTGCTCCTTCGCCGCCGCGTTAGGATCCACATGGTTGCGCCTCAGCACCGGCGGAGCACCCGTCGACGTATCCTGCGATTTCAACGCCGGCCCCGCGTTCGGAGCAGGAGTCGCCGCTACACCCGCCGCCGCGGGAGCCGGAGCAGCAGCCGCCGCCACGAGAAGCTCCGCCGGAACCGGCCCGTACGCCACAAGCTGTGCCTTTGCCAGATCCCGCATCTGCTTCAGGATCGCCTGGTGCTCGGTCTCATCCTCCCAGGCCCGCGCGAACGGATGCGGCTCCCGCCGCTTGGGGTCCGACACGCCAATCATCTGGTGCATGTCCGCTGGAAGCCCGTTGAGCGGAGCCAGTTCATCCTCGTCCGTCTCATGGGAACGCTTCATCCTCGGACGATCCGGGTCGTCATTCAGCGATTGCTTTTCCCCTGTCACCGACGACTGGTCCCGAGCCTTCTTATCCTTCTTTGCCTGCTTCGGATCCGCCGGAGGCCTCCGCCGCAGCGTCGGCCGGTCGACATCGTCGTTCGAATCCTTCTTATCGCCGTCGTCGATCTTCACATCTTCTGGAGAACCCGAAGCCGGAGCCGCCGAACCACCCGTTCCGGGCTGCGCGCCATGGGAGGAGAACTTCGGGCGATCCGAATCGTCGTCCGTAACAGGCTTCCCATTCACCGACACCTTCTGGCTCGGCTTTTTCGTCGACAGAGGCTTCGGAGCCGCGGGAGCCTCGAAGCTCCCGTATCCAAGCCACGTATTGTCGTACGGCACGATGTCGGCAGCAGCCGGAATCTGCAGATGCCGAGCCTCCTTCACATCGACCAGCCCCTTCTCCACGCCCGCGTCGTCCAGTTCGTAAAGATTGCCCGGCGTCAGCGCCATCGGAACCGGCCGCGCCATGTACACGCCCGCATCCTGCAACTCGCCGTCGATGAAGATCGTCACGGGCACGAACCTCTGCCCCTTCGGCTTCGTCAGGTCGCCAGTCCACTCATACACCCCGATAGCCCGCACCACCGTCTCCGGCCGCGCGACCTTGTGGATCTGCCCCCGACCGAGCACACCCAGCCCGGCAAGTACCCCACCGACAATCCACCGCTTCCGCCTCATCCCAACATCCTCGCATCCCACATACGCAACATTAGACGCATCGGACCCAAACTCGGTCCTCGACCACACTTACCGTACATTGGCCCGCAAGCTATCCAGCGAAACCAACCGAATTTCGCTACCATCAGCCCAGATGCCCCCGCTCTTACAGGTCGAAAACCTCTCCATCGCCTTCAACAACACCCCGGTCGTCCACAATATCTCCTTTGCTATCAACGCCGGCGAAACGTTAGGACTGGTAGGCGAATCCGGCTCAGGCAAGTCCGCCACATCGCTCGCCCTCCTCCGCCTCCTCTCCCAATCCGCACAAACCACTGGAAACATTACCTTTAGCAACGAAAACCTGCTAACCCTGCCGGAAGAAGGCATGCGCCGCCACAGAGGGCGCTCCATCGCCATGATCTTCCAGGAACCCATGATCGCCCTTAACCCGGTCATGAAGGTAGGAACCCAGATCGCCGAAGCCTACACCGCTCACCATCCCGGCGAGTCTCGCAACATGATCAAAACAAAGGTTCTCGAAGCCATGCTAGCCGTCGCCCTGCCTGAGCCTGAGCGCCGCGTCTACGACTATCCCCACCAGTTCTCAGGGGGACAGCGTCAGCGTATCCTCATCGCGATGGCACTCATCAACCGCCCTCAACTTCTCATCGCCGACGAACCAACAACCGCCCTCGATGTAACGGTCCAGGCTCAGATCCTCAATCTCCTGAAGGAGATACGCCGCACGCACGATCTCGCCATGCTCTTCATCTCCCACGACCTCGCCGTCGTCTCCCAGATCGCAGACCGCGTCGCCGTCATGCAGAAGGGCCGCATTGTCGAACTCGCCCCGACCGAAACACTGTTTCGGAACCCTCAGCACCCCTACACCCGCAAGCTGCTCGCCTCGGCTCCGACCATGCATACAGACCGTTCCGCTCCTCTCGCTTCCGTCTAACCCGAACAATTGATTAGCCTTACCGCTTCACGATCAAACGAGTTATGCTGAACCTTCGGGCACTTGGCTCGACGACGAGCATGCGAGCCCTCATCCTCTCCGACATCCACGGCAACCTCGAAGCTCTCTCGGCCGTCCTCCGCGACGCCGAGGGTCACTACGATGTGCTTTGGAATCTTGGAGATGTCGTCGGCTACGGAGCCAGCCCCAACGAGGTTCTCGATCTCATCCACCCCCTCGCCGAGATCAACGTGCGCGGCAACCACGACCGCGTCTGCACCGGCCAGACGTCGCCCCTCGGCTTCAACCCCGTGGCCCGCACCGCCGCCCTCTGGACCCTCAAAGAGCTCACTCCAGACAACTTAGCCTGGCTCCGGTCCGTCCCTCAAGGGCCTCTCACCCCATCAGCCGCATCGGGTGTCACCTGCGCTCACGGCTCGCCCCTGCACGAAGATGCCTACATCCTCAACATGCGCGACGCCTGGGCTCCCCTCCAGCAGATGCCGACCGCCATCACCTTCTTCGGCCATACCCACATCCAGGGTGGCTTTTCGCAGAAGGAGCAGGACTGGCACGAGGTGCGCCCCCGGTACTTCACCCGCAATGACAAGGAACACTGGATCCTCGACCTCGGCCCGGGCACCCGCCACCTTATCAACCCCGGCTCGGTCGGCCAGCCCCGCGACACCGACTGGCGCGCCGCCTACGCCATCTATGACCTCGAAGCCTGCCGCATCGTCTTCCACCGTATCCCGTACGACGTCACCACCGCGCAGGGCCGCATTCTGATGGCTGGCCTCCCTGAGCGCCTTGCCGAGCGCCTCCGCGAAGGCCGCTAAGCCAATCGAAAATCAGGTGTTCTGCTCCTCCAACTGTGTCGAGAGCTCCTCCCACTCGATCATCAGCGCCGCATGATCCGCCCGCATCTTCTCGAGCGACGTGGCGATTCTCTGGGACTCATCCGCCGAGCTGTAGTTCCCCAACTGCTCCTCCGCGGCCGCAATATCACCCTCCAGCTTCGGCATATCGTGCTCCACCGCCGCCAGGCGATCCTCCAACTGCTTCAGCTTGATCGGGTTCAGCTTCTTGATCGGCGAAACAGCAGCTTTCACAGGAGCCGCAACCACCACGACCGGATCCGGTACGTACGCCGGGCTGCTGCGAATCTCCTCCGTCACCTTCTCCGGACCACCCTGCTTCCGCCACAGGTAGTCCTCATAGTTACCCGGATAAATATGAACCCGCCGATCCTCTACCTCGAACACACGCGTCGCGAGCCCGTCGATGAAGTACCGGTCGTGCGAGACGAAGAGCACTGTCCCGGTGAACTTCCGGATCGCATCGAGCAACACATCCTTCGCTCTCAGATCCAGGTGGTTCGTCGGCTCATCGAGCAGAAGCATGTTCGCCGGCGAGACCAGCATCTTCGCCATGGCGTACCGGTTCCGCTCCCCACCCGAGAGCACCCCAAGCTCCTTGAAGACATCGTCGCCCGAAAACATGAAACACCCAAGCAGACTCCGCAACTCCACCTGCGGCACCTTCAGCGCGATCCCGCTGATGTCGTCCAGCATCTTCGCTTTGGGATCGAGCACCTTGTACTGATCCTGCGCGAAGTAGTCCGCCAGAACGTTATGCCCCAGCTTGATCTCCCCCGACGTCGGCCCCTCCAGCCCCGAAAGCATCCGGATCAGCGTCGACTTCCCCGCCCCGTTCGCTCCCACGAGAGCGATCCGGTCCCCACGGTCGATCGAGAAGCTAACATCCTCAAGAATCTTCTTCTCGCCATAGCTCTTGTACAGATGCTGCACATCGATGACGGTCCGCCCCGAAGCCGGAGGCTGCGGAATGGTGAAGTGAATCGTCGCCTCGTCTTCCGGCACCTCGATCCGTTCGATCTTCTCCAGTTCCTTGATACGCGACTGCACCTGCTTCGCCTTCGTCGCCTGCGCCCGGAAGCGGTTGATAAATGACTCCAGATGCTCGATCTGGTCCCTTTGGTTCTTATAGGCCGACATCAACTGCGCCCGCCGCTCTTCTTTTTGCTTCAGATATTTCTCGTAGTTCCCGAAATAGAAATGCGCCCGCTTGTTCCAGAGCTCGACCGTCTTCCCAACGGTGACATCGAGAAAATACCGGTCATGCGAGATCAGCACAAACGCATTCTCGTAGTTCCGCAGATAGTCCTCGAGCCAGTTCCGCGTCTCCAGATCCAGGTGGTTCGTGGGCTCATCCAGCAATAGAAGCGACGGTTTCTGCAGCAGAAGTTTCGCCAGCGCGATTCGCATCTGCCAGCCGCCGGAAAACTCCTCCGTCTGTCGCAGCCAGTCTTCCTTTGAGAAGCCAAGCCCGCCGAGTACCGTCCCCACCTGGTAGTCGAGCGTGTAGATATCGTTCGCATGCATCACGTCGGTGATGTACGAGTAGCGGTCCGCCGCCGCCTCGTACGCCGGACTTCCCGGTTCATGCTCGGCCAGCTTGGCCGAGAGATCCTCGGCCTCCTGCTCCATCGAGCGGATCTCATCGAAGATCGACAGGCATTCATCGAAGACCGACCGCCCCTTCAGCGCCAGACCATCCTGCGGAAGATAGCCGAGCGTCATCCCCCGCGCCCGCGTCATCGTACCAAGATCCAGTTGCTCGACGCCTGCCAGCACCTTCAGCAGCGTCGACTTGCCCGTACCGTTCCCGCCCACCAGGCCGGTTCGTTCATCCGGCGTAATCAGCCAGTTCACATCTTCATAAAGCAGTTTTTGGCCGAAGCGTTTCCCGGCGCCTGAAAGTTGCAGCATGGACCCATTTTCGCATCCCAAGCCGTCGTTCCCGCTGCTTCAACCCGCGCCCGGAAGCATCCGCGTGGCAAACAGTAGCCAAGACACGCCCCAAGCCCCTCTGCTAAGGTCATGAGGAGGGCCGATGGCCATACAGAACGAGCTATTTCCGGAGCCCGAGCCGGTCGTCATGCATTCTGCATCCGGCGCCGCCGCAGACACCGGCCCCGGCGCGCCCGTATGGCTTCAACGCCTCTCGCTCTTCATCCTTGTGCTCTTCTGCATCTACCTCGGCGTCCTCGTCGCCGTTCTCCCCTGGTGGACGCGCGTCTGGGATCACAACATGTTCCTCGCCGCTCGACCACGCCTCGCCGGCGTCCTTCATAACGGAGCGGTCCGTGGCATCATCTCGGGAGTCGGCCTTCTGGATATCTGGATCGGCATCTCCGAGGCGATCCACTACCGCGACTATCGAGACTAAGATCCCTCTCCGGAGCCCCATGTCGAAGGAAATCCCCCCGCCCGACCCCCTCGCCCGCGCACCCCTCGCCTACGAGAACTCCGAGTTCATCGACTCCCCCGACGGCCGTCTTCTCCGCATCGTGGCCGAGTACCAGGAACCCCTCGTCCGCTTCCGCCGCGAGCGCATCCAGGACACCGTCGTCTTCTTCGGCTCCGCCCGCTTCCGCGCCCTTGACGTCGCCAACAAGGAGCTGCAACTCCTCGAAAACACCGGCTCCAGCACCCCGGCCCCCGAGCACGAGCAGCCTGCCACCCCGCAGGAGATCGAAGCCGGCGAAGCCTCCGGGCAAAAGCTCCGCCTCGCCGAGGCCGCCGTCGAAATGGCCTCCTACTACGAGGACGCCCGCCGCCTCGCCTTCATGGTCGCCACCTGGGCTCACACTGTCCCTGGCCCCCGCCACCGCTTCGTCGTCACCTCCGGCGGCGGCCCGGGCATTATGGAAGCCGCGAACCGCGGAGCCTACGAGGCCGGAGCCAAGACCATCGGCCTCAACATCAAGCTCCCCTTCGAGCAGCTCCCCAACCCCTACATCACCCCATCGCTCAACTTCGAATTCCACTACTTCTTCATGAGGAAGTACTTCTTCGCCTACCTGGCGAAGGCCCTGGTCGTCTTCCCCGGTGGCTTCGGTACTCTCGACGAGATGTTCGAGCTCCTCACCCTCGCCCAGACCCACAAGCTCGCCAAGAAGATGACCATCGTGATCTACGGCTCGAGCTACTGGAAGAACGTCCTCAACCTCGACCTCCTCGCCGAAAAGGGAGCCATCGCCTTCAAGGACCGCGACCTCTTCCAGTTCGCCGATACCCCCGAAGAAGCCTTCGCGATGCTCAAAGAGGGCCTAAGCGCCCACATCGAACTCCCGGGGGAAGAGGAACCCGGAAAGGTTCCCTCCGAGCCCGCCCCGTCTGTTCAGGAACTCCTCGGTCCCGACATCGCCCCCACCCGCTAAACTCATCCTGCCCGAATCACCCCTACAGCCCGGGTGCCCCATCCTCACCGGCAGCACCATCGCCGGTAAGGGTGGGAACTTAAACTGCACAACCGCAAGCCGTCGCCCTGGCCCTTGCCCTTGCCTCTCTGGTTGTCATTCCCGTAGGGAATCTGCCATCTGCCTTTGCTTTCGCAAGGACGCTGAGACGCTCAATACTTCGATATGCCGAGCGTGATGATTTGGGATGGAATCGAAGAGTGGTCATACCGACTATCCTCTGCCGTGTCTGGATACCGGCTGTAGATGGCGGTCACGATGCGATGCCCTTCCTCCATCGTGACCAGCGGGAGCACACAGTCGTTTCCGCTATAAACACCCTGCGGAAAGACAGGGCCATTCTCGCCGGAGGAGTGGCCCTCGCGCCACGCAAGGTCAGGAGCCTGCGTGCGCCAGCGATTAAGCGGATGGTACTCGTTCTGGGTGTAGCCATGGCTGATGATGTCGCGCTCAGTAACCGTGAAGGTCACATCGGTCCCGCGTTGTGCGCGCGTCACATCTGCGAAGGCCGCGAAGATGAATATCCCAGCCGTGCCAGCCGCGAAAAGAGGAGAATGCCCTGCCATGCCGATGGGGATCGCCAGCAGGATCATCCAGAACAAGGCGCGCAGAAACAAGTGCGTCCGCGTGTGCCGCTGCGTGACGCGATATTCTAGCCGGTCGGCCAGATCGCGAATTTCAAGTTTCGCAGCCACCGGTACACAGTTTAGCTCCCTTTCTGACGCACCACACTCATCACTAAATTTGAAGCACCATTGTTGGTGCAGTCACATACGCTTCATCAGAAATCCGGATACTACCCCTGAAACCAGAGGCAAAACTCAAGGGGGCAGAGACCGATGAGCCAGTCCACCATTTCTTACCTTTGGCGTGAACCAAAGGCAGCCAGCCCCTTCGCCACAGGTGTCTCGCTTCACAGCCATACCAGCCAGTCCAAGGAGACCCTCGACTTTATCGCCGAGCTCTCCACCGACTGGAAGCCCCTCCAGCCCATCCTCCGCTGGCTCGAGGACCGTTGCGCCCGCGTTTCCGGTGTCCGTCCCGACTACGCCCGCAGCTACTGGACTCCACCCCTGACCCCGCGCCTCGCCTTCGACCTCGAACGTGAGCAGATCGAGCAGAAGCTCGGCCTCCCCGCCCTTGTCAGCCTCACCGACCACGACGACATCTCCGCTCCCTTGCTTCTCCGCGCCGTCCCCAGCGCCCGTCACATTCCCGTTTCGGTCGAGTGGACTGTTCCCTTCGCCAACCCGCAGGCCGGAACCACCTGCTTCCATCTCGGCATCCACAACCTCCCCAGCGCCACTGGCGTCGAGTGGATGGAGCGCCTGCAGGCCTTCACCGCCATCCCGGTCACCGAGCGGCCCGCCCGCCTTCTCGGCGAATTTCTTGCCGAGCTCCACGAAACTCCAGGCGTCCTCATCGTCTTCAACCACCCGCTCTGGGATCTCTACCGCATCGGCAAAGAGAAGCACCGCTTCCTCGTCAACGACTTCCTCGCCCTCCACGGCCAGTTCTGTCACGCTCTCGAGCTCAACGGCCTGCGCAACTGGGACGAGAACCGCGAAGTCTCCGACCTCGGCCAGCGCTGGAACCAGCTCGTCATCAGCGGTGGCGACCGCCACGGCATCGAGCCGAACGCGAACCTGAACCTCACCCACGCCTTCAACTTCGCCGAGTTCGTTCACGAGGTCCGCGTCCTCCGCCAGAGCCATGTGCTCTTCATGCCGCAGTATGCCCAGCCCTGGAAGCACCGCATCCTGCAGTCGACGCTCGACGCCGTGCGCAATCATCCTCACTTCCCCGAAGGCTCCCGCACCTGGGATGAGCGCGTCTTCCACCCCAACGCCGACGGCGAGATGCGCCCCCTCTCCACAATGTGGCCCGACGGACACGCTCCGCGTTACCTCAGCGTTATCCTGGTCGCCGTTCGCCTGCTCGGCTCCGGACCCGTCTCCGAAACCCTCCGCATGGCCTGGAACGACCGCCAAAATACCGGAGACCTCAAGCCGAGCCTCGCTCCCCGCCAGGCCTGAGTCTTCTTCAATAGCAAATGGCTTTCCGTCTTGCCTAAGGGCACGGCTTCCGCCGTGCCACAAGAGCCTCTTCGGCTGCACGACTCTAGACGCCTGAGTTACGCCTTTGCCTTCTGCGCTGAGCCGCCTGACAAGCCTCTCAGCCAACCGCTGCCAACAACCCGAAAGAGCGATACGCTAGACCCATGCGCCCGCCTCGCGTCGCCTTCTTTCCCGACTCATTCCACGAGGTCAACGGCGTCGCGCACACCAGCCGCAACTTCCTCGCCTTCGCCGAGCGCCGCGACCTTCCATTCCTCTGCGTCCGTGCCGGTGGAACCGCGCCCCGTTCTACGCCGCTCGAGATCACCGGAAACCTGCAAACTCTCGAACTCCCCCGCTCCGGTGCCTCCATCCAGATGGAGAAGGACTTAGATTTCGACCCGCTCTTCTGGCGTCATGCCGGATTGATCCACCGGGCTCTCCGCGCCTTCCAGCCGGACGTCATTCACATCACCGGACCAAGCGAGCTCGGCATCTTCGGTGCCTACTTCGCCTGGAAGCTCGGCATCCCGCTCGCCGCCTCCTGGCATACCAACGTCCACGAGTACGCCGCACGTCGCCTCGCCTGGCTTACCGCGCACCTCGGCCACGATGCCGGGGGAAACCTGGATCGCGGCATCGAACATGGCGCTCTCAGCGCCACACTGTGGTTCTACAGCCTCGCAAAGGTCCTCTTCGCCCCCAACGGCGAACTATGCGAGATGCTCGAAACCGCCACGCACCGCCCCTGCCACCTTATGCAGCGCGGCGTCGATACCCAGCTCTTCTCCCCCGTCCACCGCACCCGGCCCGTCGACGAAAGACCAAGCGCCCCATTCACCCTCGGGTTCGTCGGCCGCCTCTCGGTCGAAAAGAACGTCGCTCTCCTCCCCCGGATCGCCCGCAAGCTAGCAGCCACCAGCCCCCGCCCGATTCGCTTCCTCATCGTCGGCCAGGGAGCCGAGCAGGAGGCCCTCGCACGGGAGCTCCCCGGGGCCAAGTTCGCCGGAGTCCTCCGCGGCCACGCCCTCGCCGAGGCCTACGCCAACATGGATCTCCTCGTCTTCCCGTCCCACACCGACACCTTCGGCAACGTCGTTCTCGAAGCCCTCGCCTCCGGCGTCCCTGCCATCGTCACCCCCGACGGCGGCCCCAAGTACATCATTCAGGAGGGCAAAACCGGCCACATCGTGGCTGATGAACAGTTCTCCGGGGCGATCGAAGGCCTCATCGAGAACCCGATCCGCTTGGCTCGGATGCGCCTCGCCTCCCGCGCGTACGCCCAGACATGCACGTGGGACGCTGTCTTCGACCGCATCTACGAGGCGTACAAGACTCTCCCGGCACCCATTTCCGCCGACCACTCGTGATGGGCCTATCTCATTTGTATTGAAGACTTTAGGGAAACCGATCCCTTTATTTTCAATACTTTAGCAGACGCAGAGGCTCGAAGTCAGAAGCTAAAGCTTTTATTTTGAATACTTTGCGACTTTTACCCAGAGTGGGGAGTACCCTTGCTTCAGCGAATCTCCCCCACAAAAACCCCGTCCGCCTCCAAATCAATATCTTCAACCGTAGCCGGATGCGGCTGCTCCGGTTGCGACCGCAGCAGCGTCCGCAAATAACTCTTTCGCACGCCAACTGTCTTTAGCTCGTCGCCTACCGCAACCTTCGTCGCATGTCCCGAGAGATTGCATGCCACAAGCACCGGCGCACTCAACCCTTTCGCCCGCACCACCCAAACCAGCACATCCTGGCTGTCCTGGTTCAGGTACGTCGCCTGCCCGTCTCTTAAGGACACGTTCGCATGATGCATCTCCGTCAGCGCCCGGTACCACTCGATCATGGCCTTATCCCGCGCCTCGGCCGTCTGATCCTCGTGCGCCGCGTACTCGCTCGCCGGAATCCACAGCCGCATCTCCTCCGCCGAGAACTCCCTCTTCACTGGCGCGACAACTTCGGCACCCTTGCTGGCAAACGGCTCGGCCGCCACCATCGCCGCATCTCCCTCCAACAGCAGCAGCGCCGCCATCACCTTGGCCGTCTCAGCGCGGGTATCGGCAGCTACGAGCAGAGGCAAACGCCCCGCAAGCCCGCCGTCCGCACCAGCCAACTGCTGCCTCACGGCGGCAGTCTGCCCCGCCTGCAACGCCGCATCTACCCGCCGAACCACGAGTTGGGAATCCGGCCCATCCACCCCGTCCGCGATTAAGACGCGTGTTCCCAGAGATCCCGACACTACCGCCCGCAGCCGCTTAACCACCCCCGGAACATCACTTCCCGCCGGAGCCCCATCCCCCCGCACCGCAAACCCCGCCACTCCCCGCGTCAGCCAGAACCGCATCCGTGCCGTCAGATCCTGCTCACCCGCCCCGGAAAAAGCCCCCGCCACTGGCATCTCCAGCACGAGCCGCATCTTCCTGCGCCCGATCTCTTCGATCACCGCGTCAGCATCCTCAACCGATCCGTAAGCGGCATCAACCGGCGAAGGCCCAGCCGTCCCAAGCGCTCCGAGAACAACCGCGTCACACCCCGCCCCCTCCAGCGCTTCAAGCCGAGCCGCGACGGTCTTCAGCGTCACCGCCGTCCCACCCGCAGGCCGCAACCCCACCCGGCAAAACACCCCCCGAGACCACCACGTCTGCGCCGACATTCCCGACCCAGCCCAATTCTTATGTGCCAGCGTCTGCGTTCGTCCGAAACCAGCTGAAGCAAGGAGGAGGAATCCAACACCCCAAGCCGCCAGGCGTGCAGGAAAGCTCAGCAAGCCGCAGCCTCATTCGGGTTCTGAAACGTGTCCGTGTTATCGGCGTCGCTCCCATCTATGCAGGCAAAGTCTTTCTCGAGGATCAGTTCAAGGCTAGTCGAAGCGTCGAGCGCCAGGCTGTCGTAGATCCCGACCTCGCTCTCATCGGTCCAACGCATCACACTCGCCGTCGGGACCACTACCGCGACGTTCCCCGGAGCATACCGGACCGCGATCTTTCTGGCGCCACGCTCATGCTCGAGCGAATAGGTAAACGACTCACCCGCCACGGGTGTGAACTGCACCGTATCCTCAATGCGCCCGCTCTCGACCAGCCGATCCATCTCCGACCGCGAGATGCGCAAACGCAACGAATTTCCTTTGATCCGCAACTTCATCGTGACTCCTGCTCTTCCTGAACACCCAAAATGCGCTCCGCCCCGTGATAGACGTTCAGATGATGCCCACGTAGAAATCCCACAAGCGTAATGTCGAACTGCCGCGCCACCTGCACCGCGAGGCTCGACGGAGCGCCGACCGCCGCAACCGCCGGTATACCGGCCATCAATGCCTTCTGCATCAGCTCAAAGCTAGCCCGTCCCGACAGCAGCAGAAGCCTGTCCCGCAGCGGCGTCCGGTCTGCCAGGAACTCGAAGCCAAGCAGCTTATCCACTGCATTGTGCCGCCCGACGTCCTCACGCACGAGGTGTAGTTCACCCGCCGCATCGAACAGCCCGGCACCATGAATACCGCCCGTCTTATCGAAGACGCTCTGCGCCTCACGCAGTTTGTCCGGCAGTCCATAGAGAACACTGGCGGCGATGCGGAACCGATTCCCGACGCGTGGAGGACAGACCGTCTGCAGCGCAAGCAGCGAAGCCTTCCCGCACACTCCGCAGCTTGACGTCGTATAGAAGTTCCTCTGCAGATTCGCCAGGCTCACCTCAACGCCGGCAGCCAACTCCACACGGACGATGTTGTTCAGTGGCTGATAGGCCAGCGCCGAATCCTGTCGCGCTTCGCTGACTGAGTCGGCATACGGAGTCGCATACCAGACCCGGTCGATATCATCGGCGTCCCGCACCACCCCTTCCGTCATCAGGAAGCCCGCCGCCAATTCGAAGTCATAGCCAGGCGTTCGCATCGTTACCGAGATCGACTTGACCTGCCGGGCGTCGGCTGGCCCATAGGCAAGCTGAATTTCCAGCGGCTCCTCCGCCGCCAGCAGATCACGCACGTCATGCCCGCTGCTGCCCACAAGCTGCGTGATCGTCGTCTCCACCAGCGAGCGCGTCCCGGACACCCTTCCAACCGGCTCTTCTCCAACAATCGTGCTATTAGCAAGGCTACTCATACGCATTCTGATTCCGCCTCTACAGAATACGATGCGCCGGCAGGTTACTCTCGGGCGGTTTGCGGCCCTCGCCGCGCATGGTAGATTTCCTCATGGAATCAAGGGAGTCAGGTGGTTTGCAGCGAAAGGTGGACGAGCACCACATGGCCGCGCTCATCCGCTTCACCGCACGCACCCTCGACACTCCATCTCCCGTACCCTTCGGCGCCCTGATCGTCGACACCGCCACAGGCAAGCCGCTCATTCGTGCCGTCAACGCCGTCCGCGCCGAAAATGACCCAAGCAGCCACGCCGAGGTTCGCACCGTCCGCAAGGCCTGCCGCAAGATCAAGTCGCCCTCGCTCAAGGGCTACACCATGTACACCACGTGCGAGCCCTGCCCCATGTGCATGGCGAACGCCCTCTGGGCCGGACTCGACCGCGTCGTCTACGCCGCCACCATCGAAGACGCGAGCCAACACTGCCGCCAGATTTACATCCCATCGCGCGAAGTCGTCCGCCGCAGCGACATGTCCTGCGAGATAGACGGCCCCATTCTCCGCGACGAGGCCTACGCGCTCTTCACCCACCCCAACATGCTCGCAGCCTTCGCCACTTGGAACCCAAAAGACGGGAACTCAAAGTCCGCATGACCGAAGCCGATCACGCCGCTGTAGCCGCCGCTCTTGCTGGAACAGACGCGCCCGACCGCGTCATCACCAATCCCCAGACCGTCCAGCGCCTCTCGCGGGATTTCTACTGGTATTCTCCCATCCTCAAGGCCCTGCTCGATGACAAGGTGGCCGAGGTCGTCGTCCAGCCCATCTCAACCGACGAGATCCTCCGCGTCCTCGCCACCTGCTACGGGCGCCGCATCCCCGTCACTCCGCGCGGAGCCGGCACCGGCAACTACGGCCAGGCCATCCCCCTCAAGGGCGGAGTCGTCCTCGACCTCTCCCGCATGGATACCATCGAATCCATCACCTCCGAGGGTGTAGCCATCGTGGGCCCCGGAGTCCGCCTAGGCGTCCTCGAAACCACCGCCCGCGTCCAGGGCTGGGAGTTGCGCTGCTACCCAAGCACGGTCGCCAAAGCAAGCGTAGGCGGCTTCCTCGGCGGAGGCTCCGGAGGAATCGGCTCCATCAGCCACGGCGGCTTGCGCGACTTCGGCACCGTCCGCGCCCTCGAAGTCATCACCATGGAGCCTCAACCCCGCATCCTCTTCCTCGAAGGCGAAGCGGTCCACGAGGTCCTCCACGCCTGGGGCACGAACGGCGTCATCACAAAGATTTGGCTCGCCCTCACCCCAGCTGTCGAATGGGCCCAGTGCGCCATCGCATTCCCCACCTTCGAAGCAGCCTTCACCTTCAGCGAGCAAATCGCCGCTGATGACAGATGGACTAAGCGCCTCGTCACCACATTCGAGTGGCCCATCCCTTCCACCTTCGCCCCTATCAAGAGCGTCACCCGCGAAGGCAAAGCCCTTATTTTCATAATGATCGCCGCCAGCGAGCTAGCCGACCTCGAAGCCACGGCAACGGCAGCCGGAGGCGAGATCACCCATGCCGCCCCCTACACTGGCCTCCGCACCATTCCACTCCTCTCCGACTACACCTGGAACCACACAACCCTCTGGGCCATGAAGCATGATCCAGCATTCACCTACCTGCAATGCGGCTTCAGCCCAACCGAAGCCCGCTCCCAGTTCGCCCAGCTCAAAGCCAAGTTCGGCGTCGAGATCCTCTTCCACATCGAATGGATGAAAATCGGCACCGGCGCCGTCATCCCCGGATCCATCCCCCTCGTCCGCTACACCACCGAAGCCCGCCTCAACGAGATGATCGACTTCTGCCGCTCGATCGGCGTCAGCGTAGCCAACCCTCATAGCAATAACGTCGAGGGCGGAGGCCGATACCGTCCCGACAACATTCAGCTCCTCACCAAGTACCGCTACGACCCCCGCGGCCTCATGAACCCCGGTAAGATGGTCACCTTCCAGCCAGCCCCGGAAATGAGCCCCAAGGAGTAAGCACCCATGCAGACCTGGATCCCTCCCGCCCGCCAATTCGCCTACCTGACCTGGAAGCAGGTCGAGGCAATCCCCAGGGACGAAGCCCTCCTCATTCTCCCCACCGCCGCCATCGAACAGCACGGGCACCACCTGCCGCTCGCCACCGACACCCTCATCAATAATCTCCTCCTCGGCAAAGCTCTCGCCAAGCTCCCCGCCGAAGCCCACGTCTACGCTCTCCCGCCCGTCTGCTACGGCAAGAGCAACGAGCACCTCGGCTTCCCCGGAACCCTCTCCGTCTCCGCCGCCACCTTCATGGCCGTGCTCCGCGACCTCGGCGCCAGCGTCGCCGCCTCCGGCTTCCGCCGCCTCTGCCTCTACAACACCCACGGCGGCAACTCCTCCCTCGTCGACGTCATGGCCCGCGACCTCCGCGCCGAGTTCAACCTCCGCACCTTCTGCCTCTTCGGATCCGCCGGAGCCCTCTTCACCGGCATCGCCCCCCAGGAAAAGGCATACGGGTTCCACGCCGGCGAGATTGAAACAGCGTTCCTCCTCGCCGCCACCCCAGACCTCGTCCACCCCGACAAATACACGTCCAACTACATCGCGGACCTCGCGGACCCCGACCTTCTGCTTCCCGAAAACGCTTCCGCCACCTTCTCCTGGCTTACCCGCGACATTGCCCCCAGCGGCGTCATGGGAGACCCCCGCCCCGCCACCGCCGAAAACGGCGAAAAGTGGATCGAAGAAGCCGCGACGAAAATCGCCGCAGCCCTCCAGGCCATGCTCGCATTCAAGGAGTTAGTCCCCGCATGAGCACGCCCAAACTCATCGACTGCGGAGCCGGCGTCACCCTCGAACGCGGCGTCCCCATCCGCATGTCCGACGGCATCACCCTCATTGCGGACCACTACTACCCACCCACCCCCGGCCCGAACCCGACGCTCCTCATGCGCCAGCCCTACGGACGCGACATCGCCTCGACGGTCGTCTACGCCCACCCCGTCTGGTTCGCCCGTCACGGCTACAACGTGGTCATCCAGGACGTCCGCGGACGCGGCGACTCCGAAGGCCACTTCTACCCCTTCCGCCACGAGCGCAAGGACGGCGCCGAAACCATCGCCGCCTTGCGCGACCGCACCGAATCGAACGGCAAGTTCGGCATGTACGGCTTCTCTTACCAGGGCATGACCCAGCTCCTTGCTGCCGCCGAAGCCCCCGAAGGCCTACTCTGCATCGCCCCCGCCCAGACCGCCCACGACCTCTACCACGGCTGGTTCTACAGTGGCGGTGCCCTCCGGCTCGCCTCGTCCTTAGGCTGGGGCCTCCAGATGCTCAAGGCCGACGCCCGCCGACGCAACCATCGCGAAGACAGCGACCGCCTCGAACAAGCCTGGGCCAACCTCCCCGCCCAGTACCTCGCCACCCCCTACGCCGCCCACCCTGCAATTCAGGACGAAGACCTCCCCACCTACGTTCGCGACTGGTTCAAACACGACACCCCCGGCGAGTACTGGTCCGCCATGGACGTCAGCCGCTCCATCGACATCGTCAACCTGAACATCCCCGCCCTCCATCTCTCCGGCTGGTACGACACCTACCTCAAGGGCAGTATCGACGGCTTCCGCGCCATGCACCACCACGCCAACCAGTACCTCGTAGCCGGCCCCTGGGTCCACATCCCATGGGGCAACCGCATCGGCCCCGCCGACCTGGGCCCCGAAGCCAACCTCGACACCGATGCCCTCCTCCTCCTCTGGTTCAATCACTGGCTCAAAGACACGAACGAATTCGCCCACGAACCCCGCGTCCGCCACTTCGCCCTCAACGAAAACCGCTGGCACGCCGCCGAATCCTGGCCCACCCCCACTCAAACCCTCTACCTCCACAGCGAAGGCCGCGCCAACTCCAGCAAAGGCGACGGCACCCTAACCTCCATCGCCCCGTCCATCCCCGAAGCCCCGGACCTCTTCAACTACGACCCCGAAGTCCCCGTTATGGCCCCCGGCGGCCCAACAAACACCTCCGGCCCCACCAACCAGGCCGCCGCGGAACTAGGCAATAACCTCCTCACCTACACGACACATCCCCTCGAATATGCCGTCCGCATCTTCGGCACCCCCCAGGTCACCCTCCACGCATCCACCTCCGCCCCCACCTCCGACCTCGTAGCCAAACTCATCTGCGTAAAACCAAACGGCGACGCCACCTTCCTCTGCATAGGCATCCTACGCAGCCGCCACACCCCCGACATCCCTCACCTCTGGGCCTTCGACCTCGACCCCACCTCCTGCCTCTTCGCCACCGGCGACCGCATCCGCCTCGAAATCGCCAGCTCTGCCTACCCCCTCTTCGACCGCAATCCCAACAACCACACCCCACCCCGCCTCGCCGACTCATGGAACTGGCAGCGCTCCACCCAGACCCTCTTCCACGATCCCGCCCGCCCCTCCGCCCTCCACCTCCCAGTGATCCCCGCATGACCAAACCCGACCGCATCCCAGCCATCCTCCTCGACAGAGTCACCAAGCGTTACGCCGAAGCCCCACCCGTCCTCGAAAACCTCTCCACGACGATCAAGCCCGGCGAGTTCGTCAGCATCATCGGCCCCTCCGGCTGCGGCAAATCCACCCTCCTCAAGCTCGTCTCCGGCCTCAGCCCCACTACCTCCGGCTCCATCGCCGTCGACGGCATGACCCCCGCCAAGGCCCGCGAGATCGTCTCCTTCATCTTCCAGGACCCCACCCTCCTCCCCTGGCGCACAGTCACCCGCAACATCGAACTCGGCCTCGAACTCGAAGGCGTCGCCCGCGAACGCCGCCAGGCCACCGTCGCCGGTCTCCTCACCCTCGTCGGCCTCGAGCACGTCGCGAAATCCTATCCCCGCCAGCTCTCAGGCGGCATGAAGATGCGCGTCTCCATCGCCCGCGCCCTCGCCAGCAACCCCAAGGTCCTGCTCCTCGACGAGCCCTTCGCCGCCCTCGACGAGATGACCCGCGACCGCATGAACGAGGAGCTCATCCGCCTGTACCTTGAGCGCGCGTGGACCGTTTTGTTTGTCACCCACTCGGTCGCCGAAGCCGTCTTTCTCTCCAGCCGTATCCTTGTCCTCGCCCCGCACCCAGGACGCCTCGCCCACGACATCCCGATCGACTTGCCCTTCCCCCGTACTCCCGAACTCCGCCGCTCCGAGCTCTTCGACCGCGTCGTAGCCCAGGTTTCTCGAACGCTCCGGGAGGTTGAGGCGTCATGAAACGCACCGGCACTGCCCTCGCTTCCGCCCTTGGCCTCTTCGCCGCACTCCTTCTCCTCTGGCTTGCCGTCATTCGTATCTTCGCGATCCAGACGTATATCCTGCCCACGCCGCTCCAGGTAGCCAAGGCGGGAGCCGAGCGCTTTCCGTCGCTCCTTACCTCGCTCAGCATTACCGCCGAAGCTGCCGCCGGAGGCCTGCTCGCCGCCATCCTCGTCGGGGTTCTCGTCTCCCTGCTCTTCGCGCAGTCCCGTTGGGTCCGCCGGATGTTCTATCCCTACACGATCCTTCTCCAGACGGTTCCCATCATCGCCATCGCGCCGCTCATCATCATGTGGGTCGGCCACAGCGTCTTCTCCGTCGGCCTGATCGCCTTCATCATCTGCCTCGCGCCCATTATCGCGAACACCACCCAGGGCCTCATCTCGGTCGATCGCAATATGGTCGACCTATTCCTCATGAGTAAGGCCTCCCGCGCCCAAATCCTCCTCAAGCTTCGCCTGCCCCACGCCATGCCATCCCTCTTCTCCGGTATCCGCATCTCAAGTGGTATCGCCGTCATCGGGGCCCTCACCGGAGAACTCTTTGCCGGATCGGCTCGTGTCGGCGTCGGGGGTATCGGATACGCCATCCAATACGCCAGTTCCCAGCTCGAAACGGACTACCTCTTCGCCCTCGTTGCCGCAGCCACTTTCCTTGGCTTCACCTTTTTCTTCACCGTCATGTTCCTCGAGTGGTATTTCCTGCACCAATGGCACGAGTCCGCACGAACTGCCGACGCCGAATAACCCAGGCCCCTCAAGAGAAAGAACGACCACGACATGCTACGACTCGAAACGGAAACCGGTTTCTGGCTGATCACCCACCCCGACCACGCCCACCTCGCCGCCGCCTTCGCCACGCACTGGGGTAACGACCTCTTCCTCCCCCCGAGTCCCCGCTCCAACGTCCTTCACGGCATTGAGGTACACGACGACGGCTGGATTGCCCGCGACGCTCGTCCGCAGGTTACTCGGGCCGGCAAACCATCCGCCTTCTCGAGCGACCTCGTCGGCAAGTACTCGGCCTTCGAAGAGATCGACCTCGCCGACTACCTCGCCGTTCGTGAATCCGCCGTCCAACAGGTTGAGGCCGTCGATCCGTACGCAGCGCTTCTCGTGTCCATGCATACGTACAACCTATTGACTGCGCGCGCCGACCGCTCGACCATCGCACCCGAGCACCTTCCACTTCTAGACGCCTTCCTCGAACGCCAGAAGCAGCGCCAGCAAGCCCTTCGCAAGGGCATTTGCGCCGATCCGCAGTTCCTACCAGCCGACGTCACCGACGAGGCCTTCCTCAACAACTTCCGCCTGCTCCAGGCCACCGACAATCTCTCCCTGCTAAGCAGTGTTGACTACTCGCAGCCAGCCACGCTGCTCCACCCGCTTCCGGCAATCGGAGACACCGAGCGCGAGATCAGGGTAACCCCGATTGGCCCAAGACAATTCCGGCTCGATCCGTATCCCTTCGATTCCTCAAGCCTCACCTTCCCGTTACCCGCCCGTCACGTATCCGGCCATACCTTCGCAGGCGCCGATCAACTCACGGCCCTGTATCAGAGCGCTCCGGTCGAGCAACTCGAGGTTGCCGTCACAGCCTGAAAGCTCTTAGGAAAGCAACGAAACGTGCGCCGCGACGATTCTCCAGCCTTCCGGAAGCCGAACCCAGACCTGGCTCTGCCGTCCCCGCACTGTCTTCGCCGGTGTCTCTCGCGAGAACTCCAGCGTGACGCTTCCGAAGTCTGTGCCAAACGTTACGATGTCCAGCCGGGTCACCGTCCGCGCCAGCCCCGCGGCCGGCCTCGCCTTCCGAAAGGCCTCAATCTCATCCATTCCGTAGAGATTCTCTCCGGCGCCAAACCGCATCGCGAACTCCGAATCCCAGAACATCCGCGTGAGCGTTGCGACATCGTTCTCCATCAGGGCCTTTTCATACGCTGGGTATAGCGACGTGAGTTCCGCAAGCATGTCGGGATCGTTGATCGTCAAAACAACCTCCTCTCCGGCAGAACACTCTTCGCGATCGCCGCGCTCACCGTCACCATCGGCCGGTTCACGACCTGGCTCAACCTCAGTTTCATCGCGACGCTGCACAGCAGGTAAGCCTGCACCGGCTCGAAGCCCCAGCGATCGACCAGAAGATCCACCAACCGGCTCGTTGCCGTCTGGGCTGTCGTCAGTGCTTCGATCCCCGACTCGACCACGATCCACTCCGGCCCATCCTCACCCCGCCGCGCCGCCGACTCGACCATCGGTCCAGCCAGATGTCTCTGTTTGTGCAGCCCAAGGCGTAGCGTTACGTCCGCCGGGCACTCCATTCCATTGATGCAGACCTCTCCATCTCCCTGCGCCGCATGAGCGTCACCGGCTGAAAAGAGCCCACCCTCGACCATCACGGGGAGATACAGCGTGGCGCCGGCGCTCAACTCCCGAACATCCATGTTCCCGCCAAACGCCCCCGGAGGCCGTGTCCGGAATGCCCCCATCTCCGCCTGAGCCAGACCCATCACCCCGCAGAACGGCCGCAGCGGAACGACGGCAGGAGCAAGCGAGGTCGAGACATCCCCATCGAGCTTCCACTCGAAGAAGTACGGCTCGGTGAACCGCCCATCGAGAAACCCAAGTCCGGCTATCACGCTCGACCACGCCCATCCCTTGTGCGCGACCTCGAGCACATCCACCTGCAGCACATCCCCCGGCTGCGCTCCCTCGATGGCGATCGGCCCCGTCAGCGCATGAATCTTCATCCGGTCGATCGCCAGAAAGTCGGCCAGCGTGAATCCGGGCCTCACCTGTGCCCCGCTTGAATCCACGCACTCCATGTGGACCACATCCCCCGGCGCGATCATAAGCCGGGGAGCGAGGTCCCGGTTCCACACCGAATGCGTCGGCTGAGCCCCGAGGGTGTGTTCTCTGGCCGAGCTCAAATCGCAACCACCATCTGCACCTCGACCAGCGCATTCCTCGGCAGCGCGCTCACCCCGATCGCCGCTCGCACATGCCGTCCTGCGTCCCCGAATACCTCGACCAGCAAGTCGGAGGCCCCATTGATGATCTTCGGAGGATCGGGGAAGCCAGGCACCGCGTTCACATACCCGTTCACGCTGACGACTTCCTTCACAAGGTCGAGCGATCCCAGGTGTCGCCGGAGTACCGCGAGATGTTGCAGCGTACACGCCCTCGCCGCACCATAGCCGTCCTCGATCGTACGATCCGCTCCGGCTGTCCCGGCGATCAGACCGCTTTCATCCTTCGAAATAACCCCGGACAGGTAAACAAGGCTTCCCACTGTCTTCGCCGGAATGTAATTTCCGCCCGCAGCCGGAAGCTCCGGCAGTACTAATCCCGCGTCCAAAATCGCTTTCTCTGCGCTCATTGGTCGCTACTGTATCACGCAGCGTGAGACGGGAAACGTCGATCAAATTCGCCCACGGCATTGTGGGTCCGGCGATTTCCCCACCCAACCGTCCTGAACCCCGTTACCATTCAGCCATGGTGCGCCATGTTGAAAGAAGGGCCGTGCTCCTTGTCGTTGCTTTCGTTCTGATTGCTGCTGCAACTTTGTCGAAAGGTGTTCAGGCCACGCAGGTTCCCGGGGAGCCGCGCACGCACCTGAAGCTCCACACCACACGGCAGTCTCCCACCGACCTCGAAATCTCGGGCATCCCCCATACCCCGCATGGCTACCTGACTTACGCCGAACTCGAAAGTTTGCCGCAGATCTCGGCCACCCTGGTCAACAACACGGAATTCCCCGGTCAGACTACTCACGTCACCGGCATCTCACTTGAAGCGCTCATCGAAGCGCTGGAAGCGCCGCCGTCCTTGGACCTGGTCATCGCGCTCTGCACCGACGGCTACCACACCCACTTTCCGTCGAACTCCATCCGGTCCCATCATCCCATCCTTGTCCTCGTGGTCGATGGTCAGACATCCATGAGCTGGGCAAAGAGCACACACAAGTCGGATCCCGGCCCGTACCTGATCGTGTACGACCAATTCGTTCCTGATTTCAAGGTTCTTGCACACGAAGACGAGCCCCAGATCCCGATCAACATTACCGCACTGCATTTCACCTCCGCCGCCCAGACCTTCAAGGCGATCACCCCGCCTGAGGGCACTCTGCCGGACTCACCCGTCCAGCAAGGGTTTGCTATCGCCAAACAGAACTGCCTTCGCTGCCACGCAATGGGCACCACGGGCGGCCAGAAATCAAACGTCACATGGAGCACTATCAGTTCCCTGGCGAAAGCCCGGCCGGACATCGTCGGCAGCTACGTTGTGAACCCCAAGTCCGTCATCCCGGACGCGTCGATGCCGGGTTGGCCAGAATACGATGCGCCGACGATCGCCGCGCTCGTTGCCTATTTCCAGTCCTTACCCAAGGTTCCACCAAGTTCTCCCAGGAGAGTCACCCGCGAATGATTGTCCGCCTCTCCAAGTGTGCCCTTCTGCTTGCCGTCGCCTTTTTCTTCACCCTCGTGGTCTTCAATAACACCACCGACTACAACTCCAATTACCAGTTCGTCCACCACGTCTTGAGCATGGACACCACCTTCCCCGGCAACCACGGCATGTGGCGTTCGCTGCCGTACCCCGGTCTCCAGACCACTTTCTACGCCGGCATCATCTCGTGGGAGACCGTTATCGGTGCGCTCTCCTGGTGGGGCGCCATCCGCCTTCTGCGCAACTTGCAATCCCCCTCTGCTGTCTTCCAACAGGCAAAGTCCATCTCGATCGCCGGTCTCACGCTTGGCTGCCTTCTCTGGTTCGTTGCCTTCATCAGCGTCGGCGGCGAGTGGTTCCTCATGTGGCAATCGAAGACCTGGAACGGCCAGGATGCGGCCTTTCGCATGTTCACGGTTCTCTCCCTGATCCTGATCTACACGTCCGCTCCCGAACACGAGTAACCCGCGCAAAATGCTACCCTCCAGTAAAGAACCCAAACAGGTCACGGAGTCCATCATGCTGTCCGGCAAACTTCTCCCAGGCGCCCTCGTCGGCCTTCTTCTGCTCACAACTGGTTGTAAGTCCAAGTCCGCCTCGACCGGATACTTCCCCGTCACACTCCAGACTGACTGGTACCCGCAGCCGGAGATGGGCGGCTTCTACGAGGCGCAGCTCCAGGGGCTCTACAAGTCGGAAAATCTCGATGTCACGATCGCCCCCGGCGGTCCCTACGTCGTCACCGAGCAGCAGGTTTCGACCGGCGCCGCGCAGTTCGGCATGGGCACATCCGACCAGGTGCTCGTAGGCGTCTCGCGCGGTCTGCCTCTGGTCGCGGTCGCCGCCACCATGCAGCAGGACCCGCAGGGCGTCATGGTCCACGATGCATCACTGGTCCACACCTTCGCCGACCTCGAAGGGCACACCATCGCGGTCAAGCCCGGCTCCATCTGGTTTCAATATCTGCTCCACCGCTACAGCCTGAAGAGTGTGCGTGAGATTCCCGCCACCTTCTCGGTCGCGAACTTCCTCCAAGATCCCGAGTACATCCAGCAGGCCTTCGTCACCTCGGAACCCTTCTTCGCCCATAAGGCCGGCGCCCAGGTCCGCACGCTCCTCGTCAACTCAACCGGATACCAGCCCTACCGGGTCATCTTCACCTCGCGCAAGTTTCTTGCGGACCATCCCGAGGTCGTGCAGAAGTTCGTTCGGGCCTCGCTGAAGGGCTGGCGGAACTATCTGGACAGCCCAAGTCTTGCGAACCTGACCCTGAGCAAATTGAATCCCGCTCTCAGTCCCGACTGGATGCGCTTCAGCGTCGACACCCTCAAAGAGGGCCACTTCATCGACGGACCGGACACCCCGGACTCTCATCTTGGCCACTTTACCGCCGAGCGCTGGACCACCACCTACAAGCAGCTCGAAGAGCTCAAGGTCACCGCGCACCCCATCGACCCGGCGACTGCCTATTCGCTGCAATTCGCACCCTAAACGGCGTCCGTCGCGACCGCGCCGCCGATCGCCTGCAGGATCTCCTGCGAGAGCGCGGGGTCATTGGAAGCACGCGCCAGCACAACCGCTCCAACCATACTCGCGTAAGCCGTAATGGCTTTCTTGCGGCGGCTTTCCTTCGTCCTCGCGGAGACGACTTTCCCAAGCAGGTCGAAGGTCTTGCGGAGCCCCGCTGTCACGGCGTTCCGTACCGACTCCGGCTGCCGTCCCACCTCGCTTCCCACCGCAGCCACAAGGCATCCCGAACCGGGCAGGCTACAGTGATGCCTCGACACAAAATAATCCATCAGCGAGCCTAACGGGTTCTCGGGAGAGTCCTCGAAGATCTTTTCCCAGCGTGCCCGCGAGTCATCCATCGCGCGCTCCGAGGCGAGGGCCACAAGCTCTTCCTTCGACGCGAAGTGCCCGTAGAACCCCCCGTGCGTGAGCCCCACCTCCTTCATCAGCTCCGCCACCCCGATCCCGTCGAACCCGCGCTCGCGGAAGCGCTGCGCCGCTGACGCGAGGATTTTCTCCCGGTGCTCCGCCATTGTTTCCTTGCTCACCTTCATGATCCCCACCCTCCCAAATAATTTCCGCAAACGTAAAGCTATTTTCGCTCTTTTAGATGATGCCTGTCATGATTTTGAATCCTAATTATGACACCCATAATCATAAATACCGTTGCCGCCCCCCATCGAAACGTGAGGGCAGGCCCGAAGGAGGTTTCGGAAAGCTCATGGAAACCCGCACACCACACCGCATTCTGCTCGCAGCCGCTCTACTCGCCCCGCTCGCTGCCGGCGCCCAGAATCTCTCCCCATCGCTCGAGAACGGGACGACAGGCTCCATCGCCACGCCGCGTCCGATCAACCCCGCCGCAGCCACCACAAACCCAAGCGCCCGCGCCACCCAGTCGCTGAATCCTTATCTCGGCAGCGTTCCCGACGGCAAGCTCGTCCCCGGGGTCCTCAGCCTCTCGCTCGACGACGCGATCGACCACGGCCTCAAGTTCAACCTCGGGCTGATTGACTCGCAGCAAGCAGACGCCACTGTGCGGGCGCAACGCGAACGCGCCCTCGCAACGCTGCTCCCGCAGATCTCCGCCCGCGCCCAGCAGACCTACACCCAACTCAGCTACACGGAGCTCGGACTGAAACTCCCGGCTGCCGCCGGCTTCCAGCTTCCCCCGACGAGCGGAGGCTTCGGTTACTCGGACGCCCGCGTCCGAGCCTCGTCGCCCATCGTCAACATGGAACTGATCGCCCGCTACAAGGCGCAGAAGGCGCTCGAAGCAGCCTCCGTCCTCAGCACGAAGGACTCCCGCGATGTCGTCGTCTTCGCCGTTGGAGCAGCATATTTTCAGGTAGTCGCCAGCCAGGCCCGTCTTTCGACAGCGCAATCGACTCTCGCCTCCGCGCAGGAGCTCGAGCGTCAGGTAGCCAACCAGTTCAAGGCCGAGCTCTCCCCCGAGATCGATACCCTTCGCGCCCAAGTCGAGCTCCGCACCGCAGAGCAGCGCGTCACGGACGCCGCCAACGACCTCGAAAAAGACAAGCTCACCCTGGACCGCATCACCGGCATCTCGCTCGACCAGGCATGGACCCCAAGCCACACCTACGACTACTCGCCGCTCCCCGACCCGGGCGTCGACGCGGCCCTGGCCCCGAATACCCGCCCTGACGTCGCCAGCTTGAAGGAGACCGTAGCCGCCGCCCAGCTCAGCGTCAAAGCCGAGCACGCCCAGCGCCTCCCCGTCCTGTCGTTCGAGGGCAACTACGGCGGAGGTGGAGTGAACCCCGCGAACTTCAACCGCGTGTATGAAGCGAGCGCCCGTCTCGACGTCCCCATCTTCACCAGCGGCCGCATCCGCTCCGACATCCACCAGGCCGAGGCCAACCTTACCCAGCGCCGCGCCGAGTACCAGGACCTCCAGGGCCGCGTTGCCTACGACGTTCGCGTGGCCATGCTCGACGCCAAGGCCTCTGAAGCAGGAGTCAAGGTAGCCGAGGCCAACAAGGCTCTCGCCCAGCGCGCCCTCACCCAGTCCCAGGATCGCTTCGACAACGGCGTCACCAACTACCTTGAAGTCGTCCAGGCGCAGGAGTCGCTCGAAGCCGCTAACGAGAACTACATCGCGAGCCTCTTCTCCTTCAACGTCGCCAAAATCTCCCTCGCCCGCGCCCTCGGCTCCTCCGAGACCCGCATCCCCACCTTTTTCGCCACTCGATAACACCACACGCCCTCAGGAGGCATGTCATGTCCGGAACCACAGAAGTCAAAGAGACGAGCGCCCCCGCCGCCTCTCAAACCGAAGCCACGCCAAAGAAATCATCCGCCACCAAACGCCTCATCGCTGGAGCAATCCTTCTCGTAGCCGTCATCGCCGGCCTCATCTACTGGCTGCACGCACGCCACTTTGAAACGACCGACGACGCCGCCATCGACGGCCACTTCGCCTCGCTGAGCACACGCATCGCCGGCACCGTCACCTACGTCAACCCCGACGTCGAGAACAATCACACTGTCGCCGCCGGAACCCTGCTCCTCGCACTCGACCCCCGCGACTACGAGGCCGAACTCGAGCACGCCAAGGCGAACCTCGAGACCAAGGAAGCCGAAGCGAACGTAGCCCGCATCGGCGTCCCCATCGCCGACGCCACCGCCTACAGCAACCTCCAACTCGCCCAGGCCGCGAAGCAGGAGGCCGTTGAAGATGTGGGCTCCGCTCAGGCGGAACTCCTCACCGCCCAGCACCGCGTACAGCTTGACCAGGCCATCGCCTCCCGCGCCGAGCGCGACCGGGTGCGCTATCAAACCCTCGTCGACAAACGCGAGATCTCGCGCTCCTTCTTCGACGCCCGAGAGACCGAGGCCGCCTCGACCATGCAGACCCTCGAAGCCGACCAGGCTGCCGTCACCGCCGCACAGCAGAAGATCGCCCAGCGCCGCGCCCTCGTCCAGGAGCGCGACGCCCAGATCGCGGGAGCCCGCACTGCACCGCAGCGCGCCGCCGACGCTCGCGCCCAGTCCTCCTCCGCCAAGGGAGAGCTCGACCAGGCCCGCGCCGACGTCCACACCGCCGAGCTCAACCTCAGCTACACCAAGGTCTACGCTCCGGTCTCCGGCATCGTCGGCCATAAGACCGTCGAGCTCGGCCACCGCGTCCAGCCCGGCCAGACGCTGCTCACCGTTGTCCCAACCGACGACATTTGGATCACCGCCAACTACAAGGAGACGCAGCTTCGCCTCATGCACCCCGGCCAGGCCGTCACCATCCACGTCGACACCTTCGACCGTGACTACAACGCCACCATCGAAGATATGGCCGCCGCCTCTGGCCCGCTCTTCAGCCTCTTTCCCCCGGAGAACGCCAGCGGCAACTACGTGAAGATCGTTCAGCGCTTCCCGGTTCGCATTCGCCTCGACAGAGACCAGGACCCCGCACACCAGCTACGCCCCGGCATGTCCGCCGAAGCCTCAGTGAAGGTTCGATAGAGCAACGTCCGCACCTAAGGAAAGACCCATGGCCACCGCAACCATCATCCCGGCACAGGCACCCTCAAAACCCGCCATCAACCCCTGGTTCATCGCGGTCACGGTCACCATCGCCGCCTTCATGGAGCTGCTCGACACCTCCATCGCGAACGTCGCCCTCCCCTACATCGGAGGGGGCCTCGGCCGCAGCTACGACGAGGTCACGTGGATCCTGACTACGTACCTCGTCGCCAACGCGGTCGTCCTCCCCATGACTGCATGGCTGAGCCGCCTGCTCGGACGCAAGACCTACTACCTCCTCTGCGTGATCCTTTTCACCATCTCGTCCCTCTGCTGCGGACTCGCCCCGTCGCTCGGTCTGATGCTCATCTTCCGCGTCGTGCAAGGCGTAGGAGGCGGCGGCCTAGCCCCCGTCGCCCAGGCTATCCTCGTCGACACCTTTCCCCCGGCAAGACGCGCCGCCGCGTTCGCCCTCTTCACCGTTGTCATCGTCACCGCACCCGCCATCGGCCCGGTCCTTGGTGGCTGGATCACCGACAACTACTCCTGGCGCTGGATCTTCTTCATCAACGTCCCCGTCGGCCTTATCTCGCTCTACCTCTCGAATAAGCTCATCCACGACCCCGAAGTCTTCACCACCGAACGCCTCACCGCTAAGGCTGAAGGCCGCATGTCCGTCGACGCCACCGGCATCGTTCTCATCACCCTCGCCTCCGGAGCCCTCGAAGTCGCGCTCGACCGCGGCCAGATCGAGGATTGGTTCGCAAGCGACTTCATCGTCACCATGATCACGATTGCCGTCGTTGGTTGGATCGGCACGGTCCTATGGGAGCTCTGGGTCAAGGAACCCATCATCGACTTCCGCCTGCTCACCAATCGCAACTTCGCCATCGCAAGCATTCTCTTTTTCGTCTTCGGCATCGGCCTCTTCGGGACGACCACGCTCATCCCGCAGATGCTGCAATCGCTCTACGGCTACCGCGCCATCGACGCCGGTCTGATCCTCGGACCCGGAGCGCTGGTCATCACACTCCTGGCGCCCGTCTCAGCACAGTTTCTGCAGCGCGGATTAGTCTCGGCGAAGACGCTGGTCTTCTTCAGCCTCTCTTTCATCGCGCTCTCCATGTTCGTCTACAGCGACATGAACCTCGCGACGAACGGCGGCCACTATGTCTGGACACGAGCGCTGCAGGGTGTCGGCTACGGTCTCTTTCTCGTTCCGGTCAACATCATCGCGTACTCCAGCCTGCGTCCCGATCAGAACAACAAGGCCTCGAGCCTCACCAATCTCTTCCGCAACTGGGGCGGAAGCTTCGGTATCGCGTTCATCACGACGACTGTCGAACGCCGCGAGAATCTGCACCAGCTCAACCTCGGCGCGCACCTCGGAGCCAGCTCCCAAACGCTCCAGCAGACCACGCAGGGCGCGCTCAACCGCCTCATGGAACACGGCCTCACGAGTGCTGACGCCATCCCCGCTTCGCTTGGCCTTGTCTACCAGCAGCTTGTTCGGCAAAGCACCTTCCTCGCCTTCATGGACTGCTTCCGCGTCATCGGGTGGCTCACCCTCACAATGATCCCGCTCGTATTCCTCATTCGTAAGTTCCGCGCAGGGGGCGAAGCGCCAGCAGGACACTAACCCGTCCCAAATCGGCAAGCTCGGCGATTCGCCTTCGTGTCTTCTGGTGCGGAGGCGAAGCTGCGTTTGCCTCCGCTCTTGATCCCACGAGGGAACAAGAGCGAAACTTGACACAGGAACACTTAATCCCACGGGTTTCTCAGAAAGCGAACGCTTCAAAGACCAGCACGTTCGTCGCTCACCTATCGGTTCTGCCGATGAATAAAGCGGGAAATAACTATGAACTACTTGCGAAAGTCGGTGTCTACTTAAAAAGGGCGGACATGCCCCTCAAAGAGGCGAACGAATCATCCTATGTGGATCGTAAAAATCGCGCTCACGCGCCCTTACACCTTTATCGTGCTCGCGATCCTTATCTTGATCGCCGCGCCGGTCGTGATCCTCAATACCCCGACCGACATCTTCCCGAACATCAATATACCGGTCGTCTCGATCGCCTGGCAGTACACGGGTTTGAACCCTGAAGAACTCGAAGGCCGCCTCACCACGCCTTACGAGAAGGCCCTGACTGTCCTGGTCGACAACATTCAGCACATCGAGTCGACCACGGTCGCTGGGCAAGTGGTCATCAAGGTCTACCTGCAGCCCGGTGCCAGCCTTGACACGGCTAACTCCCAGGTCTCCGCGGCCTCCGAGTTTCAGCTGCGCCAGCTGCCTCCCGGCCTCCTTCCCCCGCAGATCATCAACTTCTCCGCGTCAAGCGTCCCGATTCTCCAGCTCGGCCTCTCCGGTGACGGCCTCTCCGAACAGCAACTGAACGATCTTGGTCTCAACTTTGTCCGTCCCACGCTGGTCACGATCCCCGGCGCCGTCATCCCGAACGTCTATGGCGGCAAGCAGCGCTCGATCATGATCAACCTCGATCCGCAGCAGCTCCAGGCCAAAGGTCTCGCTCCGCAGGACGTCCTCAACGCCCTCGCCGCCCAGAACGTCGTGCAGCCCGGAGGCACCGCGAAGATCGGCTCGGCCGAGTACGACATTCACCTCAACTCCTCGCCCTTTACTCTCGAAGGCTTGAGCAACCTCCCCGTCCGCCAGTCGCCGAACGGCGTCATCGTTTACCTGCACGACGTCGCAAACGTCAGCGACGGAAGCATCCCGCAGACAAACATCGTCCGCCAAGACGGTCACCGCGGCGTGCTCGTCACGGTCCTCAAGTCCGGAACCGCCTCGACCCTTACCGTCGTCCAGCAGATTCTCGGCGTCATTCCGCAGATCAAGCTCACGTTGCCTCCCGCGCTCAAGATCACCCCCATCGGCAACCAGGCGATCTTCGTGCGCGGCTCGGTCCAGGGCGTTATTCGCGAGGCGATCATCGCCGCCGTGCTTACCGGCCTCATGATCCTGCTGTTCCTTGGTAGCTGGCGCTCGACGATCATCATCGCGGTCTCGATTCCCCTGTCAATCCTGTCGTCGGTCATCGTTCTCGGCCTGCTCGGACAGACCATCAACATCATGACCCTCAGCGGTCTCGCCTTGGCCGTCGGTATCCTCGTCGACGACGCCACCGTCACTATCGAGAACATCGAGCGTTATCTCGAGGAGGGAGCCGAGCTGCACGAAGGCATCCTCGAAGGCGCCGCCCAGATCGCCACCCCAGCCCTCGTCTCGACGCTCTGTATCTGCATCGTCTTCCTGCCGATGTTCTTCCTCTCCGGCGTGGCCCGGTACCTCTTCGTGCCGTTGGCCGAATCGGTCGTCTTCGCCATGATCGCCTCGTACATCCTCTCCCGCACGCTTGTGCCGACGATGGCGATGTACCTCCTCAAGAAGCACGACCACCACGCCGTTCCCTCGAACAACATCCTCGCCCGCTTTCAGCGCGGCTTCGAGCGTCTCTTCGAGCGCGTCCGCGCCGGCTACCAGGATTTACTTGGCCGTTTGCTCGAAGCCCGCAAGGTCTTTGTTCCCGTCTTCCTCCTCCTCTGCCTTTCCGCCTTCATCCTTATCCCCTTCCTCGGGCAGAACTTCTTCCCGGCGACTGATAACGGATCGTTCATCCTGCACGTCCGCGTGAAGAGCGGAACTCGTATCGAGGAGACGGCCAAGGTCTGCGACGAAGTCGAGAACGCCATCCGCGAGGTTGTACCCCCAGCCGAGATGGACACTGTCCTCGACAACATCGGTCTTCCCTACTCCACCCTGAACTTCCAGCACGCCACCTCGGGCCTCATCGGAGCCGGTGACGCCGACATCATGGTCTCGCTCAAGGAAGACCACGGCCCGACCGCGAACTACGTCCGCACCCTGCGCTCGAAGCTCCCCGGCCTCTTCCCCGGAACGACCTTCTACTTCCTCCCTTCCGACATCGTGACGCAGATCCTCAACTTCGGCCTGCCCTCCCCGATCGATGTGCAGATCGAAGGTGCCGACATCGCCGGAAACCGCGTCGTCCTCAACAAGATCCTTGAGCAGCTTCGGCAGGTTCCCGGACTCGTCGATCTCCGCGTGCAGCAGCCGAATGACTACCCCGTCCTGAACCTCGCCGTCGACCGCACCAAGGCGTCGCAGGGTGGATACACCGAGAAGGACATCGGCACCTCGGTCCTCAACATCCTCGGCGGCAGCACCCAGCTCAACCCACAGTTCTTCCTCAACCAGAAGAACGGTGTCGTCTACAATATCGTCGCCCAGACCCCCCAGTACCAGATCTCCTCGATGAGCGACCTGCAGAACATCCCAATCGCCTCCGTGTCGGCCAAGAAGCCTGAAATTCTCGCTGACGTCGCCAACGTCACCCGCGAGTCCGAGATGGAAGTCGTCTCCCACTACAACATCCACCGCACGCTCGATATCTACGGCAACGCGCAGGATCGTGATTTGGGAAGAGTCGCTTCGCAGATCGACAAGATCGTCAAGGCGAACACGAAAGACCTTCCGCGCGGCAGCTTCATCCATGTCCGTGGACAGATCGACACCATGCGCGCCTCGTATATCGGTCTTCTCTCCGGTCTCGCCTTCGCCATCGTCCTCGTCTACCTGCTCATCGTCGTCAACTTCCAGAGCTGGCTCGACCCCTTCATCATCATCACCGCGCTGCCTGCAGCCCTTGCCGGCATTGTGCTCTTCCTCTTCACCACGCACACAACGCTCAGCGTTCCAGCCCTCATGGGAGCCATCATGTGCATGGGCGTCGCGACCGCCAACTCCATCCTCGTCGTCTCCTTCGCCAAGGAGCGCTTTGAAGAGCACGGCGACGGCGTCATGGCCGCACTCGAGTCCGGAGCTACCCGCTTCCGTCCCGTCATGATGACCGCGCTCGCCATGATCATCGGCATGATCCCCATGGCTCTCGGCGCCGGTGAAGGTGGAGAGCAGAACGCGCCCCTCGGCCGCGCCGTCATCGGCGGTCTCAGCGCCGCGACGGTCGCAACCCTCATCTTTGTTCCAGCGGTCTTCGGCCTGCTTCACGGCCGGGGCAAGGCAAAAGCCAACGCCGAGCAGACCACACCCAAAACCGTAAGCGCTGGAGCCTGATTCGATGGCCACTCACATCAACGAACGAACCTCCGGAGACGCCATGAGCACCGATGCAGTCCTTGAATCACCAAAACAGGAAAACGCACGCCAGACACACCTCGACAACGATCGTCTCGACGTAAACGCCCCGCACAAGACCGAAGGCCCCCACGTGGACCCACCGAAGCACGGGCTGCCCAAGTCCGTCTGGATCGCCCTCGTCGTCATCGCGATCGTCGTCGCCGCCGTCGTCTTCTTCGGGATTGCCTCCCGTTCCTCCGATGAGAAGAAGCTCGCGACCGTTACCCACGACGCGTCTGTTCCGATCGTCAATGCAACCCATCCGTCCGTAGCCCGCCTTGCCCCTGAGATATCCCTTCCCGGCAACGCCCAGGCCTACGTGGACACCCCGATCTACGCTCGCACCGACGGCTACCTGAAGTCCTGGTACTTCGACATCGGCGCCCACGTCAAAAAGGGCCAGCTTCTCGCCGTCATTGAAACCCCCGAACTCGATCAACAGCTCCAGGTTGCGCAAGCGCAGCTCAAGAGCAGCCAAGCCAACCTCAACCTCGCCAACATAACCTCCGAGCGCTACCAGAACCTGCTGAAGACCAACTCGATCTCCAAGCAGGAGACCGACCAGGCCGTCAGCGATGCTTCTGCCAAGGAAGCCGCTGTCGACGCCTCGAGCGCAGCCGTGCGCCGCCTGCAACAGCTTCAATCCTTCGAACGCGTCTACGCTCCCTTCGACGGCATCGTCACTGTCCGGAATACTGATGTCGGCCAACTCATCCAGGGCGGTTCCTCGCCGACGCCGCTGTTCCACGTTGCCGCAATCGGCCAGATCCGCGTCTTTGTCCCCGTCCCCGAAGCCTACTCCGGCGCGGTACGTGACGGCGGCAACGCTACCCTCACCCTCGACGAATATCCGGGCCGCTCCTTTACCGGCGTCATTGCCCGCAACTCGAGCGCAATCGATCCTGCCACTCGCACCCTCAACGTCGAAGTCGATGTTCAGAATGCCAAGGCCGAGATTCTTCCTGGCGCCTATGTCTTCGTTCACTTCAAGGTGCCGGACCAAGGGGAGAGCCTCACCCTTCCTTCGAACGCGCTCATCTTCCGCTCCGCCGGTCTGCAGGTCGCCGTCGTCCGTGATGGACGCGTCAAGCTCGTGCCCGTCACTCTTGCACGCGATGCCGGTGCCTTTGTCGAGATATCCTCAGGGTTGACCAGTTCGGATCTCGTCGTCCTTGATCCATCCGACTCCCTCACCAGCGGCCAGCAGGTGGATGCCAAACAAGTATCGTTCACGGTGACAAAATAATGCGGTATCGAACGTCTGTAACAAGTGCAGTTGCACTCAGCTCAGCGATCCTCCTTCTCAGCGGTTGCATGGTCGGTCCGAAGTACGTCAAGCCTGCGGTTCCCATGGCCCAGGCTCCCGACGCCTACAAGGAGACCGACCCCAACTGGAAGCCCGCAAGTCCCTCCGACACCGCTCTCAAAGGCGACTGGTGGCTCATGTTCAACGAGCCGGTCCTCAATGATCTCGAAGTCAAGGTTGCGGCCTCGAACCAGAGCCTCAAAGTCGCCGAAGCCCGCTTCCGCGAAGCCCGCTCGCAGATTCGCATCAACCGTGCGAGCCTCTACCCGACCATCGGCACTGCCCCCACAGTTCAGGGGATCCACGATGCCAACGGCCGCCCCTACTTTACCGCCCCCGTCCCGAACAACGGTCTCGCCGACCTCCAGCTTCCCATCGACTTCAGTTATGAGGTCGACCTCTGGGGCCGCATCCGCCGCACCGTGAACATCGCGAAGGAAGAGACACAGGCCAGCGCTGCCGACCTCGCCACCGCACAACTTAGCCTGCAGGCCGAGGTCGCCCTCGACTACTTCGAAATTCGTTCGGCCGACGCCCAGAAGAAGCTCCTATCGGATACCGTCAACGACTATCGCGAGGCCCTCCGCATCACCACCAATCGCTTCGAAGGTGGTGTCACCTCCGAGGCCGATGTCTACCAAGCGAAGACGCAGCTCCAGGCTGCGATCGTCCAGGAATCAGACATCATGGTCCAGCGTGCACAGTTCGAGCATGCGATCGCGGTACTGATCGGCCAGCCACCCGCCAGCTTCTCACTCGCCGAAGCCCCATTGAACACCATGCCGCCGTACATTCCCACGGGGCTTCCCTCGGAACTCCTCGAGCGTCGCCCCGACATCGCCGCCGCCGAACGCCGCACCAACGAGGCGAACGAACGAATCGGTATCGCGCGCGCCGCCTACTTCCCATCGCTCACCTTCTCCGCGGCGGCAGGCTTCGAGAGCACCGCTATCGCCAGCCTCTTCAACGCGTCCAACTACACCTACGCCCTCGGGCCCACGCTTGCGGAGACGTTCTTTGACGCTGGCCGTCGCGCAGGCGTCTCCGAGCAGGCACGCGCAAGCTTCGATGAGGCCTCCGCGAACTATCGCCAAACCTCGCTCACCGCCTACCAACAGGTCGAAGACAACCTCGCCGTCCTGCGCATCCTTCAGCAGGAGGCGGACCAGCAGCACGCCGCCACCGACGCCGCTCGCGGAGCCCAGCAGATCTTCAATAACCGCTACGTTGGAGGAGTCGACACCTACCTCCAGGTTGTCACAGCCCAAACCACCGCCCTGCTCAACGAGCGCAACGATATCGACATCCTGCGTCGCCGCATGGACGCCAGCGTTCTGCTGGTCAAGGCTCTAGGCGGTGGATGGGACACCAACCAACTTCCCAAGTACTAACTTGAGCCAACCATGTGCCCCACGCATCGACTATGCGTGGGGCTTTTCTTGTTCATGCACCCACGGCAGTAAACTAGCCCAATGCACTGGCGCACGAAACTCATTCAGGCCGAGCCCAAAAGCACCGACGGCTTTCGCTCCCTGACGACCCCTACTTATCGCGGCTCGACGGTCGTCTTCGACTCCCACACTCAGCTCACGGACGACTGGCACGAAGCCCAACTCGGCTACACCTACGGTCTCTACGGAACCCCCACCACCCGCGAATTGGCCGCCCGCATCGCGGACCTCGAAGGCGCCTTCCACACCTTCATCGTCAGCGGCGGTCAAGCCGCCATCGCTCTCATCTATCTCGCCTTCTGTAACGCCGGAAGTCACGTACTCCTCCCGTGGAACGCCTACGGCCCAAGCAAGGACCTCTCCGAAGGCCTCCTCAGCCGCCTCAACATTCAGGTAGAACGCTACGACCCGCTCATCGGCTCCGGCATCTCCGCCCTCATCCGCCCGGAAACCTCCCTCATCTGGTGCGAGAGCCCCGGCTCCATCACCATGGAGATCCAGGATCTCCCCGCCATCGTCGCCGCCGCCCACGCAAGAAACGTACCCGTGGCCCTCGACAACACCTACTCCGCCGGCGTCCTTCTCGACGCGTTCTCCTTCGGCGTCGACGTCAGCATGCAGGCCCTCACCAAGTACGTTGGCGGCCATAGCGACCTCTTCCTCGGCTCCGTCTCCGCCGGCAACGAAGCCGCCTTCGAACGCCTCGGCCCAATTCATCGCCAACTCGGCATGGCCTCCTCGCCCGACGACGCAAGCCTTGCCCTACGCGGCCTGCAAACCATGGGCGTCCGCCTCGAAGCTCTCGAACGCTCCACCCTGGCCGTCGCCGAGTGGCTCACGCACCGCCTCGAAGTCGCCACGGTCCTCCATCCCGCTTTCCCCTCTTGCCCCGGCCACGATCTCTGGAAGCGAGACTTCACGGGCTCCGCCAGCATTTTTTCCATAGTCTTTCAACCGGCATACACGCCAGCCCAGGTGAACGCCTTCGTCGACGCCCTGAGCCTCTTCAAGATCGGCTACAGTTGGGGTGGCGTCACTAGCCTCGCCCTTCCCTACCCATCCCTCGACCGCCCCGGTAACCCCGTCCAGGGCCGCATCGTCCGCTTTAACATAGGCCTCGAACATGTTGAAGACCTCATCGAAGATCTCACCGGGGCCTTCGCTACTCTACAGTAACTCGCGTCGCAAGTGGCATATGGCATCTTCCATCCGCTATCCTCACCACGGATACCGGAGACGCCCCAACCCATGCCTGAACGCCTCGTCCTAGCCGCAGCAACTCTCCTCCTCACCACCCTCTCCGCACTCGCCCAGCAAAACCGCCCTCCCGCCACGCCCCTCATCACCCACGACCCCTACTTCTCCGTCTGGTCCAACACCGACAAGCTTACCGACTCCCCCACCCGACACTGGACCGGCCATCCCCAGCCCCTCGCCGGCCTCGTCCGCATCGACGGCAAGCCATTCCGCATCATGGGCAGCGACCCGCGCAACATCCCCGTCATGGACCAAACCTCCATGCAGCTCACCCCCACTCACACCCGTTATACCTTTGCGGCCAGCGGCATCGAGCTCACTCTCACCTTCTTCACCCCCGCCTTCCTCGACGACCTCGACCTCCTCTCGCGTCCCGTCACCTACCTCACCTGGACCGCGCACTCTACCGACAGCACCTCCCACGAACTCTCCGTCCTCCTCGACGCCAGCCCCGACATCGCAACCAGCTACGATCACCAGCCCGTCACCTTCTCCCGCCACCGCACCGCCGCCACCGAGGTCCTCTCCGTCGGCACCCGCGATCAGGCCATTCTCAACCGCTCCGGCGATGACCTCCGCATCGACTGGGGCTACTTCCACATCGCCATCCCCAGCGACGAGGCCAGCAAGTCCACCATCTCCACCCGACCCGCCGCCGCGTTTACCAAGGACGGCATCCTCCCCGCCGCCGACGACATGGAGGGCGCCATCCCCACCGGCCGCTCCGCCCCCCACCTCGCCGTGGCTTTACCTTTCGGCTCGGTCGGACCCCAAGCCGTCTCTCGCCATCTCCTCGTCTCCTACACCGAGGACTACGCCATCCAGCTCATGCATCAGAACCTCCGCCCCTGGTGGCAGCGCGACAACATGCCCGTAGCCGACATGCTCGACGCCGCCGAGCGCGACTACCCCACCCTTGAAGCCCGCGGAGTCAAGTTCGACGCCGACCTAACCGCCGACCTTACCAAATCAGCCGGCGAGCACTACGCCTGGCTGTGCACCCTCGCCTACCGCCAGTCCATCGCCGCCCACAAGCTCGTCGCCGACGGCAACGGCGAGCCCATGCTCTTCGCCAAAGAAAACTTCTCCAACGGCGACATGGCGACCGTTGACGTCCTCTACCCCTCCGCTCCCATCTTCCTCTTCTTCAACCCCCGGCTTCTCCAGGCCCAGGTCCTTCCCGTCCTCGAGTACGCTGCCAACCCCAGCCACTGGCACTTTCCCTTCGCCCCCCACGACATGGGCCAATACCCTCTCGCCAACGGCCAGGAGTACGGCGGAGGCGAAAAAACCGAAGAAGACCAGATGCCCGTCGAGGAGTCCGGCAACCTCATCATCCTCGTCGATGCGCTCGCCCGCACCGAAGGCAACACTGCCCTCGCCGCTCGCTTCTGGCCTCTTCTCACAAAGTGGGCCGACTACCTCCGCGAAAAGGGCCTCGACCCCGAAAACCAGCTCACCACCGACGACTTCGCCGGCCACGTCGCCCACAACGCCAACCTCTCCATCAAGGCCATCGACGCCATCGCTGCCTACGCCGACCTCGCCAGACTCCTCCACCACGAGTCCGAGTCGAAGCAGTACGCCGCCGCCGCCAAGACCATGGCCGGTAAGTGGATCGACATGGCCAAGGAGGGCGACCACTACAAGCTGGCCTTCAACAGCCCCAACACCTGGAGCCAGAAATACAACCTCGTCTGGGACAAGGTCCTCGACTACAACCTCTTCCCCAAATCCGTCCGCGATAGCGAGATCGCCTACTATAAGACAAAGCTCAATCTCTATGGCATCCCGCTCGACAGCCGAGCCGACTACACCAAGCTCGACTGGGAGCTCTGGACCGCCACCCTCGCCGACAACAAGGCCGACTTCGACACCCTCGTCGACCCCCTCTACAAGTGGTCCAACGAAACCGTCTCCCGTGTCCCCATGACCGACTGGTACGACACCAAGACCGGCAAACAAGTAGGCTTCCAGGCCCGCAGCGTAGTAGGCGGCCTTTTCATCAAAGCCCTGAGCGACCGCCCCTTGGCCGACAAATACCGCGCCAAAGCCACCACAAAATAACCATCAATCCAACTAGGTGCCCCACCTTCGGCTCAGCTTCACCGAGCCAAAGGCGGGCTGCCACCAAGTCCGGCAGGAGTAGGCCCTCCGCCCTATTGCCAACCAAGTCCCACTAGAAGAAGCTCACTTACACAACTTCCATTTCAAAGCCAGAGGTCAGAGCGCCGCGATGCGAACCCCCACTCTTCTCCTAGCGATCCTCGTCGCATCGCTCACCGCATCCGCTCAAGGAACCATCCCCACCTTCCAACACTCCACTTACACGCTCGCCGGCCACTCCCCTACCGGGAACACCACGACCACCATCTCCACCGTAGTAGTCCCCATTACCCTGACCTTCGAGTCCAGCGAGACATCCATGATGGACGCCACCCCAGACGTCCATGCCATCCTCAAATCTCCCATCTTCACCCCGGCGACCTTCCCAACCGGTGGCAAAACCCAGTACACCGACGCCCTCCTCCGCACCACCTTCCCAAGCGCCGCGAACTACCATACCCTCTTAGCCCAACCCGAGATCAAGCCCCTCACCGTCAACATCCCCAAAGGCTTCGGCTACATCCTCTCGTCAAAGAAAACGAACACGAAATTCGCCGTAGTCGACATCGAGTTCCTCCAGAAAGCCCTCTTCCAGCAGCTCCCCAAGCAAGACGGCAAGCTGACCATCGCCGTTACCCACAACACCACCTTCTACGCGGAAGGCGACGCCACCGTCTGCTGCTCCTGGGGAACCCACGGCGTCAATACCGCTACCGGCAACTCCTTCGTCCTCGCCTCCTACCTCCATAACACACCGGCGGTCGTCAAGGATCAGGACCTGCAACCCCTCACCCAGCAGCTCGCCGAGTTCCTCAACGACCCTCTCCACGATCCGCTCTTCCACGGTCCCCGAGGCACCACCGCTCCCGGTAACACCGTTCCCGGTTGGCTCCGTCCCGCATCCATGCCCTCCGGAGACGCGGGTGCCTGCGGAGGCACGAACATCGCCAGCCGCTACTTCCTCCTTGAGCCCACCAACACAAACCCCAAAAACAACTTCCCCGCGTCGAAGCCTTTCCTCATTCAGTCATCCGGCGCTACCTGGCACCTCCAGAACGCGGCCCTGCTGCCCTGGTACACCGGCCCATCGGATGGTCTCGGCAAAACCTTCAGCTTCCCCGACACCCAGGCTCTCACGGAACCGGCCAAACTCTGTCCCGCCCGCCGCCCTGGAGCCGGTGCAACCAAGCCAACTGTAGCTGCCATTCCCCTCGCCGGAGCCCCGAACGGCCACAAACTCATCGGTTACTGGGCCGGATACGGCTCCGCTGGGTCCACCATCCCGCTCCGCGAGGTCTCCCCTCAGTGGGACATCATCATCGTCGCCTTCTCCACGCCGGACAAGAGCGCCCCCGAAGGTACCATGCAGTTCAAGACCCCAGCCGGCCTCGACACCGCGCAGTTCAAAGGCGACATCGCCTACCTGAAGAGTCAGGGGAAAAAGGTCATGATCTCCCTAGGAGGCGGCGGCCAGCACTTCACCCTCGCCAACCCGAAACGCGTCCCCAACTACGTCTCCTCGGTCACGAAGATCGTCGAAGACTACGGCTTCGACGGTATCGACATCGACTTCGAAAGCCCCTCTCTCTCTATCGATCCCGGCGATAGCGACTTCAAACACCCCGTCACTCCCTCCATCGTCAACCTCATCGACGCCCTCCGCCAGCTCCGCGCCCACTTCGGCTCCGAATTCATGGTCAGCCTCGTTCCCGAGGGCACTCAGATCCCCTCCGGCTATCCCTCCTACGGCGGCCAGTTCGGCTCCTACCTCGCCATCACCTACGCCATCCGCGACATCCTCTCCTTCATCGACGTCCAGGACTACAACACCCCGCCCCTCGAAGGCCTCGACGGTGAAATCTACCAGCCCGGCACCGTCGACTACCACGCCGCCATGACCGAACTCCTTCTCCACGGCTTCAACGTCGGCGGCGATCCCTTACACTTCTTTCCGCCTATGCCACCGAACAAGGTAGCCGTCGGATTCCTCACCGGCGACACCGACGCGACGACCGTCACCAGAGCCATGGATTACATCATCACCGGCAAAGCTCCAGCCGAAGCCACCTACAAGCTCCTCGCCCCCAACGGCTACCCGGGGATGATCGGAGCCATGTTCTGGACCATCGACGCCGACCGCCGCCTCAACTACGTCTTCTCGAACGCCGTAGGCCCCGAGTTGCATTCCTACCCACCAGCCCGGTGATACCGACAAGGCCGCAACACGCGACCATTTCGTCGTGAGCCACTTTGGGAGATTTACCTCGATCAATGCGTGTAGCCTGAACGAAGCAAACAACTTCATCCATTACTGACGACCGGGGGATCTCCCCAGGAGGAAGCGCAAAATGCATCGTCGAGAGTTCCTCAAGACCGCGATCGCAACCACCATCGCTTCTTCATCTCTGGTGTCCCTCGCCGAGACACCCATAGCGGCGAGCCTCAAGCCCATGGCGATCGGCCTCCTGATCAAGCCCGCCGAAAATCCCGAGCAGGTCTTCGCCCGCGTCAAGAACCTCGGCTTCACCAACTGCTTCCTCTCGCTCGACTATTACCTCGGCAAATACACCCCAACGCTGGCCAACCAGTTCCGCGGCTACCTCGACAAGTACAACCTCGTCGCCACTACCGCCGAAGTCGTCCATCCCGAGCCGCTTAAGTGGAACTTCCTCGAAGGCCCTTCAACCATCGGAGTCGTCCCGCGCGCCACCCGAGCCGCCCGCGTCGACGCCCTCAAGCAGACCTCAGACTTCGCCAGACTCGTCGGAGTCGGCAACGTCCAGACCCACTGCGGCTTCATCCCCGAGAACCCCGAAGACGCCCTCTATCCCGAGACCGTCCAGGCCATCCGCGACCTCGCCATCCATTGCGCTGGCAACGGCCAGAACTTCCTCATGGAGACCGGCCAGGAGACGCCCATCACCATGCTCCGCGTGATCCGCGACGTCAACCTGCCCAATCTCGGCGTCGGCCTCGACACGGCCAACCTCATTCTCTACGGCAAGTCCAACCCCGTCGACGCGGTCGACATCCTCGGCCCGCACGTCCGCAGCATCCACGCCAAGGACGGCAAGTGGCCCATCGACCCCTCGAAGCTCGGCGAGGAGGTCCTTATCGGCAAGGGTGCCGTCGACTTCAGACAGGTCTTCGCCAAACTGAAGAAAGCCGGCTACACCGGACCCATTACCATCGAACGCGAGACCTCCGGTCCCCAGCAGATCGAGGACGTCAAAGCCGAGAAGCTCTACCTGGAGCACGTCCTCGCGCAGTTACAATCTCCATCGCAGGCGCAGTCGCACCTGCCGTCGCATGTTTTACGCCGTCATTCTGACCCCAGCGAAGGACCCCTGTCTTCGCAGTTCTCCACCCGAGGAGACCGAGCATGAATCGTCGCAACTTCCTCTCTACCGCCGGAGCCGCCTGCGGCCTCATGATCGTCAAACCGAAGACCGCCTTCGGCTACGAGGCGAACTCCGCCGTGCGTTATGCCCTCCTCGGCTGCGGCAAGCGCGGAACCTCAGTCGCCACATCGTTCGCGAAGAACACCAGCGCTCGCATCGTGGCGCTCGGCGACATCTTCCCGGACCAGCTCGCCAAAGGAAAGACCTACTTCGACGAACTCAACGCCAGCCTCGGTAAGGGCGCGATCGACCCCAAGCTCCTGTTCCGCGGACACACCGCATGCGAGCAGCTGGCCTCCTCCCCTGACGTCGACGCGATCCAGATCTCGACGCCACCCTTCTTCCACGTCCAGCACCTAGAAACAATCGTCAACGCCGGCAAGCACTCCTATTGCGAGAAACCCGTCGGGGTCGACGTTCCCCAGACGCAGCACGCACTCGAGATCGCCAAACGCATCGGCACAAAGGTCAGCATCGACGTTGGCTTCCAGATCCGCAGCGCCCCGCCCTTCGTCGAGATCGTCAAGCGCATCCACGATGGGCAGATTGGCAAGATCGCCTCCATCTCCGCCCATTACAACGCGCCCGCCTCGACCTACCCCGACCACTCCGGCATGTCGCCCGACGAGCGCCGTCTCCGCGAGTGGCTCTGGGACGCGAAGATTTCGGGCGACATCCTGCTCGAGCAGAACATCCACGTCATCGACGTCTGCAACTGGGTCATGGGCACGCATCCCGTCAAGGCCGTGGCCAAACGCAGTCGCAAGGTCATCCGCCACGCTGGCGACACCTCCGATAACTACGAGGTCATCTTCACCTACCCCGGCGAGGTCGAGCTCAGCTTTTCCTCCACCCAGTTCGGTAACAACGGCTTCTTCGATGTCGCAGAGACCATCTTCGGCACTGACGGCGTCGCCGAAGCCCCCTACTCCGGCCCCCTGCGCATCCTCGGCCAGACCCCGTGGACTTGGACCTCGGACTCTACGGCAACGAAACCCGGTAAGTTCGCCGCAGACGGAGCGTTCACCGACAATCTCGCCCTCGCCGACACCCGCAAGGACCAGGGCTTCATCGAGAGCATCACCTCCGGCAAGCCTCACAACCAGATCGCCGCCGGTGTCGAATCTGCACTGAGCTGCATGCTCGGTCGCAAGGCCGCCGAGCTTGGCCGCGAAGTCACCTGGGACGAGCTGAGCGCCGACCGCGAAGCCTACTCGCTCGGCTTCGATCTGAGGCAATTCAATTGAGCGCCGCCCTGAGTGAGTTTGCTCGCACCACTGATAAAAAATCACTGCCGCGTGACGAGATCATCTTCGAGGTCTGCGCCGAAGACCTGGACGCCTGCCTCGCCGCCCGCGACGGAGGCGCCGACCGCATCGAGCTCTGCTCAGCCCTTAGCGAAGGCGGCCTCACTCCAAGTCACGCGCTGATTCGCGCAGCCGTGGCCCAGTCCGGCCTGCCGGTCTTCTGCATGCTGCGCCCGCGTGGCGGCAACTTCGTCTATTCAGAATCTGAATTCGAATTGATGCAGGAAGATCTCTCTCACGCCCGCGAACTTGGCACAGCGGGTTTCGTAGCAGGCATGCTCTTTGACAACGGGGCAGTCGACATCGAGCGCATGACTCAACTGGTCGAACTCGCCGCGCCACTCGAGATGACCTTCCATCGAGCGTTCGACGAGGCCGACGATCTAGAGAAGTCTCTGGAAGACGTCATCGCGACCGGCTCTAAACGACTCCTGACATCGGGGGGCGCACCAGACGTCCTCTCCGGCGCGGAACGCATCGCGAGGCTGGTCGATCAAGCAGCAGGAGGAATCGCAATCGCCGTTGGTGGTGGCCTGCGGCTCGAAAGCGCCTTGCAGGTTGCCCGGATCACCCACGCGCCGCAATTTCACGGGTCGGTGAGACACCTGCATCAAGGCCGAATGAAAACTAAAGCATCGGACGTTCAATCGATGATCGAAGCCCTCAGAACCGGAAGGACCGCGACGGCGAGCTTCTAACCCTGAAGCTTCTGCAAAAGGATCTCCCCACTATCAGCCCCTTCGACGCGGCCTGAAAAACGAACTGATTCGCCAACTTCGGTGATGTTGAGGATGATCTCGTCGTTCTTACCCTTCACCCGTTTCAGAAGATCCGGTTCTGAAACATCGTGAAGCTTGAGCACGAGATCCTTAAGGTCAGTGACCGCGCCGCTGCTGGGAACGAATCGCAGCCGATACTGCGCGGCCGCATCGATCTTGGAGGTGAGATCGAGCGAAAACGCTCCATCCTTCCAGTTCCCGGCAAGGTTCGACGCCCAGATCTTCGGAGCAGCGTTCCAGTCACTCGGCGGAGCAACGTTCGTATTGAAGGCCGCAAAGCTTCGCAGGAACGGAACCCGAGCACTCTTCACCGTGATGAGACGAAGCGCATCAACCGTGATCGGCTCAACTGGCTGAATTCGCTTATGCCCGATCGATGTCCCTTCACCGAGCGAGCGCCAAGTCCCATCCGAGCGTCCCTCGATCCGATAGGAACGAACGCGCTCACCCTTCGCTGTATCTTCCTGCAGCACGATCGTGTCGACGCGCTTCGCTGAACCAAGGCTCAAAGTCACAGTCGTTCCGCTGCCCACAGTTCGAGCGACCGGAGTCGTAAAGCGATCCCGGATCGCGAGACCAAAGGCCTTTGCCGACGCACAATCCTCATCCGGCAGAAGGCCATGACGATCCGCTGGAATGTTGAGCAGAAGCTGCGCACCTCGACCGACAGAACGGTAGTACACGGAAAGGAGTTGATCCGGAGTTAGAACCTTCGAAGCATTCTTTGTGCTCCAGAACCAGTCAGGCCGACGGATTGAGACATCCACCTCGCTCGGCATCCATACATCGCCATCCGGATCGCTGTTGAGCGACGTCGCCGTGCCGGTCTTCGCATCCGCCCGATCGATACCATTCCAGCACGGATTCGGTGCAAATCCATTCTCGTTGCCAACCCACCGGATCGTCGCCGCCGGCCCCTGGAAAACCATCGCGTGTGGCTGATACTTCCTCAGCAAGTCGGTCACTGGAGTCGCGGTCGAGCCATCGAACCAAACCTCGACCATCTCTCCATAACGGGACAGCACCTCGGTCCACTGCTCCCGGTACATCGCGTTGTACTTAGCCTGTAGTTCTGGAGTCTTGCAGATCCCTCCAGTCTTTGCACCGAAGTGGTCGTCACGAGGACAGACGTAAACGCCAAGCTTCAACCCATACTTGCGACAGGAAACAGAGACCTCCGCAAGCACATCACCCTTACCAGCCTTCCACGGAGTGTTCCGGATGCTGTACTCAGTGGTCTGAGTCTGCCACATGCAGAAACCGCCTTGATGCTTCGCAACGAAGACGATGTACTTCGCCCCAAAGCTTAGCGCGGTTCGAGCCCACTGATCCGTGTCGAGTTCCTTGGGATCGATTGCAGAGAGCGGCGTAGACAGATCATCCGACTCGACATCCTGCCATGTGTTCGGAGCAAAGTGAACGAACATGCCAAGCTCCAGATCCTGCCACGCGATCTGATCGCGCGATGGAAGCGCAACAGGTCCAACCCCGGCGGCGAACGCAGATCCCGCGATGGCGGATGGCAACGCACCCCGCAGAGCAGACGCGAAGCCCACCTGCGCGAAGCGGGACAGAAGCTGTCGTCTCCTCATCCTTGAAACCCTGGCTCAATCATGTTCGAGAGTTCTCCCTCAGAACACCATATCGCAGGGAATGCCTAAAGCTCTGCCGCGAGCTTAGCGAGACCGGCCTTCGAGACCTGAACGTCGTCCTCGGACTTTCCTCCGCTGAAAGCCGCGATGACGTAACCGTTCTTGGTGTGTGCGATCACGCCACCCTCCCAGCCAAGCTCGCCGGTCATCGGCGGTCTTATTTTGCCTCCGCTGTTCTGGAGCGTATCCGCCATCTCGGCCGCCTTGGAGTAGACGACCGCAAGCAGGTTCGATCCCTTGTTGTCTGCCTTCGGCTCATCCTTATAACGTCCGACGACGAGCATCTTGGAGCTCCACGACTGGATCGTCTCGCCCTCGAAGTACGCGACAACGGCTACACCCGTGATCTTCAACTCGTCGGCCTTGGTCTGCATCGTCGCCAGCGCCGTACTGGCGACAGCATCGAAGCCCGCCGCCTTAGCGCCCACGGCGGCAGACGCTTTGCCCTGCTGCTGCGCGTAGCCAGGCATTGATGCCGCGGAAAGAAGGATCAGTAGTGCCAGCGCACGTCGATTCATGGTGCCTCCGGATCGAAGGAATCATACATGCCTCGATAAGAATGCGATCCTGCACGGAATCTATCCGGACTATGTGCCGGCATTTGCTACCTTATCTGCTATCCCGCTATCATGAGCGCCTGAGCCAAGCAGCACGAGCGACCCCTATGAACAAGCGTGAATTCCTGAAAGCCTCTGGCGCCCTCCTCACCACAGCCCTGCTTCCCGTCATATCATCGGGAGAACCGATGTACAGCGAGAGTCCCACCATCACCGGTAAGCGCACCAACTGGTCCGGAAACTACACCTACAGCACGGACAAGCTATTCCTGCCGGCCTCGACCGAAGAGGTGCGGCACATCGTGAAGGCAGCGCCGAAGCTGCGCACGCTTGGAACGACCCATTCCTTCAACGGCATTGCCGACAGCACGGCTGCACAGATTAGCCTCAAGGGGCTCGACTCGATGGTGCTTGACCGTGCCACCAGGACCGTCACTGTAGGCGGAGGCGTCCCTTACGGAAAGCTCGCGCCCTACATCGATAGCCGTGGATTTGCCGTCCATAATCTGGCTTCCCTACCGCACATCTCGGTCGCCGGAGCATGCTCGACCGGAACCCATGGATCGGGTATCAAGAACGGCAATCTCTCCACCGCCGTCTCAGGCCTCGAGATCGTCACGCCGGACGGCGAGATCGTGCATCTCTCACGTCAGAAAGACGGTGATGCGTTCAAGGGAGCCGTCGTCTCCATCGGCGCTCTCGGCGTCATCACGAAGGTGACGCTTGATGTCGAACCCACCTTCCAGGTCGCCCAGACCGTGTACCAGAATCTTTCCTTCGACGTGCTGAAGGATCACTTCGACGAGATCATGGGCAGCGGGTACAGTGTTAGCCTCTTTACCGACTGGCAGAATCATCGCGCCACCCAGGTCTGGATCAAGCGTCGCATCGATTCCGGCGCGAAGCCGAACCTCGATCCCCAGTTCTTCGGCGCAACACTCGCGACGAAGAAGCTCCATCCGCTCGAGGGCCACGACGCCGAAGCCTGCACTGAGCAGATGGGCATCCCCGGCCCCTGGTACGAACGCCTGCCGCATTTCCGCATGGCTTTCACGCCAAGCAGCGGCCAGGAACTCCAGTCCGAATACTTTGTGCCGCGCGAGCACGCCTACGAGGCCATTCTCGCGGTCGAGCAGATTCGCGATCTCATTACACCGCACCTCTTCATCACCGAACTCCGCACCATCGCGGAAGACGACCTCTGGATCAGTCCCTGCTATAAGCGTCCGTCAGCCGCCATCCACTTCACCTGGAAGCCGGAGTGGCCCGACGTCCAGAAGGTGCTGCCGCATATCGAAGAGAAGCTTGCTCCCTTCAACGCCCGGCCGCACTGGGCGAAGCTCTTCACCATGGCTCCCGACCGGCTACACCAGATGCACCCAAGGCTGGCCGACTTCCGCAAACTGACCCAGACCTACGACCCCAGGGCCAAGTTCCACAACGCTTTCATGGACACGAACGTCTTCGAGGCCTGAGCGACCGGCGCCTCTACCGGCTGCGGGAAAGCCTGTACTCTGCAATTCGCTTACCGCCAGCGTCCGTGAGAGTGATCCGGTAGTTCCCCGTCGGAACCTCAGCTGCGGGCAGAGACACCTCTACATACGTCTCAGTGTCGACCTTCTGGATGGGTAGCCCGGAGAACACCCGGACGTCTTCTCCAGCGTTATTCGCAATCCGAAGTGTGCTCTCCGTCACGGTCAACCCTGCAGGCAAAACGGCTTGCAGACGAACTGACTTAGCGACAGCCGGAATCAGGACCGCCCTGGCCGGCGCTCCTCGCAGAATTGTCGGCAGAAGAATCACCGTAAAAACCGTAGTATCTGTCGCTTTTTTTGTCTCTACGGGTGCGCTTGCGATGGAGTCCAGCCGAGCAACATTACCTTGATCGGAACCCCTTCTCGCCAGCAGGAAGCCGGTAACAAGAACGAGCAAAACGGCCGCAATGGCAGTGATCAGCCTGACCTTCGTCCACGGGAGCGGCCAGCCGGCCTGGCGTTGCTTTGAGCTCTTGAGCCCGATAGGTCTTAGCTCGCCCGTCTTACCGCCGGACGCATCGCGCGCAGCCTTCAAAGCCCGCGCAAAGCTCAGTTGCTTCTGTGCGGACGAATGCATCCGCACAAGCTGCTCGAGACGAGCCGCCGATGCCGCGTCAAGCGTCCCGTCGGCATAAGAGTCCATGATGTCGACAACACCCTCCTCAAACTGGCTGAGAGACTCTGGCTGTGTCAGCATCTCCGCGTCAAGCTCGGCAATCTTCTCCTGAGGAAGCTCCGACAGGAGATAGCTCAGGAGGAGCCTGTTGCGAGCTTCGATTTCCTTCGGTAAGATCATCCGTTTCCTTCACCTGTAGGTGAGTCCGTTGGGTGAAATATCACGCCAGCTCCTTACCGGTCACTTGTGAGCCGCTTCGCCAGGCACTCTTCCAGGAGCTTGCGAAGTCGCAGCATCCGGTTACGCAGAGCATTGAGTGAGATGCCGCTTTCCTCCGCGAGCTGCTGACGTAGCTCAATCTTCTCGCGGGCCGTGGCGCTGTAATAGAGAAGCAGTTGCGTCTTTTGCTCCGCCGCAATCTGCTCAAGACAGTGATCAAGCGCCAGTTCTCGTTCGTCGTGCGGCGTCTCCTGCGCTGGCTGGCTGTACGTCGGATTCGCCCGCAGCAGTTCTCCGGCAATGAACTCCCGTTTTCTGAGCGCAGCGTACTCCTCTCGAAGGAGCATGCGCGCGATGCCGAGCGCGTAGTGGACAGGCTTCTCCACAGCAACGCCCTCCTCCATCCTCCTCGCGAGGCGATCAAGACATACATCGGCAGTACGTTCCGCTTCGATGAGATGGTGTAGCTGAAAGAACCGGCAGAGCCGCCGCCGCAGGTCTTCATAGGCGATCGCGGCTTTTTCGGGATCGGGATCGAGCTGATACAGCAGGGCGTTCAACGCGCTTCGCTGCAGGTTCCATGCCGTTCGTTCGGTCGAATTATCTGGTGGCATGCAGTGTGCTTCCCGAGAGGCCTTCAAGTTGGAACGCGGCCCAATAGTATGGCGAACGATAGCGCGGGTTCTGGGCGAGGGCAAGCTGCGCACGCCTCAAGGAAACACTCGGCGGGAGGTGGCGACGCAGTAGATTTGTATAAAAGTCTTGGACCAGTTCACTCGAAGCGTCGTCTTCGACGCTCCAGAGTGAGCCGATCGCGCTGCGAGCCCCCGCATACAAAAATGCGTTAGCGAGGCTAGCGATTCCTTCGCCCGGAACATTCCTTCCCTCAGCCGTCTGGCATCCGCTCAGGAAAACCATCTCCGGCACGCCGTGAAGTTGATAGATCTGGTTGAGCCACAGCATGCCGTCTTCATGGCGTCCCTTCGCGTCGACCATGGTGAACGCAATGCCCGTGAAGGTTGGCGAAGCACCGAGCAGAGCATGCACCGCGAGATGCATGATCTGGTAGTCGCTCCATTCCGTCGCCAGCATCAGCTTCGCGGACGCGTCCGATCCCAGATGCAAATCAGCGTTGGAGGCCCCGGAGAGCCTTCCGATGAAGGCCGCCTCGGTGCTGCTGGCCGACAGACGGTCGAGCCGCGGCAAGGCAGGTGAAGAGATCTGGCTGACCTGGGTGAGTCCCGGGTGAGACTTCAGCAGACGCTCGTCGCTCTCCGAGTACAGAGGATCGGCGAAGACGACAACACGCCGAGGAGCGGCGCGATCGGCCTTCTGCTGTGCGCTCTCACGTCTCAGGAGTTGAAGCAAGAGGGACGACGAGGGCTCCTCGACAACGTCAGCGTGCTCAATCAATGCGGCGTTCGTCGACGGATCGGTCAGCGCTGGGAACGGCAGGCTCGCCAGTTTGCCGTCAGGTATAACGTAGAGCAGTTTCTGCTGCCGGCCTGCAAGCGGTCTGAGCAGTGTCGTCCCAAGCTGAAGCAGAAGCGCGCTCGTCTGATCGTCGACGCGGTGAATTCGGCTTACGCGCGCTTCCATGTCTTCACCGGCCACCAGCTCCTGCCTGCTCAGAATGGCTTGGTTGAGCGCCTCCACCCTCCTCTCGATCTCACGCCGCGGCGGCAGACGCACCACGCGAAACCGATCCCCTGTGACATACCAGCAGACGCTCTCGGTGTCGCCAAGCCAGAACTCAAGCAGAGATGCCTTCTGCGACCCCATCGACCGTTGTACCTGCGCGACCGTCGCGAGCGTCGCCACACCATGGGAACCTGCCTTGCGATCAAGGCTTTCCAGTGCATCGCATTGCGCGACCAGCGATTGAATCTGCTGCCTCGTCTGCACGATGCGATAGCTTGCGTTGTCACTCGTCAGATAAAGATCAGGCAGACGATGATAGGCGGCGGATAGACGCTGCTCACATGCTACCGTCTGCCCACTTGCTCCATTGCCTGAAGAAGCCGGCCCGGAACCAACTTCTGCCTGGTCCGTAAGACTACGTGCCCGCGCCATCTCCACAATCTCAAACGCTCGTGCTGCATAGCCTCGGCCTGGGCGTGCCTGGTCGAGCCTGAGCATAAGCTGAATCGACAGCTTATAGACCCTCTGTTGATCAGCGAAGTAAGAGGTGCGAAGCTCTCGCCCGGGCACCATGCTTCGCGTTCGCTCGATCAGCGACAGAGCCTCACTGGACTCACGTTCCGCCAATTCGAGCTTTCCAAGATCTACATCGATGCGCGCCATTCGCGAAATGGCATACGCCGCCTGCGTCCGTTCGTTTGCTTCGGTAAAAATGGACTCAGCGCCGCTATACGCTTCCCTTGCGGCAGCCCTGTGCCCAAACGAAAACTCGAGATCCGCGAGATCCAGCGCAGCCGCAGCTTCCCCTTCGATGAAGCCGATCGAGGTCGCCTGCGCCATGGCTTCCCTTGCCTGCCGCGTTGCTTCCCCCGCTTGCCCCTCCGCACCAAGGGTACGCGCCAAGCCGGCCTTTAGAAGCACCGCCTCACGCAGGAGGCCCGCTTCTAACGCGACGGAGAGCGCCGAAGTATAGGACGCATGGGAAGCCTTAAGTTTTCCTTGCGAACGTTCCAGATCGGCCATCTCGGAGGTCGACTCGAGCAGAGCTGCCGAGTCGCTTGCATCGTGCGCGGTCTTGATCGCATGTTCGTAGGCTTCCTCTGCCGCATCTGCTTTACCAGCGTCCTTATAGAAACGTCCAAGGCCGCGCCAGACCCCTGCTTCGACCGCCGGGTAAGGGGCCTGTTGAAGAACACCCAGCGCCTGCTGATAGCTCGCAAATGATTGGCCTAACTCCCCGCGAGCGGAGTGAATCGAGCCCAAGGCTTCCAGCGTGAAGATGCGACCATAGTCATCGTGGAGTTGTTCCGCTGTAGCAAGCGCCTGTTCAGCGGTCGTGAGCGCATTCGAGCTGTCACCACTCTCCAGGTAGACATACGCCAAGTTGCCAAGCAGCACACCCTCCCAATAGCGATCATGCAACGCTCGATAGATGTCCAGTGCTTGCGTCGAGTGCTTGATTGCGGATGGATAGTCGGCCAGATAGTAGTCCGTCGAGCCAAGCGTCTTGACAGCAAGCGCCTGAGTCGCAAGGATCGAGTGATCCGTCAGACTGCTCGTCTCAGCCGAGGGGCTCAGCGCCACAGCTTTAGCGGCAGTTTCATGGGCCTCGAGGTACTGGTTCAAGCGAAACAGCATGAGCCGGGATTCTTCGGTGAGGATCCTCTGCTCAAGCAAAACATCTCCCAGGGCACGGGCCGTTAGGAGTGCCGATTCGAACTCCTCACGCGCACGCGGCCATTTCTTAGCGTTCTTGCCCCGCCGGAGAAACTCCGCGTCGTAAAAGATACCCTCGGCTTCAGCTTTGCGCCGAGCGTCGTTTGCGCTCAGGGGCTCCGCTTCGACTAGGAGGCGGCCTTCCGACTCCTCGTCATTGTGATACGACTCGATGGTGACGCAATACTCCACAACCTCGCCAGTGGCGGGCGCCAGAGTGGATACGATTGCGGCGCCCAGACCGGCGTCATTCGTTCGAATCGGCCCCTTGATCCCGCGACCAGGAAGCGTCAGCTTCTGAAAGTGCTCTCCCTGCACAAGCGAAAGCCGAAGGGGTCTATTGGGAACGACCTTGATGACGAAATCACGATGCCCATGAGGAGCGATCTTGACCGCTTGATCTGCATTAATGCCAATCGATAGCGGTGCGGGGACTTGAGCAGACAAACGAGCCACCGGGAGGCACGGCAGGCATCCGAAAGCTACTACGAGCACCAACCCAGACCGCGCTAACCAGGTGCTGTTATACCTTCTTCGTGTCGAATGAGTCGCAACGTCATTTTTCGTTCGACTCAATAGACTTGCGAGGTAGCCCATCTTTTTATCCCGGTCTTAGCCCAATCCTTCGCCGATGTGCACCGACGCATCCATCTTGGTCGATGAGGATCCAGAAATCAACTTCGATCTGAGCAGTCACTGCACCACTGCGGACCGTTAGGGGTACGCTGGTAACCTTCGAGATGCCGCCAAGGGTGACTCTGTTTATGGGGAACATGACTCGCCAAGGGAATTCCCATTCCAACAGGGCGGACGCCTCCGCACAATACACCTTATGAGTCATGCCAGCGGATGAGTCAACGCTCGCGTTACGATCTCACCGGTCGTACAGCGCGGAATTTGCAATGATGAACTCGAGGGGCGAATCCGAATCAGCCTAAGCGCCCAAGAGACAGCTGGCGCTGTCGCATCTGGAGGACCTAGGCAGTTTTGACTAACTTATACGACCGTCCTTATACAACCGTCGAAGGTGTCTAATCCGCCATTAGCGCCATAAGAGCGACTCATTTCGGTTGCGCCTGAGTCTCCGCTGCCGGTTTCTCAGGCTCGGTCCCAGACTTCGCCGGAGTGTCGAGCGGCTTCTGCGCGGCAGCAGGATCGACTGCCTGTGACTCCGGAGAGGCAACCGGATCGGCAGCAGCCGCAGCGGGAGGAGGTGAAGTAGGGGCGGGAGCTGGCGCTGGCTTCTCCATCGGAGTGGGCAGAAGTACACTTGCCACACTCTCAGGATCATCGCGCAGCTTCAGGTAGACCGTCGTTCCGTCGGCAGGCATCGGCACTTTGAAACTGGTTTCAGCGAAGCCTGTTGGAACTTTCGTTTGATTCGCGAAATCCTTTGCCGCACCAAAAGCCTGCACGAGGAATAGATTGCTACCCTCCGCCGTGCAGGAGGAGTCGCCGGCTGTCGCGCACTGGATCGCGGTAATTTGCGGCGTGCGAACGAGCATTCCGAGCGGCGTCCAATCTCCCGTCGTGCCATCCGCCGCTACAGGCCGCATCTGCAGTTTGCCGAAGGCCGACTGGCCGAATGCTTTCAGCGGATCGAGCGTCGCAATAGCTGTGTGTTCGTCCTGAAGCATTAAGTCGTTGGTTGCGAGCGAAAGACTCGTATGGACAGATCCATCGGCCGTCGCTACTTCAATGGTCTGCGTGCGCGGGAATGCGTCCTTCGTCTGCACGACAAGCGTCAGCTTCCCGTTGAGCGGAATGTCATTCTTAGCCCCGAGCGTGACGGGAAGAGAGCCTTCCTGTTTCGCGGGAGTGTCGTTGAACGAGAGCAGTTGAAGCCCCGGCCTCGCCGCTTCGGTGGAGATCTTGGCGGTCATGGTGCGGCCGTCCTTCAACTTCACCAATGCGTCAGAGCCATCGTCAGGCGAGACTCCCGATTTTGCATCGAGATGCACCGTCGTGCCGTCATTGCCGTCATTAGCGGGCGTGAACGTCTGCTCGCCAATTTGCACCGAGACCACATCTTTGAGGCCCTGGCCCCTGAGGACAGCAGCATGATCCCCTTTGTGGATCTTGAGGCCATCGACGTGAATGTCACCGGTATAGGCGGTGAGTGGAACATCGCTCTTCGCACTCTCGCCGTATTGCTGAATGGCTAGGGAGTAACCACCTGGTTGCCCCTTCTTGAGCGACACGGCAAGATCAAGGGTGTCCTTGTTGTCTTTGTCTCCTGAGGCTGGCTTGAAGGCGACGTCGACGTCTTTGTCCTTGTTATTCGTCAAGGCAATACTCTGTACGCATGCCGTTCCATCGGCTTTTAAGGCAATGTGGCTATCCTGCCCCGCGAGAAGTTGCGTGTCGCTGACGATCTTCCAGCCTTTCCCGGCGACCTGCTGCATGGTAAGTGTCGGTCCATCGAAGGGATCGAATCCCCAATAACCATGAACGGTTCCGGTGATGGTCAGGTCACCGCTGCTTCCGGTCTTTCCGGCAGGCTTTGCGTCCGCGCCCTGGGGCTTGGCATCAGGTTTAGCGTCGCCGAGCGGGGTTCGCTGCTGATCTTTCGCTACGATCAGGCCCCCCTCAAACGCCTCCGGCGTCAGCGGAAGATCGGTTGGGGCCTCGGTCCGATTCAGGCGGAGAACTAGGTCATGAGCAAAGCTTGTCGAGAACACCAGCGGTGCGCCCTCAAGCATCAGGGCCATTTTCGGCTGCAACAGGCATGCGACTTGGTTGGGATCGTGTGCGTGCAGGGGAGGAAGCTTGGCCTTCTGGATAGCAGGCAGCCCGACCACAATGACCGACTCCGGCTTATGGAAGGAAGGAGGTGCGTTCAACTTCAGGTTTAGGGTCGAACCCTGCGGAAAGCTAATCCCAGGAATGTACTGGTACTGCGCCGTCCGCATGAGGCTGACCAGGTGAACCAGATCGACCACCGCCCCGACATAGGCAGAGTAGAGACCAGCACCTGCGGTCTGGGTATAGGAAGCCGCGTTGATGAAGTCTGACGATGGCCCCGTAGAAAGCGCTTCGGCGATGCCCTGTCCATGCCCGTCGTCCAGCAGGACTGGAGCGCTCGACTGAGTCAGGCAGTTTACCTGCTGTTCTATCGGCTGCTTGAAGCAATCGGCGTTCGGCTTTAGCGCAAGCGTCGCCGCCAGCTTAGCCGACCGGTCCTGAATTGCCTTCTGGTCGTTCGTCGGAACGGTCTTCATCGCCGTCAAGTAGCGCTCGATGCGCTGCTGTTCGAATGACGCCTCGTTCAAATCCGCATCGGCCCGGATAAAGAGACCAGGCTTCCCCTTGACGGCGGAGCGAAGAGTGCCGAAATCGCCGCCAGTCTCCGGAGCAATAAAAATAACGGCCTGCTCCGCCTCGCCTGGAACGGTTACCGTAGTCCCCTCTGCTGTCTTCTTGTCCCAGGTCTCGATCTTGGTAAACCAATTGTCTGGAGGCTCATTCGTTGTGCCCCGCAGAAAAGCCACGATAAGCAAAAGGTGGTTGGCTTGGGTGGATGGCAGGTCCGCTTTCACCCAAATCTTGTCGCCCGCCTGAAGGTTCGGAACCTCGGCGATCGGGAGCGTTACACTCCCGCGCGTCACACGAACGTCGATCTTGGGGCCGACGAGGTCAAACCGTGCGTTGTCGGCGTGAAGAACTGCCGTACTGAAGGCGGCAACGAGGCAGGCAGCTACTTTCGAGAACTTCATTCGAGATTAGACGCGGTGCGCATCGAACGCGGTTGTGAAGCGTCTCTATAAATCAAGCTACGCGCGTGCGAGCGCCACACTTTCGGTGCGCGCATCCCGTAAACCGAAGTAAGTAATAGCTAAGAAGTTGTATTCCTGGCAATTCCGTCTTCGGCTAAGGTCGTTTGTATCAAGTAATTAGAGCGCTGCTCTGTACTCATACGACGATTCACCGCCTAGCTTGTCCTCATTTTCTGAGTAAAGACTCTTACAAGAGGAACGCAAAACGCACCTCGTTGAGAGATCTCGAGCACTTCCACGATGATGGGCAGAGCTGCGATTGCTTGTCTGTGAACACGACAGGGTTCTGCCCTCTTGGGTCTCCCATCCGATGGATTGAAAACTGATTCGGGCCCCCATTTTCTGTAAGCGGAGCAAGGATATGCTCACCATTTCGAGGCGCACACCCCACTCGTCCGGCTACCTCCCTACCCTGGATGGATGGAGAGCACTTTCCATTCTGGCAGTCATCCTCTTTCACGATTCTCTTCATACCTTTGGACCTCTGAGCACTCGTTGGTTCTATGAGTACGGGTCTTATGGGGTCGACGTATTCTTCGCCATTAGCGGTTTCTTGATCTGCTCGCGTCTGCTTGACGAGGAGCGCGTGACAGGCTCGATCGATCTCAGGCGGTTCTACGCTCGAAGAGCCCTGCGCATCTTGCCGCCTGCGGTAGCTTACCTGCTCGTTCTCGCAGTGCTTTCGAGAAAGCTCGATTTAAGGGTAGGTTCCGGGGAATGGTTGGAATCTCTTCTCTTCGCCAGAAACTACGGTCATCTGTTCGTTCACCGAGTTGGCTGGTATACGGGTCAATTCTGGTCGCTCGCCCTTGAGGAGCAGTTCTACTTCATCTTTCCCGCCATCCTTGTATTCGCCGCTCTGCGGAATCGTATTCAGGTCTTGACCGCCCTGATTTTAGGAGTTTTCATCCACAGGGCCTTGATACTTCGTAGTCACACCTGGAATCACGTTCGCTTCCATACTGACGTGCGGGTCGACGCGATTCTGGTCGCGGCTCTCTTCGCTGTTCTAGCCGCTGATCCTCTCCAAAGAATGGTCATCAGCAGGTGGTTACGTTTCTGGCCTCTGCTAGTGGTCGCAGTGGTATGCATCATCCCTCTTGGACAGGGCAAGAATTGGCAGATTACTCTGTTGACCCTGCTGACGCCCTGCGTGGTTCTTGGGTCCACTTTGAACAGCGAGGGAGTTTTTGGCAGATTCTTGGAATGGGCACCGCTTCGCTACCTTGGCCGGATCTCTTACAGCCTCTATCTCTGGCAACAGCTCTTTTTTACACACCATTTCGAACCTGACTGTCCCACAAGCAGAGGGAGCTTCGGTAGACGAATCCTGCTTATGGCAATCTGTGCGATCGGTAGCTACTATTTGATCGAAAAGCCATTCGCAAGATTCAGCCGTCGGCTAGTGCCGTCGGCAACGCCAGATCGAGAAGAGGATTCTAAAGCCTTTCGATTAGTTGAGAGCGACAAGTCAATTCCAAGCTATGGCGAGGGCGTTCTGAGCGAATAAAGCCCCTAAACTCCGGTCAAGACAACCTCCTGGAAACTGCTGAGTTGCTCCCGAGATACCATCACGGACAAATCCTCGACGTGGGTCTTCTTGAGAGCGGCGCCCAGCCCTCTGTGTGGAGCCTATACAGAAGTAGGACAACAGTGATAGGCTCATCCGCATGATTTCACAAGGTTTTCAAGACATCGTCATCGAGCCGATCAAGAAGCAGAACGACACGGCCACCAAGTACAAGCTTTATGTCTTTGGAGATCCGGCTTCAGCGAATCTGTGGACTACCCCGGGGGTTTACGACACGCCAGAGCAAGCAGTTGAGACCTTCAAACCTAAGCTTCGTTCGGAATTGAAACAACGAATTCTGAGAACTCTCTTGGATGGGCGCGATATCGCCTTCAGTCTTCAGAAAGCGTTTGACCTCTCAGATATCTAGAGTTCAGGCGTCGGCGGAGTAGAAAATTCTTGACCCTTTGCCTAGTGGCCAGTCTGTTTGTGCCATGTGCCATCCGGCCGTGGCTCTGTGCGAATCGGGGTTTGTAAGGATCTGGTGCTGTCTCGTTCTTTCTGATCGCAACGGATTTGTCGGCGGTGCTACCACTTGCCTTTCCACTAACGCCGTCGTTTTAGAGGTCAGCCTTCGGTTGCAACGGCAAATAGATCGTGAACACAGAGCCGCTTCCTGCCTGACTGGTTACTCCGATTTTTCCGCCATGCGCCTCCAAGATCGCCTTGGAGATCGCAAGCCCCATCCCGGTTCCCTGCACGCGGTGTCGCTGGCTCTGCCCGCGATAAAACTTGTCGAAGATCATCTCCAGTTCCATTCCTTCGATCCCCACGCCTCGATCTGCCACGCTGATCCATGCGTTGCCGCCCTCGGCACCCCCCGAGATGAAGATCGCAGAACCGGCTGGCGAATACTTTACAGCATTCTCGATCAGGTGAATTAGCACCTTCGTCATCAGCTCCAGGTCCACTCCTACCTTGCGCATGGTATCGGACAGCCGAATCTCCACTTGCCGGTCTTCTATGGATCCGCTAAAAGCGAGCAGCGCCGCATCAATCAACTCGCGTGCGTCGTGTTCCTGGAGGTTCAGCCGAATCTCTCTCGCATCCAGGCGCGCCATTTCCGTCGCCTGCGTAATCAGATGATTCAACCGATCACTTTCCTCGTTTATGACAGTCAGCAGTTCCATGCGTGCCACCTCCCGCAAGTTATGCTGCGACAGAAGAGTAGTCACGGAGACCTTGATCGACGTCAGCGGCGTCCTCAAGTCGTGTGTAACCGAATCGAGGAGTGCGGCCCGAAGTCGCTCGCTCTCTTGCGCCGCATCTGCTCGCGCGAGCTTTTCGACCGCAGTCGCGCTTGTGATCGCGATCGCGATCAGACTGCTCATCGCCTCAAGCGTCTCGCGCGAAGGAAGATTACCCTCCACCTTGATCGAGCCGATCGGCCTGACCCCTACCAGCAGGGAAAGGGTTGCCCACTCCAACTCCGGTGAGGCATCTAGCTGCTTCGGGAGTCCCGACCCGATCCCGCTGGACAACTGGCCGTTACGCGCCACGCAGAAAGTGTTCGCCGAAAAAACTGCTTGGCGCAAAACATCGAGGCTCTCAGCCGATGTCACAGGCTCAGAAAAGTACACACGATCCCCGTCCAACAAGTAAAGAGCCGCAGCCCGGGACCGAAACGCACTGACGATATCGTGCGGAATGGCATTGAGAAGCTTGTGGGTGCTCTCAGTCGATAGCAGCCTCTGGCCGAAGTCATACAAGAGCTCCAGCTCGCGACGTCTCTGATTGGCTGCATCTGCCTCCGTTCGGATCCGATTCGACAGGTTGCTCCCGATTAGAGCAGTCGCCAGAAATGCCATGAGCGCTATCCAGTTCTGGCTGTCGGCGATCACGAATGTCCCGATGGGTGGGAGAAAAAAATAGTTGAAGCAAACCGCCGAAACAAAGGAAGCAGTCAGCGCATAGCGAAAGCCCCACGTCGAGGCCAGGAGCAAAATATAAAGAAGCAAAGTCAACGCAACCGTCGTCGGGTTCAGATCCGGCAGATGGGTATACGCACCCAAAATACTAGCGAGCAGCAATACCGCCGCGCACCATCGCATCGTCTCTCGCGTTACTCTTGAGGTCACAAGATCGATTGTACCGATGCCAGGTAAACCCACATTCTCGTCAAGAAGCCCTGAGCAGTGGCTCGAATATCTGGCCGCGTCCGAGAATCCTCGCGGACGTCTCAAGATATTCCTCGGCTATGCACCTGGAGTAGGCAAGACCTTCTCCATGCTCTCCGAGGCTATCCGCCGCTCTTCTCGCGGCGAGAACGTGCTCATTGGAGTCGTTGAAACTCATGGCCGCGTCAACACTGCGGAGCTCGTCGCCCACCTACCCATCGTGCCCCGTCGCGAGCTAGAGTATCGCGGTACGCTATTCGCCGAGATGGATCTTGACGCTATTCTAGACCGCAAACCCGCCGTCGTCCTTATCGACGAACTTGCCCACACGAACATCGAGGGCAGCCGCCACCTTAAGCGCTATGAAGATGTTATGGACCTGCTAGAGGCCAAGATCGACGTCCTGACCACAGTCAACATCCAGCACATCGAAAGCCTCATCCCACGGATCCAGAGCCTGACAGGCATCACCGTACGTGAATCCATCCCGGACTGGGTGCTCGAACGAGCCGACGAGATCGTCCTCGCAGACGTCACTCCCGAAGCCCTTGAAACCCGCATGAAGCGGGGGGACGTCTATCCGGAAGAGCGTGTCGAGCGGGCTCTTGCTCACTTCTTCCGAAGGGGTAACCTCATCGCATTGCGTGAGATGGCATTGCGCCAAGTGACCCGCGCTGTCGACCGCAATCTCGACGCCTACGTCACTCGTAAACGCCTTGGTGGCGAGTGGTGCGTCAAGGAGAAAGTTGCCGTCTGTATCAGCTCCAGTCCCCACGCGCGGCAGCTTATCGCGCGTGGAGCGCGGGTAGCCGAGGGTCTTGGCGCTGAACTCTTTGTCATCCACGTCCATCAGGGCAAAGAGGTTACTGAAGACCGCATGCGCTCCTTTGACGGAAACATCCGCTTTGCACGAAACCTCGGGGCCGAGATCATCGAACTGCGCGACACAAGTGTCGCGCGGGCTACTGCAGCCTTTGTCACAGAGCGCCGTATTACTCAGGTCATCTTCGGCCGCTCAGCCGTCAATGGTCTTAAGAAATATCTCTATTACCTCGCGATCCAGCGCTTCATGGCCGGAGCTCCCCACGCCGACCTTCACATCATCACGCAGGAGCAGGCATGACGTCTCGCCGCATCCTCGTCGTCGATGACGAGCCTCAGATCGCACGTGTGCTCCGTGCATCGCTCGAAAGCAGCGGCTACGAAGTCGCCATCGCATCCGATGGCGAGCAGGCAATCGAGCGCTTCCACACCTTCGAGCCTCAGCTCGTCATCACCGACCTCGCCATGCCGTTCATGGACGGGCTGGCACTGACTCGTGCCATCCGCAAGCTCGGTGACATCCCCATCATCGTCCTCTCGGTCCGCAACTCAGAGCCTATGAAAATCCAGGCGCTCGACGAAGGAGCGGACGACTACATCACCAAGCCCTTCGGGATTCAGGAATTACTGGCGCGTGTCCGCTCCCGCCTGCGCCGTCCCACTACCGACCTTGGCGCCCGCCAGATATCTTCCGGCGACTTTTTCATCGACATCGATCGCCACCATGTCACCTTTCGCGGAAGAGATCTTCATCTCACCCCCAAAGAATTCGACCTGCTTGTTTTCTTTGCGCGCCATCCCGGCCGAGTGCTCACTCACAAGATCCTCCTGCATGCGATTTGGGGCAGCCCGGGGGACGGCAATCCCGAGTATCTCCGAGTCCTCATCGCTCAGCTCCGGAAGAAGATTGAAGCGGCACCCGAAGTTGCGAATCAGAAGCTCGAGCCGCGTTACGTTCGCAACGAGCCCTGGATCGGCTACCGCTTTACACCTGACGGCAACCCTGACGGAGACCCTGACCCAACCGCACTTACGCATTCTTAACTCCGCTTCTATGGATCCTTAACGTCCTTCAGCGTTCTACTCATGGCTGGAGTAGTCAGGTAATGCTGAGTAGAAAGTTCGCGGTAGTCTCCCTCTGTATCTCCTTCGCGGCCCGGAGCTCCTCTCTTTACGCACAATCTACATCCCCGGATGCTCAGGCAGACAAGGCTCCCTCCACATCGGATGTAGAGGGCAATCGCACTCTTCTTTTGCGACTTGCTGACACTTATCGCATGGATTGGCATCCTGCTGAACTCGCAGGTCCCGATCCTGTTCGCCGTGGCTACCCAGCACCTCTCGACTCTCCACCATTTCCATCCAGCGACTACTCTGTCGGCGGCACACCCGTCATCGGCGCGCCCGACACCCAAACCTACCCGCTCATGCAAGCCATCAACGGCAACCAGAGCCGCGTCAAGGTATACGGCTGGCTCAATGGCGGCTTCAACGCATCCACTTCCAACAAGGGCACCGGGGCAAATGCCCCCGCTTCCTACTACGTCAATCCCAACCGCATGACTGGCGATCAACAGGTGCTTTACGTCGAGCGCCTCCCCAACTCTGTCCAAACAGAACACCTTGATTGGGGTTTTCGCTTCGCTCAGCTTTATGGTCAGGACTACCGCTACACAACCGCCAAAGGTTACCTGTCTGACCAACTTCTCGTTCATAACCGCCAGAATGGTTACGATCCTGTCATGTTTTACTTTGACCTCTATGTGCCCCACATAGCCGAGGGTATGAACATCCGAGTCGGCCGCTATATCTCGCTGCCTGATATCGAAGCTCAGCTCGCTCCTAACAACTACACCTACTCGCACTCTCTGCTATACACGGTTGACCCGTACACCCAAACTGGTATCGTCGCGAGCATCAAGCTCTCAAACCACTGGCTCTTACAAGCTGGCTTCTCGGGCGGAGACGATGTTGCTCCCTGGACCAAGGATGCGACTCCAACCGGTACCGCATGCGTCGATTACACATGGCACAAAGGTGGCGACGCTCTCTACACCTGCGCTAACTCCTTTAACAAAGGCAAGTACGCCTACAACAGTCTCCAGGGTTACTACGAAACCTGGTATCACAAGATCAATGCCAAGTGGCACACCGATACCGAGTTCTGGTACATGTACGAGCGAGACGTTCCTAACATCGCCGGTAACGTCACTAAGCCCATCGCTCCAGAGGTCGGCGCAAACGGAGCCTTTTGCCACCCCGGCCAGCACCTCTGCTACGCACCCGAATATGCAATCACAAACTACGTCGAAAGGGAGATCAATACTCACAACTACCTCTCCTTCCGGGCAGACTACCTCGACGATATAAGGGGGCAACGGACCGGCTACCAGACCCGATACTCCGAGCACCTGATCAGCTATGGCCACTGGGTCGGATCGACCATCCTCTTACGCCCGGAGGTCCGCCTAGAACATAGCTACCAGGCTGCCGCCTATGACCTCGGCACCAAGAAGACTCAGTTCGTGATAGCCGCGGACCTTATCTACCACTTCTAAGACCAGACCTTATCCGGGACTCCACCATGTCCGACCTCCTTAGCATCGCTGGAACCATCGCTCTCTTTCTCATCTCGATCCTCTACCTTCGCGGCTGCGATCTCCTCACCCGCAGCAGAAAGCCTCTCCCAAATGCTTGAAAACATCCTCATCCTCGCGCTCTGTTTCGCACTGCTCGCGTACCTCGTCTACGCAATGCTGCGTCCGGAGAAGTTCTAGTCGTGACGACCAACGGTTGGCTCCAAATCATAGTATTATTCGCTTCTGTCCTCGTGCTCGCACGCCCCCTTGGCATCTATATGGTCTGCGTGTATGAACGAAGAAACACGCCTTTCGACCTCATCCTTGGGCCTTGCGAACGCATCCTCTACAAGTTGACCGGCGTCCGGCCCGACGAAGAGATGAGTTGGAGTCAGTATGCCCTTGCCATGCTCCTTTTTTCAGCTACAACCATGCTGTTGACATATGGGGTCGAGCGCGCACAACGCTGGCTTCCCTTCAACCCGCAGCATCTTCCAGGGGTTGCTCCTGGCCTCGCTTGGAACACCGCTGTCTCCTTCACGACCAACACCAACTGGCAAAGTTACGTACCTGAATCAACAATGAGCTACCTCACCCAGATGCTGGGTCTGGCGACGCATAATTTCTGGTCCGCAGCGGTCGGGATGGCCCTTGCTATCGCATTCATCCGCGGCATTGCGCGCCGGGAGAGGACAACGCTTGGTAACTTCTGGGTCGACATGACTCGTTCGATCCTCTATGTTCTGCTTCCACTTTGTCTTGTCTATGCAACCTTGCTCGTCTCGCAAGGTGTCGTCCAGAATTTGCGGCCTTACGACACTGCCACTCTCGTCGAAAAACAGGATGTAAGCACACCGGGCACCAATGGCGCGGCATCCACAGTTCAGACCGTCTCCGTGCAGAACATCGCCCAAGGTCCCGTCGCCTCTCAGGAGGCTATCAAGATGCTCGGAACGAACGGTGGAGGCTTCTTCAATGCCAACAGCGCTCACCCGTTTGAAAATCCCACTCCGTTTACCAACTTCCTACAAATGCTGTCCATCTTTCTTATACCGGCGGGGCTTACCTTCACCCTCGGACGCATGGTCGGTTCGCCGCGTCACGGCTGGGCCATTCTCGCTGCAATGAGCATGTTCTTCTTCGTTGGTGTACTTGCCGCATACCATGCCGAATCTCGCTCCAACCCTCTGTTCCATCATGTCTCTCAGGTTTCGACCGGTACGCAACCTGGCGGCAACATGGAAGGCAAAGAAGTCCGCTTCGGAATAGCCAACTCAGCCCTCTTCGCCACCATAACCACCGATGCGAGCTGTGGCGCCGTCAATTCCATGCATGACAGCTTCACCCCCATCGGCGGCATGGTGCCCATGGTTAATATCCTGCTTGGCGAGATCGTCTTCGGTGGCGTTGGTGCGGGCATGTACGGCATGCTCATATTTGTCCTGCTCGCTGTCTTTATTGCAGGTCTAATGGTCGGTCGGACCCCCGAGTACCTCGGCAAGAAAATTGAAGCCGCCGACATTCAACTTGCGATGCTTTACCTTCTCATCTTCCCCCTGCTCATCCTGGGCTTCTCTGCGGTTTCAGTGCTCGCGCCCACCTTTGGGACCTCAAGCCTCGCAAACCAGGGTCCACACGGGTTGTCTGAGATTCTCTACGCCTTCGCAAGCGCCGTGGGCAATAACGGAAGTGCCTTCGCAGGACTCAACGCCAATACCAACTGGTACAACTACACGCTCGGCTTCAGCATGTTTGCCGGCCGTTTCCTCATGATCATTCCCATGCTTGCCATCGCCGGCAACCTCGCGAGGAAGAAGATCGTTCCCGTATCGCAAGGCACCTTCCCGGTTACTACACCGCTGTTTGTCGTCCTGCTCTGCTCCGTCATCCTCATCGTCGGCGCGCTCACTTTCTTTCCGGTTGTCGCGCTCGGTCCTATCCTCGAGCATCTCCAGATGCACGCCGGCAACACCTACTAATTCAGAAGAAAGTACATCATGGCGAAACAGACCGCTCTCTTTCAACCCCTGATCCTCAGCCGCGCTTCCATCGAGGCCCTGCGCAAACTTGACCCACGTAGCATGGCGAGGAACCCGGTCATGTTCATTGTTGAGGTCGGCAGTGTCCTCACCACAGTCTTGCTTGTTGTTAGCTTCAGGCACCACAGGGACTTCGGCTTCAATCTACAGATCACACTGTGGCTCTGGTTTACCGTGCTCTTCGCAAACTTCGCCGAGGCTATGGCGGAGGGCCGCGGCAAGGCACAGGCGGATAGCCTCCGCAAAGCCAAGAGCGAGACGGTTGCACGTCGTCTTCGTAAAGACTCGAATGACGGAGCTATCGAAGAGGTGCCAAGCTCGCAACTGCGCGTCGACGACGTCGTTGTCGTCGCGGTCAACGAGATGATTCCAGGAGATGGCGAGGTCATCTTCGGGGTTGCCTCGGTTGATGAGTCCGCCATCACCGGCGAGTCCGCGCCTGTCATCCGTGAGGCCGGTGGCGATCGCTCCGCTGTCACGGGTGGTACGCGCGTTCTCTCCGACCTCATCCGTATCCGTATCACATCGAATCCCGGAGAGACATTCATCGATCGCATGATCGCTCTCGTAGAGGGTGCCGAGCGTCAGAAGACGCCCAACGAGATCGCTCTCAATATTCTCCTTGCTGGTCTTACCATCATTTTTCTCCTTGCCGTCGTCACTCTCCAACCCTTTGCCGTCTACGCGGGTGCGCCGCAAACTATCTTTGTGCTCGTGTCGCTGCTCGTCTGCCTCATCCCCACGACCATCGGCGGCCTGCTCTCGGCCATCGGCATCGCCGGTATGGATCGCCTTGTCCAGCACAACGTTCTCGCTATGTCGGGCAGGGCAGTCGAGGCGGCGGGCGACGTTAACACTTTGCTGCTCGATAAGACTGGGACCATCACCATCGGCAACCGTGAGGCCTGTGCCTTCCTGCCCGCACCCGGAGTCAGTGCCGATCAACTCGCTGACGCAGCCCAACTCTCCTCTCTTCCCGACGAGACGCCTGAAGGCCGGTCTATCGTAGTCCTCGCCAAAGAGAAATTTGGCCTGCGCGGGCGCGAGTTCAATCTCAAGAACGCTACCTTTATCCCGTTCAGCGCTGTTACCCGCATGTCGGGCGTCAATCTCGACGAACGCATCGTCCGCAAGGGCGCGGCAGACGCGATTGAAACGTATCTCGTCGACCTCGGCTCCAGCCTTCCACGGGAGGTCCGCCACAATGTAGAAGCAGTCGCGCGCTCTGGTGGCACTCCGCTCGTCGTTGCTGAGGGTGATCGCGCCATGGGTGTGGTCCATCTTAAGGACATCGTCAAGGGCGGTATGAAGGAGCGCTTCAACGAACTCCGCCGTATGGGCATCCGCACGGTGATGATCACCGGCGATAATCCTCTTACCGCCGCAGCCATCGCGCGCGAAGCAGGCGTCGACGACTTCCTCGCAGAAGCCAAACCAAAAGACAAAATGGACCTGATCCGCCGCGAACAGGCTGAGGGCAAGCTTGTAGCCATGACCGGAGACGGCACCAACGATGCGCCCGCACTTGCTCAGGCGGACGTAGGCGTCGCCATGAACTCCGGGACCCAGGCAGCCAAAGAAGCCGGCAATATGGTCGATCTGGACTCTAACCCGACCAAGCTCATCGAGATCGTCGCCATCGGCAAGCAACTCCTGATGACCCGCGGCGCACTCACCACTTTCTCGATCGCAAATGATGTCGCCAAGTACTTCGCCATCATCCCGGCGATGTTCGCGGGAGTCTTTCCGGTCCTGCAGGTGCTCAACATCATGCACCTTCACACTCCGCAATCGGCCGTGCTCTCAGCCGTCATCTTCAATGCGCTCGTCATCGTCGCGCTTATCCCGCTTGCTCTGCGCGGCGTGAGTTATCGAGCGCTCTCGGCTGAGTCGCTGCTTCAGCGCAATCTCCTCATATACGGACTGGGCGGAATCATCGTTCCGTTTTTCGGCATCAAGCTCATTGACCTCTTGATCACCGGCATCCACCTCGCATAATGGAACATTTATCAGGGAGCAAGCCCATGAAGCGTACCCTCGCTACCGCCATCGCCTACACGGTCATTACCGCTCTTTTTCTCGGGATCGCCTATCCCTTCACGATCCTGGGTATAGGCCAAGCTCTCTTCCGCGATAAGGCCAACGGCCAACTCATCATCAGCAATGGGCACCTCATAGGATCCCGCATTCTCGGCCAGCCTTTCACGGGACCGAACTACTTTCACTCCCGACCGTCCGCAGCCGGAATCGGCTACGATGCCCAAGCCTCCTCCGGCTCGAACTTAGGCCCGACTAACAAAACCCTCGTCGACCGCATCAATAGATCGGTGGCGAACGAGCAGACTGGCCAGCCCGTCCCTATTGACCTCGTCACGGCCTCCGCGTCCGGACTCGACCCTGACATCACTCCCGATGCCGCACTCTATCAGGGTCCGCGCATAGCCCAAGCTCGCCACCTCTCCAAGTCGGAGGTAAACCGCCTCATCCAATCCCACATCACGCCGCGCCAGTTCGGCCTTCTTGGCGAACCGCGGATCAATGTTCTTGAACTCAACCTCGCTCTAGACCAGATCAGTCAAAACTAGGTGCACAACAGCTAGGATGCCGGTTGCCGAGACGCTAGCGTACTCCCGACAGGCATCTTCTCTGGAAAGTTGCTCGAAGCGCGAACTGCAATACTGGTGATGAGCCTGCGGCTGTGATCCTCCCGGCCCAGACTAGTTGACATTCGGTCGCCTGGCGCGTTCAGAATGATCTGCTGGCCGCGACTAAATTCTGCCACCCGTTCTTGCTCATCTTCAGCCGTTGTCCACGGTTTAGAAGCACCGATGCCTCGTTGCGGCCCTCTCGCGCTACTTCGCAGACATAGTCCATATTCACAATTGTCGAGCGGTGGATTCTCACAAACCGGGCAGGATCGAGAGTATTCTCCAACTGCTTCACCGTCTCCCGCAGCATGAACGTCTTCGTCCCAACGTGAAGGCACGAGTAGTAGTCCGCGGCCTCGATCCATTCGATCTCCTGGATGTTGACGACCACGTCTTTCGCTCCGTTCGGCACCAGCAGCCGCTTCGGGTACTCTTTTGTTCCACCCCCACGCATCCCCGTCTCAGTCAGAACCTGTTTCAGGCGTTCCTGGTTCAAGAGAGCAGCATCGGAAGCAATCCGTTCCTTGGCTCGACTTAGCGTCGCCTTCAGCCGTTCCCGTTCGACGGGCTTGGTCAGGTAGTCGAACGCGTGCACCTCAAACGCGTGGAGCGCATGTTGGTTATGAGCCGTCACAAACACGGTCACCGGCATCTGGGCCGCACCCATCTGCTCGATCACTTCGAAACCTCCTTTGCCTGGCATCTCGATATCGAGAAACAGAATATCGATCTGCTCCGCTTTCAGCGATGCCACTACCTCGGCTCCGTTCCTGCACTCTCCAACCAGTTCGACCTCGTCGTCGCCGTCGAGAAGAAAGCGCAATCGCTCCCGCGCCAGTGGCTCGTCATCCGCAATGAGGGCCTTCATCTTCATCGTCTCTGCGGCTCGTAGGGGATGATGATCGCAACCTCAAAGCCACCTTCATCGAGCGGCTGAGCCTTCATCGCGAACTCATCTCGATAGAAGTGCACGAGCCGTTCCCGCGTATTCTTTAGCCCAATTCCGTGTCCGTTCTGCGCCGGTATGCCAGCTTCCGTTCCCGTGTCCCGAACCCGCAGGTGCAGGTTCCCGCCTTCTCGCCTCGCGGAAGCCTCCACCTTTCCTTCACTGACGCAATTTGCAATTCCATGGCGTATCGCATTCTCAACGATCGGCTGTAACAGGAAGCACGGCACCATGCCGTCCAGTGCTCCAGGATCGACCTTGATCTGCACCTGCAATCGGTCCGCAAATCGAATCTGCTCAATCGCGAGATAGTTATCAATCATCTCCAGCTCTTGCGAAAGCGGAACCTTCTCCGGCGTTGTCCGTTTCAATGTGCTTTTCAGAATGAGGTTCAGATGCAACAGCATCTCGACCGCCTCGCTCTGCCGTCCAAGCTCCACCAATGTCGTAATCGCGTTCAGCGTGTTGAAGAGAAAGTGAGGTTCCAGTTGCATCTGCAGCGCGCGCAGATGGGCGGACGAGAGCTGTTTCTGAAGCTCGAGGGAGCGCATGGCATCGTGCTGCGCGCGCAGCTTATGCTGAACGACCCCGGTGATCCCGATAATGAATCCGTAGATCAGGAGCTCGAGGCCAACCCGGTTGATGTTAAACAGAACCCCCCGCATCATCTTTTGATTGGACTGACCCCACCCCAGCGGAAAGCCGATACCCCAAAGCAGCGACAGATGAACCAGCGCGAGGATCAAACCCGAAACTGCATGCAGCAGAATTGTCTTTACAGAAAGCCGGGACACGACCGGCAACCGAGGCGCCAGTTTCCATAGAACACACGCAATCGTGCCCCACCATCCCCACAGGACCGCGCCATACGCCACCGACGCCGGATGGGTCACGGACCCGCATTCGGCTGCCGTAGCCAGCGCCAGTATCGCCGCCAACGGCACAATCACCGCATAGCCATTTAGCTCCCTGCCTAGCGGCGTCGCAGCTTCTTCAGCGGATATCTCTTCGATCGCCATGGTGTTTTGGTCCTCCGGGGATCTCGTGGAAGCGTTCATGGCGTCTGCTCTTTCACCCCGGAGGGCTGATTCGTCTCTGAGTAAATCTAACGCGTTCCACGATTCGTTCAACAGAACATTCAAGCGCCAGCATCACCCTCCCAGGAGACATCGACAAGACATTTGCAGCGAACACCCGCTTTGCTGCAGCCAACGAGCCTCCAGCCGTCAGGCATCGCGGCCCCTCCCAACGATCCCATCGAGCTGGCTCCAAACCAGCGGGAGGCAGTATCGCCCACCGCACATTCGACGCTACTCCCTGCACTCTTCGCACCTCCGGCTGCATATCGGTTTTCACGCGAAGCACAAAGGGCCAAGCTCAACTTCTGAGGTAAAGCGCGCATGAAGGTACGTAAGGTTCTCCCGCCACTATGCATCCTGATGTGCATCCCGCTCGCGTCGTGCTCTCGTGCCGTGGTCCACGCTGATGCGTCCTCACCCGAGGCTGTCCCCGTTCATATCACTCAGGTCATATCGCAGGACGTACCCCTCGAGGTCGAAGCCGTAGGCAATGTTGAGGCTGTCGAGCGTGTCGACGTGAAGCCACGCATCGCGGGCCAGATCAGAACAGTCGCCTTCACCGAAGGCAAGGACGTCACCAAAGGTCAGCTCCTCTTCACCATCGATCGCGACACCATGAGCCGTCAACAGGCGCAGCAGCAGGCCGAGCTCGACCGCGACATCGCCATGGAGCAACAGGCCGTCGCCGTTGCGGCGCGAGACGACGCCTCGCAAAGGCAGCACAAGGCTGATTCCGACATCGCGGTGAAGCTTGGCCAGCTCGGCGTGATCTCAGGCCAGGCAGTCAACCAGTCCGTCACCGCCGGCGACGCCGCCCGCTCCAGTCTTCGTGCCGATCAGGCCGCCATCGCCGCGGCAGCAGGAGCCGTCAAGGCCGATCGCGCTCGCCTCGCACAGACGCAGCTTCAGCTCAACTTCTCCGACGTCACCGCTCCCATCTCGGGGCGTACGGGAGCCATCGCGGTCAAGGCTGGCAATGTCGTTCTGCAAAACGATACAACGCTCGTCACGCTGCTTCAGTTGGCGCCTATCCGTGTCACCTTCGGAGCCCCCGAACAGGCGCTCGCTGAGGTGCAGCGGCTCAGCGCGATAGGCTCGCTGGAGGTTGAGGCAACCAACGGCGACCACCTGCCAGCCAAAGGCCGTCTCGACTTCATCGACAACTCCGTCGATGCCACAACCGGAACCGTTCGCCTGAAGGCCACTTTTTCCAACGCCGACCGCACACTCTGGCCCGGCGAGTTCGTCAACGTTCGCCTCCGCCTGCGGGTAGATCCGAATCAGCTCATC